>NZ_JBWKKY010000005.1:0-496900 GCF_056430805.1 Streptomyces sp. NPDC045955
CCCCCCCCCCCCCCCCCCCCCCCCCCCCCCCCCCCCCCCCCCCCCCCCCCCCCCCCCCCCCCCCCCCCCCCCCCCCCCCCCCCCCCCCCCCCCACGCCCCCTGTTCGGACCGCTCCAGGAAGCCAAGAAGTGAAACCCCTCACCCTCATCAGGTCCAGCAGCGCGCTGCGGGTCGCGCCTGTCGCCTTGCTCCTCGTGTTCGCCTACTACGCCACCGACCTCGGTGACGACCTCCGCATCGATCCGCTGGGCTACTCCGCGACCGTGGTCGACGCGGTGCTGCGCAACCTGCTGCCGGTGGCCTTCGCGGTTGCCTCCGGTCTCGCCGCGTGGGAGGCGCGGAAGCTGGGAGCCTCCGGAATCTGGAGGCTGGGGGCGGTGCGATCCCGCTATACCATCGCCGCACAGCACCTGTCTCCCGTGATCGCACTGGCCTGGCTGCTCCTCATCCTTCCGGCGCTGTGCGCCCTGGTCCAGGAGCAGGTCGCACCCGACCTGCCCGGCCTCGCGCTGCTGGCCTTCGGACTGGTGCTCTGCGTCGCCCACGGCATCGTCGGATTCGCCGTCGGAGCCACCGTCAAGCACATCGCCGTGGTGCCGATCATCGCGGTCACCGACTTCCTGGTCGTCGGCTGGTCCACGGGCCTGGAGACCCCGTGGCCCCGGCACCTCACCGGCCTCTTCGCCGGAAAGATGATGTTCGGTGAGCTGCCCACGGCCGCCGGCCTCGCGGCTCCCCTCCTGCTCGCCGTCGGCTGCGCCGTCGCCATGGTCCTGCTCTGGGCGCCTGTTTCCCGCCGGCTGCGAGGAGCCGTGGCGGGAGCGCTCGTCCTCGCCTGCGCGTTCGGATCGTTTTCCTTGGTCAGCAACTGGAGCTACGTAGGCCCACGGAGCACCGGTCACGGCTCGATCGCCTGTGCCGGCCAGTCCCCCCGCATCTGTCTGCCCGAGGCGCGCGCCGAGCACATCTCCGCTCTCTCCGAGGAAGCGGCGGCGACGCTGGCAATCCTGCGCCGAGCCGGTCTGCCCGCCGAGCCGACGTCCATCAGGGACATCTCCCTCAGCCTCCGGTACCCCGAACCGTCCACGAAGGACGACTGGACCGTCCCGCTCGGGGTCGGCCAGGCGACCGGCACCGTTCGCTACCAGATCGCCCGCGAAGTGGTGCGTTTCGAATGCGCCCCTCCCGCCACCGGTCCCGCCCGCCAGGTGTACTACTGGGTGTCCTCCAAAGTCGGGCAGGCGGACACCTACTTGAGACGGCTCAGCACCGAACCCGATTTCGCCCCGCAGGAACGCAGCCGTCTCCAGGACCGGGTGGGGAAGGTTCTGCGGTTGAGCGAGGCCCAGCAGATGGCCTGGTACGAGACGACCGTGGCGCAGGCCTGCCGGGAAGGCGGGAAAACAACGTGATGTGGTGGCTGCGTGCCCGCCGCGCCCACACCCGGCTGCCCCTGGGTTTCCTGATGTTCGCGCTGCTGGCGGCGATCGTCCAGGACACCCCTCTCTTCCTGCCGTCCATCTGGTCCGGCGGCGCCGAGATCGTGCAGGCCGCCACCCTCGTCCCGCTCGTGCTGACCTCGGTCCTCTTCGACTGTCTGCACACCCGGCTGGACGCCGCCGAGAACACCGGAATCCGACCCGTCAGGTTCCTCGACGTCCTGCTCGCACTCGGCGTGGTGGCACTCGCATGTGCCGTGGGCGAGGTGATCGCCATGATCACCGGGGCCGCGTCGGCCGAGACACTGGGCCGCAACACGGCCTTCCTCGCCGGCCTCACCCTGTTGTGCGGGGCTCTCTTCGGGAGATCCGCCGTCCTCGTTCCCGCACTGTGGCCGCTGCTCGGCGTGCTGTTCGGCATGAGAGCGCCCGGCGACGCCTACCCGTGGACCGTACTCCTCGAACCGCCCGGCACCTGGTACGCCACCACGGGAGCCCTGTTGATGCTCACCGTCGGCGTCGGCGCCCACCTCCTTCCACCGAACCGCATCGCACGGAGAGCCGCATGACGCTTGTTCTCGATTCCTGCACCTTCGCCTACGGCCGACGGCGGGCTGCCGTGCTGAAGAACTTCGACTACCGCCTTCCGGACGGACTGACCATCCTGCTCGGACCCAACGGGGCCGGGAAGTCCACCATGTTGCAGCTGGCCGCTGCCGTCACCGCGCCGCAGCGGGGAACCGTGACGTGGGACGGGCTTGACGCGAAGAGCAAGGACTACCGGCGGACGGTGGCCTGGATGCCGCAGAACATCACCCCCCTGCCCTCGCTCACGGCACGCGAGTACGTCGCCTATGTGGGCTGGCTGAAGGGGATGAGCCGGGGCGATGCCTGGGCCAACGCTCCTCGGGCGCTGTCCCGCGTCGAGATGTCGGAGCGCGCCGACACCCGCACCGGCCAGCTCTCGGGCGGCCAGCTGAGGCGGGTGGGGGTGGCCTGTGCGCTGGTCCACGACGCACGGGTGCTCCTCCTGGATGAACCCACGGCCGGCATGGACCCGCGTCAGCGACGGGTTTTCCGCGATCTCCTCGCCTCGGTCAAGGACGAGGTCCGCATCCTGCTGTCCACGCACGACGTGACCGACCTCGCCGAAGAGGCCGATCACGTGTCTGTTCTGGTGGGCGGACGTCTCGTGCAGAGCGGTTCCACCAGCGAGTTCCTCGCCCACACGCCGCCCGGTACGGCGCAGGGCCGGGCGGCCGAGGGGGCTTACACGACCCTGCTCGAGTCGGCCTGACCCGCCTGGTCTCCGATGCGGGCCGAGATCATCTCCGCCCGCATCGGTTCCGAGCCCCGCTCGACCGGATCAGATCCCCAGATCCTTGATGATCTTCGCCACGTGACCCGTCGCCCGGACGTTGTACAGCGCGCGCTCGACCTTGCCCTCCTCGTCCACGACGATCGTGGAGCGGATCACGCCCATGTAGGTCCTGCCGTAATTTTTCTTCTCACCGAAGGCGCCGTAGGCGTCCAGGACCTGCTTGTCCGGGTCGGCCAGCAGCGTGACCTTCAGGGACTCCTTGTCGCGGAACTTGGCCAGCTTCTCGGGCTTGTCGGGGGAGATGCCGATCACCTCGTAGCCCGCGCCGGCCAGCAGCTCCAGGTTGTCCGTGAAGTCGCAGGCCTGCTTGGTGCAGCCGGGGGTGAGGGCGGCCGGGTAGAAGTACACGATGACCTTGCGGCCCTTGTGGTCCGACAGGGACACCTCGGTGCCGTCGGCGTCGGGCAGGGTGAAGGCGGGGGCCACGTCCCCCGGCTGGAGTCGCTCGCTCATCGGGCCAGGGTAACCGGGGGTCGAGGCAGTGCGATGAGCCGTGGAGCTGACAGACTGTCCAGCACAGGCTTCATACCGACTTCGGAGGCGACACGGTGGCGGACACGGCGGACACCAGGACCCCGGCGCAGATCGAGGCGGACATCAGGCGCCGCCGCGCGACCCTGGCCGAGACCCTCGACGAGATCGGCGTGCGGGTGCACCCGAAGACCATCGTCGGGGACGCCAAGGCCAAGGTCGCGTCCAACATCGATCACACCCTCGGGCGGGCGTACGTGGAGGTCAACCGGGCCGTCACGGACGTGCGCGCCCGGTTCGTGGACGAGGACGGGGCGCCGCGGCTGGAGCGGGTCGTGCCCGTCGCGCTCGTCGTCGTCGGCGTGGTCGGGCTGCTCGCCGTCAGCACCCGGCGTCGCAAGGGCTGACCCGACCGCGTACGTCCCCGGGGAAGACAGGTAGGTTTCAGGGCGTGAGCGCCAAGAGAAACGAGCACAGCACCCATCCCGACAAGCTGCCCATCCGGATGCTGCACGACCGCGTACTCGTGCGGCAGGACACCAGCGAGGGCGAGCGGCGTTCCGGCGGCGGCATCCTGATCCCCGCCACGGCGGCGGTCGGCCGGCGGCTGGCCTGGGCCGAGGTCGTCGCGGTGGGGCAGAACGTACGGACCGTGGAGCCGGGCGACCGGGTTCTGTTCGACCCGGAGGACCGCGCCGAGGTCGAGGTGCGCGGTATCGCGTACGTGCTCATGCGCGAGCGTGATCTGCACGCCGTGGCCGCGGACCGGTTCGAGGGCTCGGAGGACTCGACGGGCCTCTATCTGTAGTCCGGACAGCAGCGCGAAGGGGCCGGTGACGGGAGTCACCGGCCCCTTCGCCGTTGCTTCGTTACGAAGGCGACCAGCGGTCACCGATCTATTCGCGGCGGGCGCCCTGCGGGACCACGCCCCAGCCGGGGCCGGTCGGGTCGCCGGTGCCCCCGCCGTCGGTCGCGTCGCCGCCGCCCTCCGTCGTGCCACCGTCGGTCGTGCCGGTGGTGCCGCCGTCGGTGGCGGCGCCGCCGTCGCCGGTGCCGCCGTCCGCGGTGCCGCCGCCGGTCGGGGACTCGCCGCCCGTGCCGCCGTCGGTGGTGCCGCCCTCGGTCTGCCCCTCGGGCGCGCTCGGGGACTGGCCGGGCGTCTCGGTGCCGGTCTCCTGGCCGCCGCTGGACGTGCTGCCACCGTCGGTGGTGCCGCCCGTGGTCGGGTCGGCCGGGGGCTCGGTGCCGGGGGCCTGCGAGACGTCGGCGCCGGGCTGGAGCCTGAGGTCGAAGTCGGTGACCGGCTCGTTCTTCAGGGCGTCCCGGGTGAACTGGGCCCAGATCTCGGCGGGCGCCCCGCCGCCGTTGATCCGCGGGAGGCCCATCGCGCCGTACAGCGACTTGTGGGCGGCGGTCACCGGGTCCTGGCCCATGACGGAGACGACCGTGGCGAGGTCGGGGGTGTAGCCCGCGAACCAGGCCGCGGTGTCCTCCTCGGCGGTTCCGGTCTTGCCGGCGGCGGGGCGGCCCGCGGCCTGCGCGGCGGAGGCCGTGCCGTTCTGGACGACGCTCCGCAGGACCGAGGTGGTGGTGTCGGCCGCCTCGCGGCTCACGGCCTGCCGGGTGCGCCGCTCGGGCAGGTCGACCGGCGAGCCCTCCTTGGTGACCTTCTTGACCATCGTGTACGTGCCGTGCCGGCCGTGGTTGGCGAGCGTGGCGTACGCCTCCGCCATGTCGAGGACGCTGGCGGTGGCCGTGCCGAGCGCGATGGCGGGGCCGTCGGCGAGGTCGGGAGTGGTCTCGGGGACGCCGAGGTCGATTGCGGTCTGCTTGACCTTCGAGGGGCCGACGTCGGCCGCCATCTGCGCGTACACCGAGTTCACGGAGCTGTCGGTGGCCTCGGTGACGGTGATGTCACCGTACGAGCGCTGGTCCTCGTTCTCCGGGGCGTACGGGTCGCCGGTCCAGCCCTGGACGGGGCGCTTGTTGGTGCCGTCGTAGATGGTGTTCGGGGTGATCACGCGGCCGTCCTGGGTCTCCGAGTGGTTCTCGACGGCCGCGGTGAACACGAACGGCTTGAAGGTGGAGCCGACCTGGAAGTCCCTGCGGGTGGCGTTCGGGGTGTACTGCTTGACGTAGTCGATGCCGTTGTACATCGCCACGACCTCGCCGTTCTTCGGGTCGACGGCGGCGCCGCCCGCGCGGACGTAGGTGTCGACCTTGTTGTTCTTGTCCAGCTTGTCCATCAGCTTGTCGTTGACGGCCTTGACGAAGGCGTCCTGCCTGGGCTTCTGGAGCGTCGTGGTGATGCGGTAGCCGCCCGCGTCGAGCTGGTTCTCGTCGATGATCTTGTTCTGGGTGAGGTAGTCCTTGACGGTCCGCACGATGTAGCCGCGCTGCCCGGACATGCCGGTGGACAGGGTGGACTCCTTCGGCACCGGGAACTTCATGCCGGCCCGCTTGGACTCGCTGAGCCAGCCCTTCGTGACCATGCCGTCCAGGACGTAGTTCCAGCGGGACTCGGCGGCCTTGCGGTTCTCGGGGTGGGCGACCACGTCGTACTGGCTGGGCGCGTTGACGAGCGCGGCGAGGTAGGCGGCGCGGGCCGGGTCGAGGTCCGAGGCGTCCATGCCGTAGTAGGCCTGGGCGGCGGCCTGGATGCCGTAGGCGTTGCGGCCGAAGTAGCTGGTGTTGAGGTAGCCCTCGAGGATGTGGTCCTTGCTGACCTCGCGGTCCAGCTTGATCGCGATGAAGAATTCCTTGGCCTTGCGCGTGAGGGTCTGGTCCTGGCGAAGGTAGTAGTTCTTCACGTACTGCTGCGTGATCGTGGAGCCGGACTGCTTGCCCTTGCCGAGGGCCGTGTTCCAGGCCGCGCGGAGCATGGCCTTGGGGTCGACGGCGGACTCGGTGTAGAAGTCGCGGTCCTCGGCGGCCAGGATCGCGTGCTGGGCGTCCTTGGAGATCCGCGGGAGTGTGACGTTCTCCCGGTTGATCTCGCCGTCGCGGGCGATCACCGAGCCGTCCGCGTACAGATAGACGTTGGCCTGCTTGGTGGCGAGCGCGTTGGCCGGCGGGATCTTCACCAGCGAGTAGCCGAGGAAGAAGCCACCGACCAGCAGCAGGGCGACGACGAGGAAGGCGCCGAGCGTCATGCGCCACGTCGGGATGATCCGGCGCCAGCCGGTGCGCTTCGGCTTCCCGGCCGGCTGGGCCTGCGGCGCGGCCGGGTCGCCGTCCGCCTGCGGCTCTCTCGGTGCCCAGCCCGGTGTCGGCTGCTGCGGCTGCGGCTCGTCACTCATGTCGTGCACGGACTCCTGTTTCGCGTCGTACGTCGTTCCCGTACGTCTCTGCTCGCTCTTGCGCCCCTGTGATGAAGACTGTCCCATCCGGCGATCAGTTCCCGGACCGAGGGCCGTGTCGTGAGGCGGGGGCGGGACGGGCTGTGTGCGGGCGAGCGCCCAGCCGGACGCAGGATGAAGTGCGGCATCCTGCGCGCCTGTTCGTATCGCGATCCTGCGTGCGCGAGATTCGCCTGAAGGGCGACACGACGATCCGACTGCTCGCCCTGGCCACGGGCGCCTCGGCCCACGCGGACGCAACGGATCGTACCGTCTGGGCCGGTGCGAACTCGCCCCGCGGTGCCTGAGCCGCTCCTCGAAATTGCGTGGCAGGCGCGATCGCCGCTCCACTAGGCTCCTGCGCTTCGGTGCCTGGCGGCGAGGAGGGCTGTGGATGTGGGCTCGGGACGGTTGTACCTGGCCGTCGCGGCGGGGGGCTTCAGGCGGTACGCGACGTATCGGGCGGCCACCGTGGCCGGGGTGTTCACCAACACGGTCTTCGGCGTCATCCTCGTCTCCACGTACCTGGCGCTGTGGGACGAGAGGCCGCATCTGGGAGGGTACGACCAGGCGCAGGCCGTGACCTATGTGTGGCTGGGACAGTGCCTGTACGCGACCCTCGCCATCCAGGGCGGCGGCGCCGAGAAGGACCTGATGGGGCGCATCCGCACCGGTGAGATCGCCGTCGACCTGTACCGGCCGGCCGATCTCCAGCTGTGGTGGCTGGCGGGCGACGTGGGGCGGGCGCTGTTCCAGATGCTGGGGCGGGGCGTCGTCCCGTTCGCGTTCGGCGCGGTCTTCTTCCCCATGGCGCTGCCGACGTCGGTCGCCCCCTGGGCGGCCTTCGTGGTCACGCTGCTGCTGGCGGCGGTCGTCAGCTTCGCCCTCCGCTTCCTGATGGCCCTGAGCGCGTTCTGGCTCATGGACGGCATGGGCGTCAACCAGGTGCTGATGATCACGGGCATCTTCTTCTCGGGCATGGTGCTGCCGCTGAACGCCTTCCCGGGTGTGTTCGGCGACATCGTGCGGGTGCTGCCGTGGGCGGCGCAGATCCAGATGCCGGCGGATGTGCTGATGGGGGAGACCGATCCGCTCGGCGCGTTCGCCTTCCAGGCGGCGTGGGCGGTGGCACTGCTCGCGGCGGGGCGGCTGCTGCAGTCGGCCGCGACGCGCCGGGTGGTGGTGCAGGGTGGGTGAGCGGAGCGCCCTGCTGGAGGGGCTGCGGGCCTACCGGCTGATCGCCGGGATGTGGGTGCGCTCCAGCATGACCTACCGCACCTCCTTCGTCGTCACGGTGTTCGGCAACCTGCTGGTGACCGGCCTGGACTTCGTGGGGATCCTGCTGATGTTCTCGCAGGTCGACTCGCTGGGCGGCTGGTCACTGCCCGAGATCGCCTTCCTGTACGGGCTGTCGGTGACGGCGTTCGGGATCGCCGACCTGGTGCTCGGATCGATGGACGTCCTGGGCTCCCGGATCCGCGACGGCTCGTTCGACATCCTGCTCGTGCGTCCCGCGCCGGTGCTCGCCCAGGTCGGCGCCGACCTTTTCGCGCTGCGCCGCCTGGGGCGGATCACTCAGGGCGCGGTGGTCCTGGGCTGGGCGCTGGTCTCGGTCGACGTCGACTGGAGCGCGCCGAAGGTGCTGCTGGTGCCGGTGATGGTGGTCAGCGGCGCGGCGATCTTCTCGGCGGTGTTCGTGGCGGGCGCGGCCTTCCAGATCGTCGCCCAGGACGCCGCCGAGGTGCAGAACGCGTTCACGTACGGCGGGACCACGCTGCTGCAGTATCCGCCGACCGTGTTCGGGAAGGACCTGGTGCGCGGCGTGACCTTCATGCTGCCGCTCGCTTTCGTCAACTGGGTCCCCGCCGCCTATGTGCTGGGCCGGCCGTACCCGATCGCGCTGCCGCAGTGGACGGCCTTCGCGTCGCCGCTGGTGGCGGTGGCGTGCTGTGTGCTGGCGGGGTTGGTGTGGCGGGTGGGGCTTCGTTCCTACCGGAGTACAGGGAGTTGACGGCGTTGGACGGCATGGACGGTGTGGACAGCGGGTTCATCGAACTCGACGGCGTCGAGAAGGTCTTCGACGTGCGCAAGAAGACCGGCTTCATGAAACGGGAGCGGCGGCAGGTCCGGGCCGTCGACTCGATCTCCTTCCGCGTGGGACGCGGCGAGATGGTCGGCTACATCGGCCCGAACGGCGCCGGCAAGTCGACCACGATCAAGATGCTGACCGGCATCCTCACTCCGAGCGCCGGCCGGCTCCGGGTCGCCGGCATCGACCCCTCCCGCGAACGCACGCGGCTCGCGCACCGCATCGGCGTGGTGTTCGGGCAGCGGACGACGCTGTGGTGGGACCTGCCGCTGGTCGACTCCTACCGGCTGATGCACCGCATGTACCGGATCCCGGACGCCCGTTACCGCGAGAACCTCGGCCGTCTGGTCGAACTCCTCGACCTGGGTGACCTGCTGGACGTGCCGGTACGGCAGCTCTCGCTCGGGCAGCGCATGCGCGGCGACATCGCGGCGGCCCTGCTGCACGACCCGGAGGTGCTGTACCTCGACGAGCCGACCATCGGCCTCGACGTCGTGTCCAAGTCCAAGGTGCGGGAGTTCCTGCGGGAGTTGAACGCCGAGCGCGGCACGACGGTGCTGCTGACCACGCACGACCTCCAGGACATCGAGCAGTTGTGCAAGCGGGTGATGGTCATCGACCACGGGCGCCTGATGTACGACGGCCCGCTGGCCGGGCTGCACGAGGCGGGGGAGAGCGAGCGGACCCTGGTGGTGGACCTGGAGCGGGAACTGCCGCCGATCGACGCCCCGGCACCCGCCCGGGTCGTCCGGGTGGACGGCCCGCGGCAGTGGCTGGCATTCCCGGCGTCGGAGTCGGCGGCACCGCTCGTCGCGAGGATCGCGGCGGAGTACCCGCTGGTGGACCTGTCGGTACGGGAGCCGGACATCGAGGCGGTCATCGCGAAGATGTACGCGGAACAGGCCGAGCGGGCGATCTCGTAGCCCCCGGCGGGGTGAACTCGTAATCTGCTGCGTATGACCGACGACTCAGTCCCGGACCTCCGCGCCTCCGACGCCGACCGTGAACGGGTCGCCGAGATCCTGCGGGACGCCCTGGCGGAGGGCCGTCTCGACATGGCGGAGTTCGAGGAGCGGCTGGACGCGACGTATCAGGCGCGGACGTACGGCGAACTGGCGCCGATCACCCGGGACCTGCCGGCCGCGGGCGTCACGGCGCCCTCCGTGTCCCTGGCCAAGGAACCCGCCGCCGGCCCGGACGGCTCGCACTGGTCCGGGCGGATCGTCGGCGGGGAGGGTTCCTCGTCGTGGGCCGTGGCCGTGATGTCCGGCTTCCAGCGCAGGGGGCGCTGGACGATGCCCCGGCGGTTCACCTGCCTCGCCCTCTGCGGGGGCGGGGAGATCGACCTGCGCGAGGCGAACTTCGCGGACCGTGAGGTCGAGATCAACGCCATCGCGATCATGGGCGGGGTGGATGTCATCGTCCCGCCCGGCGTGGAGGTCGTCGTCCGCGGCATCGGCATCATGGGCGGCTTCGACCACCGGGAGGAGGGCGTCCCCCGCGCCCCCGGCGCACCCCGCGTCGTCATCACCGGCTTCGCTTTCTGGGGCGGCGTCGGGGTCCAGCGAAAGCTGACCCGGGCGGAGAAAAAGCGACTCCGCGAGGAACGCCGCCAACTGGAAGGCTAGGGCCTGTTGCGAAAGTGCCCTCTGCCGCGCGGCGTCCGGCACGCTCCCCCACTGCCTTGAGGGCGTGGGCGGTGCCCCCACTCGCCGCACCGCCCGAAAGCCCGAGTACGCCCAGTACGAGGGCTTCCGGGCGGCACTCCCCCAGCCTTCGGCCGGGGGGACCCCCAGAGCACGCACCGGACGCCGCGCGGCCGCCCCCGGGCGACGAGGCCACTTTCGCAACAGGCTTTAGCTGTATTGACCTGGAGCGTTGTTCACACGGCTGATCGGTGGGTGGCCGCCGAGTGCGGTGTGGCAGCGGTGGTGGTTGTAGGTGTGGAGGAAGTCTGCCAGTGCGTCGGTGCGTTCGGTGTTGCTGGTGTAGGGCCGTAGGTAGGCCCATTCGTCGAGCAGGGTGCGGTTGAAGCGTTCGACCTTGCCGTTGGTCTGGGGCCGGTAGGCGCGGGTGAGCTTGCCGGTCGCGCCGATGTCGGCCAGGGCTTGCCGCCAGGCGAAGCTCTTGCGGTAGGGCCAGGCGTTGTCGGTCAGGACCCGTTCGATGCGGTCGATGCCGCAGGTGGTGAAGAAGGCCGCGGCCCGGCGGAGGAAGTCTGCACAGGTGGCGGCCTTCTCGTCCGGGTGGATCTCGCTGTAGGCGAGGCGGCTGTGGTCGTCGACGGCGGAGTGGACGTAGTCGAAGCCCACGCTGTTGCGCCGGGCGCGGCCGGCCTGGCGGCCCAGGACCTTGTGACCGCCGCCGTCGGGGATGCGGCCGAGTTTCTTGACGTCGACGTGGATCAGTTCACCGGGCCGGTGGCGTTCGTAGCGGCGGATGACCTCTCCGGTGGGCCGGTCGAGGAAGGCCAGACGGTTCAGGCCATGGCGGACCAGGACGCGGTGCACGGTCGATGCGGGCAGACCGAGGATCGGGCCGAGGCGTGCGGGCCCGAGTTTGCGGTTCTGGCGCAGCCGGCAGACGCGGGCTTCGGTCGTGGCAGTGGTTCGGTGCGGTGTCGTGCGCGGGTGGTCTGGAGCGGTCGAAGAGCCCGCTGTCGCCCTCGGATCGCCAGCGTCGGATCCACTTGTGGGCGGTGGGACGGGAGATGCCCATCTCTGCGGCGACGTGCGCGACGGGACGGCCGGAACGGACGCGGTCGATGAGCAGTCGCTTGCCGTGAACGGTCAGCCGGGCATTACGGTGGGACATGAAGGCCTCCGTGCGGTGAAGATTCGACACCTCCACCACACGGAGGCCTTCGCCATGATCAAGCCCGGCCAGCGTTAACAACGCTCGTGATCAATACACCTAGCCGCCGCTGCCTGTGGGCAGTCGTGCCTCCCCCAGGGCCTCAAGGGCCTGGGAGGTGCCCCCCGGCGGCACGGGTGGGCGCAGGCGGCACGGGTGGGCGCAGGCGGCACCCCGCCACGCCGGGCTGCGCACCCACCCCGCGCCTCGGCACCCATGCCCAGGGCCGGACAACAGGCGGCTCTACAGCTGCGCCGGCACCGACCCCTTGAGACTCTCCAGATCGAACGCCTCGGCCATCCGCGCATACCCCTTGTCACTGGGATGCAGATGATCCCCCGAGTCGTAGTCGGCCCGCAGCCGCCGCGTGTCGTAAGGATCACGCAGCGCCTTGTCGAAGTCGACCACCGCGTCGAACACCCGCCCGGCGCGAATCTCCGCATTGATCTGCTGCCGCACGGCTTCCCGTGCCTCCGAGTACCCCCGGTGCCCGCCGAACGGCATCAGCGTCGCCCCCACGACCTTCAGCCCCCGCGCATGCGCCTGCTCGACCATCGTGCGCAGCCCGCCGACGATCGCGTTCGGATCCGCGAGCCGCGGATTGCGCAGGATGTCGTTGACCCCGAGGTCGATGACGACGACCTTGACGTTCGTCCGTTCCAGCACGTCCCGCCCGAAGCGGTTCAGTCCGCTGGGGTTGTCCGCCGGCCGGCCCAGCCCGTCCGTGAGGACGCGGTTCCCGCTGATGCCCTGGTTGACGACGCTGTAGCGGGGCAGGTCCCGCCCGGCGGCGATCTCCGCGCGTAGCCTGTCGGACAGGACGTCGGTCCACCTGTTGTTGGCACCGGCGGTTGAGGTGATCCCGTCGGTGAGCGAGTCGCCGAGGACGACGACCGTCCCGTCGGACTCGTTGCTCAGCACGTCCAGCGCGGTCAGGTACCGCCAGGACATGCTCTGCTCGGTGTAGGGCGTGCCCGTCGCGTCGGCCGTGTGGTCGCCCTGGGCGACGTAGGAGATCTGCCGGGCGTGCCGGTGGTACGTCACCGAGCCGGAGCTGGTCGGCGTGTACGTGGTGATCAGGACGTCCGCGTCGTGCGGGATGACGATGCGCACCGCGTCGCTCATCACCTGCTGGCCGGGCGGGATGACGACCCCCGGCCCGCCGTTGAAGGTCAGCTGCCGCAGGGTGTCCTGGAGCGCGGCGGCCGTGCCGCTCCCGGCGGCGACGGCGATCGAGGCGCGCGTGATGCTCAGCGGCGCCTGGCCGTAGAGATTGGACAGCGTCACGCGGGCACTCGTACCGCCGACGCTGGTGTGGACGACGTTGCGCACCGAACGGTCCGCCATGCCGTTCGTCTCCGTGCCCGGCTCGGCCGCGGCCGGGGAGGCGGACCACGTGCCGACCCAGGTGCCGGTGGAGGCGGGGGCGGCGGAGTTGTTCGGGAGGCGGTCGTCGGCGAGAGCGCTGCGCGCCGGCGCACCTCTGTCGGACGCCACGCCGACGTATATGGCGGTGGAAAGGGCCACGATCGCTGCGACAACGACGGCCAATAGGGCGTAACCACGACCCCGGGTCATGCTGTTTAGTTCTCCTCGGGCGATGGGAGCCCAAGGCTCCGATCTGATATGCCCATGATGCGTCATGGGCCGGGGGAAGCTCACACGGACCCCGTGGCATTACCCCCTCCCGACAGACGCCGGGAACTCCTGTTCCGTTCCAGGAGTCGGTCAGGAAGGGACAATGTGTGCGGGATCACCGAGCGGGTGGAGCGGATGGAACGGACGAAAGCAGGAGAAAAGGGCGACGTCGGAGGGCAGCATGCCCGCCCCGTCGTCACCACGAACCGTGCGATGGCCACCTTCAGCCCCGCGGACGAGGAGAAACAGCGCGGCGTCCGCCGCATGAAACTCACCGCCACCGGGCTCCTGCTGTTCGTGGCCGTGGTCTACGTCCTCGCCAAGTGGGCCCAGAACTCCGGCGCCGGCCCCTGGGCGAGCTATGTCGCCGCGGCCTCCGAGGCGGGCATGGTCGGCGCGCTCGCCGACTGGTTCGCCGTCACCGCCCTCTTCCGCCACCCCCTCGGCATCCCCATCCCGCACACCGCGATCATCCCCACCAAGAAGGACCAGCTCGGCGTCACCCTCGGCGAGTTCGTCGGTGAGAACTTCCTCTCCGAGGACGTCGTACGCCAGCGGCTGCGCGCCGTCGGCATCGGCAGCCGCCTCGGGGCCTGGCTCGCCGTCCCCGAACACGCCGACCGGGTCACGGCGGAGCTGTCCACCGCCCTGCGCGGCGCCCTGACGGTCCTGCGCGACTCCGACGTCCAGGCCGTGGTCGGCGAGGCCATCACGCGCCGGGCCAACGCCCAGGAGATCGGGCCCGGCATCGGCAAGATGCTGGAGAAGGTCGTCGCCGACGGCGGTCACAAACGGGTCGTCGACCTCGTCGTCACCCGCGCGCACGACTGGCTGGTGCTGCACCGCGACGAGGTGATGGACGCCGTCGAGGGCGGCGCCCCCGGCTGGACACCGAGGTTCGTCGACCGCAAGGTCGGCGAGCGCGTCTACAAGGAACTCCTGCGCTTCGCCACCGAGATGCGCGACATGCCCGCCCACCCCGCGCGCGGCGCCCTCGACCGCTTCCTCACCGACTTCGCCTCCGACCTCCAGTCCGACACCGACACCCGCGCCCGCGTCGAGCGCCTCAAGGGCGAGGTGCTGGGCCGCGGCGAGGTCCAGGACCTCATCGCCAGCGCCTGGACGGCCGTACGATCCATGATCGTCGCGGCGGCGGAGGACGAGCGCAGCGAGCTGCGGCTGCGCGTACGCGCCTCCCTGCTGTCGCTGGGCTCCCGGATGGCGGGCGAGCGCAAGGTGCAGGACAAGGTCGACAAGTGGGTGGAGGACGCGGCCGTCTACGTCGTCACCACCTACCGCAAGGAGATCACCTCCCTGATCACGGACACGGTGGCGAGCTGGGACGCCGAGCACACCACGAGGAAGATCGAGGCGAACATCGGCCGCGACCTGCAGTTCATTCGGATCAACGGCACGGTGGTCGGCTCGCTGGCCGGACTGCTGATCTACACGGTGTCGCACGCGCTGGGAGCCTGAAGCGGCCGGGACGTGACGCACGGGTGGTCCGAGGTGTCAGGGCGTAAGCACATCCGCTCAGGGCACTCGACCCGGGTTCTTCTCGACGAGGAGGGAGCCCATGACCACCGCACAGGCCGGGACCGGCCGCACCGTGACCACAGACATCCCCGCCCGCCTCGACCGCCTCCCGTGGTCACGCTGGCACTGGACGATCGTCATCGGACTCGGCACCGTGTGGATCCTCGACGGTCTCGAAGTCACCGTCGTGGGCAACATCGCCAGCCGCCTGTCGGAACCCGGCAGCGGCCTGCCCATCACCTCCGGCGAGGTCACCGGCATGGCGGCCGCCCTCTACGTGGCGGGAGCCTGCTCCGGCGCGCTCTTCTGGGGCCGGCTGACCGACAAGTGGGGCCGTAAAAAACTCTTCATGATCACGCTGGCGGTCTACCTCGGCGCCACCGCCCTGACCGCGATCGCCTTCGACACCTGGTGGTTCTTCCTCTTCCGCTTCCTCACCGGCTTCGGCATCGGCGGCGAGTACGCGGCCATCAACTCCGCGATCGACGAGCTGATCCCCAAGGAGCACCGCGGCCGCGTCGACCTGATGATCAACGGCAGCTTCTGGCTGGGCGCGGTCGGCGGCTCGCTCCTCTCGATCGTCGCGCTGGACACGGACATCTTCGCGGCGAACGTCGGCTGGCGCCTCACCTTCGCCCTCGGCGCGGTCCTGGCCCTGGTGATCCTGCTGGTCCGCCGGCACGTTCCGGAGAGCCCCCGCTGGCTGCTGATCCACGGCCGCGACGACGAAGCGGAACGCATCGTCTCCTCGATCGAGCGGAAGGTCGAGCAGGAGAACGGCGAACCGCTGCCGCGCGCGGACGGCGAGATCACCATCCACCAGCGCCGCAGCGTCTCCTTCCTGGAGATCGGCCGCACGGTCTTCTCCGACTACCGCCGCCGCGCGATCCTCGGCTTCTCCCTCTTCATCGGCCAGGCCTTCCTCTACAACGCCATCACCTTCGGCTTCGGCGCGATCCTCACGACGTTCTTCGACGTCCCGAGCGGCAGCACCGGCTACTACTTCGCCGTCATCGCGCTCGGCAACTTCTTCGGCCCGCTGCTCCTGGGCAAGCTCTTCGACACGGTCGGCCGCCGCGTGATGATCTCCGGCACCTACCTGCTGTCGGGCCTGCTCCTCTTCGGCACGGCCTGGCTCTTCGACCAGGGCTCGCTCAGCGCGAGCACGCTGACCGCATGCTGGTGCGCGGTGCTGTTCTTCGCCTCGGCGGGCGCCTCCAGCGCCTACCTGACGGTCTCCGAGGTCTTCCCGATGGAGACCCGCGCCATGTCCATCGCCTTCTTCTACGCCATCGGCACGGCGGCCGGCGGCATCAGCGGCCCGCTCCTCTTCGCCGACCTCACCGGCACGGGCAAGGTCGGCGACACGGTCCTCGCCTTCCAGATCGGAGCGACCCTGATGTGCCTGGCCGGCCTGGCGGCGGCGATCCTCGCGGTGCGTGCGGAACGGCGTTCGCTGGAGGACATCGCCACGCCGCTGACGGCGGCGCAGGGCAAAGCGGACAGCAACTCCACCTCGGCCTCCGGCTCGACGGGGTCCAGGACGGCGACGGCATAGTGCTCGCCTGACTGCGAGCCGCCGCGACGGCCCGCAGCCGACTTGGCTGCGGGCAGTCGTGCCTTCCCCACTGCCTCAAGGGCCTGGGAGGTGCCCCCAGAGCGGCACGGGTGGGCGCAGCGGCACCCCGCCGGCGCGGGCGAGCGGCCCGACCCGTGCTGGGCCATGACGCCTGGGCCGCGCAACGTGCCGGACGCTACTCGGCCCCACCCCGCCGCACTCGATCCCGCCGTCGCAGCAGAAGCAACCCACCCGCGACCGCGGTGACTCCCGCGGCGGCGGCCCACCCGACGACCTCCTCGGAACCGGTGGCGGCGAGGTCCCTCCCCGAGGCAGGCGAGGCAACGACCGACGGAGTGGCGCCCGCCTGGGGCCGGGCACCGGACGCCGCAGGAGACGAAGCAGGGGCCGGCGCCGCTGGATCCGTTGCCTTGTCGCGCGTGAAGGCCAACGTTCCGAAGCCCAGCTGGTCGTAACCCCCACTGTTCGGCCCGTAATCCCCACCCCCACCCTCCGGCGCGGCCTTGGCCGCCGCACGCGTCACATACGACGCCGACAGCCCCCGCCGCTTGGTGTAATGGTTGGCGATCATCGCCCAGACGGGACGCGTCATGGCCGGGTCCACACCCGCGGCCCGCGTCGCGGTCTCACTCCCCGACCACCCGCCGATCGCCCCCTTCTTCCGCGTATGGGCCGTGTACGGCACATCCCCGCCCAGGCTCCACTTCGCCACGTACTGCGCCCCCTTGAGGAAGCGGCTGTCGTCATAGCCGTAGAGATCGATGCCCTGGTTCCACGCCATCTCGCAGACCGTGCCCATCAGCCCGACCCCGAGCAGTGAATGCCCCTGGTCCCGGCCGGCCTCGACCCACTCGGCGAGCCCGTCCTCGTGGACGACGGGAATGGCGTGCTTGACGGACCCCATGCCGTCCCCGTGCTTGAAGTACTCGACGGCCCGGTCGACCACGGCACGGTCGTCGCAGAAGATGCCGGTGGCGAGCACACAGGCGATGGCCGTCAGGTCCCAGTTGGGCCAGTAGTTGGTGACGACGGCACCGTTGTGATCGCGCAGGAAACTGTCGCTGAGCGGATGAAAGACGTTCCGCATCACCTCCTGCGCCCGCCCGAGCGCGAAGTCGCCATGCCCGCGTACGAGTTCGGCGGCGTTGGCGAACTGGTAGCCGTACAGCCCCGCGGCCAGGAACCGGTCGGCCGAGCCCTGGATCGACGTCAGCTTCCCCGACCAGGCGTTGAGGATCGCCACCGCGGTGTCGGCGTGCGCGGTCTCGCCGCTGACGTGGTACCGCAGGGCGTTCTGGTAGGCGGCGTGGATGTCGTTGTAGAGAACCGCGTAGTTCTGGGGCGAACCCGCCCCCCGGTACACCGTGGCCTGCGGATTGGCCCGCCAGCCGCTCTGCGCGTGCCGGTTGGCGGTGAGCTTGGCGAACCCGGCCGTATAGGGTCTGGCGCCCGCCTTCACCTTGGCCGCCATACGGTCCAGGTCGGTACGGGTGTGCAGCAGCCCGGGGTGGGCGAAGGCCGAGCCGGCGGCGGAGGCCGGGCCCGCGAGCGCCGTCGTGCCGACACCGGCGCCGATACCGGCGGCTCCGGCTGCCGCGCCCGCGGCCTTCAACATGCTCCGGCGGCTGATCTGTCGTGTCACGTTGTCGTACCTCGACGTCGTAAGTCGCGTTCCTGCGGGGGACGGTGAGGAGACGGCCGGACGGCGAAGGCGATAACAAAAACTGCGCTATAGTTGATCTGCGTCCAGGCGCCGGAACTCCGGCAGACGGACGATGCGTTGGTGGTCCAAGGAAAGACGTCCCGCTTCCTGCGGGGAGATGCAGGTGCAAGGCCTGCCCGGCGCTCCAGACGAGAACCCCGGCCCTGGGTTTCAGGGCCGGGGTTCTTCGCTGTGCGCTCCACTCAACCGCGCCGGTCGGCAACCACCCAGGACGCCACGGCCACGGCACCCGCCACCCCGAACACGGCAGGCCAGGCACCCACCTTCCTGGCCAGCGGATGAGACCCGGCGAAGGCGGCGACATACGCGGCCGACAACGCCCCCGCGGCCACCCCACCGGCCTGCTGCCGCCACTGCCGCGCGGCCGCGGCCCCGGCGACGGCGAGCACGGCCCCGCCCAGCGGCCGCTGCCTGGTCCAGCGGGCCACGCCGTACCCGCCCACAAGACCGCTCGCGGCGATCACCGCACTGGGAACCTTCGCCATCCCTGCCTCCTGCTTCTGCTCTGCTGCGCCTGCCCCGCTCGCGATCATCGAGGCTAACCCCCCAGGTCGGGGGCGCATGCGCCGGGGCGCACGAAGGCGCGTTCCCGGAGGCCACGCGAACATGAGTCGAGGCTTGTCAAGTTTCCCGCTCCGAGTTATATAAGAAGGCGAAGAACGTAGGGCATCGCACGGACAGCGCCTGAAGAGAGGAGTGACCAGTGATGCTCATGCGCACGGACCCCTTCCGTGAACTCGACCGGCTCACCCAGCAGGTTCTCGGCCCCGCCACGCGCCCGACGGCGATGGCGATGGATGCCTACCGCTCCGGGGACGAGTTCCTCGTCCACTTCGACCTTCCCGGCGTCGACCCCGAGACGATCGAGCTGGACGTCGAACGCAACGTCCTGAACGTCCGAGCCGAACGCAGGTCCCCCGCCCCCGAGGACGCGGAGCTGCTCGTCGCCGAACGGCCCGCGGGCAGCTTCACCCGCCAGCTCTTCCTCGGCGACACGCTGGACACGGAGCGCATCGACGCCTCGTACGAGGCCGGCGTCCTGACCCTGCGCATCCCGGTGGCCGAGCAGGCCAAGCCGCGCCGCATCCAGATCACGGGCGGCGACAAGCCGAAGCAGCTGAGCGGCTGACGGCACGGCACTCAGTACCCCCGCAACCCACGGAGGCTGTCCCGAGGACGTCCCACCCACGGGACAGCCCCCCTCGACTCCCGCCCCCGCGCCGCCGGAGTCCCAGCCCGGCGGCGCCACGCAGCACCGGATCCGGAGGAAGACCCACACATGAGCGTGACGACGGTGCCCAGTGTGACGACTGCTCTCACGGCCCCGAAGACCCTGATCCCCGCCCCGCCGCGCGACCACCGCACCCGAGGCGACGACAGCGCCTGGACCCGACTGATCGAAGCGGTACGGGAATCGGGGCAGTACCCCACCAGGTCGGAGGCGGAGCGCGTCACCCGTATCGTCCTGTCCGCCCTCGGCGGTCATGTGATCGGCGACGAACGGGTCGACCTCGCCCGCGCCCTGCCCGAGGAGGCCGCCAGGGTGGTCGCCTCCCAGATCCCGGCCACACGCCGGCTGACCGCCGCCGAGTTCGTCGACTCCGTCGCGGCCCGTATCGAGGGAGCGACCCCCGCCACGGCCCGCTGGGACGTCAGCTCGGTCCTGAGCGTGCTGCCGCCCCTCGTCGGCGACGACCTGATCACCCGCATCCTGGCCCAGCTCCCCGCCGGCTACGCCCTCCTGTTCGGCCGGGCGGACCTGAGCCCGGCGTCGTAGGCTCCTGAACGGCGTACGACGCCGCGTAGGACACCCGGTACGACGGCCACCGCCGAGGAGGCGGGCGGTGGCCGCCGGCCAGATGCCGAGCCCACCGCCAGGAGCTGACACGTGACCCGCACGAGGTCCGCAAGCCTCACCACCCCCGACGGCACGCACCTCGCCCACACGGACCACCACCCCGCCGCCGGGGAACCCGCGGCCACGTTCCTCCTCCTGCACGGCCTGGCAGGCCACCAGGGCGAGTGGGACACCCTCGCCGCGCAGCTGTCGGCCGACGGCCACCGCGTGGTGACGTACGACGCCCGAGGCCACGGCGCCAGCACCCGCACACCGACGACCACGACCCGCGCGGCCCATGTCCAGGACGCCGTAACCCTGATCGAGGAACTGGACCTGGCCCCCGTCACCCTGCTGGGCCAGTCCCTGGGCGGCCACACGGCCCTGCTCCTGGCCGCCGCCCATCCCCACCTGGTGAAGTCCCTGATCCTGGTCGAAGCGGGCCCGGCCGGCCCGTCCCCGGACCTCCCCACAGAGATCGCGACCTGGCTGGACAGCTGGCCGACCCCCTTCAAGTCCGTCGACGCGGCGGAGGCCTTCCTGGGCCACGAGGCCTGGGTGAGGGGCCTGGAGGAACGAGAAGACGGCTGGTATCCGAGGTGGGACCGCACCACGATCATCAACACGGTCGCCGAACTGGCCACCACCGCCTACTGGCCCGAATGGTCCCGCATTACCTGCCCCACCCTCCTCATCCAGGGCGAACACGGCGCGATGCGCCCCGACGAACCGGCCACGATGCTCACCCACCGCCCGCACACCCAGCACACCCGCATCCCCGACGCGGCCCACGACGTCCACCTGGACCAGCCGGACCGCCTCTACGAAGCGATCAGGACGTTCATCGCCTGACCCCGAACCCGATCCTCATCGGGCGGCAACGGAACCTTCCCGAGGGCAGTAAACAGTTCGACAGGGCCTCGTCTCCCCGCCCATCCTGCCGGGGCGGGTGCGGTGGCGCACCAGCGCGCCCAACCCACCCGAGGGAGACGACCGTTGAACCCCACCATCCGTCACATCACCTTCGACTGCACGGGAGAGCCCTACGAACTGGCCCGCTTCTGGGCCGAGTTGCTCGGCCACCCGATCTCCGGCGAGGACGAGCCCGGCGACTCCGAGGTACTGATCGAGCTCCCGAACGGCGCCCCCGGCCTCCTCTTCGTCAGCGTCGAGGAAGGCAAAGCGACCAAGAACCGCATCCACTTCGACCTCCGGCCCACAGGCCGCACCCGCTCCGAGGAGGTCGAACGCGCCGTGACCCTCGGCGCCCGCATCCTGAAGGACCGCACCCTCCCGAACGGCAGAGGCTGGGTCGTCATGGCCGACCCCGAGGGCAACGAGTTCTGCGTCGAACGGGGCGAACTGGATCGGGTGGAGGACTGACGCCAGGACGTTTCGGCTCCAAGCGTAGATCCATTATCGCCGTACGCGGAGCCGCCTGTCACCGTTCCCCAGAATGATCTTTACGCCCGATATGCGCCCATAGGCTTGCCGTGACAGGCACAACGCCCCTCACCGAACCGGGAGTTGAGAGTGACGCGCGACCTTGCCGCACTGGCGGAGGAACTCACGGCCATGGCTGCGGCCGATCACCAGTCCTCGGTCCACGCGAACAGCGATGACCCCGCCGAGCAGCTGGCATGGCGCCGGCTGACCGCACGGCACGGTGACCGGCTCAGCGAGATCATGGACGAGTACGGCTGGCCGACAGCGGCCATGGTCGGCGAGGAGGCCGCCCGCGCGGCATGGCTGATCGCCCAGCACGCCGACCGGCAACTCGACGTCCAGCGCCGCGCCCTCCATCTCATGCAGCAGGCGGTGTCGGCAGGCTCGGCCGGCCCCCGCGAGCTGGCCTTCCTCCGCGACCGCACGCTGGTCAACGAGGGCCGCAAACAGCTCTACGGCACACAGATCGCCGGCGTGAAGGACGGGTCACCGATTCCATTTCCCTGCGAGGAACCCGAGCGCATGGACGAACGCCGTGCGGAGGTCGGCATCGAGCCCTTCGACGAGTACGTTGCCAAGTTCTCGGCGACCTGACGCCGATCAGGCGCACCGACGAAACGCGGCTCGCAAAGTGACCAATATTGGGCCATCGTTCATGGGTCCACGTCTCGGGCAATGAGGTGAAAACCATGCCCTCGCCCAGGCCGTCGGACCCTCAGTGGATCAGTACGGTGAATCTCGACAAGCGGTCGGTGTCACGCCGCCGTACCCGGTGACGCCCCGTTACGGTAAGCAGCGCAAATAGGCGCCTCCGCGGCATGGCGGCGGGGCCTGTCATGTCATGGGAACGAGGTGTCGTCGTGGCAGTTCGGGACAAGACCGCAACCATTGGCCGCAGCCGCTTGGAGCAGCTGCACCTGGCGGTGGCGAAGCAGGCCACCGTCGAGATCCTCGAACCTCGCGACACCCTCACGCTCAGCCGACGCCTGAACGGCATCAATCTCGACCTCGTCACCGAGGACCGCAACTTCACCGCCCTCAAGACCGGTCAGACGATTCCGTGGGGAACCATTCGAGCCTCGGGAGCTCCAGGCACGCGGATCCGCTACCGCGTGCGCACGGGACGCGACGTCACCGGGACTCCCGAATTCCCTTTTTAGGGACAGCCGCGCTCCGTCTGACACGATCTCCAGCGGCCCGCACCCGGCGACTCCTTCTCGGCACAAGGGAGTGCCCGGGAATCTCCGAAACGAGCCGCGGGATCTCCACACCAACGCAGCCGCATTGCAGCAGGTCGTCGGATTTCGCCGGTACCCGATCACGGTCCCTTGACGGGCGCCCCGATCCTCTCCCTGTCGGGGTCGGCGAGTGCCTGCCCCGTCCTGAACTCCGACGCCGTACCCGACCGACGCGAGGTGGCGGGAAGCGCCGGTCAGCCTGCCGTCCCGCGTTTCACGGTCTGGACGAAGGAGCGCCAAGCATCGCTTCCCACCACGATCACACCCGCCCCCGCGACCTTTGAGTCACGGACGAGGGCACGGCCGCCGGTGAGCGCGCACTCGACGCACTCGCCCCCGGCACCGTTGCTGTAGGACGACGTGAACCACACCGGACGGGCGCTTCCGCCGGAAGCTTCTCTTGTCACCTTGCGTAATCCTTCAAGATCGACTCGATCAAAAGGGCCGAGCGCTGAGGACTCAAGGCCGCGGCCCGGAGACCGTCGAACGCCCTCGTGTACTCACGGACATGATGCTCACCCTCCAAGTACATGGCATCGGTGATGCCGTCTCGATACACGAGGTCCGGATCCTCCGGAGCCGGGAAACCCAGCATGGTGAACGAACCGGTGGCCGGATAGGTCCCTGCGTCGAAGGGGAGGACCTGCAAGGTGACGGTCGGCAGTTCGGCCGTTTCCAGGACGCGTTCCATCTGCTCTCGCATGAGGGCGTGGTCCCCCATGACGTGGCGCAGCGCGCCCTCGTTCACGATGAACCAGGCGTCGGGAGCATCCGGTCGTCGCAACATGGCCTGGCGCTCCATGCGTACCTGCACCGCCTTCGTGATGTCCTCGGCCGACATGTGTGCGCCGGACTTGTGGAGCTCGGACGCGTACACCTCGGTCTGCATGAGGCCGGGTACGACCTCGCACTGGTACTGGCGGAAGGTCGAGGCGTCCTGTTCGAGGCCGATGTAGATGTTGAACCACTCGGGCACGCCGGCGCCGTGGACCTGCCACCAGCCGCGCACTTTTGCCTGCCGGGCCAGCGACTTGAGGAACTCGCGCAGTTCGTCGCTGGTGCCGTAGAAGCGGCACAGGGCATCGATGTCCGACGGCTGGATACGCCCACTTCCCGTCTCCATCCGATTGACCTTGGAGCCGCTCCAGTCCAGGGCCGAACCGACCTGGGCGCAGGTGAGTGCGCTCTTCTCGCGGAGCTTCTTGAGCTCGATCGAGAGGCGCCGACGGCGTGCCGTGGGTGAACCGGCCATCTCAACCCTCTTTCCACTAGCGGGCGTTCAGTCTCGCGCCAAGGGGTGTGCTTGCCAATCACACAGAAGTGGGAATCCCGCCGTGCACATTGCACAAAGGGATGCGCTGCCAGCACAGTGGTCGACAGCACAACTCAAAGTGATCGTTCGTGACGCTGCGCTTCCCGTGCGGTGTCAACCGCGACGAGAGGGGTCCGCGTGAGCCAAGAAGCGTGCATGTCGCGCAAGCCATGGGAGCTTGCCTTCACGGCCGAACCCGCGGAGGTGGCTGCCCTGCGCCGGATCATGCGACTGCACCTGGGCATGTGGGGGTTGCAGGACATCACCGACGAGGCCCAACTCTGCGTCAGCGAGCTGGTGTCCAACGTCATCACGCATGTGGGACATGGCACCCCCGCGACGCTGGCTGTCTTCGTCCGGGGCACGCACCTGCGCATCGAGGTGCATGACCCCGACACACGGGCCCTGCCCGTCCTCCGGGACCCGAGCACAGAATCCCTGGATGGGCGGGGCATGGCGCTCGTGGACGCCGTAGCCGATCGCTGGGGTGTGCTGCTACGACCGGACCGGAAGGTCACGTGGTGCGAGCTGGCCACAAAACTCACCGCGTGCGACGGCTACGTGGAGGCCCCCAGCGTGGTGCGGGCTGAGGCCCTGCTCAGCCTCTACGCCGCTGCTACGCCGTTGCCGTGCAAGACGGGTGTGGGCAGGTTGGCCTCTGCCGTGGCGGAGGAGACGATGATCGCGGCAATCACCGACTTCCTCCACTGGCTCCAGGCCCATGGCCGCGACGCGGATGACACGCTCGACCGAGCACAGATGCGTTTCGAGGCCGAGCAGGTGGCCCTGCGCCAAGGGTCGTGAAGCAAGATCGACGTGGCTGCCGTCGGCGGCGCCAGGCTGCTGATCCGTGTTCGTGCCACACGCTCGACCGCTTCCCTAGCGGCCCAGTATGTGCGCGAAGAAACCCAGGTCGGCATTCTCCGGTGTTCCGACGAGCAGCGCACGGTCGAGCAGGATGTTGTTGTGCTCGCAGCTTGTCTCAGGGAGCATCACGCAGGCGTGGCAGGCGGCCAGGTTCGTGCCGCCAGTGCCTGAGGCCTCGGACTCGATGCACAGGGGGTCGGCGGAGCACCAGGAGGCCCGGCGGATCGCGGACCGGATCGTGCCCGCCAGTCGCTCGGGCTCGCCCTGGGCGACCAGGCCGCCGAGACTGCCTGCCGAGTCGCTCGTGGCGGTGTAGACGAGCAGACCCGCCATTTCCTCGTCAGCGTAGAGGCGTTCGCGGAGGGCGGCGGCCGGGTAGCCGGCGTCCAGACTCCACTCATTGATCAGCACGTGGGCCAGGGTGTGCAGCAGTACCATGCGGGGAGTAGCGGGTGAGGGCTGGACCTGGGTGGGGTCGGAGGCTCTCTGCTCCATCATCCGGCGGTGTGCGGTGCGGATACGTTTGGCGCGCCTGGCCACGGCGGTGATGTTCTCCCAGTTGGCGAGACGATCCTCGGCGAGCCGGAGGAAGACGCCCTCGCCCCGAACCTCCATGGCGGGCAGCCAGTTCAACGGCGTCGAGGAGAGCACTGCCTCGTTGGTCTCGGAAACCGAGTCGGGATCGGCGAGCCGAGTGAACGCCTTGAGCGCGCGGACCTCTCGAAGCTTCTTGACCAGCATGGGGCCGGTGACCCCGATGTCGTCGAGAACAGTCGGGTCGCCGAGCGGGGTCTCGCAGATGAACTGCTCGTCACGTGAACGCCCGCGCTCGTCGTTGCCGGCACGCAGACGTTCGTACTCCTTGTTGCGCAAGGCGCGGTAGTGGTGGTCGAAGGTGCGTTCCTCGTCCCCGGTGCTGTCTTCCTCCTGCTCGGCGGCGAGAAGTTCCATCACCTCGTCGACAGAGACAGGGCACTCGTCCCCGAAAAGGACCTTGAGGCACATCTCGACATCCGACCGGTCGCTCAGATCGCGCAGTCGGCTCCAGTACGGAGCAAGCGGGTCCGCGCGACCGTCGCTCCACGGCGGGATGGACAGCGCGGACTTCAGTACGGGCTGCCAGACGGCGGAGGAACCACGCTGGAGGGTGCGTGGGGTGTGACCGCATGACTCCGCCGGGACGGAGGTGCCGAGCCACGGTCGGGTGCCCCGACAGCGCAGACCGAGGTCCTTGAGCGCGCTCTTGCGAAAGGAACCCTCCATCGACACCTCGGGCACACCGCAACTGCACGACACGAGGATGGAGCGGAGCGAGGAACTGCGGCCGGAGGTGCGCAGCCTGAGTGTGCCGCCGCACCGGCCGACCGTCGTCGCGCCGCGCCCTGTGGCGCGGTGGACCCAGTGCCAGTAGGGGAACTCGTCGAGGTGACCGGCCTCGCAGGCGATCACGAAGCGGGAGGGCACCAGGTCCGCCTCACAGGTGCCGCAGACGCTCTTGCCGGGCGGCGGGTTGAAGTCCCGATGGCGGCGCAACTCGTTGCACTCGGGGCAGGAATGCATGAGCGGGAAGCGGCGTACCCGGATGCCGTCCTTGCTGTGCTCGTCGGACGCCGGCGGCAGCCGGAAGTGCTCGACCTTCAGGATCCGAGCGAGTCGACGTTCGTGGATGCGAGGCGCCTCGTCCGTGCTCCAGTGCTCGTCGGCCCCGTCCAGACCGGAGACGACGAAGGACTCGTGATCGACCGCGATCAGTGAACCAACGCCGTACGTGGTGATCGCCTGGGCACGACGAACGGCGCCGCGGCGCGGGAGGTTGTGGGCGGGCGCCGCGCCGGCGTCGGAACGGCGACGGCGTGCGGGGGGCGGGGTCATCGGGTGGCCTCCATGAACAGGGCGGACTCGGCATCGACGTCGCGCAGGCTCCACAGGGTGGGCCAGGCCTCGGCGTTCTCGGCCTCATCGTCGTACGGCTGCAGAAGGGCAGGGGTGTGCCTGCCCTTCCTCGGTTCGAAGAGCAGGCCGTTGTGGATGTCGGCCTCGTCGCACCACCAGTCGAGGAACTCGTCGAACGCGCGGGAGACGGCGTCGGCCTCCTCAGGGGTGACCGCGCGAACGCGGTCGAGGAGGACGGGCTTGATCTCTTCCCGGATGCGGTGCTCGTACGACTCCACCATGCCCGCGGCCTCGTTGGGCCGAGCATCGGGAAGCATGATCCGGGTCAGCGCGACGACAACCGCGTGCAGTCCGCGCTCGCGGGCGCGGGCGGAGAAGGGGGTGACAGACGTCGACTCGACCTCGCGGTACAGCGCGGAGTGGAAGTGCAGGAAATTCTCGTAATGGGAGCGGTCGCGTGAGCGGGTGGCGTTGAGCATCACGGCGACGAGACCGGGATGGGCGCGGCCGACTCGGCTGGTGGCCTGGATGTACTCGGCCGTGGTCTGCGGCTGGCCCATCACGGCCATGAGGCCGAGCCGATCCACATCGACGCCGACCGCGATCATGTTCGTGGCCAGGAGGACGTCCACGACGTCGGGGTCGGGGAACGCCCGCTCGATGCCTTTGAGGCGGGCCGGGATCTCGCTGGCGTCGATGCGACTGGTCAACTCCGAATAGTTGGCGACGGAACGCACGGTGGTCTCCTCGCGCGCGGCGAGCAGTTCCAGATACGCCACCACGTCGTCGTGGACTTGGAGTTCAGCCGCGGACAGCAGCCGGAGACTGTTGAAGTAGCCGACCAGGCTCCAGTAGGCGTCCCGCACCTCGTCCGAAGTCTTCGCCTGCTTCGCCCGGTGCAGCAGAGTCGCGTACGTGCGGATGAGCAGGGTGGACTGGCTGGTGCCAGGGGCGAAGAGGCCCACGTAACGTCGGCTCGCCTTCTCCTCACGCGGGGTCTCCACGGCGAACCAGGAATCCCGGGAGTCGAGGCCGGCGGGCGGGAACTGGCGGACCTCACGGTCGAAAAGACTGCGGCCTTGGTCGGCGGCGCGCCGGATGGTCGCCGTCGAGGCGATCACCTTGGGACGACCGGCGAGCTCGTCGACGGCGGTCTCGTAGAGACCGGTGAGAGTACCCAAAGGGCCGGAGATGAGGTGGAGTTCGTCCTGGACGATCAACTCGGGCGGTGGCGTGCGGTCGTTCAGGTCGTTGCGGTTGAAGAGCGCGGCGGTGGCCGGACGCCACGGCATGGACGCGAACTTGTCGACGGTGGCGATGACCAGCGTCGGCCGGGCGTCGTACACCGCCTCGTCGATCAGATGTACGGGCAGACCGTCGGCGAAGTCGCAGCCTGCGCCGGGGCAGCGGACGTGCATGCGCCTGGCGTCCTCGTCGACCTCGTACGCGCGGGCGTCCAGGCGGATCCCGCACCAGGGGCATGCGTGCAGCTGGACAGGGTTCTTGGTCGCCAGACGCTTGTCGAGATCCTTATGGAGTTCTGCCAGCCGGTCGTTCGCATCCTTCAGCTTGTTGGGGGTGGCCGATTCGCCGACCCACATACCGAGGGAGAACGGCTCCGAACCCAGCTCCGCCAGGTTGTCGCGCCGCATCCGCTCCATGGCACAGAGCAGGATCGTGGCGCGCTCGAACTGCTGGAGGGTCAGCAGGCGCAGTGTGTACCGCATCAGGACGGTGACACCGCCACCGTTCACACCGAGCCGGAGCCGGCGCAGGAACGATGTGAGCGCGACCAGCCCCAGGTACGCCTCCGTCTTGCCACCACCCGTGGGGAACCACAGGAGGTCGGAGACCTCGCGGTCGCGGTGCTCGGGATCGTCGATCCCGGCCAGGCAGAGCAGGACAAAGGCGATCTGGAATGGGCGCCAGCGGCCCTGGGCAGGTTCGGGGGAGCCGGTGCGGCCGCCCTTCACCCAGGCGCTGCGTGCCCGTTGGTCGGCCATCGCCCGGTTGGCGAGCCGGAAGGCCTGCATGACGTCGGGCTTGGTGCGCAGGAGGTCGATGCCCTCGCGGATCCGGCCCAGGGCCTCGCGGCAGGCGTCGACCTGGCCGCGGGCGGCCTTCTCGTACGCACCGCCGATCAGGGCCTCGGCCTCGGCCTGTTTGCGGTCGATCCACCGCTCGTAGCCTGCGGCGAGCGCTTCCAGTGCGGCGATGACCTCCGTGTCCGGGCGCTCCGCCAAGCCGAGCATGGACAGGGCAGAGCTGTCGATCTCCGGATTGGAGTCGGTGAGCAGCACCTCCACGCTCGGCACGAACTCGCTCCGCACCTCGGACACACCGGCCGGCCCGGAGGAGTCAGTCATACCGATCGGCGGCGGCGTCCAGTCCCATTCTGCGGCGCAGCCGTGCCCGACGGCGAAGGTCGGGGCGTGGCGGTGCAGCAGACGGCTGGTGGCGACCTCGGGATCGTGCGCGACGTCGGAGGCAGAACGCTCGACGAAGGCGCTGGACCCGTCGGCCGCGCGGACGACGAGCCCGCACTGGAACAAGGCGAACGCGTCCTGCAGTTCTCGCTCGCCGACCGTGTTCGTGTTGACCAGGGTCACCGTGACGGTCACCGTGCCCAGCGTCGCGTCGGGGCGCCGTACGTTGACCCGCAGTGCGACTCCGTCGGCCAACTTGAACCGCAGGTCGGGGGCAGGCGTTGTCACATCCACGGTGGTGTCGGGCAGCGAGAGTTCCTCACGCCGCCAGTGCTCCTGCTGGTCGGAGGTGGTACGAGCCTCGGCTCTGCGGGCGGGAACGGGGTTGCCGTCCGCGTCCGTGGGCCGGTAGGCGGCGGCCCGGGCACTGACCACGACCGAATCGCTTATGGCCGGGTCGATCGCGAAGGTGAGCCCCATGGAGGAGGGCCGACGGGACCCGGCGGCGCCGACCTCCTGCGCGGTCCCGGACTCCTCCAGGTTGTCGCGGGTACGCAGGGGGGTGATGTCCAGACCGTCGTGCTCGGCCTCGTCCTCGAGCATTCTCTGCTCGGCTTCGTCGTCCGCCGACCTCGGGTAGAGGACACCGGTCAGGTAGCGATCGATCGGGGCGTCCTGGGCGAGGACTTCGTCACGGTCCTCCGCAGCGGCGTCCGGACCGGGGCCGAGAAGCTCCCGGCGGAGGCCGACCAGCAGCTCCTCGTCTCGTACTCGGTAGTGCTCGGCGTGGCGGGTCTCCGTGTCGCTCATGCGCGCTGCTCCTCGTCGTTGTCCGCCCGTCGGTACCTGCCGATTCCGGTGATCCGGGGTGCGATCCAGACCCCCCGGTCACCGAGCCCGGCGTTGGCGCCGGCAGCAGTGCTGCCCGCGACTGACTCCAGGGTGTCCACCCGCAGACCGTGGATCTCGTCGGGCCACCAGGGGTCCCATGTGCGATTCACCTTCTGTACATGGAACAGCTCCTGCCGGAACCGCTCCGAGACTTCGCCGATCTCCCACTCGTTGTGCAGCAGGGTGTACGGAGGGCTCTGCCACTCGCCGAGAGGCAGGTCGTGGCGTCTGCGCAGCACCACCTCCTGGCCAGGGGAGACGTGCTTCAGAAGGTAGGCCTGGGTAGCCACGGCGTCAGCCTCGTGGCCGGGTGGACTGTCCGCGCACACGTCACCGGACTCACCGACGATCCCGTACCGGTCGTACGACTTCCAACCGCCCAGGTACCTACGGCCGTTATTCCTGCCGCCGGCCCGCTTGAAGATCGGCAGCTCGGGGCCGTTCGCGTGATAGAGGTCATGACGAGCACGCGTCATGGCCACATACAGGGCTCGGGCCTCGGCCGGCAGATCCAGCTCCTCCTTGAACTGCTGCTGCAACTCCGCGACGGTCGGGGGGGCGAGGATGATCACCCGGTCGAACTCCAGACCCTTGGCCCGGTGCACGGTGGAGACCACGACGCGTGCCGGCTCGGGATCGGTCAGCTCGTCCGGGAAACGACCCTCGGCAACCAGGCCGCGCAGCCGTTCCAGGTCGAGGAGGCCTCGCCCCGGACCCCGCGCGGCCCGGCGCAGCACGGCCCACACTGCTTGCGGGTCCGGCTCGTACTGCAGAGGTATCTCAGAGAGCAACGACCGGAACCGTTCCTCGGAGAGCGTGGCGGACTCGGTGCGGCGCAACAGCTCGGCCACCCAGTACGGGACCGGGCGCTCCTCCAGCGGGCGCCTCAGTCGATGCTCCACGCCGTGCTCGTGGAGCAGTTCCGAGACGACGAGAGCTTGCCGGTTGTCACGAGTGAGAACCGCACAGGTGTCGGGGAAATCGCGCAGTCCGTCGAGTGTGAATGGGTCGGTGAGGGCTCCCATGCTGTTCGCCGGATCGAGGAGCAGCTCGCGCATTTCTTCATAGAGGGCCGCGGCCTCGTCGGCATCCGTGAGGTTTTGGAGGCGCGGCCCATGTGCCAGTGCGATCCGGGCCTCCGGGGCGGAAGCTCGGAAGTTCCTGGTGAGGCGGAGTTCGACCAAGTCGTCCGGGTACGAGGCGCGCAGCCAGTCGAAGAACCGGCCGGTCTCGTCGGCGCGTTCGGTGAGGTCCGTGATCTGGAAGCCGTAGACGGACTGCGCGGCGTCACCGACCACTGTGAAGCCGCAGCTCTCCTGGTAGCGATCGAGCAGCGCTTCCACGAGGTCCCGACGATCGCCCAGCAGATCCTGCACCTCGTCGATGAGCACGTGCGCGGGGGGCACGGTGTCGCCTGCCTCCAAGGCTCCCTTCTCGATCGCACGGGCAGCGGCCTCGATCCGCTCCAGGAAGGAGGTCGCGCTCCAGTCGTTGTCCGGGTACGCCTGCCGCAGCACGCCGTACGCCCAGGCGTCGAAGGTCTGTGCCCGCACGCGGTGAGCGCGCTCACCGTGCCGGGCGATCCGCTCCCGCAGTTCCCGGGCCGCCGCCCGGGAAAAGGTGAGCACCAGAATCTCGGAGGCATCCAGCGCCTCCTCCGGGTCCTCGTGCCCGCACAGCGCGTCCAGGCGGCGCACCAACGTATGGGTCTTGCCGGCCCCCGCGCCGGCGGTCACCAGGACGCGGGCGTCCCAAGGCTGCTCCACGACGGCCCGCTGCTCCTCGGTGAGCGGAGGACTGTCGAGATAGGCGTCGGTCACGAACGGCTCCAGAGGTGCTCAAACTGAGTGAAGGCGAGCTGGGTGTCGAAGTTCTCGATGTTGTCGCTGACGTTGAGGATCAGGCAGCTGTCCTTGCCGCCGTTCCGGGGTCCGCGCAGGCCGCGACCGATCATCTGCTGGTACACGTTCGTGCTGTAGACCGGCCTGGCCACGACGACGGCACGGGTGGCCGGTGCGTCGAAGCCCTGGGTGAGAACACCGTAGTTGGTGAGCACACGAATGCGGCCGTTTCGGAAATTCTCGATACGGGAGCGGCGGTCCTGGGCGCTGGTGGTCGAGTCGACAGCGGCAGATCGGATACCGCGGTCGTTGAGCATGGCCGCCAGGTACTTCGCGTGGTCCACGGAGGTGGCGAAGAGCAGTGTCGGCCAGTCCTCCGGCAGAGCGGCCACCTCGTCGACGATGCGACGGCTTCGCTCATGGTCGTCGGCGAGCCGCTGCTCAGCGGAGCGAGAGAGCATCGCCATGCGGTCGGCGTGGGTCTTCTCGTCCCGGGTCAGCTCGATCTTGCCGCCCTGCAGCGTGCGATGCTCCACCTGGGCGAGCATCCCCCAGTCCTGCAAATCCCGGTATGGGTCCCCGGAAGGAAAGACCCCCTCGTCGAGACGTCGGTTGCCGAAGCGGTTGACCAGCCGGCGGGTCTCCTCCTCGTTGGTGTTGCGGAACGGGGTCGCCGTCAGGCCGAGCAGATGGCGCCCAGTCTCGTACTGGGTGAGTCCCAACTGTCCCAGTATCTCGGTGTACCGCTTGGAGATGGCGGTGTGCGCCTCGTCCACGATCACCAGCGCGGCCTGTCGCAGCCAGGCGTACTGGTCGCTGCCCAGGCACCGCTCCAGTTTGGCATCGGTGGCCACCACCAGGTGGGGGTGGTCGACGACGTCACCGACCTCGTTGCTGCTCCACAGCCGGCTGATGGTGAGCGGGCGTTCCGCGCCGACCTTGCTCCACACGAACTTCCAGCTCTGGACTGCCTGTTCGCACAACTCCTCGGTCTGCGCGATCCATAGCAGAGGGCCCTTGAGGTCACCGAACCGCTTGACCCAGCGGATCACGGCCTCGGCGGTGACCCGAGTCTTCCCTGCCCCGGTAGGCAGAGAAAGCATGCCGCGCTGCGGAGCCAGCCGGTCGAGCATGGTGGTGATGTTCCGGACCAGATCCTCCTGGTACTCATGGAGGCTCGGGAAGTCCCGAGGACCATCGACCGTCTCGAACGCAGGCGGGGACGGAGTCCTCGAGCCGGCGAACGCGACAGGCAGCTTCAGTTCCGAGACGAAGGCGATGGCCGCCGACGAACCCGTATAGCCGACCGGTGCGTTGGGAAAACGCGCCTGGATGTCCCGGGCGTGCTGCTGGAGCACGCCGTCACCGTGTGCGTTGAAGGCCATCTGCGCGATCCGGCGCCCAGACGGCTCCGCGCCGTCGGTCGCCTGCAGCTCGGCCTCCATGAGCCCCTCGGGCAGGCCGGTCCGGAGCGCGTCCGCACCGATCAGCAGCTCGATCTTGGCCACTACGTCCTCGGCCTCGCGCACCGCCTTCTGCGCCGCTTTCAGCTCGCTGTCCCGGGCCATGCGGTCTTGGTGCTCCAGCACCGCGCGGCAGCCGGCCGCGCCGAGGCCGAGGTCGAGCTCGCGGTCGATCAGCCGCAGCATCGGCTCGGGCTCCAGAGGCACGCGGACCTTGACGGTGCCGTCCTGGCGCACGGCGTCCAGCGAGGAGGCGTGCGTGCCGTTGGGCGTGCGGGTGACCTCCTCCAGCTCGGTGCAGCGTTGCACCATGTTGTTCCGGTTCCCGCTGTTCAGGCGCTGCCGCAGGGCGGGGTACAACTCGACCAGCGGTACCGGGTCGCCCTCTGGCACTTCGCGGGTCTCCCGGCTGATCACGTCGGCATAGCGGAGCATGCCCCACTTCTCGACCATCAGCTCGGCGTCCTCGGCGGTCGGCACGAGCAGCGCGGGTAGCTGCTCGGCACGGAGCGCTCGGTACTCGGCAGCATTGACGGCGAGAGTGATCTCGTCGTCGGGACGGGTGTCCCAGGTGTCGCCGATCCGGCAACGGGTCAGAGAGTCCTCGGGGAAGTCCGCGCCGAACCGGGTCAGCATCACGTAGGTGGCGCCGACGAAGGAGTCGTCCTCGCTGCGAGACACCTCGTCGAGGAGTGTGTCCCAGCGGTCCGCGGGAACCTCGTCGACGGTGGTCGGGAGCCGCAGCTTGCGGGCCTTCTCGGGTGAGATGTCGGCGACGGGCAACACGTCGCGGTAGGCGGCGAGCTGGGGGCCGACGGCCTCCTTCAGCGGCTTGATCCCCTGCGAGGTGGCGACCGTGCCGTACCTCATCAGCATCCACCGGATCGGCGAGGCCACTGCCTGTCGGGTGCTGGTCTGCGCGCCGATCTGGCGCGTCCAGTTGTCCACCACGGCGTCGTCGGGCAGCACCTTCAAGAAGGCAGCGCGGGACTCCTCGGAGAGCGCTCGGAAGAGATGCAGCGGACCACCGATCGCGGCACCCTCGACCTTCATGCGGCTCAGTGCGGGACGAGGGGCGCGGGTGTCCAGGCTGCGCAGGTAGGCGGCGTGTACAGCCGCCCGGTACTCCTCGAACCAGGCCTCGTCCGCCTTGGGCTGCACCCCACCGGACGGTCGCTCCTGCAGGCCGACCTGAGAGAAGAAGGGGGTGTCGTCGGAGTGGAACACCATGTCGACGGCGACGCTCGGGTCGCGCTTCGCGTCGACCACGACACCCGGCAGCATGCAGTTCTCGACCGGTCGGAACCGCTTGTCGGCAGTCCGAACACGGAGCGTCGAGCGCGGCGTGGGCACTCGCTCCAGGACCTTATGGGCCACGCGACGGGCCCCGGCCTGGCGGAACAACTCCCAGAACCGCTCCCAGTCCGTTTCGCTGTAGTGGTCGAAGCCCTGGTCGAGAACGCTGAAGAACCGGCCCTCGACATCGGCCTCGCGAATGCCCAGGACGTTGAGCGCGTGCATCAGCGACGGGTCCTGGGCGAGTTGGTCGACCACGTACACCAGGGACTCGCGCAGCCCACCCTGATCGGCACGGCGGAACACCTTGCCGTGTACGGGGGCGACGAGACCGTGCTCCTCGGTCAGTACGATGCGCGCTTTGCGCGCCTCATCGGCGTACGGGGAGCGGACCTCGATCATGTCCGCGAGGATGCGGATGGCTATGGCCGACGCCTCGGCGGTGCCGCTCTCGACCAATGCCTCCAGCCATTCGCGGACATCGGTCCGCCCGTGCCCGGCAGCGGCGAGAATGTGCTCGACCTTTCCGGAGCGCAGGGAGTCCGCCTCGACGCTCGGGTGCAGCCAGTTCGAGGGGCGCCCGGGGCACTCGTGCCACATCCGGAGCCAACTGGACAGCTTCTTCAAGTCCCTGTCGAGCCTGGGGTGGACCCGCAGCTCGGTCGGGACCCGCAGGACACCGTCCTGGTCGGGCAACGATGGACTGTCCGCAGCGCGATCCCAGATCTCCCTTGTCAGGAACTCGTCGGCCCAGCTGATCGCCTCCTTGACACGGCCGGGCAGCAGGGGGAGATAGGCGGCCGGGTCCTCAGCGGGTGCGAGAGAGGGGAGGGAGCCGACCACCAACTGCGCCGACACCCTGATCATCTCCTGGTTGAACGGAGAGGAGTCGAGCAGGTTCTGCCGGTCCTCATTCGTCTTCCAGGCTCCGTTGAGGATGCCGCTGAGCGACATCTCGTACTTGGTGGGGAAGAAGGACCAGAACTTGCCGCGACCGCGCGACCGCGGGCTGACGTGCAGGCGGCTCTCCGGATCTTTCTCCAGGGCAGGCACGGCCCAGGCGAGTTCCAGCGAGAGCCGGTCATGCAGCTCTCCGGCGTCATCGCGGGCCGCCGGCCCGGGCTCGTGGTTGGTGGTGAACACCCGCCACCGCTCGGTGGCAACGGCCTTCCCGGTCCGCTCCTCGACCACAGTGTGCAGATCCCCGGCCTGTTGAGCGGTCAGGATGCGGCGGGCCACAGGCCGGGGCCGGCGGTCCTCCAGCACGACCTTTGCGACGTGCGGAGAGAAGAGTTGGAAGCCGACCGGGAACTCTTCGCGGGGCTCCCCGTGGTCCTTGGCGCGACCTCCGTGCATGTCCCGGCCGAGCCGGTCGTCTGCTTTCGGGAGCAGAGGCAGACGCACGACGGTGGTCGCCCAGGTCAGCAACTCGTTCAAGACGGGATCGGAAGCCCGCTCGGCCTGCATGTCGAGCGGGCGGGCCATGCGCAGGACCGGGGCGTCGAACTCCGTGCCGTAGCGCGCCGTGACGCCGGACACGGCCTTGATCTGCTCGTACGACCAGGTGCGATCGAACCCGAAACTTCCGGTGCGGCTGAAGAATTCTGGTGTGTCGGTCACGACGAGGACTGACTTCACGCCGACTCCGAAGCGACCGATCTGACCTCCCCGCTTCTTCGACATGCTCATCCGGAGAATCGTCTCGGCGCCTTCCGGAGTTACCGGATTCCCCTCGTTCGCACAGTACAAATGGGTTTCCGTGAGGACGACGTGGACCCGCCCGCCCGGCTCATCGGCGATTTCGTCAGCCGCGTTCTGGACGAGCTCGAATAGCTGGCGATCACCGTAACCGCCCTGAGTGATGCGGCGTTCCCCGTTGGCGTGCTCCGCTACGAGGCCGGGGTCCACGGCGTAAGTCTGCAAAACACGGGAGGACTGCTCGAGAACGGTTTGGATTACAGGAGAGGACGAGGACGGCACTGCTCTGCACTCCTAGGTGTCAAGTTCCGGGCGAATGCGTGAGTGACGGGCCGGCCGCCGGTCAGAGTGGTCCGGCCGGTATGGAGGCGCGCGCGCTTTCGGGAGGGACTCGGGTCAGCGGCGTGGGTCATGCCGAGGGGCCGGTCTCGTCCGGTAGTCCTTGAAGCGTCTTGGCCAGGTCAGGGAATCTGTAGGAGAAGCCCTCTTCGGACAGGTTGTGCTGGTGAAGGATCTCCGCTGCCTCAACCTTGCTTTTTGCCGTCTGAATTCTGAATTCAAACGCACCTAATTCCCGGAGTGAATCCAGGAGGTCACCGCAATCCTGTTCATCCATCGCGTGGTCTACCCCTGCTGCGTTGTGTCCTGTGGTCGCACAGGGGTGCATTTGGATACACGTCCCCGTGAAACGGTTGGGTGTTGTCGGGTGAGATGCCTTTTCCGTTGATCACGCTAGCGGGTGGATGCTGCGCGTCGCCAGCGCTTTCGGGGGAAATATTTCTTCGTGCGGATATCGACTGCGTGTAGCTGCTTCACTCGCCCAGGTCTGTGATGTGGGCGCACTTCTCCCTCGGTCGCCCGTGCTCCTCATTTTCGAGTGCCGAGCGAGATGGCTTTTCCCCATCGTCACTGAAGCTATCGGCAGTCACTCGATCGTGCAACCCTTAACTTCCTCTGGGTTATGAGGAGTTGCTCATTCCACTTACCGCAGGTGTGGATTGGGGCTTAGTGGACAATCTAGCCAAATCAGACACTGTTCCGACTTGGCTGAGTCGATCGAAGCTGGTCAACTGTCAGTTGACGTCGTATTGGTTGTCAAATTAGCCTGCCTTGCACGACTTCGAGGAAGAGCAGGTGCCCGTGTGGAGACAGGTGAGGAGTTCGGGCCTTGGTTGGCCCGTCAGCTGAAGCTGGCAGGGAGGACGCAGGCGGAGCTGGCCGAGGAACTCGGGCTGACTCGAGCCGCCGTTTCCGCGTGGATCACCGGGAGGTCGACTCCCCGCCCGACCGTCATGCAGGACATCGCCAAGGCGCTCGGCACGGACCTCGGTACGGTGCACACCCGCACCACCGACACCCAGGCCGGCCTCCCGGTCACCTGGTACCACCGTCCCGGCTATCCCGACGGTGGCCGTGACCTGGGCAATGCCGCAGCCTTCGCCTTCGACGCCGACGTGCAGGTTCTCGCTCGCGAGACCTGCCAGAACAGCCTCGACGAGCGACTGGACAACGGCCGCCCGGTCCGTGTCCGCTACACCCTGCACGAGCTAACCGGTGAGGCCCTGGACGCGTTCCGAGAGGCGATCCTCTGGAATGACCTCTTCCCGCACTACTCCGCCGTGTCGGAGATCGCAGGCAACCAGAAGGTCGGGCGGGTTGTGGACGCCGGGGTGCGCGACATGTACGAGAAGGGTCGCCTGGTCCTGCTGCGCGTCGATGACTACAACGCTTCCGGGCTCACCGGTGACGACTACGCGGACGGCAAGTTCGCCGCCGTCGTCAGACGTCAGCTTGAGAGCCTCAAGTCCGGAAACAGCGCGGGCGGTTCCTACGGCCTGGGCAAGGCAACACTGTGGGCCACCAGCGCCCTCGGGCTCGTACTCATCAACTCCACTTTGTCCGAGCCGCACGAGGGGCGCAGGGAGCGTCGGCTCATCGGCCGACTCGAACTGCCCTGGCGGCAGGTCAACGGCAAGCCGTACGCGGGCCCGGCCTGGTTCGGACGCCCTGATCCCGATTCGCCCGGTGCCGAAGTCGCCCGCTCCTGGTGGGCGGACGAGGAGACCGCGGCCAGTCTGCACCTGACCAGGGACACCGACGAACCAGGCACTTCCTTCCTCATCGTCGGCGCCCATGACGTGGCCAGCCTCGACGAGAAGGAGAAGTCGTCCGAAGCTGACCACGAGGGCACGGACATCGACGAGGAGGGCAGCGAGGACACCCGTGACATCGAAAAGATGCACCGGCGTTTGGTCAGAGCTCTGGGTCGTGACTTCTGGGCCGCGATGACCGGCGGGGGCGGCAGGCTCCCCCTTCTGGAGGTCTCAGTCCGTACCTTGCGCAACGGCGACGTGGTCGTACCGGAGGAACAGGTGGACCCGTTCGCCGAACAACCTTCCCGGGCTCGTGCCCTGCGGGCGCACTATGAGGGCACCACCGTAGATCGGCTCACCGAGGCCGGGCAGGTGGCGGCGCGAAGCGTTCCGCTGAAGCTGCCACTGCTCGGGGGTGCCTCGGGAACCCTCGGCATACACCAAGCGGTCCTGCTGGTCACCGAAGCAGCTAACGACGCGGACACCCCGAAGAACCAGGTGCACTCACTGCGCGGCAACCGCATGACCGTCAAGAAGGCCACGGTCCCGAAACTGCCGCTCGGCACCAACCCGTTCCAGGCCGTTCTTCTGGTCGGGGAGGCTGCCGGAGAGTCAGCCCCCTTCTCACAGGAAGCAGAGGAATTCCTGCGTGCGGCGGAACCGCCCGAGCACGACCACTGGGGGCAGACGGAGGAGCTGACCCTGCGCTGGTCACCCTCCGCGTACCGGCGGATCAACGCCCTCACCACCGAGGTCAACAACGCGGTGCGACAACTGGTCGCACAGCCGAAGCGCGGCAACCGCGAGGGCGGTGAAGCGTTGCGCAAGGCCTTGACCGTGAAGACGAGGCCCAAGGCCAAGAGGCCCACTGGGCCGGTTGTCCCGGAGCTGGACGGCCTCGACGCGACGATCGGCGATGACGGGGAGTGGCAGATCACTGCCGAGGTGAGCATCCCGCGCGGCGACGAGATCGTCCCGATGGTGCCCGTCGCTCAGCTGGATGTGCGCTCCGGTGGGCGCCCGAAGCTGGACTGGGCGGAACTCGTGGCCGTCGACGGTTGCGAGGTGGAGAACGGGGTCTTGCGCTTCACGCGTGGGGTGCGGCGCGCGACATTCCGAGGCTCCACCGACGTCACCAGCCATCCGGTCAGGACCACGCTCACCCGCCTTGTCCTTGAACTGCGCGCCGGCAAGGGGGGATGACGCGTGAAGATCTACCCGTACAAGAGGCTCAACCGACCGATCACGCTCCGAGTGACCTCGGTCTGCCTCCATCTCCCCGACGGCACCCGCGATCATCTGGAGACCACCGCCTACTCGACCCAGCAGCAGGCCGTCGCACTCGGCATCGCAGGTCACACCGACTGGCTGAGCGCCACGATCGGCCTCTCGGCGACGCTCCCTCCCGGCGCGAACGCGACGGATGCGCCTTGGTCCGATCTGCAAGTCCTCGCCGTGCTGACGGACGGCGAGACCAACGTTCGCACCTCCGCGCCTCTCACGCGTGACACGGAGGACGGTCTGGACTGGTCAGGCTCCCTGAAGGTGCTCCGTGACGACCACCTGGGTAGGGCCTCCCTCGCCGTGCACGCCGTCGGGACGGTGGGCGGAGTGCAAGGACGGTCAATCGCCGAGACCGACCGGAGCTGGATCGTCGACACGGTTTCCGACGAGCCGGTCCGTGGGCTCCGGCTGGACGTCCAGAAGGCCTCGTTCACGAAGAGTTCGCGGGACCTGTTGCGCGCCTGTGCCGACGCGCCCTGGATCGTGGACGCCTCGGCCCGAGTCCCCACCGTGTTCGTGAACACCGATGTCGAGGGAGTCCTAGGGTTGCTGGACAGCAACGGCTCCGGTGTCGACAGCAAGGTGCGCGACCTTCTTGTCGCTCAGATGGCCACTGATGTCTGGACAGCTGTGTTCCACAGTGCCATCGGCGATCTGGAGGTGGAGCCGGGCGGCAGCCCGGTCTTCCCGACCGACTGGCAGGGCGAGGTCCTGAGGGAGATGCTCCCGGATGTGGTCCCCGGCGTACATGTCGAGGAGGCCCTGCGACAGGTGCATCGTCGACGCACTGGGGAGTCGGGCTGGGTGGAGCTCCAGACCCGAATCCATTACGCGGCGGTCCGACGTACCGATGCCACCAGGGCGCTCTCGTACGTCATCCGCAGCCTTGAACAGACGAACCGAGAGAGTGAGACGTGATCACCGCACCGAACCACGTACCGGAGCGCCTGGCGCTGCTCGCCGGCTCGGCCGTCGATCCGTTCCTCACAGAGGAGCTGCTCAAGGCTGAACAGGTGCACGGTGGCATCGATCTCGCCAAAGTCGTTGAGCCGCTTCCCGAGGGCGACGCCAGGTGGTCGGTCGAGCCGATCCGAAGCCTGGTGGAAGACGCCATGTTCGAGTTTCGGGAGGACCGTACTCGAGCCGACGCGTGGCTCGCGCCACGGCTGCACGCCACCCTGCGCCTGACACGGCGAGAGGCGGCTGACAAGCGTCTGTGGAACCACCTCGCCTTGGCGGTGGCGCCTGACTATGTCGCTTGGCGTCACGTGTCGGAGCCGACAGCGAACCGGCCGGAACGGCGCATCGCCGCCGAGCGCTTCCGCGGCCCCGCGGACAGGCAGTGCTTTTCCCGCCTGTGGTGGGCGGCCGAGCTCTTCCGGAACGGGCCGGACTACGAGCCGGTTGAGGCCGCCTGCGGAAACCAGGACCTCATCCACAGCGTCCTGAAGAAGGAGTTGATAGACCACCGCCCCACTGCCCAGGCCTTGGTTCGCCTCCTGCAGCGTGGGCTGGTCACTACCGGGCGAGAGATCGATGGTCTCAGCGTTGCAATCAATGCTGCTGGCGCGACCCTTGTCTACGACGTTCTCGCACCGGACGAGCCCAAGAACCCTGCTCGATTGCGGGACTGGATCGCGGAGGCGGGATCGGCACCACCCGTCGGGCGGCACAGTCTCCCGGAGGGGCCCGACGAGGATCCTGTCCCAGAAGAGTCCGTGACTGCGCTGACCAGTTACTTCGCGGACCTGTTCGAGACTGCACCGGTCAGGGGCAAGAAGAGCGCCGATTGACCTCCGGCGCCCGATTCACGAACTACTTTGCCGACGCTTTCGTGCTCGGGCGCGAGGAGGAACGGGGCGGTACTTGATCCTCGGGCCGCGGACAGCTGGCAGTGCAGTCGTTCGCATCCCCGCAGCCGTGGCTACGCAGTTTGGCTCGTTGTTCCTCAGTGGCCGGCTGCCACGGCACCATCAGCGCACTCGGGTCCGGCGCAGGCAGGCCGAGCGCGGCGCTCAGCAGGTGAGCACCGAACAATGGGGGTACGGCATTGCCCACCTGCTGGGCCTGTGCCGTACCGGACCAGGGGTAGTCCGGCGGGAAGCTCTGCAGCATCCCTGCCTCGTTCATGCTGAACCGCGGGCCCTCGTAGACGATGTTCTCGTTGAGGTGCTCGAAGACCACGAAGCGGGAGATGCGGCCGGTGACGGTGGCGGCGGGCTGCTGGTCGGTCCGCACCCCACGCCGCCCCGGGACTCCCGAGCTGCCGTAGTTCGAGCGGACCAGGAAGGGAGTCTTGCGACCTGGATGCCTGCCCACTGGGTCGGCGAGGACATCACCCATCGACCTCCAAGGCCGCAGATGCTCCACTCCGGTTTCCCGGCGCTCGTCGATCTCTGGCGCCGTGTCCTCATCGAGGGTCGGCTGATGGAGCTGGCTCGCGGCCAGGTCGACCCTTCGCTTCCATTCCTTCGGTTCATAGACACGGTGGGTCGCTGCGGGAAGCGAGGGTTCACCGAGTCCTTCACGCCGAGCAATCAGTACCGCGCGGGATCGCTTCTGTGGTACCCCGTAGGTTTCGGTGGACAGGACATCGACGACGACCCTGTACTTCGTGCCGTCGGGCAGACCCGTCTCCTGCAGCACCTTCGCATAGTGCCGCCAGACCTCTTCGACCGCGGGGACCTGTTCAAGGACGATGACATCGTACGGGCGATGGTCTCGGTTGGGGCTCCTGGTCGCTTGAATCGCGTACCGGAGAGGTTCGAGGACCAGCGCGGTGCGTGGATCATCGCTGAAGTCCTTCAGGTCCTTGTCTATGGCCTTGTCGGATTCGCCCGTCACCAGCCGTTCGATGTACTTCTTGACCTGTTCCAGGGCCTGGCGTCCAGCGCCGTTCCCGGCCACCGAGTACGTCTGGCAAGGGGGGCCACCCGCGAGCACGTTGATCTCCGGGGGCAGCGACTCGAAGGTCTCCCTGCGTACTGCGCTCACATCGGCGTGGAGGGTGTCCAGCCCGGCCGCGTATCGCGTCAGACACGCGCTCTTGTCCCACTCGATGCCGAGACTCGGAACGTCGAGCGCGTGCCCGGCGACGTCCAGTCCTCCCGGACCGGCGAAGAGATCCAGGACAAAGGGCTTGTCGAGGATGGACTGCTGGGGCGCCGTGCTGGTCATGTGGCGGAAGTCTAGCCGGCAACGGGGAGTGCCGGACCCCCGTCCAGCGCTTCGGCGATGGCCTGTCCCAGCGCCTCGCCTACGGGCGGCGGTGTCGCGTGCCCGACCTGTCGGTATCGTGCGGTCTTTCGCCCGGAGATCTCCCATGACTCGGGGAACCCCTGAAGCAGCGCCGCCTGCTCAGTCGTGATCTTCACCATGTTGTCTCTGCCGAGCGCGGGATCCCATACGAAGTCCGAGCCGGGGACCTGGTCCCCCACCGTGTGTGCATTGACGCCCATGGTCGCCCACTTCCGCTTTGCCCCGGTCGGTCCCAGGTCGGCGCCACCTCGGTTCTTCGAGCCTCCGACCAGCGTGGGAGCCGGTTGATCGGCTTGTGCGGCCCAACGGACGGCGTCCTGCCAACCGCGTGAGGCCATGGACGGTCCCAGGGTGGCACCGACCGTCGTAGGCTCCCGCACTGTGGGCGTCGGCGGTCGGAATGCCTTGACCCACTGCCGTTCGAGGGCCACCAGGACGCCCTGCTTGCGGTTCTGCGGTACGCCGAAGTTAACGGCGTTCATGACGAACCAATTGAACCCGTACCCCAGGTGCTCCAGTTCGGACCGGGCGAAATCACGGAACTGTTGATACTCGTCCGAGTGAGCAAGCCCGGGAACGTTTTCGATGAGCACCGCCCGAGGTCTGATCGCATGGACGAGGTAGATCGTGGCCTCCAACAATCGCTCTTCCACACCGGAGTCCGTCCGTCCTACGGTCGCACTCGACTTCACCCGTGGCGGGCCCGCCGCGAGGAGATCCACATCCTGGCTCACGGGGTGTTCGGCCGGGTCGAAGTCCAGCAGGTCGGTGTGCAGCACGTTCCACTGCGGCCGGTTGGTCCGCAGAGTCGTGACGGCGTCCTCGTCATCGTCCAGTAGCAGGCGGGGCTCGAACCCCGCCCGCTCAAGCCCGAGGGCGAGCCCGCCCGCCCCGGAGCACACATCCACGAAGGTCAGTGCACTCATTCTCTTCTCCCCCCTGTCAGTTCTCTCCGACGACGCTCCACGGCCGCCCCCACCTGCCGGGCCACTTCGTCGGGAGCTTCATGCTCCCAGAACCGCAGCACCTTCCAGCCTCCCGCGATCAGATGCTCGGTTGTCTCCCGGTCGCGGGCCATGTTCCGGTCCAGCTTGCGGCGCCACCACTCCGCGTTGGCCTTCGGCTCGGTGGCGTGTTGGGGGCAACCGTGCCAGAAGCAACCGTCGATGAGGACCGCGACCTTGGCTCGGGGAAACGCCACATCGATACGGCGCCGGGGCATACCCGGCACCGGGTATTCAACGCGGTAACGCAGCCCCGCCGCATGCAGCAGCCGTCGTACGGACAGTTCGACTGCCGTGTCCTTGCTCGCCTGCCTGCTCATGCGGGCCGAGACGCCGGGAGAGGAAGGCATCGCGTTGTTCACTGTCGTAGAGCCTCACGCATGCATGTCGTCACGGTCGATGATCGCTGCTTCCAGCCTGGTCTGGCCAGGATTCGGAGTCCACCACGGTACGGGGCACCATCGCTCCCCGAAGCGGACATGGTCTCTACGCGCCCCCTGGTTGCCCTCCCTGCGTGCGTGCACGATCACTCATGGCGATGTGGATCTGTTTTAACAGCAGTCACCGACATCGGAAGGGGTTGCTGACAAGTCGATCCATTCCATGCTGTGGGCCACCCGCTTCCTGGCCAGTGTCGTGCCTCCGCGCCCCGCCTCAAGGGCGCTTCACTCCGCTGCGCTGCGTTCCGCGTCGGCTGGCGCCGATGGCCCTGCGGGCCACCCTTGACCCGGGCCGCTCCAGCACGGGAGAGAAGCGAGCGGGCGGCCCGGAGAGGCGGGGGCCGCAGGTGGGGAGCGCAACTGGTTGGCTCCAGGCACCCGGCGTGGGCGGACGCGGCGGCAGTCGGCGCACGCGGGGTCGGTTCGGCGGCGGGCCCGCCGGTGGGGCGAGGCGTCCCGGGCGTCACCAGAACGCGCCCGCTCCCATCCCCAACCCGAGCAGCACGCAAGAGACCCCCCAAGCCAGATGCGCCCCCGCCGAGTACGACACGTTCGCCGGCCTTCCGTCCTTCTGGTGTACGACCACCACCCGGCGTGGGTCCCTCGGGTCGTAGCGGAGGACGACCGGGACTCCGGCGTGGAGAGGGTGCTGTTCGTGGTTGAGAGGGGTGCGGCGGTACGTCTGGTCGGCCGGGGCGTTGGGGCGGTCGACCGGTGGGGCTTTGTAGCGGACCTGGGGCGGGTGGAGGGTGGGGCCCTCTCGGCGGGGGCCCCGGGCCACCTCGCCCCTGGTGCGGATGCCCCGGACGCCGAGGCGGGAGAGGGCTCGGCGCTGGCGTTGGGCTATGCGTAGGTTCCAGATGCCGAAGGCCGTCATGGCAGCGGCCATGATGAGTGCGATAGTGAGCCAGGGCTGGTCCATGTGACGTTCCCCCCGGGAGCCGACGTCAGTCGTCAGTCGTCTGTCGTCCGGGAAGACGGGGGGCGTGTCGTGGCAGTTCCGTGGGGCCGGCTGCCGGGCCGGCCCGGGGCGGCTCCGCCCCGGCTACTCGGCGATCTCCGTCCGTTCCCACCAGTGGTACACCGTTGCCTGGCCCTCCGCTGTCTCATCGAGGCGGGTCGTGACTTCGTAGTGCTCCTAGCCGCCGCAGTGGGGGATCTTCAGTTCCTGGCCGGGTGTCCATGGTGGGCCGGAGGACCCGGTGCCCGTGTCAGGCCGTGCGTCCGTGGCAGGCGCCGTACGGTTGTCCGGAGCCGCACCAGCAAGCCGCGGTGCTCTGCGGGGGCCAAGCCACCGCCCGCCCCCTCGCCGCCAGGGTCGTCGCGTACTGGGGGAGCAGGGTCGCGTCCGACGGGGAGGAGAGTTCCGAGGCTGCGAAGGCCTCGTAGGACGGGACCGTGCCGGTGACGATGCCCAGGTTCGGGGTGCCGGAGGAGGCGAGTTCTCGTAGGGCGGACTCTATGGTCGTGAGGTGGGTCTCGTGGGAGGGGTACTCCGAGGCGAGGTCCGGGTACGCCTCCAGGAGTTCCGAGAGTTCCGTCGCCGGCCAGTGGAGGATCGCCACCGGGAAGGGGCGGGAGAGGGCCTCCCGGTAGGCGCCCAGTTCCGCTCGGAGGCGGGTGATCTCCGCCTCCAGTTCCGCCGGGTTTTCCGAGCCCAGGGACCAGACGCGCTTGGGGTCGTGGAGTTCGTCCAGGGTGATCGGGAGGGAGTGGACCGTGTCCGCCAGCGCGTCCCACTCGTCGTGGGACTTGCCCAGCATGCGGCGGACCCTGTGGCGGCCGAAGAGGAGGGGATGGGTCGGCTGCGGGGGTTCCGGGACGTCGGTCAGGAGGAGGCGTACGGCCTCCGTGAACGTGTCGTGCGCCGCTTCCAGTTCGTCGTGCGCTTCCAGGGCCTCGGCGACGATCACCCAGGGGGCCGGGTCCCGTGGGGACGCCACCCGGACGCCCTCGATGATCGCCCTGGCCTCGGCCTCGTGGCCGTACTCCCAGAGGTTCGACGCCTTGAGCGCCCGTACCAGATGGGGATTCTCCAGGCCGTCCGTGGAGGACAGCAGGCGGTCGTAGAGGGCCGAGGCCGTGGGGCGGTCGCCGGCGAGTTCCAGGTGGGCCGCGGCGCGCAGGAGCAGGGCCTCGGAGTCCTCGGGATACAGGCCGGCGGTCCGCTCCAGGCGTGCCGCCTCGGCGGTGTGGTCGACGGTTTCGGCAGGCGTGTCGGGGCGCATGGGGGACACCGTACTGCCGGGAGGTGACGAGCGTGAGGGATGCGCGGGCCATACCTCTGGCCTGCGCGGGTTCCCCATGCTCGCCATCCCGGCTCTACGAATCGTCCCGAATCACCGCCATGAGTCGGCCTACAGGGTCACACCATCGATGTGGAGTGTTTGGACCGACTTCGCGGCGAAGGGGACGCTGACCGATTTGCCGGACAGGCGGATGTCCGAGCGGGGGGTGTAGAGGTCGCCGCCGCCCGTCGTCACCGTGTTCCAGCGGGGCACCGCGCCGTTCGTGCCACCCGTCACCGTCGAGAAGCGGGAGAGGTCGAAGGTGAGGGTCTGGGCCGACGCCGCAGTGTTCACCGCGACGATCACCAGGCGGCGGGTCGACGCCGAGTACGCCGCCACCGCGTAGCTCACGCCCGTGTCCAGGATCGTCATGCCGGGGCGGATGTGGCGGCTGAACTGGGCCAGCACGTAGTGCTTCGTCTGGACCGTGGTCGGCTGGAGGGTGTCCGCGTCGTAGGCGATCATCGCCCAGCCCGTCGACGGGTCCATGACCTGCCAGTAGCACCACGCGGTGGGATGCAGCCAGCGGAAGTCGTAGCAGAGGTTCGACGCCATGGTCAGGCCCGTGCCGTCGCTGTCGCCCGTCTCGGAGTTCCACAGCTTCTTGCGGGACGTCGTCACCACGTCCGTGTAGAGGAGGTCGCGGCGGCCGCCCGAGCCCTGGTAGCCGTGCACGTTGACCTGGGAGATCAGGGCCTTGGTCGACGAGTCGAAGGATGCCCACGTGGAGCGGGCCGTGTCGTAGTTCGTTTCGTCCGAGGCCGAGATGCGCAGGTTCGTCAGGCCGCGCTTGTCCAACTCGCTGCGCATGTACGGGAGTACGGCCGCCTGGACCGCGGGGTCCATGTGGCAGCCCTCCTGGGTGCCGGTCGCGGTCCACCAGGTGGAGGCCGGCTCGTTGAAGGGGTCGACCGTCGCGAAGTTCACGCCCCAGTTGTCGCGGGCGTACAGGGCCGTCGCCGCCAGGTGGGAGGCGTGCTGGCGGTAGTTCCAGGTCTGGAGGTTGTTGCCGCCGTCCGCCGCGCCCGAGGGGTTGTGGTTGCCGCACATCCACCACATGGGGGAGTTGGCGAAGAGTTCCGTGATCGCGCCCCGCTGGGTCGCCTTCACCAGCATCGCGCGCTGGTTGGCGTCCGCCGACCACTTCCAGGCCGAGGAGCCGGGGTCCTCGTTGTTCCAGTCCTGCCAGAAGCCCTCGATCTGCTTGAAGCCGGGGATGTTGGGCGACTTGACCATCGTCTCGCCGCCGACGCTGTTCCAGCTGCACGCGCCGAGGTTGTAGCGGGCGATGTTCAGGCCCAGGCCGGGGAGGGATCTGCCGTTGTACGTCACCGACTTGGTGGTGAAGAAGAGGTCCGCGAAGTCGTCCCGGGCGCCGAAGACGTTGGCCCACCAGGCGAGGGAGGTGCCCCAGCCCTCCCAGGTGCCGTACGTCGTCGAGGGGTTGACGGCGATCGTGGCGTCAGCGTGGGCGGTGCCCGTCGCCAGGGCGCTGCCGAGGAACGTACCGCCTGCTGCGGCCAGCAGGGATCTGCGTCGTATCACGGCTCCTCCGTAAAGGAATCGGGGCAGGCGCCGGTCCCCGGCCCGGCGTCGCGAGTGTTGTCCCGTTCATGGCGACGGGCTCATGGCATCGAGAAGCATCGGGTGCGGCGGGTGGGTTGTCGAGAGTTCTGACGAACCTTTCTCAAACCCGTGTACGAAGTCGCGTATCCGTTCGGCGGGGCGATCCTGTATAACGAACAGCAGGGCATACACACGTACGAGAGGAGGGGCAGCCGGATGAACCGCGGTCGGGTGACTGTGCGTCCCGCTCTCGCGCTGCTCTTCCTGCTCCTCGAGGTGGCGCTGCTCGACACCGGCAGCCTCTCCGCCACCGTCGCGCTCGCCGCGACCGCCGCGGCCTCCGCCGCCCTCGCGGTGTGCGCCGTCGTCGCCTCGCGCTGCGCGCCCGCCGTGCCGCGCACCCGGGTGCGTACGGCCATCCGCGACCGAGATCGCCGTACGGCCTTCCTGCCCCAGCGCGATCCCGACGCCCGGGGGCGCACCCGTCCCCGCGCGCCTGGACACGCCCTCCGGGCGACCGTCGCGTAGGGACTCCACCGCTTTCCCGGTGACCCCGCGCGGGTCGTCATGCCGCCATGTCCCACTCCCGGCACGACGAGACCCCCGGAGGGCTCACCCATGTCCGTCTTCGCCCACCTGGTCGAGCTACTCGCCGACCTTCTCCAGCCGCTGTTCGGCGCCTCCGCGGCCGCCGCCGCGATCGTCCTGTTCACCGCGCTCGTACGACTCCTCGTCCACCCCCTGTCCCGGGCCGCCGCGCGCGGCCAGAAGGCCCGTACCGCGCTCCAGCCCAAGATCGCCGAGCTGCGGAAGAAGCACGGGAAGAACCCCGAGAAGCTCCAGAAGGCCGTGCTGGAACTGCACGCCGAGGAGAAGGTGTCGCCGCTGGCCGGCTGCCTGCCCGGGCTGCTTCAGGTGCCCGCGTTCTTCCTGCTCTATCACCTGTTCTCCAGCGAGACGATCGGCGGGCGGGCCAACGCGTTGCTCGGCCACGAGCTGTTCGCCGCGCCGCTGGGGGAGCGCTGGGTGGACGCCCTCCAGGGTGGTCTCCTCGATGGGGCGGGGCTCGTCTACGCCGGGCTGTTCGTGGTCGTCGCCGGGGTCGCCGTGTTCAGCTACCGCCTCAGCAAGCGCATGATGGCCGCGAGTCCGGCCCTTCCGGCCGGTGAGCAGCAGGTGGCGGGGCTCGGGGCGGTGACCAAGGTGATGCCCTTCATGTCCTTCTTCACGCTCGTCACCGTGGCCGTCGTGCCGCTGGCCGCCGCGCTGTACGTCGTGACCAGTACGACGTGGAGTGTCGTCGAGCGTGCTGTGCTGTACCGGTAGCCGGTCGGGCACGAGAGGTCCAGTACGTGAACTGGGTATTGCGGAGTGCACGTGCAGCTTGGAGGATCGACCAGTCCTCCGATGGCTGCCCCGCCGCAACCGGGTCGCATGCCTCGGGCGGGCGCCCGCGATCGAGGGAGACGTGACCATGAAGCTGCTGCGAGTCGGTACGGCCGGGGCCGAGCGGCCCGCACTGCTCGACGCCGACGGGACCCTGCGGGACCTGTCGGGCGTCGTGCCGGACATCGACGGGGCGCTGCTCGCGGACGACGCGGCGCTGGACCGCGTCCGTGCTGCCGCCGACGCCGGTGAGCTGCCCGTACTGGACGCCACCGGGCTGCGGATCGGGCCGCCGCTGGGACGGATCGGCAAGATCGTCTGCATCGGGCTGAACTACCACGACCACGCGCGCGAGACGGGTGCCGAGCCGCCCGGCGAGCCGGTCCTGTTCATGAAGGCGCCGGACACGGTGGTCGGGCCGAACGACACGGTGCTCGTGCCGCGCGCGTCCCGCAAGACCGACTGGGAGGTCGAGCTGGCCGTCGTCATCGGGCGTACGGCCAGGTACCTGGGGTCCGCGCAGGAGGGGCTCGCGCATGTCGCCGGGTACGCGGTGGCGCACGACGTGTCCGAGCGGGAGTTCCAGATCGAGCGGGGCGGGACCTGGGACAAGGGCAAGAACTGCGAGACGTTCAACCCGCTGGGGCCATGGCTGGTGACGGCGGACGAGGTGCCGGATCCACAGCGGCTGTCGCTGCGGCTGTGGGTCAACGGGGAGTTGAAGCAGGACGGGACGACGGCCGAGCAGATCTTCCCGGTGGGGGAGGTCGTGCGGTATCTCAGTCAGTTCATGACGCTGTACCCGGGCGATGTGATCAACACGGGGACGCCGGCGGGGGTGGCGCTGGGGGCGCCCGAGCCGAAGCCGTTCCTGCGGGCCGGGGATGTCGTGGAGCTGGAGATCGAGGGGCTCGGGCGGCAGCGGCAGGAGTTCAAGAACGCCTGAGCGCTCCGCTGGGTGAGCCGGGGAACTGACGTCGGTTGTCGGCTGCGGGCAGTCCGTGGCCGGTCGCGCAGTTCCCCGCGCCCCTGAAGGGTCAGCCCAGCAGCGCTGCCAGGTCGCGCCACGCCTTCCTCGGGAGGGCGTCGCGCGGCTCGCCGTCCAGGACCTGGAGGGCGAGGTGGTCCGCTCCCGCCTCGAAGAAGGCGTCGATCTTGGTGCGGATCGCCGTCTCGTCGCCCCAGGCGAACAGGGCGTCGACGAGGCGGTCGCTGCCGCCGTCCAACAGGTCGTCCTCGGTGAAGCCGTGCCGGAGGAAGTTGTTGGTGTAGTTCGGCAGCGGGAGGTAGATCGCGAGGAACTCGCGGGCCAGGGCGCGGGCGCGGGCCGGGTCCGTCTCCAGGACGACGCCCAGCTCCGGGGCCAGCAGCGGGGCCTCGCCCAGGATCTCGCGGGCGTGCGCGGTGTGCTCCGGGGTGACCAGGTACGGGATCGAGCCCGCCGCCCGGTCGCGGGCCAGCCGGAGCGACTTCGGGCCCAGGGCGGCCAGGAGGCGGCGGTCCGCCGGCACTCCGGCGGCGTCCAGGCCGTCGAGGTGGCCGACGAGGGCCGAGTAGGGGCGCGAGTACTGCTCCTCGCGCTTGGCGTGGCTCACTCCGAGGCCCAGCAGGAAACGCCCGGGGTGGGCCGACTCCAGTTCCCCGAAGGCCGTTGCGGCGGCGTCCGGTTCGTGCTGCCAGATGCTCTGGATGCTGGTGCCGAAGGTGAGCTTCGAGGTCGCCTCGATCAGCGGGGCGGCGTTGGCGGCGGAGCTGTTGCCGCCCAGCCAGACGGCGCCGTAGCCGAGTTCCTCCAGTTCGGCGGCGGCCTCGGTGAGTTCGCCGCGCCGGTCCGGGTCCTCCGAGCGCAGGCCTACGCTCCAGATGCCGTACCGGCCGACGGTTTCCTTCAGAGCGGTGGTCATCGGTTGGGATCCCTCCGGTTGGGCGCCATGCTCGATCATGCGTACTGCAGGTGCCAACCGGAGGGGGCCGCCGATGATTCCAACAGGCCCTGATTCCAAGACCCCTAGCGGTCCAGGAACCGCTCCAGGGCCTCGACCACGAACCGGTGGTCCTGGAGCTGCGGCAGCCCGGACACCGTCACCGCGCCGATCACGCCGACGCCCTCGACGGTGATCGGGAAGGAACCGCCGTGCGCCGCGTAGGTGTCGGGGTCGAGGCGCGAGGACTCCTCGAACGTCGTGCCCTTGGCGCGGAAGCGTGCGCCCACCAGGTAGGAGGCGGACCCGTAGCGCTCCACCACCCGGCGCTTGCGCTCGATCCAGGCGTCGTTGTCGGGCGTGGACCCGGGCAGCGCCGCGTGGAAGAGCTGCTGGCCGGCGCGGTGGATGTCGATCGCGACCGGGGCCTGCCGCTCCCGGGCCATCTCGACGAGGAGGGAGCCGAGCGCCCAGGCGTCGTCGTGGGTGAACTGGCGGAACACCAGGCGGCGTTCCTCCTTCTCCAGCTCCTCCAGGCTCGGGGTGAGCTCCGGGTGGAACTTCGGGGTGAGCTCCTGGCTGTGTGAGGGGTTGCTCTTGTGGGTCACAGGGTCACCGTCACCTTCTCGCGGGCCGAACGACGGGCGGCTTCCAGTACGTCCAGGGCGGCGGCCGCCTCCAGGGCGGTCACCGGGTTCGGGGCCCCCTCCAGCAGGGCCTTCGCCACGGCCGCATAGTAAGCGGGGTAGTCGCCCGGGAGGGTCGGTTCGGGCCGGCCGCCTCCCGTGACCGGGGACTCGCCCCCAGAGCCCACGCGGCCCCACAGCGGCTCGGGCTCCGCGCCCCAGCCGGGCCCGGGGCGGTGGCCTTCGCGCAGGGCCGCCTCCTGGGGGTCGAGACCGTACTTGACGTAGCCGGCGGCGGAGCCCAGGACGCGGAAGCGGGGACCGAGCTGGGCGGTCGTCGCGGAGACGTGGAGGTGGGAGCGGACACCGCTGGTGTGCGTGATCGCGATGAACGTGTCGTCGTCCGTCTCGGCGCCCGGGCGGCGGATGTCCGACTCCGCGTACACGGCGGCCGCCGGGCCGAAGAGGACCAGCGCCTGGTCGACGACATGGCTGCCGAGGTCGTACAGCAGACCTCCGATCTCTGCGGGGTCGCCGGACTCCCGCCAGCCGCCCTTCGGCTTCGGACGCCAGCGCTCGAAGCGGGACTCGAAGCGCCAGACGTCACCCAACTCGCCCTCGGCCAGCAGCTTGCGCAGGGTGAGGAAGTCGTTGTCCCAGCGGCGGTTCTGGAAGACGGAGAGGAGCAGGCCGCGCTCCTCGGCCAGGGCCGCCAGCTCGCGGGCCTCGGCCGCCGTGCCCGCGACGGGCTTGTCGACCACGACCGGCAGACCGGCCTGGAGCGCGGCGGTCGCCAGCGGCACGTGCGTCTTGTTCGGTGACGCGACGACGATCAGGTCCAGCTCCCCGGCGCGGTCGAACAGCTCGTCCGGGGCGGCGGCGAGGCGCACGTCCGCGAACTCGGCGCGGGCCTGCCGCTGCCGCTCGGGGTTCGAGGTGACCACCGTGTCGAGGACGAGGCCCTCGGTGGCGGCGATCAGCGGAGCGTGGAAGACGGAGCCGGCGAGGCCGTAGCCGACGAGGCCGACGCGGAGGGGCGCGCCGGAGGCGCCCGGTGTGCCGGGGGTGCCGGGCGTGCCGAGGGGTGTGCCAGTCATGCCACCCACTTTCGCAACGCTGTTGCCAAAGTGCAAGAGCCGGAGACAATGGGGGGCGTGAACAGGGCGGACGACCGTACGGGCGGAGTGGGCGGCATGCACGGCGCCGGAGGGGCAGGGAGCGGGGCGAACCTGTTCGCCCTGCGCAGCCACAACGCCGCGCTGGTGCTGGACCTGCTGCGGACGGCCGGGCCCGACGGCATCAGCCGGCTGGAACTCGCGGAGCGGACCGGCCTCACCCCACAGGCGGTCAGCAAGATCACGGCCCGGCTGCGGGAGGACGGGCTCGCGGCGGAGGCGGGGCGCCGCGCGTCGACCGGTGGCAAGCCGCGCACGGTGCTGCGGCTGGTGCCCGAGGCGGGGCACGCGGTGGGGGTCCACCTGGACCGGGACGAGGTCCGGGCCGTGCTCGTGGATCTGCGCGGGACGGTGGTGGGGGAGCGGCGGGCCGCGCTGGACCTGGGGGCGGGTGCGGAGGCGGTGCTGACGGCGGTGACGGAGACCGTGCGGGCGACGGTGGCGGAAGCCTTGCGGGTCACGGGGGCGAGGGGGGCCCGGGCGGCGGGGCCGGACGCTGACCGGGTGACGGGGCCGGAAGCTGTCCGGGCGTCGGGGGCGGGGGCCGCCCCGGCATCGGGGGCGGAGGCTGTCCGTGCGACGGAGGCTGGGGTCGTCCGGGCGGTGGGGGCTGGGGCCGTCCCGGTGACGGGGGCAGGGGCTGTCCCGGCGGAGGGGGCGGAGGCTGTCCCGGTGACGGGGGCGGAGGCTGTCCGTGCGAGGGAGACGAGGGCCGTCCCGGCAACGGGGGCGGAGGCTGTCCGGGCGGCGGGGGCTGGGGCCGTCCCGGCGACGGGGCCGGAGGCTGTCCGGGCCGCCGGGCCCGAGGCTCTCCGTATGGCCGGGCCGGAGGCTGTCCGCGCGGCGGTGGCCGAGGCGTTGCCCGCCGGGCCGCCGCCCCTCGCCCGGGCCGGTTCCCTGCTCGGAGTGGGAGTGGCGCTGCCCGGGCCGCTCGACCACGTCCGGGGTGTGCTGCACCGGGTGACCGGTTTCCCCGAGTGGGACGGGTTCCCGCTGCGGGAGGCGCTGGCGGAGCGGCTCGGCGTGCCGGTCGTGGTCGACAAGGACACCAACGCGGCGGCGGTCGGCCTGGCGGCCGGGGGCGAGGGCGGCTCCTTCGCGTATCTGCACCTCGGTACGGGGCTGGGTGCCGGTCTGGTGATCGGCGGGAGCGTGCACCGGGGAGCCCGGACCGGGGCCGGGGAGTTCGGCCACCAGGTGATCCAGCTGGACGGCCCGCCGTGCACCTGCGGCGACCGCGGCTGCGTGGAGGCGCTGTGTCTCGGTGCGGTGGCGCGCGGCGACGTCGAGGAGGCGGCGCGGGTGCTGGGAGCGGGCGCGGCGAACCTGGTCGGGTTGCTCGACATCGACGTCGTCCTGCTGGGCGGCCGGACGGTGGCCGCGACGCCGGAGGCGTTCGTGCGAGGAGTCGGGGCGGTACTGGGGGCGCGGGCCCGGCGGACTGGGGAGGACGCCGTGCCGGTGCGGGTCGCGCCGGGCGGGGGACGGGGCGTCGCGGTGGGGGCGGCGCAGCTGGTGCTGGGGCCGGTGTTCGGGCGGGGGGACGGCTGAGGGGCCGGAGCCGAACACTGGCTGGGCCCTCTCTGACCGGCTGGACCCACTCGCGTGCGAAGGCACTCGGGCGCCGCTGAGGATCCTCTCGGCCCCTCGGGGTGTCCGCCGGCCGGGCGGATCCGCGCCGCCGTTCGGGGGTGTTCCCGGCGGTGTCGGCTCGCTTTCGGCTCCATCCGGCAATGTCACATCTCCATGCGACCCTGCACGCCCGTCCACCTCTGCCTCGCGGCGGCAGCCGCCGTTCTGCTCGCCGGGGCTCATCCGGCGTACGCGGACGAGCCGGCGCCCGCCTGCGCCGCGCCCGACGACCACACCTTCCCGCTCACCACCCGCATCCACGGCGGGCCCGGCGCTTATGAGGCCGGGGGCGGGTTCGGGACCTGGTACGTCGAGCTGACCAACACGACCGACCGGCCGTGCACCGGAATCCACCCCGTCGTCGTGCTCGTCGACGACAAGCGGGCGCTGGAGCCGTCGCAGCCCCGGCTGGAGTTCTTCGAGGGGACGCGGGCCCACCCTGTGCGGTTCGAGAAGACGGATGAGGACGAGCTCGTCGGGGCGTTCGCCGACGACGAGGACCGCTTCGCCGGGTTCACCGTCGGGCCGGGCAAGACCGTCTCCGTGAAGGTGCGGCTCGCGGTCACCTCGGACGCCGTACCGAACAAGGTCACCGCCAACGCCGCCGTGGTGCAGCGGCATGACGACGACGGCGACTGGGTCGGACAGTCGAACGACTACCGCTTCGGCATCGACGGTGGCGGGCCGATCGACGGCGGTGAGCCGGAGACCGACGGCGGTACCGACTCCCAGCCCGATCCCGACCCCGACCCCGATCCCGATCCCGACGCCTCCGTCCCGCCCCGCGAGGACCGCCTCCCGTTCGCCGAGGAACTCGCCCGTACGGGAACCGGCGGCCAGGTCGCCGCGGTCGCCGCGGCGATGCTGCTCGCCGGGAGCGGGGCGGCACTGCTCCTCGCGCGCCGGCGCCGCTGAGCCGCGGGGTCGCTGAGCCGCGGAGTCGCTGGTCTGCTGGGCTGCGAGGAGCCGTCCGCCTGTCGGGACTCCGCACACGGGCCATTCCCCAAGATCCGGCCACTGTCTAGGCTGGGGAGCCCGGCCCCAAGGCGCACGCTGCACGCGTACGGCAGGAGATCCCGCACATGGCAGACCGCAAGCCCATCGAGTCGTGGCTCACCGACATGGACGGTGTACTCATCCACGAGGGCGTCCCGATCCCCGGCGCCGACGCCTTCCTCAAGAAGCTGCGCGAGTCCGGAAAGCCCTTCCTCGTCCTCACCAACAACTCGATGTACACCCCGCGCGACCTGCACGCCCGGCTGCGCCGCATGGGCCTGGACGTGCCGATCGAGAGCATCTGGACCTCGGCCCTGGCCACCGCCCAGTTCCTGGACGACCAGCGGCCGGGCGGGTCGGCGTACGTCATCGGCGAGGCCGGTCTGACCACCGCGCTGCACGACATCGGCTACATCCTGACCGACCACGAGCCGGACTACGTCGTCCTGGGCGAGACCCGCACGTACTCCTTCGAGGCCATGACGAAGGCGGTACGGCTCATCCTCGGCGGCGCCCGATTCATCTGCACCAACCCCGACGAGACGGGCCCGTCCACCGAGGGCCCGCTGCCCGCGACCGGCGCGGTGGCCGCGCTGATCACCCAGGCGACCGGCAAGAAGCCGTACTTCGCGGGCAAGCCGAACCCGCTGATGATGCGGACCGGGCTGAACGCCATCGGGGCGCACTCCGAGAGCAGCGCGATGATCGGCGACCGCATGGACACGGACGTGCTGGCGGGCATGGAGGCCGGGATGCAGACGTTCCTGGTGCTCACCGGCCTGACCCGGCCCGACCAGGTCGAGGGCTTCCCGTACCGGCCGTCGCAGGTCGTGGACTCCATCGCGGACCTCGTCGACCGGGTCTGAGCCCGGGAGGCGGCGGGCCGGAGCTCAAACCCGTCGCCACCCGTATGGAGCAGTCGCCGCGTCCCTGAGGATGCGGTGGCCCACCGTGCGGGGGAGGCTCCAGGCGTCTGGAGGTTCACGATGGGTTCCCTGAGAGTCACTGTCTGTACGAGCGTCCTGGTCGCGGCCGCCCTCACCCCGGCGGCGTACGCGGCGGACGCGGGGGGCGTCTCGGTGACCCCGGCGACCCCCGCGCCCGGCAGTGACGTCACGCTCCGCGTGACCGGCTGTGCGGAGAGAACGGCCGTCGCCCGCTCGGCGGCGTTCGTCGCGGACGCGCGGCTCACCGTCACCGACGGTGACCTCGTCGGCGAGAGCCGCGTCCGCTCCACGCTCGACGCGGGGACGTACGCCGTGCAGGTCCGCTGCGGGGACGCCGAACGGACCGGCACGTTCACCGTCCGGAAGGGTGAGGGGCGGCGGCGGTCGGCGTCCGGGACGGACGGGTCTTCGTCGTCCGTGCCCGTCTTCGGCGGGACGGGCGGCCAGCCCCCCGCACCCGGTACCGGCGGCCAGCCCCCCGCACCCGGTACCGGCGGCCAGCCGCCCGCACCCGGTACCGGCGGACAGCCGCCCGCACCCGGTACCGGCGGACAGTCGCCCGCACCCGGGACCGTCGGTCAGCCGCCCGTGCCCGAGGGCGGTGGGCAGTCGTCCGTGCCCGGTGAAGACGGGGACGCGGACCGGGACGGTGACGGGCAGCAGTCCACGCCCGGGGGAGACGAGCAGCGGTCCGCCCCCCGGCGACCGGGTGCGCACCCCTCGCCCGTGGCCCCGGTACGGGCGGGCGGTGGTGGCGCGGCGGACCTCGTCGCCGCCGAGGACCGCGGGGCCGGCCCCGGCACGGCGCAGGGGGTGACCGGCCTGGTGCTCGCGGGCGTGGCCGCCGTGGTCGTCGCACTGGGCGGTGTCCGCCGCGGCCGTGGAACGGACTGACCATGTCCGAACAGGACCGAGAACAGGAACGAATCAAGGGCCGCTCCTCCGGCACCGGCCGTCTGCTGGCCGGCGTGACCTGGGTGGCGCTGCTGCTCGGACTGTGGCTGTGGGGCCGCGAGGTGACCGACGTACGGCACGGCATCTCCGCCCCCACCACGGGCGACATGGCGGCGGCCGGCCGGCCCCCGGACGTGAAACTGCCGCCCGAGCACCGCCCGTTGGGCGACGCGCTGCCCCAGCGCGTCGACATCCCCGGGCTCGGGGTGCAGGCGCCCGTGGTGGCACGAGGACTGGACGCGCGCGGCGCGCTCGATCCGCCCCCGTACGACCAGCCGGGCGTGGTCGGCTGGTACGCGGGCGGCGTGGCACCCGGGGCGCCGGGCACCGCGCTGATGGTCGGTCACGTCGACACCGAAACCCGGCCCGCCGTCTTCTACAAGGTCAGCGCCATGCGGCCGGGCCAGAAGATCCGGGTGATCCGGGCCGACGCCAAGGTCGCGGAGTTCACCGTCGAATCCGTCCAGGTCCTCACCCGCGACCACTTCGACGCCCACCAGGCCTACGGACCCCGCGAGTCGGGCCGTGCCGAACTGCGGCTGGTCACCTGCGGCGGCAGCTTCGACCGTACGACCCGCAGCTACACGGCGAACGTGGTGGTGTCGGCGTACCTGACGGGGACGGGCCTCTAGGGCCTGTTGCGAAAGTGGCCTCGTCGCCCGGAGGGCGGCCGCGCGGCGTCCGGTGCGTGCTCTGGGGGTCCCCCCGGCCGAAGGCTGGGGGAGTGCCGCCCGGAAGCCCTCGTACTGGGCGTACTCGGGCTTTCGGGCGGTGCGGCGAGTGGGGGCACCTCCCACGCCCTCAAGGCAGTGGGGGAGCGTGCCGGGCGTCGCGCGGCAGAGGGCACTTTCGCAACAGGCCCAAGCGGCCTCCGGCGTCCACCCAACCCGGTCGACGACCCGCTCCCCCTGAAGTCGCCGACCGGGCTGGTCCTCGACCGCGCGCACGGGCTGCGGGAGTAACCCGGCGAGCCGCGCGGGAGGGCGCGGGAGCCACGGTGGGTGAAACTCTGGCCGGAGGCCGGGCCCTGCTGAGAAGACTCTAGAACCAACGGACCGCCCGGGCCTAGAGGTTGAATAACGTCAAGTCCCGGCTCGGTGGCTCTGCGTCACGGGCGCGGGTGGGCTGTGCTCCCACGGGAGCTGCGCGACGTATGTCAGGATTGAGACTTGGAACAGTGTGCCCAAGGGGGAGTTGGATGTACGGCAGCAGGGGGGTAGGGGCAGCCGCCGGAAGGCGGGTGTCCGCAGCGGTGCTGGGGGCGGCACTGCTGATCGCGGGTTGTTCCTCCGGTGACGGAGGGGACGGGGCGAACGGGGCGGACGGGGGCGCCGGGATCACCCAACAGCCGAAGGAAAAGGCCCCGTTCTGGGTCAATCCCGACGGCACGGCGGCTCGGCAGGTCGCCGCCCTGGAGAAGTCCGGCAAGAAGCAGGATGCCGAGCACCTCCGCAAGATCGCCGAGCAGCCGGTCGCCGAGTGGATCGGCCCGGACAATCCGCGGGAGCAGACCAAGGGGTTCACCGAGGCCGCCGACAAGGCCGGCCGTACGGCACTGCTCGTCCTCTACAACATCCCGCACCGCGACTGCGGCCAGTACTCGCAGGGCGGTGCCGCCGACGGCAACGCCTACCGCGAGTGGCTCGACGGCGTGGCGGCGGGCATCGGCGACCGCTCCGCCACGGTCATCCTCGAACCGGACGCGCTGCTGCACCTGGTGGACGGCTGCACCCCGGAGCAGTTCCACGAGGAGCGCTACGACCTCCTCAAGGGTGCCGTCGGCAAGCTCAAGTCCCTGAAGAACACGAAGGTCTACCTGGACGCGGGCAACGCCGGCTGGAAGAACCCCGACCAGATCTTCGAGCCGCTGAAGTGGGCCGGCATCGACCAGGCCGACGGCTTCTCCGTCAACGTCTCCAACTTCTACTCCACCGAGGACTCCATCGCCTACGGCAAGCAGCTCTCCGCCAAGGTGGGCGGCAAGCACTTCGTCGTCGACACCAGCCGCAATGGCAAGGGCCCCTACACCCAGGGCAACCCGGACGAGCGCTGGTGCAACCCGCCCGGCCGGGCCCTCGGCGAGACGCCGACGACGAAGACGGCGGACCCGCTGGTCGACGCGTACCTGTGGGTCAAGCGCCCGGGCGAGTCGGACGGCGAGTGCAAGGGCGGGCCGAAGGCGGGCCAGTGGTGGGCGGACTACGCCCTGAAGCTGGCCAAGGCCACCTCCTAGCGCCGGCGGGCGGAGCACGAGCGCAGGCAGCACACGAAAGGGGCGCCCCCCCCCGCACCGGAGGGCGCCCCCATCAGCCGATCACTACGGCACCCTGACCCACTGCGCCTTGCTCGGCGTGCCCCGGTCGTCCGTCACGAACAGCATGTACCAGCCCGCCTGGACCAGGTTCCGGTTCTTCGGCACGGTCACCGTCAGCTTGTCGCCGGACGCCTTGAAGTCCAGGGCGATCGACCGCTGGTCGACGTCCGTGACGTGCGTGGAGGCGCTCGGGCGGATCAGCCGGACCTTCTTGACCTTGGCCGCGTCCGACGAGGTGAACGTGCCCGTCCCGCCGCGCTCGATGGTCTGCGGCCCGCCCGACAGCGAGGGCTGGTCCCCGTCGCCGTAGAGGTACGGCGGCGTGTAGATCTCGATGCGCTGCTCGAACTCGCCCGGCTTGGTGTTGGCCTTGTCGGCGTACAGCGAGTCGGAGCCGAAGAACATCACGCGGCCGTCGGGCAGCAGGATCGACCCGGAGTGGTAGTTGCGGCCCACCAGCGGGTCGGCGACCCGCCGGAGCTCGTTCTTCTCCGTGTCGTAGAGCCGTGCCTGAAGGATGTTGGAGTCGCTGCGCCCGCGGTAGTCCTCCGAACCGCCCGATATCAGCACGCTGTCGTCGGGCAGGACCGAGGCCTGCGGGTAGCGCGTTCCCTTCTCCAGGGACGGGCCGTCCACGAAGCGCGGGTTGTCGGCCTTCAGGTCGACGATCCGGGTCTTCTCGCTGGACTCCTTGGACTCGCCGACGCCACCGCCGCCGATCACCATGTACTTCTCGTCCTGCGCGGGCGGCAGCAGTACCGTGCCCGAGGTCTCCATCAGCTTGGAGTCGCTCAGGCCGGGGATCTTCGTGAACTTGTTGGTCTCCACGTCCCACACGCCCGGGTCACGGCCCACGTTGTCCGGCCCGTAGCCCGCGTTGGAACCCGAGTAGAAGACCTTGCCGTTCTGCATGAGGAACAGCGCCGGGTAGGTCGGGAACTGCCGGATCTTGTCCGTGTAGCTCCACTTCTTGGTCTTCGGGTCGAAGACCTCGTTCTTGCCGGGGACGAGCTGGCCGATGTCGTCGAGGCCGGAGACGCTGAGGATCTTCCCGTCGCTCAGGGTGGTGAGCGTCGGGTACCAGCGGGCCTCCTTCATCGGGTCGACCTTGATGTACTTCTCGGCCACGGGATCGAACTCGAAGGCGTCCCGGATCCCCTGGAAGTCCTTCTTGTCGAGGGCGAGTTTCTGCGCGATGCCGTACGTGTTCTTGGCGTCGGCGCCCTTCAGGCCGTGCACGCGGTAGTTGTCCTGCGTGCCCGTCTCGTGCTTCCGGCCCCGCTTCTGGGCCTCGACGTAGATCCGGCCGAGGCCCGGGTCGTTGCGCAGGAACTTGCCGGTCGCCTTGTCGAAGACCTTCTTCGCGCGCGGCACGAGCACCGGGTCCTTCGAGACGAAGGTCTTGCCGTTCTGCTTGCCGGTGAACTTGGTGCCCGCGGGCAGCGTGATCGGCTTGTCCGGGTTCTCGTTGTGGACGATCATCAGGCCGCCGGCCTTGGTGACGTCACCCTTGAGCTTCTCGTACCGCTTGGTGCCGCCCGCGATGAGCAGGTTGCCGTTGGCGAGCTGGGTGTGGCCCGTGCAGAACAGGTCGCTGGGCGTGGGGACCTTCTTGATGGTGCCCTTGACCGGGTCCCAGATCCGCGTGTCGAACTTCTTCGCGTCGAAGTTGTCCTGGTTGTTGCCCGACCCCGCGACGAGCAGCACCTTGCCGGTGCGCAGCAGCGCCGCGTGGATCGTGTTCTGCCGGTACTCCTCGGGAAACTCGATGATCTCCCACTTGCCGTTCGCGGCCTTGTACTCCGGCTTGTTGATTGTGTACTGGTGGTATTTCTCGGTCCCGAAGCGGTAGAGCCACGGCCCGTTCATCCCGGCCAGCGCGAGTACCACCGCCGTGCCTATCGCGAGTCGACGGGCCCGGCGGCGGCCTGCACGGTCGTTCATTCCTTACGTCCCCCAAGTCCACCAAGGGCGATCTGCATGGTCTGGTCGGTCCCCCCGACCTCCCCGTTTCCGCCAGGGGTGGCGGCCCAACCGGGCTTGTGCTGCGGGGCGTGCGCCGCCGACGGCTGCTGCGGGATGGGCAGCGGCTGCGTCCGGTGCGGCCCCGCAGGGTCCTGCGGCTGCTCCGCGGCGGGAGCGGCGGGCTTCTTCGCGTCCTGCCGCAGCTGCCAGCGCCAGGCGAAGACCGGCGAGGCGGTGATCAGCAGCGCGAACGTCGCCCAGATGATCATCGCGGGGTGCGAGTGGCCGAAGACGAAGCCGGCCGCGATCGACGCACCGAAGATCGCGACGAAGTACCAGTGGTAGCGGAACGTCCCGAACCAGCGGTCCGGGCTCGCGGAATCACCCTTGGGCGTGACCACGAACTTGCTCTTGCGCCGCAGCACCGAGTCGATCAGCGCCTTCGCGTACAGCGGCGCCGACAGCGCGGACATCACCATGCCGGCCACACCGCCGGAGCCCTCCGGCTCGTGCGGCGAGACGTTGTGCCGGCGGTTCCAGACGTACAGGCCGATCTGCAGGGCGGAGGCGTTGCCGTAGAGCATCAGCCAGACCGCCGGGTCGATGTTCACACCCGAGGCGCCCAGGCCCAGGAACAGGCAGCAGCTCAACGCCGCCAGGATCCAGTTCAGGGCCGACATCGGGTAGAAGATGATCATCATCGTGTAGTTGAAGAGCTTGCTCGGCGGCAGCGAGTACCAGCCCTTCCAGTACTGCTTGAGGATCGTCTCGTACGTCCCTCGCGACCAGCGCATCTGCTGGGTGAAGAAGTCCGTCCAGGCGCTGGGGCCCTCACCGACCGCGAGCACGTCCGGCGTGTAGACCGAGCGCCACTTGCGGCCCGTCGCCGGGTTCTTGTGGCGGTGCATCTCGAAGCCGGTAGCCATGTCCTCGGTGATCGAGTCGTACAGACCGCCGATCTGCTTCAGCGCCTTGATGCGCACGGCGTTGGAGGTGCCGACGAACATGGGGGAGCCGTAGCGGTTGCCCGCGCGCTGGATCAGCGCGTGGAACAGGAACTGCTGCGACTCGGCGGCCTTGGTGATGGGGTTGTCGTAGTTGCCGTAGACCTGCGGGCCGATGACGAAGCCGACGTCCGGGTCGCGGAAGAAGCCGAGCATCCGCTCCAGGTAGTTGGGCAGCGGCACGTGGTCGGTGTCGACCGAGGCGAAGAAGTCGTAGTCGTCGCCGTGCGCTTCGAGCCAGGCGTTGTAGTTGCCGTGCTTGGTCTTGGCGCGGTGCGGGCCCTTGGCCTGGTTCCACTTGGCGACGCCCTTGCGGGAGAAGTGGTGCACGCCGAGTCGCTCGCAGACCGCCTTCACCTCGGGGTCGTCGCCCTCGTCGAGCAGCCACACGTGCATCAGGCCCCGGTGGCGGATCCTGACGGCCGCCTCCAGGGTCTTCGTCACCATCTCCAGCGGTTCCTTGCCGGGCACGAAGGAGGTGAGGAAGGCCACTCTGGTGCCGGTCTCGGGCACCACCGGGATCGGGTCGCGGGCGACCAGCGTGGCGTGCGCGTTCGACACCACGTTCATGCAGCGGAAGAACTCGATCAGACCGATCGAGACCAGCATGACGATGTCGAGCGCGGGCAGCCAGTCGAAGGCCGGGTAGTCGCGCTCGGTCCAGTGCTCGGGCTGGAGCAGCCACACCAGCAGCACCACGGACAGCACCGGGGCCGCCGCCAGCATCAGGGCGACTCTTATGCGGTGCGGTTCCTGCGAGATCAGCGACCGGTACTGCACCTTGTACGGCTTGGTCGGATCAGGCTGGGTGAGGGGACCCGCGAGCCGGCTGTAGTGCTCGTAGTCGTATCTCGGCAGCGTCTTCTTGATCCGCCGGAACGTCCCCGTGGTGCTCATCCGATGCGCCGGAACCCTGAGCTGGGTGGTCTCGGACGGGTCGTGGTCCTGCTGCCGGGCGCCCGTCGGCCTCGACGTCATGAGTCATTCCCCCCACACGCGGACACCGCGTGTTTCGTCGCTTCCTTCCGTCTGCGGCAGGTCCCCCTCGACCTTCACAGACGTATCAGTGGTGGGTCGCTGTCACCACGTCATCCACACCCTATAGACACGGCAACGCGACCTTCCGGTTGCATGATGCCCCCCTCGGCATCGCTTCAGGAACCGGGGCCCCTACCCCCGCCCAGCGCGCAACCGGCTCCGAATCCCCCCAACTGCCGCGAAACCGCAGCATCTTGAAAAACCAGAAAACCAGGGTTCTACGGCGCTCATCATGATCGCAAGGTGCGAAACGCGGCGTTTACCGGTCATACGCGTTGATTGTGGTGGGTGTGGGGAGCCTGTGGAGCGGTTGTGGACAGGCGGGCGCGGATGTTCCCGAAGTGCTCTCTTATGGCCTCCTCCGCCCGCATCGAGTCGCCGGACCGGACCGCGTCGAGGATCTCCCGGTGCTGCCGGCAGGTCACCTTCGGGTCCTGCGGCTCGCCCCCGAGGTCGGTGCGGACCCGGTGGAAGGCGTCCCAGAACGCCTCCAGGACCTCGCTCAGCAGCACGTTGTCCAGCCCCCGGTAGAGGGTGGCGTGGAAGGCCCGGTCGGTCTCGGCGAGACCGGCTCCGCGCGCGGCCTGCTCTTCCATACGGCCGACGAGCCCGTCCAGTTCAACGAGGTCCGCATCCGGTATCCGCCCCGCGAGCCGGGAGACCAGCCCGGTCTCCACCGCCTCCCGCAGTTCCAGCAGCTGGAGCAGGGAGTCCTCGCCCCGGTAGTGCCCGGCGACCGTGCGGAAGGCGAGGCCCTCGATCATCGGGGCCAGGGACATCGGGCCGACGTAGGTGCCGAAGCCGTGCCGGATCTCCACGATGCCCATGGCCTGGAGCGCCTTCAGCGCCTCCCGCACCGAGTTCCGGCTCGCGCCGAGGTACTCCATCAGCTCGGGCTCGGTCGGCAGCGGGGCCCCGGAGGCCAGCCGGCGGTCGATGATGAGCTTCTTGATCCGCTCCTGGAGATCACGCGCTGCCATGGCGAGAGGGTATCCGGCCAATCGCACGGTGGGCCGGGTTCCGGCCAGAGTGCACGAGGACTGTGGGCAGGCATGCGGAAGGCCCCCCGCTCTCGCGAGGGGCCTTCGCCGTCTGTGCGCCGCCAGGGACTCGAACCCCGGACCCGCTGATTAAGAGTCAGCTGCTCTAACCAACTGAGCTAGCGGCGCGCGCTGACGACGTAACTCTACAGGACGCCGGGAGGTGCTCCGGACCACGCGGCACGACCCCCGGAAGGGTCCCGTACGGCGCCGCGTACATCGTTCGGACCGTCAGCATGCGCGTGCGGAAGACAGTTGAGAAACTGACGACGCGCCCCCGGACGGGTACAGGCGCGGCTTTTTCCGCCGGAAGTGTGAGGGGAATCGCATGAGGTCTCCGGTATTCGAGGAATTCGACCCCGCGAGCGACTGCGACTGCCCCGGATGCGTCCACTGGCGCCGCGCCCTGCCGCATTCCTGGGCCGGCCGCGCCACCGCCCATCCGGCCGCACACCGTGCCCTCGCCCTGGCCGCCGCGGCCTCGGCGGCGCTCGGCACGGGCCACGCCGTACCGGCCGCGGCCGCCCCGCACGCACCATCCCATCGCACCGGCGTTTCCGCAGGTGAAGAGCCCGACACCCCCCAGGGTGGCACGGCCCCGCTGTACGGCACCGGCGGTCGTCCCGCGCAGCCGTCGGCCACCCTCGAGCTCACCGCCCTCACCCGTACGGAGATCATCAACCGGGCCAATGCCTGGGTCGCCGCGAAGGTGCCGTACAGAATGAACGAATACTGGTCCGACGGCTACCGCCAGGACTGTTCGGGCTATGTCTCGATGGCCTGGAAGCTGCCCGGAAACGAATGGACGGGCAGCCTCGTCCAATATGCGGAGCGGATCTCCAAGGAGGAACTCCAGCCGGGCGACATTCTGCTGTTCCACAATGCGGCCGCCCCGGAGAGCGGCTCGCACGTCGTGATTTTCGGCGGCTGGACGGACTCCACGCGCACCCGTTACACCGCCTACGAGCAGACCCGCCCGCACACCCGCCGGCAGTCCACCCCGTACGCCTACTGGGCCGACTCGGACCAGTACGTCCCCTACCGGTACAAGGGCGTCACCCCCCAGGAGCCGGGGAAGGAACCGGGGACCGTGCCGGGCAAGGAACCGGCCGGCGGGACGTCGGGCGCACCGGCCGCCACGCCCTACCCGGGAGCGGCGTATTTCGGCCCCGGCGCGAACAACAAGTACGTCACGCTGCTCGGCCGGATGCTCGTCGCGCGCGGGGCCGGCGGCTCCTACGCCTCGGGCCCGAGCCCGCGCTGGACGGACGCGGACCGGCGGGCGACCCGGGCCTTCCAGCTGGCCCAGGGCTGGACGGGCGCCGACGCGGACGGCCTGCCCGGCCCGCGGACCTGGGAGCTGCTGGTCACCGGCGAGGGCAAGGACGTGAAGTCCGGGACGCTCGGGCCGCCGCCCTCCTCCCACGGCGTCCCCGGCTACCCGGGGCGCGCGATGTTCCGGCCCGGCGCCAGCAACACGTACGTCACCCAGTTGGGGAGACAGCTGGTGCGCAAGGGATTCGGCGGGTTCTACCGGGTCGGGCCGGGACCGCGCTGGGGCGAGGCGGACCGGCGGGCCGTCGAGGCCTTCCAGCGCACCCAGGGCTGGCGGGGCGGCGCGGCGGACGGCTACCCGGGTCCCGAGACCTGGCGGCGGCTCTTCTCGTGAGGCCCGCCTCGGAGGGGCCCGGACCCCGGGCACCGGGGATCACCGTTGTGACGCATCTGGCGCGGAGGCTGGAGGCACCCATGAGTACGACCACTTCCCACACATCCGAGCCCGACGGGCCGGCCGACGGCCCGGCCAGACCCGCCCGGCTCATCCGCAACGAGGCCACCACCGAGATCCCCGTCCACCTGCTGTTCCGCGACGACCCCGACCCGGCCCCGGTACCGCTGACGCCGGCGGTCGTCGCCCGCCGGCAGGGCACGGGGGAGCAGCCGCGCCTCGGACGCCAGGCGGCCGCGGCACCGCGCCCGGCGCCGCAGGTCGACCCCGACCTGACGGAGCGGCCCGCGCGGGTGCTGCCCGGGGCGGCGGGTGTGCTGGCCGGGGTGTGCGGGGCGGCCGGGTGCGCGGCCACCTCCTGGTGGGCCGGGCTGCTGCCGCCGCTGGTGCTGGAGGCGCTGCGACTGCCCGTGCACACCGGGGCCGGGATCGGGCCCGCGCAGTGGGCGGCGTACGCGGGGGCCGGGGCGCTCGGGCTGTTCGGGTTCGGCGGGCTGGCCCGGGGCCGGACCGGGCGGGCCTGGGTGCTGGATCTGTTCGGCCGCTACCGGGGGACCGTCCGGCGCTCGGGTCTGCTGTGGGTCAACCCGCTGCTGCTGCGCCGCCGGGTGGACGTACGGCTGCGGCACTGGCGCAGCGAGCCGGTGCCGGCCGCCGACGCGAGCGGGGTCGCGCTGCGGGTGGTCGTCCTGGTGGTGTGGCGGGTGCGGGACACCGCGCGGGCCACGCTGGGTGTCGAGGACCACGAGACGTATCTGCGCGAGTGCGTCGAGGCGGCGCTGGCCCGGGTGCCGGTGGAGATGCCCGGTGGGACCAAGGGCGCCACGGACGCGGCGGCCGAGGCGCTGACCGGGCTGGTGGCGGCCGACGCGGAGCCGGTCGGCCTGGAGGTGTTCTCGGTACAGCCGCTCCGGGTGGAGTACGCCCCCGAGGTCGCCGCGGCGATGCACCGCCGCCGCATCGCCGCGCTGGACGCCCAGCACCGGGCGAGCGTGCTCACCTCGGTCGTGGACTCGGTGGAGGACACGGTGACCCGGCTGACCATGCGAGGGTTGGTCGAACTCGACGATTACGAGCGGAAGGCGCTGGTGAAGGACCTGACGGTGGCGTTCTGCGCGGGCCGGGGAGAAACAGCTCCGTGATTGGTATGGACATGTTCAACTGACGTCCTTACTCTCAGACTTGGTCTAGACCTACCTGCACAGCTCACTGCACCTCCCCCACGTTCTCCAGGAGCGGCAGCATGCGCACAAGGACCAAGTTGTCCGCAGCCGCGGTGGGGCTGGCCACGACCGGAGCCCTCGTACTCTCCTCCGGCGGCGCCAGCGGCCACGGCTACACCGACCTCCCCGTCAGCCGGCAGAAGCTCTGCCAGAACGGCACCGTGACCAACTGCGGGCCGATCCAATGGGAACCGCAGAGCGTCGAGGGCCCGAAGGGCTTCCCGGCCTCCGGTCCGGCCGACGGACAGATATGCAACGCCGGGCTCGGCCAGTTCAGCCAGCTCAGCGCACCGCGGACGCCGTCGGGCGGGGCCTGGCCCACCACCAGGGTGACGGGTGGCCAGACCTACACGTTCCGCTGGCAGTTCACGGCCATGCACGCCACGACCGACTTCAAGTACTACATCACCAAGCCGGGCTGGAATCAGAACCACAACCTGGCCCGGTCCGACCTCAACCTCACGCCGTTCTTCACGGTGCCGTACAACGGCCAGCGGCCCCCGTCCACGCTCTCCCACAGCGGCAGGCTGCCGTCCGGGCTGAGCGGCCATCACGTCATTCTGGCGGTGTGGACGATCGCCGACACGGGCAACGCGTTCTACGCCTGCTCGGACGTCACGTTCTGAACCTTCTGAGGTTCCCTTGAGTCACCGGTGCGGCCGGCGTGGGTAGGTTCCTCCCACGCCGGCCGATCGGGGCCGGCGCATCGACCTCGGGGGATGCGCGATGGACGTGATCTTTCACGTCGTACCGGGCCTGATCATGGCCGGGGCGCTCTTCATGGCCTACCGGATCGTGCGGCGCTGGCTCCAGATCCGGGGCGCCTGGAACAGCGGGCTCACGGCCGAGGGCCGGTGCCTGCGCGCGTACACGACGGTCAGCGGCGGGCACGGCGACGCATCCGTGCACACCGCGCTCCATCACGTGTACGAGTTCGTCACCCGCGACGGCCGGGTCGTCCGGTTCGAGGAGGAGGGCGGCCCGGGGACGATCGTCGAGGGCGACTACGTCACGGTCTACTACGCCGACGGCCGCCAGGTCGAGGCCACGGCGCAGCCGCCGAGCCGGGTGCGGCACGCGGTGGCCGCCTTCGGCATCCTGGCGTTCCTCGGCGTGATCGTCCTGTTCTGCGCCGGCTTCATCGTCACGTACGTCCAGATCTTCGGCCCGTACAGCGACTTCTTCTTCAGTGGTGGCAGCGGGGCCTCCGTGGTGCCCTGAGTCTCCACACCTGACGGTATGTCAATTATCGTGCGTGGCCATGGAATCAGGGGCGAGCACGGTGGCGGAACTCGTCGCCGCCCGGTGGGGCGACCACCGGCCGGGACTGCGGTGTGAGGATCGGGCGCTGTCCCACCACGAGGTGGCCGTCGGAGCCGCGGCCCGGGCGGCCCTGCTCGCCGACCTGCTGCCGCCGGACGCCGAGCCTCACATCGGGGTGCTCCTCGACAACCTCCCCGAGTTCCCCCTGTGGCTGGGCGCGGCGGCCCTGGCCGGGGCGGCGGTCGCCGGCGTGAACCCCACCCGCAGGGGCGCCGAACTCGCCCGCGACATCCTGCACACCGAGTGCCGGATCCTGGTCACCGAGGGGACCCACCTGCCGCTGCTCAAGGGCCTGGACCTGCCCGGAGTACGCCTGCTGGTGACGGACGCGGAGGAGTACGCCGACCTCCTGGCCCCCTATGCCGACGCACGCCCGGACGCCTCCCGCGCCACCCCGCGCGACCGCTTCCTCCTCTACTTCACCTCCGGCTCGACCGGCGCGCCCAAGGCCGCACTCTGCTCCCAGGGCCGCCTGGCAGCCGCCGGACGCTCCCTGGCCGGCCAGTTCGCCCTGGGGCCGCAGGACGTGCACTACCTCTGCATGCCGATGTTCCACGGCAACGCGGTGATCGCCGGCTGGGCCCCCGCGCTGGTGACGGGCGCGGGCGTGGCCCTGCGCCGGCGCTTCTCGGCATCCCGCTTCCTGCCGGACGTACGCCGCCACGGGGCGACGTACTTCACGTACGTCGGCCGGGCGATCCAGTACGTCCTGGCCACCCAGCCCGGCCCCGACGACCGGGACAACCCGCTGCGCCTGGGCTTCGGCACGGAGGCCGGTGCGGTGGACGCGGCGGCCTTCGAGCGGCGGTTCGGCGTGCGGCTGGTGGAGGGATACGGCTCCTCGGAGGGCGGGGCGGCCGTGCAGTGGTCACCGGGGACACCGCCGGGCGCGGTCGGCCGGGCGGCTCCGGGGCTCGTCGTCCTCGACCCGGAGAGCCGCGAGGAGTGCCAGCCGGCCCGCTTCGACACGGCGGGGCGGCTCCTCAACGGGGACGAGGCGATCGGCGAACTGGTCAACCAGGGACCCAGCCTCTTCGAGGGCTACTGGCGCAACCCGGCGGCGGAGGCGGAGCGGCGCAGAGGGGGCTCCCCCCGCTCGGGCGAAGCCGAGAGCGGGGGAGGCTGGTACTGGACGGGTGACCTCTTCTACCGGGACGCCGACGGCTACCTCTACTTCGCCGGCCGCACCGACGACCGCCTCCGCGTCGACGGCGAGAACCTGGCCGCCGCGATGATCGAGAACATCCTCGCCCGGTACGAGGGTGCCGCTGCCGTCGCCGTGTACGCGGTGCCCGATCCGGTGACCGGGGACCAGGTGATGGCGACGATCGCCGGGACCTTCGACCCGGAGGCTTTCGCGCGGTTCCTGCTCGCCCAGCCCGACCTCGGGACGAAGATGGCGCCCCGGTTCGTGCGGGTGGTGGGGCGGATGCCGGTGACGGCCACGAACAAGATCCATCGGGCGGCGTTACGGAAGGAGGGCCTGCGGTGCGCGGACCCGGTGTGGTGGCGCCCGCCGGGGGAGCGCGCGTACCGCCTGCTGACCAGGGAGGATCTCGAACACGTCGAAGGGCCTCCCGCTCCCACGAGAGGCCCTTCACCGGTGCGCCGCCAGGGACTCGAACCCCGGACCCGCTGATTAAGAGTCAGCTGCTCTAACCAACTGAGCTAGCGGCGCATGACTCCCGCCGACCGCGTTCCGCATGGCGCGTTCTCGCGGCGGCGACGGAGAAAATAATACCCGGTCCAGCGGGGTGCTTCCGACCACCCTCAGCAGGAGCTATATCGCCATGGACAGCAGGACCGGTGCCGCGTTGCGGTTGAGGGCGTCCGCGGCCTGGCGGAGCCGGTGGGCGTGCTCGATCGGGAGGGACAGCGCCAGGCAGCCGACGGAGGAGCCGGCCGTGACGGGGACGGCCGCGCAGACCGTGCCGACCGCGTACTCCTGGAGGTCCAGGACGGGCACGGTGGGCGGCTGGGACTCCAGCCGGGAGAGCAGCAGCCGGTCGCTGGTGATGGTGCGCGAGGTGAGGCGGGCCATCTTGTGCCGGGCGAGGTGGTCGCGGCGGCCGGCGTGGTCGAGCTGGGTGAGCAGGCTCTTGCCGATCGCGGTGGCGTGCGCCGAGGAGCGGAAGTCGACCCACTCGTGGACCCTGGGCGTGGCCGGGCTGTCGGCGTACTGGGTGACCCTGATCTCGCCGTCGACGTACCGGCTCATGTAGACGGCGGCGCCGACCGAGTCGCGCAGCCGGTCGAGGGTGTGCTGGAGCTTGTCGCGCAGGGCCTGCTCGCGGTGCTGGGCGGAGCCGAGGCGGGCCAGCGTCTCGCCCGTGACGTACGCGCCGTCGGCGATCTGCTCGACGTAGCCCTCGCGGCGCAGCATGCGCAGCAGCGCGGTCAGCCGCTCCGGTCCGATGCCGGTGTGCCGGGCGAGCTCGGCGTCGGTGACTCCGGTGGAACTCCGCGCCACCGTCTCCAGGACGCGCAGGGCTTCCTGGGCCAAGTGGTACGGGGTGGTCGGCGGCTCGTGCTTCAGCGCCACGGTGGTCTCCCCCTGCGCTTGCTGTTAGGGCCGTAATCCGGTCAGTGAACCTCTTCCAGGTTAACCGGCAAACACCCTGCGGAGAGCGGGGGTTGACAAGATTCCCGGGCCTCCGGACTGGGGCATCGATCCTCTGGCATATGCCAGAAGCATGCCCCAGCCCTCAGGTCCGGACGTTCTGCCTGGTCACGCGGTGTAGTCAGAGCACTGCGCTGAGGAACTCCCGCGTGCGGTCGTGCTCGGGCTCGCTGAAGATCTTCTCCGGCGGACCCGACTCGATGACCCGGCCCGAGTCGAACATCAGTACCTGGTCGGAGATGTCCCGGGCGAAATTCATCTCGTGGGTCACACAGAGCATGGTGATGTCCGTGGAACGGGCGATGTCCCGCAGCACGTCGAGGACGCCCGCGACCAGCTCCGGGTCGAGCGCGGAGGTCACCTCGTCCAGGAGCAGCACCTGCGGCCGCATCGCCAGCGCCCGGGCGATCGCCACCCGCTGCTGCTGCCCGCCGGACAGTTGCGCCGGGTGCGCGTCGCACTTGTCGGACAGGCCCACCAGGTCCAGCAGACCCTTGGCCCGCTCCACGGCCTCGTCCTTGGACATGCCGAGGACGGTGACCGGTGCCTCGGTGATGTTCCGCAGCACCGTCATGTTCGGGAACAGGTTGAACTGCTGGAAGACCATCCCGATCTTCTTGCGGACCTCCCGCACCTCCTTGTCGGAGGCCGGGAACAGCTTCTGCCCGTCGACCGTGATCGTGCCCTCGTCGGGCTTGAGCAGGGTCATCAGCAGCCGCAGGATCGTGGTCTTGCCGGACCCGGACGGCCCGATCAGGGTGACGTGCTTGCCGGCGTCGACCGAGAAGTCCAGGTGGTCCAGGACGGTGTTGCTCCCGAACCGCTTGGTGACCTGCTCCAGCCGGATCAGCTCGCCGGTGCTCCTGGCGGGGTTCTTCTCGGGGTTGGGGAGAGTGTCAGTGGGCAAGGCGTCGCTCCAGGGCTCGCAGGAGAAGGGAGGCCAGGTAGGAGATGAGGATGAAGGCCACGCCGATCACGGTCAGCGGCTCGGTGAACTGGAAGTGCTCCTGCGAGTACAGACGCGCCTGGCCGAGCAGCTCCAGCACGGTGATCGCCATCACCATCGGTGTGTCCTTGAGCATCGAGATGACGTAGTTGCCGAGCGCGGGGACGACCCGGCGCACCGCCTGCGGCAGGATCACCGCGGTCCACGTCCGGCGCAGCGGCAGGTTCAGTGCCGTCGCCGCCTCCCACTGGCCGACCGGCACGGCCTCGATGCCGGCGCGGTAGACCTGCATCGTGTACGTCGAGTAGTGCAGCCCGATGGCGAAGACACCGGTGGCCAGCGCCGAGAAGGTCAGGCCCCACTCGGGCAGCACGTAGAAGAGGAAGAACAGCTGCACCAGCAGCGGGGTGTTGCGGACGAACTCCGTGACCACGCCGAGCGGCCAGGTCACCCATCGCGAGGGCACCCGCATGAGCAGCGCCCACACCAGGCCCAGCGCGAACGAGATCAGCGAACCGAGGGCCAGGATCTGCAGGGTGACCAGCAGACCCTCCCAGAACTGCGGCATGAAGCCGCTGACTGCGCTCCAGTCCCACTTCACGCGACAGCACCTCCCACACCGGTCGTCTCCGGCCGGCTCAGTTCCTGGTCGGCCGTGGACCCGACCGGCTTGCCCGTGCCGGCCTTGAGCTTGCGCTCCAGGCCGCGCATGCCGCGGGTCAGCAGGAAGGCGATGGCGAAGTAGATCAGCAGCACGATCGTGTAGATCTCCGCGCTCTCCTGGAGCGCCAGGCGCACCAGGTTGCCGCTGAAGGCCAGGTCACCCATGCCCATGATCGACACCAGTGCGGTGCCCTTGAGCAGTTCGATGAGCAGGTTGGAGAACGGCGGGATCATCTCCGGCACCGCCTGCGGCAGCAGGATCAGCCGCATCCGCTGCCAGGGCGTGAAGCTGAGCGCGATCCCGCCCTCCTTCTGCGCCGGGTCGACGGCGTTCAGCGCGCCGCGCACGATCTCGGAGCCGTACGCCCCGAAGGTCAGGCCGAGCGCGAGTGAGCCGGCCCACAGCGGTACCAGCTGCCAGCCGAAGGAGATCGGCAGCACGAAGTACACCCAGAAGATCATCACCAGGGCCGAAGTCCCGCGGAACACCTCGGTGTAGAAGCCCGCGAGGAAGCGGACGATCCACAGCCGGTGGGTGCGCAGGACACCGACGACGAAGGAGACCGCCGTGGCCAGCAGCGCGCTGCACACGAGCAGCTGGATCGTGACCCAGACGCCCTTGAGTACGAGTTCCCAGAGTCCCGAGGTCATCCGCCGCAGAGCTCCTTCGCGGTCAGATCCGTCATCTCCGCCTTGGTGAAACCGAAGGGCTTGAGGATGCGGAACAGTTCGCCGCTCTTCTTGAGCTTGTGCAGCTCGACGTTGAAGGCGTCCCGCAGCTTGGTCTCGGTCGGCCGGAACGCGAAGGCGCCGCCGTCGACGTGCGGCTTGCCGTCCACGAGCGGGGCGAACGGCTCGGTCGACTCCGCCTTGCTGGACTTCTTCACGACCTCGCGGGTGGTGAGCGCCGTACCGGCGAACACGTCCACGCGGCCCGCCTCGACGGCGTTCAGCCCCGCCACCTGGTCCGGGACGATGAGGATGTCGCTCTCCTTGTACCCCGCGTCGACGGCGTACTGGATCTCGGCGTATCCGGTCCCGGTGGCGAACTTCGCCTTCTTCTCGACGACGTCCTTGTAGTTGCGTAGCCCCTTCGGGTTGCCCTTGCGGACGATGAACGCGTCGAGCATCTGGTAGTCGGGGTCGGAGAAGATGACCTGCTCGCAGCGCTCGGGGTTGACGTACATCCCGGCGGCGACGACGTCGAACTGCTGGGAGTTCAGGCCCGGGATGAGCGAGCCGAACTCGGTCGGCACGGGCTGTACCCGGTCGATGCCGAGGCGCTTGAAGATCACCTTGGCCAGTTCCGGTGCCTCACCGGTCAACTCGCCGTTCTTGTCGATGAAGCCGAACGGGATCTCGCCGGCGATGCCGAGGCGGACGACGCCCGCCGCCCGGAGCCGGCCGAGCAGGTCACCGCCCTCGGTGCTCGACGCCGTGGCCACACGGCTGCATCCCGCCGCGCCCAGCGCGCCGAGCGCCGCGACCCCCGCGAGCAGCGACCGGCGTGTGGGCCTGGAGGCGGCCTGGGATATGGGTTCCGTACTTCTCAGTGGGCTTCTCTGTGGTGGAGCCATGGGCGCGCGGCTACCCGACCGCATCCGAGTTATGCCGATCTTTTCAAGCCCCGCACGTCTCCCGGTGCGCCCTTGACCGCGGGGGCGGCGGGCACTCCCATGGAGGCATGGCTGATCGCTATATCGAAGTCTCCCTGGTCAAGCGCGACGTGACCTGCAGGGCCAGGCTCCTGGACGACCGCGCGCCGATCACCTGCGCGGCCGTCTGGGACGCCCTTCCGCTGGCCGGCGACGTCTACCACGCGAAGTACGCACGCAACGAGATCTACGCCCTTTTTCCGCCCTTCGCCGAAACCGAACCACCCCTGGAGAACCCGACCGTCACTCCCATCCCGGGCGATCTGTGCTATTTCGCCTTCGCGGGGACGGAGTTGGGGACCAAGTCCTACGGCTACGACCGCGAGGTCCGCGCCGGGACCACGCTCGTCGACCTGGCCCTGTTCTACGAGCGCAACAACCTGCTGCTGAACGGCGATGTCGGCTGGGTCCCCGGCATCGTCTGGGGCCAGATCGTCGAGGGCCTGGACACCATGGCCGAGGCGTGCAACGACCTGTGGAGGTCGGGAGCGGCCGGGGAGACGCTCAGCTTCCGGAGGGCCTGATCCGGCCGTCGGACGCCACGCCGGCCTCGTACAGCGCGTGGGCCGCCCGCAGCACCAGATCGTCCCGGTGCCGGGCGGCCACGAGCTGGAGTCCGATCGGCAGGCCGTCCCCGTCGGCGCCGACCGGCACGCTCGCCGCCGGCTGCTGCGTCATGTTGAACGGGTACGTGAACGGCGTCCACCCCGTCCAGCGCCGATGGCCGGAGCCCTTCGGTACCTCGGCGCCCGCCTCGAACGCCGTGATCGGCAGGGTCGGCGTGACGAGCAGGTCGTAGGTGTCGTGGAAGCGGCCCATCCGGCGCCCCAGGTCCATCCGGACGTCCACCGCGGCGAGATAGTCCAGCGCCGAGTAGCGGGCGCCTTGTGTGCAGATCTCGCGCAGGCCCGGGTCCAGCAGTTCCCGCTGCTTCGGTCCCAGATGCTGGGTCACCCGGGCCGCCCCGCTGAACCACAGCGTGTGGAAGGCCTCCACCGGTTCGGTGAGGTCCGGGTCGGTCTCCGTGACGTAGGCGCCGAGCTCCGCCAGCCGCTCCACCGCGTGCCGTACCGCCCTCGCGACCTCCGGACGCACCGCCACCTGCCCGCCCAGCGACGGCGAGTACGCCACGCGCAAACCGTGCACCCCGCCCGTCAGGCCGTCCGTGTACGCCCCGGGCGGCGGGGCGAGCGCCGACCAGTCACGCGAGTCGGGGTGGCCGATGACGTCCATCAGCAGCGCCGCGTCCGCAGCGTCCCGGGTCATCGGCCCGACGTGCGCCAGCGTGCCGAACGCGCTCGCCGGGTAGAGCGGCACCCGCCCGTACGTCGGCTTCAGCGCGAAGATCCCGCAGAACGACGCCGGGATGCGGACACTGCCGCCGCCGTCCGTGCCCAGGGACAGCGGCCCCGCACCGAGCGCCACGGCCGCCGCGCTGCCGCCGCTCGACCCGCCGGCCGTGCGCGAGGGGTCGTACGGGTTGCGCGTGACCCCGCTCAGCGGCGAGTCCGTCACGCCCTTCCAGCCGTACTCGGGGGTCGTCGTCTTGCCGATGAAGACCGCCCCGTGCTCCCGCAGCCGGGCCACGGACGGGGCGTCCTCGTCCCAGCGCCCCGCCGGATCCACGGCCTTCGAACCGCGCAGGGTCGGCGCGCCGCGCAGCAGCAGGATGTCCTTGACCGTGACCGGCACCCCGTCCAGCAGCCCCTGGGGCTCACCGCGCCGCCATCGCTCCTCCGACTCCCGGGCCCGGGCCAGCGCGTCCTCGGCGGTCAGCCGGACGAAGGCGTTCACCTCCGGCTGGATCGCCTCGGCCCGCTCCAGCGCCGCGCGGGTCGCCTCCACAGGGCTCCACTCGCCCTTGCGGTAGCCGTCGAGGAGTCGTACGGCGGTCAGCTCGGTGAGCTCGGTCATGCACCCTCCAAGGAACGTCAGTGTCCGGGTACATACCCGCGCTGTTTGTCGACCACGTTCTCCAGCGGTTTTCCGGCCGCCCAGAGCTCGAACAGCTCCACGAACTGGGCACCGAGCTCGTCCCGCCAGCCGACGATGTCGCCGCTCATGTGCGGGGACACGATCAGGCCCGGGACCTGCCACAACGGACTGTCGGGGGTCAGCGGCTCGGACTCGAAGACGTCCAGTGCGGCGCCCGCGATCCAGTGCTTGGCCAGGGCCTCGGCGAGCGCGTCCTCGACGACCAGCTGGCCGCGGCCGATGTTGACGAACCGGGCGGACGGCTGCATCACGCCGAAGCGGCGGGCGTCGAACATGCCGTGCGTCCGATCGGTGAGCGGTGCCGCCGCGATCACCCAGTCGGCGCGCGCCAGCAGCCGGTCCAGGTCCTCCGGGCCGTGCACGTCGGCGCGCGGGGCGCGGCCGACGAGCGCCGTCGTGATGCCCAGCGCCTCCAGCGTGCGGGCGATCGCCCGGCCGATCGGACCGGTGCCGACCACGACGGCCCGGCTCCCGGCGACCCTCTGCGACTCGCGGTGCCGCCAGGTCCGCTCCCGTTGCAGCTGAAGCGTGCGCGGCAGGTCCTTGGCCATCGCCAGCACGAGCGCGGCGACGTACTCGGCGATCGGCTGGTCGAAGATGCCGCGGGCGTTCGTCACCACCGTGTCGGAGGCGGCGAGTTCCGGACACATCAGATGGTCCACACCGGCGCTCGCCGTATGCACCCAGCGTGGTCGTGGGCCCTCGCCGGGCCACGCGTCCCGCACGGCGCGCGAGGTGAAATCCCACACCAGGAGTACATCCGCACGCGGGAGGCGTGCGGCGAGACCCTCCGCGTCGGTGTGTTCGATACGGGCGCGGCCGGTGAGGCGCCCGAGGCGGGGGAGGGGTTCGGCGTCCAGGACGAGCAGGGTGGGGGTGGGCATGAGCAGCCGTTTCTCCAGCCGTGCGGCGGGGGCGGCCTGCCTTCGCCAGGCGGCCGGTGACGACGAGTTAACACGGTGTTGACCAAGGAATGATCCGGGCGGATTGACCACGCTCGCACCCGAACCTACCGTCGTCAACACGGGCGTTCCCACGATCCGTTGCACACTCGTTGCCCAGTGTGAGGCCGGTGCCCTGCCATGGACGTCTCATTTCTCGGCGGGCCGAGCCCGCAGCGCGGGGTCGGCGTTGTCGCCCCCTTCGACTTCGCTCTCGACCGCGAGCTGTGGCGGTGGGTGCCGGACGAGGTCTCCCTGCACATGACACGAACACCGTTCGTGCCGGTCGAGGTCAGCCTCGACCTCGCCCGCATGGTCAGCGAACACGAGACGCTGAGCGAGGCGGTCCGCACGCTCAACGCGATCGCCCCCGAGGTCATCGCCTACGCCTGTACGTCGGGCAGTTTCGTCGGCGGTGTCATGGGCGAGCGCGCGATGTGCGAGGCGATGAGCCGGGCGGGCGCCGTCCCGGCGATCACCACCTCCGGGGGGCTGCTGGAGGCCCTGGTGGAGCTGGACGTACGGCGGGTGGCGCTGGTGACGCCGTACACGGTGTCGGTGACGCAGTCGCTGGAGGCGTACGTCGCCCAGGCCGGCGTCACGATCTCCGGCTGTGCCTTCATGGGTCTGACCCGGCACATCTGGAAGGTCCCCTACCGGGAGGTGGTGGACATGGCACGGCAGGCCGTACGCGGCGATGCCGACGCCCTGTTCATCAGCTGTACCAACCTGCCCACCTACGACGTCATCCCCCAACTGGAGGCCGAACTGCGCATCCCGGTGATCTCGGCCAACCAAGTGACGATGTGGGCGGCGCTGCGCCGACTGGGTACCCGTGCGGTGGGACCGTATCAAGCGCTGATCAGTCCGGAGGCGCGGGCCGGTCTCGGATCGCCGGGGGCGGACCACGGTCCCGTCGTGCCGGAAGAAGAGCAGCAGCAGGAAGGCTGGACATGACCGCACTGGGATTTCTCTACCCGGGCCACTCGGCCGAGGACGACTATCCGCGCATCGAGCAGTTGCTGGGCAGCGACATCCGGGTGGACCTGGTGCACACCGACATCGGTGAGGACGCGCACCGGGTGGACGCGCTGCTCGAGATGGGCTCCGCCGGGCGACTCGCGGCGGGCGTCCAGGAGCTGCGGCACGCCGGCGCGGACGCCGTGGTCTGGGCCTGCACCAGCGGCAGCTTCGTCTACGGCTGGGACGGCGCGCAGGACCAGGTGCGCACCCTGGCGCAGACCGCCGGCATGCCGGCCTCCTCGACGTCCTTCGCGTTCGTGCACGCGGTACGGGAGCTGGGAGTGCGCCGGGTCGCGATCGGCGCGACGTACCCGGACGACGTGGCGCAGTTGTTCGCCGAGTTCCTGCGGGCGGACGGTGTCGAGGTCGTCTCGGTGAAGAGCTCCGGCATCATCACGGCCGCCGAGGTCGGCACCTGGGGCGAGGCGGAACTCCTCGCCATGGCCCGGCACGCCGACCACCCCGAGGCCGAAGCCCTCCTCCTGCCCGACACGGCCCTGCACACGGCGGCCCACATCCCGGCCCTGGAGAAGGACCTCGGCAAGCCGGTCCTCACCGCCAACCAGGTCACGGTCTGGGAAGGCCTCCGCCTCGCGGACCGCCGCGTGAACGCGCCGGAACTGGGGGCGCTGTTCACGAGGGAGCCGATCGTCCAGGCCTAGGGAGGCCTGTTGCGAAAGTGCCCTCTGCCGCGCGGCGCCCGGCACGCTCCCCCACTGCCTTGAGGGCGTGGGAGGTGCCCCCACTCGCCGCACCGGCCGAAAGCCCGAGTACGCCCGTACGAGGGCTTCCGGGCGGCACTCCCCCCAGCCTTCGGCCGGGGGGACCCCCAGAGCACGCACCGGACGCCGCGCGGCCGCCCTCCGGGCGACGAGGCCACTTTCGCAACAGGCCCTAGGTGTCCGCAAAGTCCCGCCTGCCCCGTGACGCCTGGTACGCACCTGGCGCGCGTGCCGTTCTCGCCCCCGACGCCCGGAATCGGTCCCACCTCTTCGGCGGGGCAGATCCGGGCATAGGGGGTGAACGACCCGCCAGGAGGTGAGGAACGCTCAACTCCGCCGCATCACAGGGCTCTTGAGTTGACCGAAAGCGCGTTCCCCTTCGGTGGTCCATCCCGTGCACACTGGCCACGTCCGCAGCCAGTCGTGCCGTGAAGGACTCCCCGATGGCCGAAACGGGCCCGTTCAGACCCTCTGTAAGCGCTGTCCAGCTGTCCGGGCGCCTGCTGTGCTGGAGCCTGGCAGCGGCGATGGTCACGGCCGGCGCCGACGCCGTCCTCGATCCGCGGGCGGATTGGTGGGGTGCCGTGTGGTCCCTGCCCTGGTGGCTCGCCGGTGGAGCCGCCCTCGCGTGGATCGTGCTCCGAGTCCGCGAGAAGGCCGCCCGGCGGCCCCCGTACGGCGGAGCGCGGAGCGACTGGGAGCAGGCCGCCTGACCCTGCGGCACCTTTCGGGAATAACCGGAGACAGTCCCCTGTTAAGGCCGGGACGACAGCACACGGCCCACAGCAGGAGGCACCCCACCGTGGCGGCAGACGAGATACGCGGCGCAGCGCAGGGCAGCGCCCCCGTCCCCCTCTCCGTACTGGACCTGGTCACCGTCGGGGCCGGCCGCACCGCCTCCGACGCGCTGCGCACCAGCGTCGACCTGGCCCGCCTCGCCGAGTCCCGCGGCTTCCACCGCTACTGGGTCGCCGAACACCACTCCATGCCCGGTGTGGCCTCCTCGTCCCCGGCCGTGATCCTCGCCCACCTCGCGGCCCACACCGGCCGCATCCGTCTCGGCTCGGGCGGCGTCATGCTGCCCAACCACGCCCCGCTCGTCATCGCCGAGCAGTTCGGGACGCTGGAGGCCATGGCCCCGGGCCGCATCGACCTCGGGCTCGGACGCGCGCCGGGAACCGACGGTGCCACGGCCGCCGCCCTGCGCCGCACCGACCGGCTGCGCGAAGGCGCCGACGACTTCCCCGAGCAGCTCGCCGAGCTGACCCGGTTCCTCGACGACGACTTCCCCGACGGGCATCCCTACCGCCGTATCCACGCCGTACCCGGGCCGGTCCAGGCCACGTCCCCCGGCGGCGTCCAGTCCCCGCACCGCCCGCCCGTCTGGCTGCTCGGCTCCTCCGGCTTCAGCGCCCGCCTCGCCGGTGTCCTCGGCCTGCCCTTCGCCTTCGCGCACCACTTCTCGGCGCAGAACACCATCCCGGCCCTGGACCTGTACCGGGAGTCCTTCCAGCCGTCCGCCGTGCTCGACGAGCCCTATGCCCTCATCGGCGTCTCCGCGCTCGCCGCCGACGAGGAGAGGGAGGCCCGCCGCCAGGTGCTGGCCGCCGCCCTCAGCATGGTCCGGCTGCGCACCGGACGCCCCGGCCTCGTGCCCACCCCCGAGGAGGCGGAGGCCTACGCGTTCAGCCCCATGGAACGCGACTTCGTCGACTCCTGGAACGCCAACGTCATCCACGGCACCCCGGACGAGGTCCGCTCCGGCCTGGACGACCTGCACAAGCGCACCGGCGCCGACGAGCTGATGATCACGGCCAACGCGCACGGCGGTGACGTACGCGTGCGCTCCTACGAACTCATCGCCGACGCCTACGGGTTGCCGACGCCCGCCTGAACGCCCGGCGTGCCCAGCAGCTCGGAGATACGGTCCGGCGGCACCGGACGGGAGTAGAGCCAGCCCTGTCCGGTGTCGCAGCCGATGCGCCGCAGCCGGGTCGCCTGGTCCGAGGTCTCCACGCATTCGGCCGTGACGGTCAGCCCCAGCCGGTGGGCGAGCTGGATCATCGCCTCGACCACGACCTCGTCGGCCGGGTTGGGGCGGGTGGCCGTGCTGTCCTGGTCGTCGTACTGGAAGCCGCGGACGAAGGTGCCGTCCAGCTTCAGTACGGACACCGGCAGGCGGCTGAGGTAGGCCAGGTTCGAGTAGCCGGTGCCGAAGTCGTCGATGGCGATGCGCACGCCCATGTCGCTGAGGGCCTTCAGGGTCTGGAGCGGCCGGCCGGCCGAGCCCATCACCGCCGACTCGGTGAGCTCCAGCTGGAGCAGGTGCGGCGCGAGGCCCGTCTCGGCCAGGATCTGTGCCACGTCCGCCACCAGGTCTGAGTCCCAGACCTGACGCACCGCCACATTCACGCTCACGAAGATCGGCGGCTCGTCGGGGTGGTCCAGCTGCCAGCGGCGGGCCTGTCCGCAGGCCGTGCGCAGCACCCAGCGGCCCAGCGGAACGATCGAACCGTCCTCCTCGGCAAGTCCGATGAACCGATTCGGCGTCAGTACGCCGAACTGAGGATGATTCCAGCGGATGAGTGCCTCGACCCCGTGCAGCCGGTCGTCCTCCATGCCGACCAGCGGCTGGTACTCCAGTTGGAACTCGCCCCGGTCGATGGCCGGCCGCAGGGTGGAGGCGAGGGCCTGGCGGGTCATGCGGTGGGCGTTGCGCTCCGGGTCGAACAGCGTCCAGCGGGACTTGCCGTCGGCCTTCGCCCAGTAGAGCGTGGTGTCCGCCGCCTGCATCAGGGCGGTCGGAGTCGTCCCGGCCGCGTGCCGCTCCACCACGCCGATCGACGCCGAGACCGACAGTCGCTGCCCGGAGATGTCGAACGGGTCCTGGATCGCCTCCAGCACCGACTCGGCCAGCTCGGCCAGTTGCTCGGTGCCCGTGGAGTCCTCGACGAGCAGCGCGAACTCGTCACCGCCGAGCCGGGCCACCAGCGGGATGCTGGGCCGGGAATGCCCGGCCTCGTCCGCGCAGCGCGTGAGGCGCTCGGCGACGGCGGCCAGCAGCCGGTCGCCCACGCGGTGGCCCAGGGTGTCGTTGATGGCCTTGAAGCCGTCCAGGTCCAGGTAGCACAGCCCGATCCGGCCCGTGCCGCTCTGCTCGTACGACTCCGCCTCCAGCGCGGCCGACAGGCGTTCGAAGAACAGCGTGCGGTTGGGCAGCCGGGTCACCGGGTCGTGCATCTGCAAGTGCCGCAGCCGGGCCTGGAGTTCGCGGCGTGAGCTGATGTCGGCGACAGTCAGCAGGACGGCCCCGTCCTCGGCGGGCAGTGGGGCGACCGTCACCTGCACCCACAGCGAATGCCCGTCGGGGTGCTTGAGCCGGCGCGTGCAGCGCAGCCGGGACTGCCGGCCGCGCAGCACCTCGCGGTACGCGTGCCAGGTGCGGGCGTCACAGGTGAGGTCGACCAGGTCGGCGGCGACGGTCCCGGCCAGATCGTCGGGCGGGGTACCGAGCAGCACGGCGAGCGAGTCGTTGGCGCTGACGACCATCCCCTCGCGGTCGACGACGGCCATGGCGAGCGGGGCGGCCGCGAAGACGGAGCGATAGGGCGCGGGCGCCGGGGGCTCGGCACGGGGAGGCGCGTCGATCTCACTCTCTGTGACGGCCGGCCGGTCGAGGTCTGCCGCGGGCGCCGGCCCTTCGGAGGTTCCGCTCACCGCTCGCTCCCGCATGTATTCGATCTCTGTCCGTGCAGGAAAGGTCAGGAAAGTGTGCCGATCATAGAGGCTGGCCCCAGGGCCTTCCAGCCGGTGTCCAGTCTTCCGGACCAACCCGCCCCTCTGCCAGATCGTTTCTGCTCATGCCTGGACGGCTTCTTCAGGCCCCCGACCAGTTGTGACGTTCTGTGAGTGCTTCGCGGGTGTCGACATCCGCGATGCTTCGGCTTCTTCACCCGACTGGCGCAAGCAAACAGGACGCAGTGCGACAAATCATCACAGGCTGGGTGCGGTGTCCCGCGAACCGTACTCGGAGGTGCCCGTGCCGCGTCAGTTCTCGCGCGCCCGACTGCGCAGCACCGCGGCCGTGTTCACCACCATGTCGGCGCTCGCCGCGACCTCCCTCGGCACCGGCCCGTCGGCCGCCGAACCCGACCCGGTGGCGCCCTGCGCCCTGACCCGCACCAATGCCCACCACTCCGAGGGCCTGGACACCTGGAACGCCGCCTATCCGCGCCCGGTCCGGGCCCTGGACGCGGTCATGGTGTTCCTGTCCTTCCCGGACGCCCATCCGCTGACCACGCCGCAGGAGCTGACCGCCGACCACTTCCCGGCCACCACCCGCTTCTTCGAACGCGCCTCCTACGGCCGTTTCACCCTGCGCCCGCGCCCCGTCGGGCACTGGATCCAGATGCCGCAGCCGTCCACGGCGTACGACATACAGCGCGACTGGAGCGCCGCGCACCGGGCCGCTTATCTGCGGGACGCGCTCTCCGTGGCCGACCCGCAGGTCGACTTCTCCCGCTACGACGTCGTGTACTTCGTCGCGGACCCGGACGCGCCCGGTGTGGAGTCCGACGCGACCAAGGTCGTCAACCTGACGAGTCCGATGCGGGCCGACGGCACCGATCTGCGCCGGGTCGTCACGGTGTTCGAGCAGCATCCCCCGGACCGGCTCGTCCTCGCCCACGAGACCGGGCACGTGTTCGACCTGCCCGACCTCTACCACCGGCCCGTGGACGGCAAGGGCGACTGGGACACGCACGTCGGCGACTGGGACCTGATGGGCAGCCAGTTCGGACTGGCGCCCGACCTGTTCGGCTGGCACAAGTGGAAACTGGGCTGGCTGGAGCAGCGGCAGGTGCGGTGCGTGCAGGACGCCGGGCCCGCCCGGCTGACCCTGGAGCCACTGGCGGCCGGGCCCGGAGTGCCGGTGACGGGCGCCGCGGGGGCGCCGGCCTTCGGGCTCGGGCGGGGCACCAAGCTCGCGGTGCTGCGCACCGGCCGCGACAGCGTGCTCGCGTTCGAGGCGCGCGGGCCGGTGGGCAACGACGTGGCAGCGTGCCGGCAGGGGGTGCTCGTGTACCGGGTGCGGGGCGGGGCGCACTCCGGGGGTGGGCCGATCGAGGTGATCGACGCCCATCCGCGCACCGGGGCCTGCCGGGAGGACTCGGTCTACCCGCCCCTCGCGGACGCGCCGATCGGCCCTGGGGAGAGTTTCACGGTGCCGGGGGAGGGGGTCCGGGTGGAGGTGGAGGGGCGTACGGCTTCGGGGGCCTGGACCGTGCGGATCATGGCCGGGCACTGAAGACGCGCGATGCGGACGCCGGGCATGCAGAAGGCCCCTCGCTCTCGCGAGGGGCCTTTGCCGTCTGTGCGCCGCCAGGGACTCGAACCCCGGACCCGCTGATTAAGAGTCAGCTGCTCTAACCAACTGAGCTAGCGGCGCCTGCTGACGTCGTAGACCTTAGCACCCTGGTCGGCGGGAGGAAAAATCGATATCCGCACCGCCGAACGGGCCGCCCGGACGGCCGCCCACAGCAGTACCTCGGGGCCGGGCAGCCAGGGCTGACGGGTGTCGGGGGCGACGAGCCAGCGGGCGCCGGAGCGGTCGGGGGAGGTGTCGTCCGCCGGTGCCGGGACGGTCACCGCGTCGCCCGTGCCGTGGCACAGCAGGGGTGGAACCCCGCCCGTGCGGCCGGGCTCCCGGCGGTCCCCGCCGCGCTTGCCCCACTCCTCCCACTCCAGCAGCACCGGCAGCCGCTGGGCCGTGCCGGGCGCGGAGAACAGCAGCATCCGGCCGCGGAACTCCGCGACCGGCCCCGAGCCGGGCCCGTCGTCCCACAGCCGGTCGAGCATCCGCCGCCCGAACATCGCGGGCGCGCTGACGACGTCGAAGACCGACCCGCAGGGCAGCACGACCGGTGCGTCCGGGCGCTCGTCCCAGAGGGCGAGCGTGCTTCGCGGATACGTTCCTGCCGAGGCGAGCCAGGCGGCCCCGTCCGGGGTGACATAGGAGGCGTTCCATGCGCTGCTCATGGCGTCCATATCTACCGGCCGTGAACGCGCGGTTCCCGAGGGTTGCGGGAAATCGGGACAGGAGGGGTGGGGAGGGGGTATCTTGCCCGCCTGGCATATGCCAGGTAGATCGAGAAGGTGCGGCTCTCCCGGTCTCACACCGGGTCGACGGACCCCCGGCCCTCGCCGCCGCCCCGCATCAGGTCCCGTCCGAACTCGACCATCTTCTTGGCGTAGTCCTCGGTCCACTCGGCCCGCTCCGCGATGTCCGCGGTCGTCAGCCGGTCGAACCGCCGCGGATCCGCCAGCTGCGCCGCCGCGATCGCCTGGAACTCCACCGCCCGGTCCGCCGCGGCCCGGAACGCCAGCGTCAGCTCCGTCGCGCGGGACAGCAGCGCGCGGGGATCGTCGATCGACTCGAGATCGAAGAAGTGCTCAGGGTCGGAGGCCGCCTCCGCGGGCTCGAAGAGCAGGGGCGCGGGGCGTAGCCGCGGTTCGTTCCGACGCGGCGTGGGCTCCGCCATGTCTACTCCTCCTCGTACGTCGCGCTGGCCCTCCCGGTGGAGCGGGCCACCGTCCATTGTCTCGCGGGCGCGCAAGTGGGCATCGCGGTAGTGGATACGGCTGCGACACCACCCGGCGTTCGTCACGGCCGCCACGCTGTGTTCACCGGCCGCCTCCGGCGGCGTGCCGGCCTGTGCCGGTGGAGGGTGGGGTGTTCGCTGGTGGGGGGATGGCCGTCACATCCGTGGCGTTCGTCACGGCTGCCACGGCACGCGATGTTCGGCCAGGTGCGCCAGGACCGCGTGATTCGCCTCCCACCCGTCCGGAAACTTCACCTCCGTCCCCAGCTGTACCGGCTCCGTCGACGGATAGGCGTCCAGCAGGTCGCCGACCCCCGCCCGGCAGACCACGACGCACGCGTGCCGGTGGCGGGAGGCCAGGACGCACAGGCGGCCCGTCTCCAGGTGGAAGGCCGTGGCGTCGGGGCGGCCGGAGAGGGGGTGCAGGACCACCGTGACGTCGTACTCGCGGCCCTGGAGCCGGTTCGCCGTGTCCACGACCACGTCGGTGACGCCGAGGCCGGCCAGGGCCGCGCGCACCGCCGCCGCCTGGTCCCGGTGTGCCGTGCCGACGGCGATCCGGTCCGCGGTCAGGGGAGAAGGGTCGGGTGAGCGCTCCGACGTCGCCGCGCCGCCCCGGTCCAGCAGGCGCCGTACGACCGTCGCCACCGCCCGGACCGCCTCCGGGTCCGTGCGCGGGGTGTGCCGGGCGGGCAGCTCCAGCAGGCCCCAGCCCGACTCGGCCGCCTCGTCGATCACCCGGTCGGGGCCCGAGCCGTCCGACGGCACGGCGAAGGAGAGACGGCGGTCGTCGTGGCCGGTGCCGCTGCGGAACGGCGTGTACGGGTAGAAGGCGTCCGAGACCAGCGGCGCCGCCGAGGCCGGAAGCCGCCAGGACACCGGCAGCCGGTGCTGGGGCAGGTCCGGGTTGTGCGCGAGCAGCGTCGTCACCGCCGAGGCCGACGGGTCGTACGTGAGGCCCGCCCACTGCTCGCCGCCCACGATCGCGAACGGGTCCAGCTGCCCCGGGTCGCCCACGAACAGCGCCCGCTCGAACAGCCCGGCCACGGCGAGCAGCGCGTCCGAGCGCATCTGGTACGCCTCGTCGACGATCGCGTACCGCCACGGCTCGTCGGCCTTCACATGCGCCCACTTCGCCGCCGTCGAGATCACCACGGCTAGCCCGGCGAGATCGGCCGCCTTCGCCGACTTGCGGACGTTCTCCAAGCCGTCGAGCGCCTTGTCGTACGGGTCGGCGTCGCTGCTGTGGAGCCGCCCCACCGGCAGCTCGGGGCTCTTCTCGGCGAGCCGCAGGACCAGGTCGTCGACCTGGGCGTTGGTCTGCGCCACCACCATCAGCGGATGGCCGGCCCCGGCCAGCTCCAGGGCCGCGCGGACCACGAGCGTGGACTTGCCGGCGCCGGGCGGCGAGTCGACGACGACACCGCGCGCGGTGCCGTGCAGCGTGTCGTGGAGGATCGCGTCGGTGGCCTGGGCCGCCGCGGCGGCGGGATCGAAGAGCGTCGTCACAGCAGGTCCTCCGCGGTCACCGGGTCGGCGGCCTCCAGGGTCGCCTCACCGGGCGGCCCACCGTGCGTCCAGGGCGTCTCCTCCGGGTCGGGCAGCTTCGCGCCGCCCCGCTGCTCGTGCTCGAAGAGCGTGAAGCAGACGCGGTCGCCCTTCTCCGGCACCGACCCCGGCTCGGGCTCCTTGCCGCGGCCCATCTTGTCGAGGATCCGCAGCACGACGTACGCGCCGTCCTCCTCGGCCCCGACGAACTCCGCCGACTGCGGCTTCCCGCCCAGCGACCGGTAGACCTTCGTCCGCTCCCCGAGATGCGGCCGGTCGTCCGTGCGCACGGTGACCAGGGGGCGCGGGCTGGGCCGCTTGCCCTCGCTGTACGCCATCACGACGTCCGTGACCTCACCCGCGAACGCCTCCCCGGACAGCCGCCGTCCCGCCATGACCAGCGGGTCGTCGAGGGCCTCCTGCGCCTCCAGCCGGGCCTGCTCGCGCTCGCGTGTGGCGAGCTTGTTGGCCGCCGTGACCGCGTCGTCGCGGCGCGGCTGCGGGGGCTCGCCGGCCAGGACGCGGTCGCGGTGGCCGGTGAAGGACCAGCGGTCGCGGGTCCAGCGCTCCTCGACATGCGCCCCCTCGGGCAGTTCCCGCAGCAGGTCCAGGCCCTGCCAGACCTTCTCCCAGGTGGGCAGGGTGCGGCTGAGCACCAGGTCCCGGATCTCCCGCTCGGCTGCGGTCAGCGCGCCGAGCCGGTCGTCGGCCTCCAGGCCGTCCTCGGCGGCGGCCAGGGCCGTGCGGGCACGGTCGTAGCGCTCGATGGCCGGGGCGAGCAGCTTGTTGTCGAACGCCGGGTCCGTGGCGGGACCGGCCGGGGGACACGTCAGCTGGCCCTGCGCGTCCCGCTCCAGCTCGGCCCGCAGCGCCGCCTCGGCGCCGGTCAGGCCCTCCGGCGGGTCGATCCAGGCGAGCAGCGCCCCCAGGTGCTGGTCCTCCAGCGTGGACTGCCCGGTCGCCCAGTGCCGGCCCAGTACGTCGGTCATGGCCAGCAGCAGGGAGGAGCCGGGCACCCGGGCCCGCTCCCCGAAGTGCGTCAGCCACCGCCCGAGCAGCGGCACCCGGGGCGGCGCCGGATACGGGGCCTCCGGCTCCTGCTCGGCCGTCCGCCGGAACCGCATGGAGCGCCCGAGCAGCCGCACCAGGTCGATGCCCCCGCGGCTCGGCACGATCAGCTGCGGCGCGTCCGCGCACAGGTCGACCTCGACCTTGACCCGCTTGCCGGTCTCCGGGTCGGTCTCGGTGCGCTCGGCGGCCTCCACGACCTCGGCGTACGCGTCGACGTACGGCAGCACCACGTCGGCCAGGTCCGCCAGGAACGCGAACCTGAGGTCCCGGTCGCGGGGCTGCGGGACGACCAGCAGCCGCGGCGCGTCCCGGTCGGTGCCGACCAGCGCGCCGAGCGGGGCGCCGGCCTCACCGGCGGTGGTGAGCGGCACGAACACCAGCGGACGGTCGGACAGGTGCCGGTGCCGGACGGTCGCGGCGGGCTGGGCACGGCCCGTGCTGACCGCTTCCAGCCGGGCCAGGGTGGAGATCAGCGACATGCCGCCTCCAGTGCCTCGGCGCGCAGGGCCGCCGCCCGCCTGAGGGCCGCCACCGCCGGATCATCGGGATCGCCCGCCTCGCCGCGGGCCGCCGCCAGGACGTCCTCCACGGTCGTCAGCCCGCCCAGCTCCGCCCGCACCGGCCGCCCGAGCGAGGTCACCGCACCCGCCTCGCGGGAGCGGCCCCGGCAGTGGAAGGCCAGCTCGCACGCGGACAGGCACTCCGGCGCGTACGTCGCCGGGACCGACTCGACGGCGGCCGTCAGCTCGTCGGCGGGCAGCTCGGGGGAGAAACACGTGCCCTCGGGGAGCGTCTCGGCGATGTCCTCGATGCGGGCCAGCCGGGTCAGCTGACGAGCCGTCACCGCACGCTGCTTGCGGATGTCCACGGCGGACGCGGCCGGCAGGTTGGAGAAGTCCCTGGGGCAGACGAGCAGGATCCGGTGCCGCACGCGCGGGGACGGGTCCAGCCGGGCCGCGAGTTCCTCCAGCGCCAGCACGTACACCGCCGCCTGCCGGGCCGCCGCCCCGACCTTCGCCGGGTCCGCCGAACCGTCCAGCAGCGGGAACGACTTGATCTCGACCACGGTCCAGCTGCCGCCCGGATGCACCACGACCGCGTCCGGCTCGAGGAACGCGGGGGAGCCCGCGACGTCCAGCGCGAGCATCGGATGATCGAGCAGCGTCCACGCGCCCGGGTGCGCGGCGGCCTCCCGCAGCTCCAGCGCCGTACGGGCCGTACGCCCCTCGGGGCCGGTCGCGGTCAGGTCGGGCACGCGCGCCTCGGCGGGCGGCTCCGCCGTCCGGTCCAGCTTCTCGTGCACCAGCCGCAGCAGCTCCGCGCCGCCGTCGGCCTTGACCCGCGCCTCGAACGCGTTGCCCCGCGTGAGCGCGAACTGGGACTGCCCGAAGGCCGAGGGCGAGCCCAGTGCGCTCGCCAGCGCCGCCTTGTTCACCCCGGCGCCGTCGAGGACCGCTCTGCGCGCGCAACCGGGGTTGGCGGCCAGCGCCGCCAACGCGCGCGCGTCCAGGGCCTTCGCCGGTACGTCGGGGCCGCGCAGCTCAGCGAGCCGGTGCCGGAGCGCCGTCCCCCGCGTCCTTGGGGGAGGCACTCGGCTCGGCTCCCGCTCCGAGCCGCGACTCGCGCTGCCGTGGAATTCGCTCACCCGCGGAAGTCTGGCATCCGGCACTGACAATCGGGGAACCCGCGGCGGGAGATGCCGCCGTGACCGGTGCGGCACGCGGCACGAAACGCGCCTTGACCCGGTCCGCCGCGCGCATCACGACCGGGGCGAGCAGCAGCCCGACGCCCATGACGGCGGCGCCCGCGACCGCGTCGAGGAAGTAGTGGTTGGCGGTGCCCATGACCACGATCGTCGTGATCAGCGGGTAGGCGACTCCCGCGATCTTCGCCGTGCGCGTACCGCCGTAGCGCCACAGCATCACTCCGCACCACAGGGCCCAGCCCACGTGCAGACTCGGCATCGCCGCGTACTGGTTGGTCATTCCGCCCATGCCGCGCGGGGCGCTCGCCGCGCCGCCCCACCAGCCGTACGAGCTGTACTGCGCCATCGTGTCCACGAAGCCGTGGCTCGCGTCGAGGAGCCGGGGCGGACAGGTCGGCATCAGTGTGAAACCGACCAGGCCTATGAGGGTGGACGTCATTAGCCAGGTGCGCGCGGCGCGGTAGCGCACCGCGTGGGAGCGGAAGAGCCACACGAGGATCGCCGGCGTGACCAGGTAGTGCAGCGACGCGTACCAGAAGTCCGCCGGTATGCCTATCCAGGCCTCGTGCGTGAAGAGGCGGTTGAGCGGGTGCTCGAAGTTGAGATACAGAGCCTTCTCGGCGCGCAGGAGCGCCAGGCCGTTGTCGACCGCACCGGAGACATCGCCCCGGGCGAGGAGCCGGCCCGCCGTGTAGCACGCGTACACCAGCAGGATCAGCGGCAGCTCCGTCCACCAGCGGAGCCGGGGCGCAGGGGCCGCCTCGGTGCCCGGTGTCTCGGTGTGCGGCATCCGATCGCCCTCCCCCTTCGTCGTCACGCGGCGCCCGGCCGGTAGGTCGTGCCACTTTACGGCGTACGTGCGCCCCCTGGGGGCGCCCTCCGGACCTCAAAGACGCAGAGATCGCCCCCCGGGTTGCCCGCGACCAGCGTGCGCGATGATGGTGGAGTTCCGCTCGCGTTTTTCTCCCGGAAAGGTCCCCCATGGCTCCGCGCATCCTGCTGGCCCGGCACGGACAGACCGAGTGGTCGCTGTCCGGCAAGCACACGGGCAGGACGGACGTGCCGCTGCTGGAGGAGGGCCGGCGCGGGGCCGAGCTGCTCGGGGAGCGCCTGCACCGGGCGCCGTACGACGGCCTGCCCGGCGTCGAGGTGCGCACCAGCCCGCTGGCCCGCGCGCGTGAGACGTGCGAACTGGCCGGCTTCGGCGACCGCGCGCGGACCTGGGACACGCTGCTGGAGTGGGACTACGGGGCGTACGAGGGCATGACCCCGGCGGACATCCAGGCCGTCCGGCCCGGCTGGCTCATCTGGCGCGACGGTGTCCCCGAGGGCGAGACCCTCGCCGAGATCACGGCCCGGGCGGACGAGGTGGTCTCCTGGGCGCGTGCCGAGGACCGGGACGTCCTGGTCTTCGCCCACGGGCACATCCTGCGCTCCATCGGGGCGCGGTGGCTGGGACTGCCGATCGACTTCGCGGCGCGGATACGCCTGAATCCGACGTCGCTGTCGGTGCTGGGGTGGGCCTACGGGGAGCCGGCGATCGAGAGTTGGAACGATCTCGGGCACCTGGCCGCCGTAGCCGCCTAGCCGCCTAGCCGCCTAGCCGCCTAGCCGCCTAGCCGCCTGGCCGCCGTGGGCCGCTTGGCGGCGGGCAGGGGTGCTGCCGGGGGCAGCGCGTCACACCGCCCTCGGCGTCGACGCATGCCTCTCCAGGAACGCCGACACCCCGGACGCCCGCCGGTGCGGCGAGAGCACCCGCGCCGTAGCCGCCAGCATCGTCTGGATCCGGGACGACTGGACCTCCTGCAGCAGATCCAGCACCCGCATCCCCGCCACGGCGGCCTCGTCCGGCCGCCCGCCCCGCGCGAGGTCGTCCGCCAGCTCCGCCGTGTACAGCGCGATGTTCCGTGTGAAGTGCGGATCCTGGAGCTCCGCCGCCCGCCGCGCGTGCCGGGCCGCCCGGGGCCAGTCGCCGAGCGTGGACCAGCACTGCGCCTCCAGGCCTTCCAGTTCGGCCTCTCCGTAGAAGCTCATCCACTCGGGGTCGTCGTCCGAGGGGCCCCGGTCGAAGAGGGCCTGCGCCCGGGCCAGTGCCTGCTCGCAGCCGACGCGGTCGGCGAGGCCCGCCCAGCCGCCCGCCTCGCGCAGCGCGAGCAGCGACATCAGCCGGGCCGAGCCGACGGGCCGGGCGACGCGCTGTGCGGCCTGGGCGGCCCGGACCGCCTCGCGCGGCCGGCCCGCGTCGCGCGCGAGGAAGGCCGTGTTGCAGAAGGCGTGCGCCTCCAGGCCCGGGTCGCCGGTCATCCGGGCGGTCGCCAGGGCCTCCGCGTAATGGGAGCGGGCGTCGTCGAAGCGTCCCGAGTCGTGGGCCAGCCAGCCCACGGAGATGGCGAGTTCACCGGCGCCCGAGTAGAGCCGGTCCGCCGTCGTCTGCCGGGTCGTACCGGCGTCCAGCAGGGCGTAGGCGGCACGCAGCGGGGCCGCCGCGCGGCGGTAGAGGCCGTCGGCCCCGTGCCGGTCGTCGAGCAGCCGGATGCGGCGGACGGCGTCTTCCAGAGCACCCGCGTCACTCGCCCCGGCACGGCGCACGGGGCGCTGTGCCGCCGCGGCGTCGAGGGCGAGGCCGACGGGCCCCAGCGAGGCGGCGGCCACCGTGGCGCCCCCGCCGGTCATGAATGCGCGACGTAGCACGTCGCTCTCCTCGTAGGTGTCGTGCGGGTGGTGCGGGTCGTACGGGTTCTGCGTTTCATACGGCTCGCACGCCCCGCTGGTCTCACTCGTGGCGTTCGCCGGGTTCGGGATGCACATCAGGGGCGCGTCCTCGGTATCGCGCGCCCGGCGTCCGCGTACCGATGAGCGGGGCGCGAACCCCAGGTCGGTGAGCGTGCGGCCAGGGAACATGTGCAGGAACACCCGTTCGTACGCGTAGTTGGGGCAGCGGATCTCGCCCGCCTCGACCCGGCCGATGTATCGCGCGTCACAGCAGACCTGCTCGCCGATCTCCAGGGCCGCCCGGCGGATCGCCGCGGCGAACTCGGCCGGCGAGCGCTGTCCACGCAGCTGCCGGAAGGCGAGGTTGGGCTGTGGCGGCCGGTTGGGTTGAGACGAGGTCACCATTGACGACGCCATGGCCGGGTCCTCTCGTGCGAACCGTCGAACCATGCCGGGTTCGGGGCGGGTTGTACGTGTTGTCCCGTATGGTCTGCCCCGTGTCCGGCGGGCAAGAACGTACCTGCTGTGCCGGAGTCCTCACGCTGGGTTTGGCTACAAACCGGATATCCCACCCGTGATCTGCCATGAAGTGCCATCCTTTGCGGCTGACTTGCGCCGTAGCCGTTGACGGTCTGCCGCGTTGAACCCTGTGGACCGGGAGGCCCCCGACTCCCGACCGCTCGTCCAAGCAGGGGTTCCGTGGTGGAGGCCGGGATGGAGACCAGCCAGATCAACGATCCTCGTACACCGCCGGGTACGCCGCCGAGCACTCCGTCGGCCGGCTGCGACGTCGTGACGGTGCCGGCGCGGCAGGGGCTGGAGGCGGTCGACATCCTGAGGCGCGGGGCCGGGGAAGCGGTCGGGCCCGTTCTGCACGACGACGGCGGTGACACGCTGGGCTTCCTGGTGCCGCCGGGGACGGCCGCGGCGTGGGACGTGCCGGGGAGCACCTGCACGGAGACCGACGGACGCGCACTGCCGGCCCCCGAACCTCCGGTGGAGGGCTCGGACTGGCTGCTGCCGCCCGGCGAGGCGGACCTCGCGACGGACCCGGTGGTGCTGCGCAAGGCCCTCGGGGAGGCGGCCCGGACGATCAAGGCGGCGGACAGCTGCCGCTAGACGCCGAGGTTCGGTGGGGGCGGTGAGTGCGGGAGCGGGCCGCCGAGGCGGCCAAGGAGGCGGGGTGGGCGGTGGCGCCCCGGGGAACCGTACGTCCTGCTTAACAGCCCGACCCCGATAATGACCCCATGGGAAAGTCCAGGAGCGGTCGGCGCAGGCAGGCCGGTGGGGAAGCCGTCGTCGAGAGTGTCGACGGCGGGCTCGCCGAGCTGATCCCCGACCGTGACCGGGCCCGTGCCTGGACCCTGGTGATCGACGGGGCCCCGCAGTCGCACGTCGACCTGGACGACCCGGCGTACCTCTCCTTCGAGTACCAGCGCCGGCTCGGACATGTCATCGACCTCGTCGCCCCGCCGGGCAGGCCCGTGCACGCCGTGCACCTCGGCGGAGGGGCGTTCACCCTCGCCCGGTACGTCGCCGCCACCCGGCCCCGCTCCACCCAGCAGGTCGTCGAACGGGACGCCGGCCTGGTCCGACTGGTCCGCCGCGAGCTGCCGTTGGACGCGAACGCGCGCATCAGGGTGCGGTCCGTCGACGCCCGTGAAGGGCTCGCCAAGGTTCCGGACGGCTGGGCCGACCTGGTCATCGCCGATGTGTTCAGCGGCGCCCGGACCCCGGCCCATCTGACCTCCACCGAGTTCCTCGACGACGTGCGCAGGGCCCTCAAGCCCGGCGGGATCTACGCCGCCAACCTCGCCGACGGGCCGCCGCTCGCCCATCTGCGCGGCCAGATCGCCACCGCCGCCGCCCGATTCGGACAGCTCGCGCTGGTCGCCGACCCGACGGTGCTGCGCGGCAAACGCTTCGGGAACGCCGTCCTGGTCGCCTCCGACCAGCCGCTGCCCGTCGCCGAACTGACCCGCCGCGCCGCCTCCGACCCGCATCCCGGCCGGGTCGAGCACGGCAGGACGCTCACCGACTTCACCGGCGGGGCCGCACCCGTCACGGACATCGCGGCCGTGGCGTCCCCCGCGCCGCCCGCTTCGGTGTTCCGGTGAGCCCCCGCGGAAGGCACCGGTACGGCGCGCACCCGTGCGGCACGCACCCGTCCGGCACTCAGTAGGTCCCGATCTCCACGCGCGGCGGCCCGTCGTGCCAGGTGCAGAACACCGACACCCGGTCCGCGCCCGAGGAGAACTCCACGCGGATCCACGACTCCGTCTTCCACACCTGCATCGACCAGCCCGCGCCAGGAGTGGCCGAGACGAGGGAGGCGGAGGTCCTGCCCAGGTCGAAGACCGCCCGGCCGCCCTCGGTGTCGTAGCTCTCGACCTCGCCGGTGGCCGTGGGGGAGGGACGGGGTGGTCGGGTGGGAGTGGGGCTCGGCTTTCCGGCCGTGGGCGGTGGCGGTGGACTCGGCGTCCGGCTCGGTCGCGGACCCGTCCGCTGCGACGGCGTGGCAGGCGGCTTCGACTCCAGTCCGGGCGCATCGGCGGCCTTGACGGGCAGGGCGCGCGGCGGGTCATAGGCCGTGCCCGCCATCACCGTGTGGACACCCCACCACGACAGCGTGACCGCCGCGCCCGTGGCGAGCAGCCATGCCAGTAGGTGGAGAAGTCCTCTGCGCATCGCCGGTCATACTGCCGCACTCGTCCCACGCGTTGCCCACAAACGGCAGTCACGCGCGGCCGGTTGTCCCCAGGCGCGGAGTTGTCCACAGGCCCGCACCCGGCTGTTCGAGATGGCGTACGGTGCGGCGCATGGCACGTGTGCTCGTGGTCGAGGACGACCAGTTCGTACGCTCGGCGCTCATCCGGCACCTGACCGACGCCTCGCACACCGTACGCAGCGTCGGGACGGCACTGGAGGCGCTGCGCGAGGTCGCCCATGTCCGCTTCGACGTGGTGATCCTGGACCTCGGACTGCCCGATCTCGACGGCTCCGAGGCCCTGAAGATGCTGCGCGGCATCACGGACGTGCCGGTGATCGTCGCCACGGCCCGGGACGACGAGGCGGAGATCGTCCGGCTGCTCAACGCCGGGGCGGACGACTACCTGACCAAGCCCTTCTCCGTCGAGCACCTGTCGGCCCGCATGGCGGCCGTGCTGCGCCGCGCCCGCTCCGGCTCGGGCGAGGGGGAGCCGTCCCCGGTGATCCGGGTGGGCGGCCTGACCGTCGATCCGCTGCGCCGCCAGGCCGAGCTGGACGGCGCGCGGCTCGACCTCACCCGCCGCGAGTTCGACCTGCTCGCCTTCCTGGCCCGCCGCCCCGGGGTCGTCGTCCCCCGCAAGGAACTGCTCGCCGAGGTGTGGCAGCAGTCGTACGGCGACGACCAGACCATCGACGTCCATCTGTCCTGGCTGCGCAGGAAACTGGGCGAGACGGCCGCCAGCCCCCGCTATCTGCACACCCTCAGGGGCGTCGGCGTGAAGCTCGAACCGCCGGGGGCGGAGGCGCCGCGATGAGGTGGGCGCTGGTCAAGGTGTCGCTGGCGGTGACCACCATGGTCGTGCTCGCCTTCGCGGTGCCGCTCGGACTCGTCATCGGCGAGATGGCCCGGGACCGCGCCTTCTCCAACGCCGAGCGGGAGGCCGCGGCCGTCGCCCCGGCGCTGTCCATCACCACCGACCGCGATCAGCTCGAACGGGTCGTGGCCTCCGCGGGCTCCGATGCCGGGATGGCCGTGCACATACCCGCGGGCGACGGCCAGGATGCCCTGGAGCTCGGGCGGCAGCGCGCGACGGACGAGGACATCGCCGCCGTGCGCAAGCTGGGCCGCGCCTCCACCACGGGCGTGGCCGGCGGTTCGACGCTGCTCCAGCCGGTCGCGCTCAGCACCGGCAAGATCGCGGTCGTCGAGGTGTACGTGCCGGAGGCCGAGGTCACCAACGGCGTGGGCACGGCCTGGGCGGTGCTCGCCGGGGTCGGTGTCGCGCTGGTCCTCGGCTCGGTCGCGGTCGCCGACCGGCTGGGCGTGCGGATGGTCCGGCCCGCCAAGCGCCTGGTGAAGGGGGCCCGCGACCTGGGGGAGGGCAGGCTCGGCGCCCGCGTGCCCGAGGAGGGCCCGACCGAACTGCGGCTCGCCGCGGTCGCGTTCAACTCGATGGCCGACCAGGTCGTCCATCTGCTGGCGAACGAACGGGAGCTGGCGGCCGACCTGTCCCACCGGCTGCGCACGCCCCTGACCGTGCTGCGGCTCAACGCCGCCTCGCTCGGCGAGGGACCGGCCGCCGAGCAGACCCGGACCGCGGTCGAGCAGTTGGAGCGCGAGGTCGACACCATCATCCGCACGGCCCGGGAGGCCAAGCCGCAGACGGCCGCGGCCGGCCCGGGCGCCGGGTGCGACGCCGCCGAGGTGGTCCGGGAGCGGATGGCCTTCTGGTCGGCGCTCGCGGAGGACGAGGGCCGCAAGTGGCGGGTGTCCGGGGCCGACCGGCCGGTGCGCATACCCGTGGCCCGCACCGACCTGGCCGCCGCGCTCGACGCGCTGCTGGGCAACGTCTTCCGGCACACCCCGGAGGGCACCGCCTTCGCGGTCGACGTGCACAACGGCGAGGACGCGGTGATCGTCCTCGTGTCCGACGCGGGCCCCGGCATACCCGACCCGGAGGCCGCCATGGCGCGGGGCCGCGGCTCCGGGACCGACGGCTCGACCGGGCTCGGTCTGGACATCGTGCGCCGGCTTGCGGAGTCGACCGGCGGGGACGCACGGATCGGTTCCTCGGTGCTCGGCGGGACCGAGGTGCGGATCTGGATCCAGCTGGACGACCGGGCGCCGGTGAGCCGCAGGGGCCACCGCGGGCCGGTGCGGCGCCGGCGGCGGGGCAGGCTGGTTGCCGCATACAACCGCTCCCGCTCTGTCTGACCTCTCCGCGGCCGGTCACGCTCACGGGTCGGTCACGTTTCGACAAATGAGGTCGACGGCTCTTGACGCATGACCGGACATACGGCTGTTATTGCGCCACCGTGTTCGGTCAAGTTGATTTCTGGTCGATTAAGACTGGATTTCACGCCACACCCTCGTGGCCGAACCATGCCCCCAGGAGCCGTTCATGCACGACCTCTCTCCTTCCGGACTCTCCCTCCCCGCTGCCAGCCGCCGCTCCGTCCTGCGCGGCATAGGCGGTGCGGCCCTGCTCGGCGCCGGCATACCCCTGCTGAGCGCCTGTGGCGGCAGCGGTGCGGCCGCCGACCCGAAGACGGTCAGCCTCGGCTCGAACTCCTCGGACGCGGTGCCGAAGAAGGCGTTCGCCGAGATCTACGCCGCCTTCACGAAGAAGTCCGGCATCAAGGTCGACGTGAACACCAAGGACCACAACACGTTCCAGGAGCAGATCAACTCCTACCTCCAGGGCACGCCCGACGACGTGTTCACCTGGTTCGCCGGGTACCGCATGCAGTTCTTCGCGTCGAAGAAGCTGGCCACCCCGATCGACGACGTGTGGCAGAAGATCGGCGGGAACTTCCCCGACGCGATGAAGAAGCTCAGCAAGGGCGAGGACGGCAAGTACTACTTCGTGCCGCTGTACACGTACCCGTGGGCGGTCTTCTACCGCAAGAGCGTCTTCGCCCAGCACGGCTACGAGGTCCCCACCAGCTGGGACGACTTCGTCGCCCTGTGCAAGCGGATGCAGAAGGACGGGCTGGTCCCGATCGCCTTCGGTGACAAGGACGCCTGGCCCGCGATGGGCACCTTCGACCAGATCAACTTCCGCACCAACGGCTACGACTTCCACGTCGAGCTGATGGCGGGCAAGGCCTCCTGGACCGACCCCAAGGTGCGCAAGGTCTTCGACCACTGGACGGAGATCCTCCCCTACCACCAGGACGGCGCGGTGGGTCGCACCTGGCAGGACGCGGCCCAGACCCTGGTGGCGAAGAAGGCCGGCATGTACCTGCTGGGCACCTTCGTCGGCCAGCAGTTCACGAACAAGGCCGACCTGGACGACCTCGACTTCTTCGCCTTCCCGGAGATCGACCCGCAGTTCGGCCAGGACACCGTCGAGGCCCCCACCGACGGCTTCATGCTCTCCAAGGCCCCGAAGAACCGCGACGGCGCCGCCAAGCTGCTGGAGTTCCTGGGCACCCCCGAGGCCGAGCAGATCTACCTCAAGGCCGACTCGAGCGTGGTGGCCGCCTCCACCAAGGCCGACACCGCCTCCTACACCGCGCTCCAGAAGAAGTCCTTCGAGATGATCTCCGGCGCGAAGAGCCTGACGCAGTTCATGGACCGCGACTCCCGCCCGGACTTCACCTCCACGGTGATGCAGCCCGCGCTCCAGAACTTCGTCCGCAACCCCAAGAACGTCGACAGCATCCTCGCGTCGATCGAGCGTCAGAAGAAGACGATCTTCGCGTCCTCATGAGCACCGACACCTCCACCGAGAACCCGGAGACGGCCCCCGCGCCGTCTCCGGGCGCCGCCCCCGCGAAGGGCTCGACGGGCCACCGCCGGCTGCTGACCCGCCGCGACCGCATCACGCTCGGCCTGATGGCGGGCGTGCCGACGATCCTGCACGTCGCCCTGGTGTGGCTGACGGCCCTCGCCTCCATCGCGCTGGCCTTCACCAGCTGGGACGGCATCGGCTTCGACTCCATCCACTGGGTCGGCCTGGAGAACTTCAGGCAGCTGTTCACCAGCAACCCGCAGTTCTGGCCCGCCGTCGAGCACAACGTCATCTGGTTCGTCGTCCTCATCCTGCTGCCCACCCCCTTCGGCCTGTTCCTGGCCGTGCAGCTGGACAAGAAGATCCGCTTCAGCCGCGTCTACCAGACCGCGTTCTTCCTGCCGGTGGTGGTGTCGCTGGCGGTCACCGGATTCGTCTGGCAGCTCGTCTACAACCCCGACACCGGCCTGATCAACAGCCTCATCGGGGCCAACAAGCCCGGCCACTACATCGACTGGATCGGCGACCCGGACCTCAACCTCTGGGCCGTCCTGGTCGCCGCCTCCTGGCGGCACGCCGGCTACATGATGATCCTCTACCTGGCCGGCCTGAAGGGCGTCGACCCCGCCCTGCGGGAGGCGTCCTCGCTGGACGGCGCCAACGAGTGGCAGACGTTCAAGAACGTCGTCTTCCCGACCCTGCGGCCCACCAACACCGTCGTCCTGGTCGTCACCATCATCGAGGCCCTGCGCGCCTTCGACCTGGTCTTCGTCTTCAACAAGGGCGCCCAGGGCACCGAACTGCTGTCGATCCTGGTGACCAACAACATCATCGGCGAGTCCAGCCGGATCGGATACGGCTCGGCGATCGCCGTCGTGCTGCTGGTGATCTCACTCGCGGTGATCATCCCGTACCTGATCGCCACCTTCCGGAAGGAGCGGCGCGCATGAGCACCGTCGCCGGCGCTCACAAGCAGCGCACCCCCATCCGCCCCGCCCGGATCCTGCTGCACACCTTTCTCGTCGTCACGGCGCTGGCCTGGCTGGCGCCCCTGCTGTGGGCCTTGCTCGCGGCGATGCGGCCGTACGCGGAGACCAGCGAGAAGGGCTATGTCTCCTGGCCCGACAGGCTGAACGTCGACAACTTCACGAACGCCTTCCAGCAGTCGGACATGCTGCACTACTTCGGCAACACGCTGATCGTCGCCGTGCCGGCCGTGCTGCTGACGCTGCTGCTGTCGTCGATGGTCGCCTTCTACGTCAGCCGCTTCGACTTCCGGGTCAACCTGTTCCTGCTGCTGGTCTTCACGGCGGGCAACCTGCTGCCGCAGCAGGTCATCATCACCCCGCTGTACCGCCTGTACCTGCTCATCGACCTGCCCGGCATCACCATGTCCGGCAAGCTCTACGACTCCGCGCTCGGCCTGGTCCTGATCCACGTGGCCTTCCAGTCCGGCTTCTGCGCGTTCGTGCTGAGCAACTACATGCGCTCGCTGCCACACGAACTGACCGAGGCCGCCCTGGTCGACGGCGCCTCCGTGTGGCGGCTGTACTGGCAGATCGTGCTGCCCCTGTGCAAGCCCGCGATGGCCGCCCTCGCCACCCTGCTGTCCATCTGGATCTACAACGACTTCTTCTGGGCCATCGTCCTGATCTCCACCGGCGAGAACATGCCCATCACGTCGGCGCTGAACAACCTCTCCGGCCAGTACTTCACCGACCCCAACCTGGTCGCGGCCGGAGCCCTGCTCACGGCCATCCCCACTCTCATCGTCTACTTCGTGCTCCAGCGCCAGTTCGTCAGCGGCCTGACCCTGGGCGCCAACAAGGGCTGACCCCTCCCGAAAGAGATCACCGTGCAGCACCCCTTCACGCCGCTGGCCTCCGTGCCCGTCGACCGCCGCCGCGCCCGCGTCCACGAGGAGGGCTGGCAGTCCTGGAGCCCCAGCGGCGCCTACGCCCTCGGCGCGGCGCCCCACCGTCCGGTCAACGCCAACTGGGCCACGGTCTGCTACCGGCCCGGCGTCACCGTCCCCGCCGGCGTCTTCCAGGGCGAGGGCCTGCTCGCGCTCGACCCCGGCGACGGCTCACCGGTCCGGCTGTGGGCGGCGGCCGAACCGACGCGCGAGGTGCCGTCGATCCGGCTCGCCGCACGGGGCGGGATCGCGGAGGTCGGTGCCGACGGCCCGGTGAAGGAGTGGACGGGCGACGACATCCAGTCCGTGCTGGGCGAGTGGGCCTCCGGTCTCGGCATCGCGGCCCCACGCCCGGCGCCCACCGTCTGGTGCTCCTGGTACGAGTACTTCACGGAGGTCACCGAGGACGACATCCACGAGAACCTCCGCGCGATGGACACCCTCGACCTGCCCGTCGACGTCGTCCAGATCGACGACGGCTACCAGCGGGCCCTCGGGGACTGGCTCACTCTCTCCGGACGCTTCCGCTCCCGTGCCGGAATCGCCGAGAAGATTCGCTCCCGCGGCCGCCGCGCCGGCATCTGGACGGCCCCCTTCCTCGTCGACCCGGCGAGCGACCTGGCCGCCGAGCACCCCGCCTGGCTGGTCCGCGACACCGCCGGCGGCTTCGCCCACGCCGGCCGCAACTGGGGCCACGACCTGCGCGTCCTGGACACCACCCACCCGGACGCGGCGGCGTACCTGACCGAGGTCTTCACCACCCTGCGCACGGAGGGCTACGACTACTTCAAGACGGACTTCCTCTACGCGGGCGCCCTGGACGGCATCCGCCACGCGGACGTCGACCCCCTCACGGCGTACCGCTCCGGCATCCGCCTGATCCGCGACGCGATCGGCCCGGACTCCTACCTCCTGGGCTGCGGCGCCCCGATGCTCCCCTCCATCGGCCTGTTCGACGCCATGCGCGTCAGCCCCGACACGGCCCCCCACCGCCGCCCCGAGGCCGACGACTACTCCCAGCCGGGCCAGGACCCGGCGGAGTTCACGGGCGCGAACCGCCAGTGGCAGCACGACCGCCTCTGGACCAACGACCCCGACTGCCTGATGGCCCGCCCGGCCGTCGAGACCCGTGAACAGTGGGCGGCACACGTGGAATCCACCGGAGGCCTGATGGCCTCCAGCGACCGCCTGCTGTCACTCGACGAGTGGGGCGTGACGACGACCCGCCGGCTGCTGACGCCACGCAGCGTCTCCTGACATGCCGGGGCGCGGCACTCCCCTATTGGTGCCGCGCCCCGTCCCCCCGCCTCCGCAGTGGCTACACGGCCTCCGGCAGCGTGCCCGTCCGGGCCGCTCGGGCGTACCAGTAGGCGCTGGACTTCGGGGTGCGTTCGAGCGTCGCGTAGTCCACGTACACCGCGCCGAAGCGCTTGCCGTAGCCGTACGACCACTCGAAGTTGTCCATCAGGGACCACAGGAAGTAGCCGCGGACGTCCGCGCCGTCGGCGATCGCGCGGCGGACCGCCGAGAGGTGGCCGTGCAGGTAGGCGACGCGCTCCGGGTCGTGCACCCGGCCGTCCGAGTCGATCTTGTCGTCGTAGGCCGCACCGTTCTCGGTGATGTACAGCGGCAGGCCCGGCGCCTCCCGGGTGTAGCGCATGATCAGCTCGTGCAGGCCGGTCGGGTCGATCGTCCAGCCCATCTCGGTGCGGTCGCCGGGCGTCTGGTGGAAGGCGACGTCCTCCGCGGCCGGCCAGGGCGAGTGCTCGCTGGAGCCGTGGCCGTCGGCGCGCGGTCCCTTGGCCGCCGGGTCGGCCGCCGAGACCAGCGCGGGCGTGTAGTAGTTGAGGCCCAGCGCGTCCAGCGGCTGGTTGATCAGCGCCAGGTCGCCGTCGAGGACGTGGTTCCAGTCCGTGAGCTCCGCCGTCGCCACGTACAGCGACTCCGGGTACGCGCCGTGCAGGATCGGGCCGTGGAAGACGCCGTTGGCCAGGTCGTCGATCTTCCGGGCCGCCGCCAGGTCCGCCGGGGTCTGCGAAAGCGGCCTGACGGCCGAGGAGTTGAGGCTGATCGCGACCGTGTTGCGGGCCGGCATCACCGACCGCAGGGCGGACGCGCCCAGCCCGTGCGCCAGGTTCAGATGGTGCGCGGCACGCAGCGAGGCCGCCGGATCCGTCCGGCCCGGGGCGTGCACCCCGGAGGCATAGCCCAGGAACGCGCTGCACCACGGCTCGTTGAGCGTCATCCACTGCTCGACCCGGTCGCCCAGCGCCTCGCCGACGATCTGCGCGTACTCCGCGAAACGGTACGCCGTGTCCCGCTCGGGCCAGCCGCCCGCGTCCTCCAGCTCCTGCGGCAGGTCCCAGTGGTAGAGCGTGACGGCCGGCTTGATGCCCTTGGACAACAGCTCGTCGACCAGCCGGCGGTAGAAGTCCAGGCCCTTCTGGACGGCCGGACCCCGCCCGGTCGGCTGCACCCGCGACCAGGAGACGGAGAAGCGGTAGGCGCCCAGGCCCAGCTCCGCCATCAGCGCCACGTCCTCGCGGTAGCGGTGGTAGTGGTCGACAGCGATGTCACCGGTGTCGCCACCGGCCGTCTTGCCCGGCGTATGGCTGAAGGTGTCCCAGATCGACGGCGTGCGGCCGTCCTCCCGCACCGCGCCCTCGATCTGGTACGCGGAGGTCGCCGCGCCCCAGAGGAAGGCGGGAGGGAAGGTCACCGCAGTGGCCGGGTTCTCGGAGTCAGGCATGGAAGCGCTCCCATTGGGGTCGTGGAGACCGACGGTGGAGGGGGGAGGGGGGAGGAAGGGGGAGAACAGGGGCCGGAGCAGCGTCGGCCCGGCCCCTGGGGAGGAGGGCGTCAGCCCTTGACGGCGCCCTGCATGATGCCGCCCACGATCTGCTTGCCGAAGATCGCGAAGACCAGCAGCAGCGGCAGCGTGCCGAGCAGCGCGCCCGCCATGATCAGGGACTGGTCGGGCGTGTAGCCGCGGCCCAGGCCCGCGACCGCGACCTGCACGGTCGGGTTGCCGGTCTGCGTCAGCACCAGGAACGGCCACAGGAAGTCGTTCCAGGTCTGCACGAACATCAGCATGCCCAGCACGGCCATCGCGGGCCGCGCGGTGGGGAACACCACGTGCCACACCACGCGCCAGCTGCTCGCCCCGTCGACCCGGGCGGCCTCGATGATCTCGTCCGGCAGCGCTTGGATCAGGTACTGCCGCATGAAGAACACACCGAACGCGCTCACCAGCGAGGGGAAGATCACCGCCTGCAACTGGTCGGTCCAGTCCAGCTTGGCGACCATCATGTACAGCGGGATCACGCTCAGCTGCGGCGGCACCATCATCGTGCCGATCACGATCAGCATCATCGCGTTGCGGCCCTTGAAGCGCAGCTTGGCGAAGGCGAACCCGGCGATCGTCGACAGGCAGACGATGGTCAGTGCCGAAATCCCCGCCACCAGCGTGGTGTTGAAGAACGCCTCGCCCAGGTTGGCGTCCTTCCAGGCGATCTCCAGGTTGTCGAAGAGGTTGGAGCCGAACCAGAACGGCGGCGGCGTCTGCGCCAGGCGCTGGTTGTCGCGCGAGGCGGCGATCGCCGTCCACACCAGCGGGAACAGCGAAACGATGGTGAACACGATGAGGATCGCGTACGCGATCGGACCGCCGTGCAGTTGCCCGCCGGCCCGCGCGGACTTCGGCAGGCGCGGACGCTTCGCCGCCTTGGCGGGCGTGGTCTCGGGGGGCGTCACAGTCGTCGTCACGGCCGGAACTCCTAACTACTGGCGCGCAGCCGGCGCGAGATGACGTAGTTGACGATGCCGATGACGATCAGGATGAGGAACATCGTCCAGGCGATCGCCGAGGCACGGCCCAGGTGCTGGTTGACCCAGCCCTGCTCGTACAGGTAGAGACCGAGCGTCTGGAACTGGTGCTCCGCACCGCCGGAGGCGCCCTTGTTGGCGTCGAACAGCAGTGGCTCGCCGAAGACCTGGCTCGCCCCGATCGTCGACACGACCACGGTGAACAGGATGGTCGGACGCAGTGACGGCAGCGTCACGTGGAAGAACTGCTGCCAGCGGTTGGCCCCGTCCAGGGCCGCCGACTCGTACAGGTCCTGTGGGATCGCCTGCATCGCGGCCAGGTAGATCAGCGCGTTGTAGCCGGTCCAGCGCCAGATGATGATCGACGAGACGGCGATCTGCGAGGGCCACTTGTCGCCCTGCCAGTCGACCGGGTCGACCCCGACGAAGTCCAGCGCCCAGTTGATCATGCCGTAGTCACGGCCGAAGAGCAGCACGAACACCAGCGAGGCGGCGGCGATCGACGTGGCGTACGGCGCGAGCATCGCGACCCGGTAGAAGGTCGAGGCCCGCAGCTTGTAGTTGAGGATGTGGGCGATCCCCATCGCCATCAGCAGCTGTGGAACGGTGGAGATGATGCCGATGGTCAGGGTGTTCTTCGCCGCGTTCCAGAAGAAGTCGTCGTCGAAGATCCGGGTGTAGTTGCGCAGCCCCACCCAGTTCATGTCGGTGGGCGCGGTCAGCTCGACCTGGTGCAGCGACGCCCAGCCCGTGTAGATCAGCGGGAACAGACCGAAGGCGACGAACAGCAGGAAGAACGGCGAGATGAAGGCGTACGGGCTCCAGCGCACGTCCCGCTGCCAGCGGCGGGACAGCCGGGCGCGCCGTCGCCGCTCCTGCTCGGGGACGGCGTCCGCAGGCGGGCGGCCCGGGGCCGCGCCCCCCTCCACGGGGGGCGCGGCGGTGTCGTGACGGGTGGCCATCCGGGTCACTGGTCCAGGTTGTTGTCGATGGTCTTCGTCGCCGTCTTCCAGGCCTCCTCGGCGGACTTGCCCTTCGTGACGAGGATGACGCCGTTGTCCGTCAGACCCTGCTGGATGATCTGGTCCTTCGGGCCGATGGGCTGGACGGGGATCTGCTTGGCGGCCTCGGAGAAGATCTTGCCGATCGGCGCGTCACCGGTCATGTCGTTGACGGCGCCGGTCACTTCGGGCAGGTCGTACGCGGCCTGCGCGCTCGGGAAGCTGCCCTGCACCTTGAACAGCTTCGCCTGCTGCTCGGGCGCCGTCAGCCACGCGACCAGCTTCTTGGCCTCCTCGACGTTCTTGCCGTTCTTCGGCACCGCGAGGAAGCTGCCGCCCCAGTTGCCGGACTTGGGCGCCACGGCCACGTTCCACTTGCCCTTGGCGTCCGGCTTCGACTTGCCCTTGATGTAGCCCAGCATCCACGGCGGGCAGGCCATCGCGGCGAACTTGTTGTTGGCGATGGTCTGGTCCCAGGCCGGCTGGAACTGGGTCTGCGCGCCGAGCAGGCCCTTCTCGGCGGCCTCCGAGGTGAGGTCGAAGGCCTTCTTGACGGCCGGGTTCGTCTTGTAGATGACCTTGCCGGAGGAGTCGTAGAACTTCTCCTTCTCACTGCTCAGGATCGCGTTGAGCAGACCACCGGGGGAGTCCATGAAGGTGGTGCCCTTGGGCGCCTTGCCCTGGTACCGCTCACCGGCAGCCACGAGCTTGGCCCAGTCACCCGCCCACAGCTTGGCGACCTCCGCCGGGTCGGTGGGCAGGCCGGCCTGCTTGAACATGTCCGTGCGGTAGCAGATGGCCATCGGACCGACGTCCGTGCCGAGGGCGATCGTCTGGTTGTCCTTGGTCGTGGCCTGCTGCCACTTCCACTCCAGCCAGTTGCTCTTGTTCACTCCCGAAACCTTGGAGAGGTCCTCGAGCTTGGCCGCCTGGGTGTTCACGATCTCGGCGATGTTCCCGACCTCGACGGCCTGGACATCCTGCAGACCACTGTTGGTGGTGAGGTGGTTGAGCAGCGCCGGGTAGTAGTTCTCGTTCCGCTCGACGACGTTCTCGGCGATCTTGATGTTGGGGTTGAGCTTCTCGTACTCGGTGTAGAGCCCGGCTTCCTTGAAGCCCATGGTGCCGAAAAGCCCCAACGTGATCGTGGTCTTGCCCTTGTCACCGCCGTCCGGCGAGCCGGAGCCATCGTCCTTGCCGTCGTCGGCACAGCCGGCCAGCAGCCCGGCGCCCAGCGACGCGACGGCCGCGAGGACCATCGCCTTGCGGGCGGTTCGGATGCGTGCTCGCATGTCGTCCTCCTGTTGCCCTGACGTGCCGACCCCCCGGCCAACTGCATTGTTGGGCCCGTTTTACTCGCTGCGGCTCGGGCGGGGAACGTGCGGGTTGTGTATGTGTCAGGTACTGTGGGAGCGCTCCCACCAGTGATGTGTTGAAGGTTCTCCGGTCCGGGCGGGGGTGTCAAGGGACCGGACAGGGAGAGATGCGTTCAGTTATCGGGCTGTTAACTGGACCTTGGCCGTAGTCCCTTGCGGCCACGGGCGGCGGTATCGAGCCAGTCGGACCGGCCCGCGGGCACAAGCGGAAGGCCGGGGCGACGGGCGCCGGTAGCGGTCACTCCAGCTGACGAGCCTGTTAAATTCCAGGCCAGCCGCAGAGTGCGGGTGTGGACGGGAAGGCGGAGCCCATGGCAAGCCACGGAGCGCGGGGCCGAAGCGGTGGCCGGCCCACCCTCGAAGAGGTGGCGGCGCGCGCCGGTGTCGGCCGCGGCACGGTGTCCCGGGTGATCAACGGATCGCCCCGGGTCAGCGACGCGACCCGGGCGGCCGTCGAGGCGGCGGTCGCCGAGCTGGGTTACGTCCCGAACACCGCCGCCCGCGCCCTGGCCGCCAACCGCACGGACGCGATCGCCCTGGTCGTACCCGAGCCGGAGACCCGGTTCTTCGCGGAACCGTACTTCTCGGACATGCTGAAGGGCGTCGGGGCGGAGCTGTCGGACACGGAGATGCAGCTGCTGCTGATCTTCGCGGGCAGTGACCGGGAGCGGCAGCGGCTCGCCCAGTACCTGGCCGCCCACCGCGTGGACGGTGTCCTGCTGGTCTCGGTCCACGCCGACGACCCCTTGCCGGACCTCCTCGCCCAGCTGGAGATCCCGGCGGTGATCAGCGGCCCGAGGTCCGCCGCCGAGACGCTGACCTCCGTCGACTCGGACAACTACGGCGGCGCCCGCCAGGCCGTCGAGCACCTCATGGAGCGCGGCCGCCGCACGATCGCCCACATCACCGGCCGCCTCGACGTGTACGGCGCGCAACGTCGCATCGACGGCTACCGCGACGCCCTGCGCGACGCGGGTCACGAGGTGGACGAGCTGCTGATCGAGCCGGGCGACTTCTCCGAGGAGGGCGGCCACCGGGCGATGGAGGCCCTGCTGTCCCGCCGCCCCGACGTGGACGCCGTCTTCGCCGCCTCGGACGTGACCGCGGCCGGCGCCCGCCAGGCCCTGCGCGAGGCGGGCCGCCGCATCCCCGACGACGTGGCGCTGGTCGGCTACGACGACTCCGCCATCGCCCGCCACCTGGATCCGCCCCTCACCAGCGTCCGCCAGCCCATCGAGGAGATGGGCCGCAGGATGATCGACCTCCTCCTGGCCGAGATCGCCGACCGCCGCCCGCCGGTGTCCCGGGGGCTGGAACGCCGCCAGGTGGTCCTGGCGACGGAACTGGTGCCGCGCACCTCGTCGTGAGCAGTCACGGCCTGCTGGACCTCGCCGGGGCCGAGGAGGTCGAGCGGTACCTCGGTTCCGTGGGCGAGGTGTTCCGTGTCTTCCGCGACCAGGACTCGGGCTGTGTGTCGTACGGCGTCCGGCTCCCGGACGGCGACCACTGGTTCGTGAAGGAGGCGCCGACCGACGCCGCCGAGCGTTCCCTCGACCGGTCCTGGGCCTTCCACCGGGCGGTGCGGCATCCGGTGATCGTCCCGCAACTGCACCGGTTCGCGGTACGGGACGGCCGTACGGCGGTGGTGATGCCGTGGCGCCGAGGCGAGGTCCTCTACCACTCGACCTCCCGAAGGCAGGGGGGCCGCGCTGAGCAGGACAGCCCCATGGCCCGCTTCCGCGCCCTGCCGCTGGGCCGGGTCTGCCGTGCCCTGGACAGGGTGCTGGACGCGCACCTGGCGGTGGAGGCCGCGGGACACGTCGCCGTCGACCTTTACGACGGCGCGTTCCTGTACGACTTCGATGGCGACGAACTCCACTTGGTCGACCTCGACGAGTACCGCCCGGGCCCGTTCGTCCTGGCGGCGAACCGGCTCCCCGGCTCCCGCCGCTTCATGGCCCCGGAGGAGTTCCGCCGCGGCGCCCTGATCGACACCCGCACCACCGTCCACGCCCTGGGCCGGTCTCTGCGCCTCCTCCTGGACGCCGGCGACGACGAGTCGGCCTGGCGCGGGACAGCGGCGCAACTGGCGGTGGCAGAACGGGCGACGCGGGCCGATCCGGGCGAACGGTACGGCAGAGTACGGGAGTTGACGGAGGCGTGGCGGGCGGTGACGTCTGGGGCGTACGACATCCCGTTGGCGGCCGGCCGCCGGGGCAACCATGCCGTCACCGGGCACCCGGCATGAGTTCGATGCGTACGTCGTCGGATTCGCGGAGTACATACGTCGAGTCGGTGTCGTGCCGCCATCCCGTGGGCACGGCGTAGTAGCGCCCGCCGCGCTCGATGACGACCCTCAGCTCGGTGTACCGATAGCGATAGTGCATCTGCCGACCGAGGTCCTTCACCTTCAGGCCGCGGCCGGTCATGCTCAGTCGGTCGGTGCTGAAGACGACGACCGCCGTTCTGCCGACCAGGTGATCGGCGTCGCGCTCCGCATCGCGCAGACCGCGTTCGTGTGCGGCCAGGGCGACAGCCCAGAGCAGGCACAGACACACCGCCGTGAGCGGAGCGCCTCGTGCCCGGATGCCGCCCGGGCGGCTGCCGTCGCCGGCGGCGGTCGGCTGACCGCACAGGATGCCGACGGCCAGGAGAACGGGCACGAGCCATCCGTACGGCTGGATACGGCTCCAGCAGAAGAGCATGGCGACCGCCACGCCCAGAACGAGCAGGTGGAGACGGGCCAGGCCCCGGACGACCCGTCGGAGCCGACCGATCAGGGCGGGCGGAAGGAGACGCGAAAGCGAGCGGCTCGGCAGCTGCGGATCCCGCAGTACGACCACGGCCACCACGGCGGTCAGCACCACGGGAGCCGTCACCAGATGCAGACTGCGCATGACGAACTCGGCGAAACTCAGGCCGAGCGCCAGCACGTCGATGTGGAAGTACTCGAAGTACGCCCGGGTGTGGACCGCTCCGGCATAGAACAGCAGCGCCGCGAGGAGCGACACGAGGGTGGCCAGGTCGGCCGGGAAGCCGGCGCCCGGAAGGCGGGAGACGGGCGGCTCCGGGGCACCGGTGCCGGATACGCGACGCAGGACCCGACGGCGCCGACGCCGGGCCCCGGCCTGCCGCGGACGACGTTCGGGCGGTGGCGCGGACGCGCGGAAGTGGGGAGGGGGAACGGCGGGCGGGTCGCTCATGACGGGGACGCCCCCGGGGACTCCGTCCCGGCCGGTGACGCCGTGGACGTGGAACCGCAGGAGGACGGAGGGCTGCCGGGCGAAGGACCGGGAGACGCGGAGGGGCCCGGGGACGGATCGGGGGACGACGAGGTGCCGGTGGACGGGCTGGGGGAGGGCGTGGTGCCGGTGGACGGGCCAGGGGACGCGGAGGTGCCGGCGGACGGACCTGAGGGACACGCGGGTGCCGCCGGGTCCGGCAGCAGTTGGTCCCTGGGGCCCGGGCCCGGGGCACGCGGTGGCGGCGGCACAGGGTCGACGGGGTCTCCACCGACAGATTGGTCGGGCGAGGGCGTGCTCGACCCGTCTGCCGACTGCGAAGGAGCGGGCCTGCTCACGGGGGCGCTCGGCTCACCGTGCCCGGGGGGTCCGTCCGGGACGGCAGGCCCCCGACTGGTGGTGGGCGAGTCGGCCGGGGCGCTCACGGACGCGCGCGGTGCTTCCGGGGTGGATTCCTGCACGGTCGACGAAGAGCAGCCCGCGGACGAGCCGAGCGAGGCGGCCACCGCGAGCACGAGACATCGCGGTCTCAGATGCCGTGCCCGTGAACGCCCCATGTGCTGTCGTGCCCGCCCTGTCGCCCGATCCAGGCGCGACAGTCTGCCGGAAGCCCGGGCTCCGGCAGGCCGATAGATCACTAATGATGATCTCTGCCCCCGCCTGATCACAGGTGACCGGAAGCGCGGCAGGACGTCATCCGGGTCAGGGGCGCGGCCCCTGGAGGGGGGCTCGACGAATGGGCCGGCTGAGCCGCCCGGCACCACGCCCGCTACGGACTCGGCCGCACGGCCCGCGAGGTCCGGGCCACCGTGCAGCAGATGCTCGCCGAGGCCGAACGGCGTCCGCTCCGGGTCGCGGGCACCCGTCTCGACGCCCCGGTCGTACGTCTGTTGCTCCGTCAGCTGATCCAGCATCAGGAGTACGACACATCCCTCGCGTCCGTGGTGACCTGTCCGCCGCGGCGCCCGGGGACCTGGCCGAGCCGAGCCCGGACCTGTCCGCCCTGCTGGCCCTGCTGTCCTCCCCGGAGCTGGCGGACAGCCTGGTCGGCGGGGCGATGTTCATGTGCGGCGACGGGGGCTGGCCGGCGGGCGGCTGGCCGGCCGATCCGGAGACGTACTGGCGCAACAGCGTCCGCGGCCGGGCCACCGAGCCGGTCTTCGGCCCGCTCGTCAACGGCATGATCGCTCCGTGCGCGTTCTGGCTCACAGCCCCGCGCGAGCCGGGGACCGGCATCGCCAACTCCGTGCCCTTGCTGATGGTGCAGGCCCGGCGCGACAACAACGTCCCCTACGCCGGTGCGCTGGAGTTCCACCGCCGCCTCACCGGCTCCCTCTGGTCACGGCCGACATCCGGTCCCACGGTGTCTACCGCCGCAGGGCGGAGGGGCTGACGCCGGTGCCGTGTGCCGACCGTCTCGTGAACGACTACCTGGGAACGGGACGGCTCCCCGCCGGGGACGTGGAGTGCGCGGGAGAGGGTGCGCGGTCGTGACGCCGTCGTGAAAAGCCTTCAGCCGGTGACCTCGTTCGTGAAGTCACCGGCTGAACACACAGGGTGAGTGACGGGACTCGAACCCGCGGCATCCTGGACCACAACCAGGTGCTCTACCAGCTGAGCTACACCCACCATGACCGGCTTGGAGGTCAGTGATTTCCCCGACCGGCCGAGAAAAAGTGTACAGGGTCCGAAGGGGTGCTCGCGCCCGGCTTTCGCGGCGCCCCTCCACGGGCCTCCGGCACGGCTACTGCGCAGGCAGTACGTGCTTCGCGGCGAGCTTCTTCGCGGTGTCCGAGTCGGGCCCGGGCTGCGGGACGAAGACGGCCTCGCGGTAGTAGCGCAGCTCCGCGATGGACTCGCGGATGTCGGCGAGCGCCCGGTGGTTGCCGTTCTTCTGCGGGCTGTTGAAGTACGCCCGCGGGTACCAGCGGCGGGCCAGCTCCTTGATCGAGGACACGTCGACGATCCGGTAGTGCAGGTAGTCCTCCAGCGTCGGCATGTCACGCAGCAGGAAGCCGCGGTCCGTGCCGACGGAGTTGCCGCACAGCGGGGCCTTGCCCGGCTCCTTGACGTGCTCCCTGACGTACGCCAGGACCTGCTCCTCGGCGTCCTTCAGCGTCGTGCCGTCCGGCAGCTCGGCGAGCAGCCCGGACGAGGTGTGCATCTGACGCACCACCTCCGGCATCGTCTCCAGCGCCCGGTCCGGCGGCCGGATGACGATGTCCACGCCCTCGCCGAGCACGTTCAGCTCGGAGTCGGTGACGAGGGCGGCCACCTCGATGAGCGCGTCGTCCGACAGCGAGAGGCCGGTCATCTCGCAGTCGATCCACACCATGCGATCGTTCATATGTCTCACCTTACGGTGAGCCGCCGCGGCCTGGACCGGCCGTGCGGTGACCTTGTGGCAGCCAGGTGCGTCCGCCTCGTGGCCGAGGGCGCATCGGCCCCCGAAACGGCACCGGGCCCGCGCGGAGGGTCACCTCCCCGCGGGCCCGGTCACCGGCTCACGTCACCTCACGTCGCGCTGCGCTGCCCCGGCAGACTCGCCCGGCTCGACACGTACGACTCCCGCCCGTTGTCCGACGCGGCCGACGCCGACGCGGACAGGGCCGGGGACGATCCGACCGCGCTCGCCGCCGCCGTACGGCGGGACTGCAGCGGGACCGGGTGTTCCGGATGCAGCGGGGCGGGCGGCTGGCCGGGATGCCCCGTGTGCCCGGACATGCCGGGCCCGGTACCGCCCGGGGCGGCCTCGGTGTCCTGCGGCCGCTCGCCCTGCGGGCGCCGGGCGCGGTAGGCCGCCCGGTACGCGGCCGGCGACGAGCCCAGCTGGCGCCGGAAGTGCCCGCGCAGGGCGACCGGCGACCGGAAGCCGCAGCGCCCCGCCACCTCGTCCACCGAGTAGTCCGACGTCTCCAGCAGGCGCTGCGCCTGGAGCACCCGCTGTGTGATCAGCCACTGCAGCGGGGCACTCCCGGTCAGCGAGCGGAAGCGGCGGTCGAACGTACGACGGCTCATGTACGCGCGTGCCGCCAGCGTCTCCACGTCGAACTGTTCGTGGAGGTGCTCCAGCGCCCAGGCGACGACCTCGGCGAGCGGGTCGGCGCCGATCTCCTCTGGTAAAGACCTGTCGAGGTAGCGCTCCTGGCCGCCGCTTCGGCGCGGGGGCACGACGAGACGCCGGGCCAGGGCCCCGGCCGCCTCGTTGCCGTGGTCCGTGCGCACGATGTGCAGGCACAGGTCGATGCCCGCGGCGGTGCCTGCCGACGTCAGCACGTCGCCGTCGTCGACGAACAGTTCCCGCGGATCGACGTGCACCGACGGATAGCGTTTGGCCAGCGTCGGCGCGTACATCCAGTGTGTCGTCGCGGGCCGGCCGTCCAGCAGGCCCGCCGCCGCGAGGACGAAGGCGCCGGTGCACAGCCCGACGATGCGGGCGCCCTCCTCGTGTGCCCGGCGCAGCGCGTCGAGCGCTTCGTCCGGTGGCGGAGAAGTGATCGAACGCCAGGCCGGTACGACGACCGTGCCCGCGCGTGAGATCGCTTCCAGGCCATGCGGCGCGGTGAGTTCCAGGCCCCCTGTGGTCCGCAGTGGGCCGTCCTCGCCGCCGCACACCAGCAGTCGGTAGCGCGGCACGCCGGCGTCCTGGCGGTCGATCCCGAACACCGACAAAGGTATGGAACTCTCGAAGATGGGGCCGCCGCTGAACAGCAGCACCGCGACGATCTCCTTGCGACGTCGCCCGGAAAGCTTCCGGGCCGCGGCTTCCGGCGCGGCAGTGGAGTCGTGGCTCATACTGCTAAGCCCCCCTCGGTGGTCGCGGCTCCTCGGTTGTGTCGCTCCTGCACGTTTCCCCTCGGTCCTGCACGAGTCCCCCGCCGTAGACAGTCAAGATCGAATCTACTGTGTCCCGTCGCGCCGCAGTGGCCGGTTCGGCACTCGGCACATTGTCGACTTGGCAACTTGGCGTGAAGCATTCGATCACGAAGCGTTGCACTCGTGGGGCGTGCGGGGAAGTGCGCCTTGTCGCAGTGGCCAATCCGCGTAGGGTGCGCGGCACCCCGGAGGCTCTTTCCGTGCAGGTCGAACGGGGGTTGCGGGGTGGTCAGGGAGGGTGATGCGCGGGTGTGAGAAGTTGGCTGAAAAGCAGCGTGCGTGTGCGCGGAAACCGGTCAGCCGACCGGTGTATCCCCGCCAGTGTGCCGTCCGCCGCGGTGCGACCCTGTTCCGGTGCGGTGGTGCCGGCCCCGGTGGGGCGCCCGGTCCTCGGCCGCCAGCCGGGCCGCCCCGCGCTCGGACTGCCGCAGCAGCACCCGGCACGCGCCCGTGACGGCCGCGAGCCCGAGGGCCGTGCCGGCGGCACCGGCCAGGGAGGCGCCGTACCCGAGGAGCACGAGGGGGACGAGCACGCAGCTGAAGGCCGCCCACCGAACCACATCAGTCGCGGCGTCCCGCGGCGGCGGGGTCGCGCGGTCCGCCTCGGAGGCGGGGTGGGGTCCGGACATGCGTGCTCCCTGTGGCGTGACTCACGGCGTTCAACGCGCGGCCGGTGAGCAGGTCACTGTGTGACCCGACCGCCCCCACGGGTAAGTGAATCCTGTGCAAACCGCCTGTACAGCGCAGCAACCATTGCGTTACGGGCGCCGCCTCGTGCATGCTCCCTGGAACCCACACGCACGGCGGGCGGGATCTGGGCTAAGGAGGCGTGCCGCCGTACCCTTGGGGGTATGGGGTTGGGAAGACCATTCCCGGACACAGCTCCGCCGCACACTGCTGGATCTGTCAGCGAGCTCCGCTCGCGGGCCCACCCATAAAGGATCACAACGCCGAGACAGCCATGGCCGGTCACGAATTCTTCGAACCCGCGGACCGCAAGCGGCCCGTCGCCGATCCCACGGCGGCCGAGCCCCTGGCGGCGGAAGAGCCACGCCACTCCTGCGATCCCGCCTTCAAGCACGGGGTCGTCGTCGGCTTCGACGGCTCCACGTCCAGTGAGCGCGCCCTGGCGTACGCGATCGGCATGGCCCATCGCTCCGGGTCGGGCCTGATCATCGTCCACGTCGCCAACCGGCTGCCGACCACGGTGTGGGCCGGTTGTGAGCCGCCCGTGTTCGTGGACGTGCCGGATCACCGGACGGAGGTGCTCGGTCTTGAGCTGGCCTGTGCGGACTACCTCGCCGAGGTGCCCTGGATCCTGGTCGAGCGCGGCGGCGACATCTGTCACGAACTCGAAGAGGTCGGCCGGGAGTACGAGGCCGACGCGATCGTCGTCGGGTCGACCCACGGCCTCGTCGGGCGGATCTTCGGCTCCGTCGCCGGGCGGCTCGCCAAGCGGGCGCAGCGGCCCGTCATCGTCATTCCCTGAGGGCCAACTCCCTTGCTCCCCTTGTGCAGTGCGTGAACCTACTCGCGCGTAGAGGTGTTTGTGCCCTTGTGAAGGGCATATACGGGACACCGCGCAACTGCACCTGCACGAAGGGAGCCCGCCGTGGACAAAGACGTCTCCGCGGGAAGCGGAATCACGACCGTGGCCGGTCGACTCGCCCTCGGAATCACCCTGTTGGCCTTCGGGCTGGGGCATACCGCCGTGTTCGACGGAGTGTCAGCCGCTGACGCCGTGTCAGTCGCCCGGTATGTGGGCGGCATCGCGCTCTTCGCCGCCGGGTTGCTGGCCCTGCGGGGTGGGGACTCCGTCGGCGGGACGGCGTTCACGGTGCTCGGGGCGCTGTGGTTCACCTGGGCCGTGTCGGCCGGCGCGCAGGTCTCCGCCAACGCGGCAGGACTGTTCCTGCTGTTGTTCGCGCTGGTGGCGCTGTCCTTGACGCTCGCCGGAGGGAACCAGCTCGGGCAGGGCGTGTACGGGCTGTTCTTCGTCTCGCTGCTGCTGCTCGCGATCGCCGCGTTCGCAGGCAACGACGGGCTCGCGAAGGTCGGTGGGTGGTTCGCCGTGGCCGCGGGGGCTGTTGCCTGGTATGCGGCCACGGCGGGGCTCGCGCGCTGGCCCACGGCGGTTCCGCGACGCGCTGCCGGCCGGGGAGTGACGGCCACCGGTTAGCTGCGCCGGCCGGGGAGTTGGGCGGCTTCCCGGCGATGAAAACGGACCCCCTGCGCTTGGTGGCAGCGCATGGGGGTCCGTCCTCGTTGTGTGGCCTGTGCGGGTGCGTGGGGGGTGTTCGCGCAGTTCCCCGCGCCCCTAGAAGAGGGTCACTTACTCAACCGTCACTGACTTGGCGAGGTTCCTCGGCTTGTCGATGTCCCTGCCGAGGGCCAGGGCCGTGTGGTAGGCGAGGAGTTGGAGGGGGATGCCCAGCAGGATGGGGTCGAGTTCGTCCTCGTTCTTCGGGACGATGATCGTTTCGTCGGCCTTCTCCTGGTGCTGGTGGGCCACCGCGAGGATCTTGCCGCTGCGGGCCTTGATCTCCTCCATGGCCGCGCGGTTCTTCTCCAGCAGGTCGTCGTCGGGGACGATCGCGACCGTGGGGAGGGCCGGCTCGATCAGGGCCAGCGGGCCGTGCTTGAGCTCGGAGGCGGGGTAGGCCTCGGCGTGGATGTAGGAGACCTCCTTGAGCTTCAGGGAGGCCTCGCGGGCCACCGGGTAGCCCCGCACCCGGCCGATGAAGAGCATCGAGCGGGCCTCGGCGAACTGCAGGGCCAGCTTCCTGACGTCCTCCTCGTGCTCCATGATCTCGGCGATCTGGGCGGGCAGCTTGCGCAGGCCCTCGATGATCCGCTTGCCGTCGCGGACCGACAGGTCGCGGGTGCGGCCCAGGTGGAGGGCGAGCAGCGCGAAGGCCACCGTGGTGTTGGTGAAGCACTTCGTGGAGACGACGCAGACCTCCGGGCCGGCGTGCACGTAGATGCCGCCGTCGGCCTCGCGGGCGATCGCGGAGCCGACCACGTTCACCACGCCCAGGACCCGCGCGCCCTTGCGCTTGAGCTCCTGCACGGCGGCGAGGACGTCGTAGGTCTCGCCGGACTGGGAGACGGCGATGTAGAGGGTGTCGGGGTCGACGACCGCGTTGCGGTAGCGGAACTCCGAGGCCGGTTCGGCGTCGGCGGGGATGCGCGCCAGCTCCTCGATCATCTGGGCGCCGATCATGCCCGCGTGGTACGAGGTGCCGCAGCCGAGGATCTTCACACGGCGGATCCGGCGGGCCTCGCGGGCGTCGAGGTTCAGGCCGCCCAGGTGCACGGTGGAGAAGCGGTCGTCGATGCGGCCGCGCAGCACGCGGTCCACGGCCTCGGCCTGCTCGTGGATCTCCTTGTGCATGTACGTGTCGTGGCCGCCCATGTCGTAGGAGGCCGCCTCCCACTCCACGGTGGTGGGCTCCGCGGTGGTGCGGGTGCCCTCCGTGGTGTACGTGCGGAAGTCGTCGGCCTTCAGGGTGGCCATCTCGCCGTCGTCCAGGGTGACGATCTGGCGGGTGTGGGCGACCAGCGCGGCGATGTCCGAGGCGACGAACATCTCCTTCTCGCCGATGCCGAGGACGACCGGGGAGCCGTTGCGGGCGACGACGATCCGGTCGGGGAAGTCGGCGTGCAGCACGGCGATGCCGTACGTGCCCTCGATGAGCCGGAGGGTCTCGCGGACCTTGTCCTCCAGCTTCGTCGCCTGCGAGCGCGCGATGAGGTGGGTGAGGACCTCGGTGTCGGTCTCCGAGAGGAACTCGACGCCGTCCGCCTCCAGCTTGCGGCGCAGGTCGGCGGCGTTGTCGATGATGCCGTTGTGGACGACGGCGACCTTGCCCTCGGCGTCGAGGTGCGGGTGGGCGTTGACGTCGGAGGGGGCGCCGTGGGTGGCCCAGCGGGTGTGGGCGATGCCGGTCGTGCCCTTGAAGCGGGCCGGGACCTTGGCCTCCAGATCGCGGACGCGGCCCTTGGCCTTGACCATCTTCAGGCCGGAGGCCTTCGGGGACGTGATGACGACGCCCGCGGAGTCGTACCCGCGGTACTCCAGGCGCTGCAGGCCCTCAAGGAGGAGGGGGGCGACGTCACGCTTCCCGATGTAACCGACTATTCCGCACATGTATACGTAGTCCTAGCCGTAGACGATGCGCCGCAGCTGCCGGAGCGAGAGCTCCGGCGGTGCCACCGCGCGGTACTTGAGATCCGCCTCGATCCGCTCGAAGATCGCCGCGTTCACCAGGCCCTGGGCCTGGAGCTCGCGGTGGCGGCGACGGACGTACTCCTCGGTCGTCTCGTCGAAGTAGGCGAGCACGTCCTGGATCACGCGCAGCGCCTCGCCTCGGTTGAGGGGCGTGGACCGCGTCAGGTGATCAACGAGTTCGTCGTGCACCCGGTAGATCCTGAGGCACCGGCGGCGCTTACGCAAGATTTCTGCCCGTTTCCGGGCAGACGGCTGTGGAAAACTCTTGGGGGAACGTTGAACCTGTCATGAGCGCCTGTTCGTGAAGCGTCCACCGGGCGGCCGGTGTCCCGTTGCCCGAGGCGTCGATTTTTGGACGCCATGGACACTCCTCGTATGGGCGTACCCGAGCGGCTCGCCGCGCGCATGAGCATGGCCGAGCAGCACGAGTACCTGCGCGCCAGGTTCTCCCGGCGCACGATGATCAGAGGCGGTGCCGTCACGCTCGGCGCCGTCACCGGTGGCGCGTTCGTGCCGGGCGCCACCGCCCAGGCCGCCGTTCCGAGCGGACGGCCGAGCACCGAGACCGTCGACGGGACCCACGTGGCCCCCTTCGGCCGCCACCTCGCCTACGGCACCGACCCGCGCACGGAGATGACCGTCTCCTGGCAGGTCCCGGTCGCCGTCAAGAAGCCGTTCATCCGGATCGGCGCCCACCCCACGGACCTCTCCCGGAAGATCGACGCCGAGGTCCGCACCCTCTTCACACCGGCCGGTGTCGGCGCGAGCGGCAACCACACCCAGTACTACGTCCACGCCAAGCTGACCCACCTGCGCCCGGGCCGGACGTACTACTACGGCGTCGGTCACCAGGGCTTCGACCCGGCCGAACCCCACCTCCTGGGCACCCTCGGCACCTTCACCACCGCCCCCGCGCACAAGAAGCCGTTCACCTTCACGGCCTTCGGCGACGAGGGCGTCAGCTACCACGCGCTCGCCAACAACAGCCTCCTCCTCGGCCAGAACCCGGCCTTCCACCTGCACGCCGGCGACATCGCGTACGGCGACCCCACCGGCCAGGGCCGGACCGACGACACCGGCTTCGACTCGCGCGTGTGGGACCAGTTCCTCGCCCAGACCGAGTCCGTCGCCAAGTCCGTCCCGTGGATGCCCGCCTACGGCAACCACGACATGGAGGCCTGGTACTCGCCCAACGGGTACGGCGGCGAGGAGGCCCGCTGGACCCTCCCGGACAACGGCCCCGACAGGAAGAACCTCCCGGGCGTCTACTCCTTCGCCTATGGCAACACGGCCGTCATCTCGCTCGACGCCAACGACATCTCCTTCGAGATCCCGGCCAACCTCGGTATCTCGGGCGGCACCCAGACCAAGTGGCTCGAAGCCCAGCTGAAGAAGTACCGGGCCGCGCCCGACATCGACTTCATCGTCGTGTTCTTCCACCACTGCGCCTACTGCACCTCCACCTCCCACGCCTCCGAGGGCGGGGTCCGGCAGGAGTGGGTGCCGCTGTTCGAGAAGTACACCGTGGACCTGGTCGTCAACGGCCACAACCACCAGTACGAGCGCACCGACGTCATCAAGGACGGCAGGGTCACCAGGAAGCTCCCGATCGGCGGCACGGCCTATCCGGAGACCGACGGCGTCGTGTACGTGACGGCCGGCGCGGCGGGCCGCAGCCTCTACGCGTTCAGCGCCCCGCTGTCGTACGAGGGCAACGAGCACGAGGTGGACTCCGTGTCCTCGTTCGTCAACGTCAAGGGCGGCAAGCAGAACGAGACCGTCACCTGGTCGCGGGTGCGTTACCTCGACTACTCCTTCCTGCGTGTGGACGTCACCCCCGCGCCGAAGGGACGCCTGGCCACGCTGACGGTGCGCGGCATCGCCGAGACCGGTGACCGGGTGGACCACTTCACGGTGGCGCGCCGGGCGAAGTAGCGCCCGTGGGGCAGCGCCCGAGGACGTTCCCGGGGTGTCCCGGGGTGTCCCGGGGTGCTACATCCGCTTCAGGATCGCCTGCTTGGCCAGTGCGAACTCGTCGTCCGTCAGGACGCCCGTGCGGTGCAGGTCGCCGAGCTCGCGCAGGCGGCGCAGCAGGGCGTCGTGATCGTCCTCGGCGGACGCGACCGGGGGAGAAGGCGGTTCCGGTCGCGCGTCCGGGACGTCGGCGGCGGCCCGGGCCGGGTGCGGAAGCCTGGCCTGGACCGCCGCGGCGACCAGCGCCATCAGCGGATCCTTCTTGAAGCCCCACAGCTCCACGGCGTTGGGGTCGTACTTGGGCGGGGTCTTGGTGGGGGCGTGCCGCACAGTGAAGCGGAGGTAGCCGTTCTCCAGGCCGGCGGCCGGCTGCCACTCCACGCCCGTGATGTCGGTGAGCGCGAGCGTGCGGGCACCGGCGGCGGCCTTGGCGTCCTCCGCCTTCCAGTTCCACTCCAGGCGTATGCGCTCGCCGTCGAAGCCGGCGGTGCCGTCCCCGGCGGAGACCGACAGGGGGACGGAGGGGCCCGGCAGCAGGTAGGCGGCGACCGGTTCGCTCGGCACCTGGTCCAGGAGCAGCGCGTTACGGACCTCGTCCGTCACGTACTCGGCGACGCCGTAGCGTTCGGGGTCGACGATCAGCTGGTACGGGTCGTGGGGCTCGGTGAGCCGGCCGCCCGTGGCGTGCAGCAGCGGGCAGGCGCCGTCACGCAGACGGAGCCTGAGCCGCCCCGCCTTCCTGCCCTGCTCGAAGGAGATCCCGGCCAACGCCCCGAGCGGGACGACGAGTTCACCCAGCTCCCTGCGCAGCAGACTGACGTTCCTGTCCCGCCCGGGGGTCAGTCGCAGGGCGTCGCCGTCGAAGGCCCATGTGCCGTCCTTCTGGATGATTTCCGCCATGGGGTGGATTGTTCCACCGGTCTCACGAGAGAGTGGTCCAGACCTCTTGGGGCTCAACGGCTCATGGAAGGGACACGCTTGTGAGAGACGGCCGTACGAGACCGCGCCACAGAACGCTTCGCCTGCTCGGTTCCCTGCTGCTGGTCGGGGTGGGCCTCTCCATGACCGGGGTCGGCCCCGCGCAGGCGGCGGCGCCCACCCCGCTCGACCGGGTGGTCCCCGCGCCCGCCTCGGTCACCCCGGGCGGCTCCCCCTACCGCATCACCCGCGGCACGCACATCCACGTCGACGGCTCGCCGGAGGCGCGGCGCGTCGCCGCGTACCTCGCGGCCGTCCTGCGGCCCTCGACCGGCTACCGCCTCCCCGTCACCGGCCCCGGCGCCGGGGGTATCCGGCTGCGCCTCGCCGAGGGGCCCTTCGGCGCCGAGGGCTACCGCATCGACAGCGGCCGGGGCGGCGTCACCATCACCGCGGCCAGGCCCGCCGGTCTCTTCCACGGCGTCCAGACCCTGCGCCAGCTCCTCCCCGCGGCCGTCGAGAAGGACACCGTCCAGCCCGGCCCCTGGCTGATCGCCGGCGGCACCATCAAGGACCGTCCGCGCTACGGCTGGCGCGGCGCCATGCTCGACGTCTCCCGGCACTTCTTCAGTGTCGACCAGGTCAAGCGCTACATCGACCAGCTCGCCCTCTACAAGATCAACAAGCTGCATCTGCACCTCAGCGACGACCAGGGCTGGCGCATCGCCATCGACTCCTGGCCGCGCCTCGCGACGTACGGCGGCTCCACGGAGGTCGGCGGCGGCCCCGGCGGCCACTACACCAAGGCCCAGTACAAGGAGATCGTGCGCTACGCCGGCTCCCGCTACCTGGAGGTCGTCCCCGAGATAGACATGCCGGGCCACACCAACGCGGCCCTCGCCTCCTACGCCGACCTGAACTGCGACGGCGTCGCGCCCCCGCTCTACACCGGCACCGAGGTCGGCTTCAGCTCACTGTGCGTCGGCAAGGAGATCACGTACGACTTCGTCGACGACGTGGTCCGGGAGCTGGCGGCGCTCACGCCGGGCAGGTACCTCCACATCGGGGGCGACGAGGCGCACTCCACCAGCCATGAGGACTACGTCACGTTCATGGACCGGGTGCAGCCGGCCGTCGCGAAGTACGGCAAGACGGTGATCGGCTGGCACCAGCTGACCGGGGCGACACCGGCGAAGGGGGCGCTCGCCCAGTACTGGGGGCTCGACAGCACCAGCGCCGAGGAGAAGGCGCGGGTGGTGAAGGCCGCGCAGAACGGGACGGGGCTGATTCTTTCTCCGGCCGACCGGGTGTACCTCGACATGAAGTACACGGAGGACACGCCGCTGGGGTTGTCCTGGGCGGGGTATGTCGAGGTGCGGCGGAGCTACGACTGGGATCCGGGGGCTTATTTGCCCGGGGTGCCGGAGCGGGCTGTGCGGGGGGTCGAGGCGCCGTTGTGGACGGAGACGATCGAGAACTCCGGGCACATCGAGTACATGACGTTTCCGCGGTTGCCGGGAGTTGCGGAGGTGGGGTGGTCGGCGGCGGAGACCCATGACTGGGAGCGGTACAAGGTGCGGTTGGCTGCGCAGGCTGAGCGGTGGGACGTCCTGGGCATCGACTATTACAGGTCGCCGCAGGTGCCGTGGGGGTCTGCCGGGCGGTGATTCGTCTGCGGGCCGGTGGGGGCTGGTCGCGCCCACGCGGCGGAGCCGCACGTTGATACAGCCCCGCGCCCCTGAAAGCATGCGCAGTTCCCCGCGCCCCTGAAAAACGACAGACACCCTCGGTGGACCGTACACCGGGGGTGCCCGTCTGCTTTGGGGGTCAGAACTCCGCGATCGGGTTCCTCAAGGTGCCCACCAGTTGGAGAGCGCCGGAGGGGTCGGAGAGGTCGACCATCTGTTCGTTGTTGCGGAGTTGGAGACGGTTGAGGCAGGACAGGGCGAACTCGGGGGCGAACATGTCGTACTGCTTGAACTTGTCGGCGAGTCCGGGCATCGAGTCCTGGTAGGCGCGGGTGACCTCCGCGACCGTGCGCCAGAAGTCGTCCTCCTCCAGGATGCCCTCGGAGGCGAGGTTCGCCGCGAGGAAGCGGAAGAAGCAGTCGAAGACGTCCGTGAAGACCGACAGGAGTTTCTTGTCCTCCGGGACCTCCACGCGCAGTCGCTCCACCGTCGGCGGCAGGACCGCGTCCGGGTCCATGACGGCGATCTCCTCGGCGATGTCCTTGTAGATCGCCCGCTGCACGACCCCGTCCTTCAGCACGAGGATGACGTTCTCGCCGTGCGGCATGAACACCAGGTCGTAGGCGTAGAAGCTGTGCAGGAGGGGCGTGAAGTAGGCCTGGAGATAGCGGCGCAGCCACTCGGTCGGGGCGAGGCCCGACCGCTCGATCAGGGCGCCCGCGACCGACGCACCCTCGTGGTCGACATGGACCAGGGACGCCATGGTGGCCAGGGACTCGCCCTCCTTCAGGGACGGCACCGGGCTCTCCCGCCACAAAGCGGCGAGCATCTTGCGGTACGGCGAGTAGCGGTCCGTCGCCTGTTCGTACTCCAGGTGCCGGTAGCCGACGGCGGCGCGCTCGCGGATGATCGACAGGCCGGTCGACCTCAGGACCGGGTCGTTGTCGATGAGCTGGGCCAGCCAGTCGTTGATCGCGGGCGTGGCCTCCATGTAGGCGGCCGACAACCCGCGCATGAAGCCCATGTTGATGACGGACAGGGCCGTCTTCACGTAGTGCTTCTCGGGGCTCGTCCGGTTGAAGAAGGTCCGGATGGACTGCTGGGCCAGGTACTCGTCGTCGCCCTCGCCGAGGCAGACGAGGTGCTTCCTGGCGACCTCGGCCGCGAAGGTGACGGTGAGTTTGTTCCACCACTGCCAGGGGTGGACCGGGATGAGGAGGTAGTCGGCCGGGTCCAGGTCCTGGTCGCGCAGGACGCCGTGGAAGCGCTCGACGGTCTCCGCGCCCAGTTCCTCGCGCAGGAACGACTCGTACTCGATGCCGACACCGGCCGTGAACGCGGCCCGCGAGCGGTGGGCCGCGAGCCAGACGAGCCGGACGGGGCTCGCCGTCTCCGGCGCGTACGACAGGTACTCGTGGATGCCGAAGCCGAGCCGGCCGTTGTTGGCCACGAAGCAGGGGTGGCCCTCGGTCATGCCGGTCTCGATGGTCTGGAAGTCGCTGCGCGCGAGCTCGGCGGCCGTGGTCCGCGGCTTGGTGAGCTTGTAGCAGGTGCCCGAGAGGGTGGAGGAGATCTCCTCCAGGTAGACGGGCAGGATGTCGTCGCTCAGGCCGAGGGACTTCTGCATCTCGATGAAGAAGTCCAGTGCGGCGAGCGGGAGTTCGGCGCCGTCCCGGTGCCGGGTGATCGAGTCGGCGTCGATCTGCCAGTGGTCGAGGGCGCGGAGCGTGGCCGTGAAGGTGTAGCGGGTCTGGCCGTCGTCGCTGCGGACGACGTAACCGTTCCCGTCCTGCTCGGGGGTGATCAGGCGCTCGTGGGCGAACTCGGCGAGTGCCTTGCGGATCAGGAGGCGGTTGGCCCGCGCCCAGCGGTGGGGGGACAGATGCGCTACGGCGTCGGACAGGGTCATACGGCTACTCCTCGGGCGGCCAGGAACTGATCGCGCGTGCAGAAGCTCAGCAGCGCGCGCTTTTCCGGCTTGTCGATCTCGCGCTCGGGCACGAAGCCGACGGCCTCGTTCAGCGCGTGGACTGCCTTGTTGCTCACGTCGGGCTCCACCACGACCCGGCGCGTGCGCGGGTCGGCGAACAGCTCGTCCATCACGGCCGTGATGACGGCCCGGGTGAAGCCGTGGATCGGACGGTCGGTCGGCGCGACCAGGAAGTGCATGCCGACGTCGCCGGGCTCCGGGTCGTACAGCCCGGTCAGTTCGACGTACCGGGGGTCGTACTTCTCCATCAGGAACGCGGGCCGGTCCTGGTGCAGGCCCAGGTAGGCGTGGTGGTGCTCGTGCGCCGCGATGCGCATGTACTCGCGCTCGACGTCCGGGAGTTTCGCGTCCTGCATCATCCAGTAGGCCGCCTTGGGGTGGGTGACCCAGGAGTGCAGCAGCTCGGCGTCCTTCAGCGGGTCGAGCGGGCGGATGGTGAACGTGCCGATGCCGGTGGTGCTCATACGGAGAACTCCTGGAACGCGATCGTCTTCTCCACCGGGTAGTACTCGGTGCCGAGCAGCTCGCGGATGATGTACGCGTTGCGGTACGGGCCCATGCCCAGGTCGGGACTGGTGATGCTGTGGGTGTGGACGCCGGCGTTCTGGAGGAAGATGCCCCGGCCGGTGACATCGACGGCGTAGTTGCGGGCGACGTCGAAGTTGCCCCGGGAGTCGTAGACCAGGCGGTCGCGGACGGGCTTGAGGAACTCCGGCTCGGCGTACCGGTAACCGGTGGCCAGAATCAGGCCTTCGGAGGTCAGCTCGAAGTCCTTGCCCTGCTCCTCCTGGCGGAAGCCCAGCGTGTACGTGCCGTTCTCGTACGTCGCCCTGGTCAGCGAGGAGTTGGTGAGCAGACGCGTGGGCACGGGAGCGCCGAGGTTCTTCTGGTAGAGCAGGTCGAAGATCTCGTTGATCAGGTCGCCGTCGATGCCCTTGAACAGGCCCTTCTGCTCGGCCGTGAGGCGGTAGCGGGTGGCCTCGGGCAGTTCGTGGAAGTAGTCGACGTACTCCGGCGACGTCATCTCCAGCGTGAGCTTGGTGTACTCCAGCGGGAAGAAGCGAGGGGAGCGCGTGACCCAGTTCAGCCGGTAGCCGTGGACGTCGATCTCGCTGAGCAGGTCGTAGTAGATCTCGGCGGCCGACTGGCCCGAGCCGACGAGCGTGATCGAGTCCTTCTTCTGGAGCTCGGCCTTGTGGCTCAGGTAGCGGGAGTTGTGGATGAAGTCGCCGCCCAGGTTCTCGCAGGCCTCGGGGATGTGGGGCGGGGTGCCCGTGCCCAGGACGAGGTGACGGGCGCGGAAGACGTCTCCGGCCTCGGTGTGTACGAGGTAGACGTCGTCCTCGTACCGGACCTCCGTCACCGTCGTGTTGAAGCGGATGCTGCGCAGCCGGCTCGCGGCCCAGCGGCAGTAGTCGTCGTACTCGACGCGCAGCGGGTAGAAGTTCTCGCGGATGTAGAACGAGTACAGCCGGCCCTTCTCCTTCAGGTAGTTCAGGAAGGAGTACGGGGACGTCGGGTCGGCGAGGGTGACCAGGTCCGACATGAACGGCGTCTGGAGGTGGGCGCCGTCGAGGAACATCCCCGCGTGCCACTCGAAGTCGGGCTTCGACTCCAGGAAGACGCCGTCGAGTTCGTCGATCGGTTCGGTGAGGCAGGCCAGGCCGAGGTTGAAGGGGCCGAGCCCGATGCCCACGAAGTCATGGATTCTGTTCGGGTTTTCAGGACGCGCGGTCAAGGGAGTCTCCCAGGTACTGCTCGGCGTGGCCGGCGATCAGATCGAGGACGGCGGCGATGTCGGACGCCTGCGTCTCGGGGTTGAGCAGGGTGAACTTCAGGTAGTGGCGGGCGCCGACCTTGGTGCCCGCGACGATGGCGTCGCCGGAGGCGAACAGGGCCTTGCGGGCGTAGAGGTTGGCGCGGTCGATCTCGGCGGGGTCGGTGACGGACGCCGGGATGTAGCGGAAGACCAGGGTGGACAGGCTCGGCTCCACGACGACGTCGAAGCGCGGGTCGGCGGCGAGCAGCTTCCAGCCCTCCCGGGCCAGCTCGCACACCTCGTCGAAGAGCTGCCCGATGCCGTCGGCGCCCATGGTCCGCAGGGTCATCCACAGCTTGAGGGCGTCGAAGCGGCGGGTGGTCTGCAGGGACTTGTCCACCTGGTTGGGGATACGTTCCTGCACCATGCGGCGCGGGTTCAGGTACTCGGCGTGGTAGGTGGCGTGCTGGAGCGTGGCGGCGTCGCGGACCAGCACGGCGGACGAACTCACCGGCTGGAAGAAGGACTTGTGGTAGTCCACGGTGACGGAGTCGGCGCGCTCGATGCCGTTGAGCCGGTCCCGGTGCTTCAGGGAGGCGAGCAGGCCGCAGCCGTAGGCGGCGTCGACGTGCATCCAGGTGCCGAACTGCTCGCACAGCTCGGCGATCTCGGGCAGCGGGTCGATCGAGCCGAAGTCGGTGGTGCCGGCGGTGGCGACGACGGCCATGGGCACGAGGCCGTCCTGCTTGCAGCGCTCCAGCTCGCGGGCGAGGGCGACGGTCTGCATGCGCTTGTCGTGGTCGACGGGTATGGAGACCACGGAGTCCTGGCCCAGGCCCAGCAGTTTCGCGGACTTCTTCACGCTGAAGTGGCTGACCTCGGAGGCGAAGATCCGCAGTTTGGCCAGGGCGTCGGTCTTGGCCTCCTCGCGGGCCAGCAGCAGCGCCTGGAGGTTGGACTGCGTGCCGCCGGAGGTGAACACGCCATCGGCGGCGGGGCCGAGGCCGATGCGCTCGGTCGTCCAGTCGATCAGTTTGCGCTCGATGAGCGTGCCGCCGGCCGACTGGTCCCAGGTGTCCAGGGAGGAGTTCACGGCGGACAGCACGGCCTCGCCGAGCACGGCCGGGATGACGACCGGGCAGTTGAGGTGGGCGAGGTAGCGGGGGTGGTGGAAGTAGACCGCGTCCCGGAGGTAGACGTCCTCCAGTTCGTCGAGCACCGCGGCGGTGTCGTGCAGCGGCTTGTCGAGGTCGATCGCGTCGATGGCGGGAGCCAGGGCGTCGACGGTGACGCCGGTGAACGGCCGTTCGGTGGTGGCGATTTTGGCGGCCACCCGCTCGACTCCGGCGGTCACGGAGCGGCGGTACTGCTCCGCGGTGGTGTCGTTGAGCAGGTGCGAGCGCATGTGGGGGTCCTCCGGTGGGGACAGTCCGGTGCGGGACAGGGGCGGGCTGAACCGCGGTTCAACTTAGGTTAGCCTAACCTAAGTTGTCTACTGGGGAACCGGGCTCTGCCGTGACTGTGGTCACTTGGGTCACATGGGTGGGAAGAGGCGGGGAGGGGGTGGGGAGCGGTTGGGTTGCGGGCTATCCCTCTGTCCGCAACTGCTCCTCGCTCACGCCACGACGCCAGTAGCCGACGAACGTGACCCGGCGGCGGTCGATCCCGCGCTCGCCCACGAAGTGCCGGCGCAGCTGCTTCACACAGCCGGACTCGCCGGCGATCCACACGTACGGCCGCTCGGCCGGGGGCAGTTGGGCCTCGCGGAGGACGTCGAGGGCCATGCAGGAGTCCTCGCGGCCCTCCTCCTCCCTCACGAGCCAGGTGATCTCGGCGTCCGCCTCGGTCACCAGGTCCTGGATGTCCCCGGCGTGCGGCACCTCCAGCCAGACCCGGGCGCGGGTGCCGGCCGGCAGCGACTCGACGATGGCCGAGGCGGCCGGTACGGCGGTCTCGTCGCCCCAGACGACCACGAGGTCGGTGTCCTCGGGCGGCCGGAAGCGGATCGCCCGGTTGTCGGCGACGGCCGGCCCGAGCAGCAGCACCCGGTCTCCGGCGGTGGCACCGGCGGCCCAGCGGGAGGCGGGGCCGGCCTGGACCGTGGCGCCCGGTTCGACGCCGTGCAGGGCGAAGTCGATGTCGATCTCGTCCGGGTCGCGGCGCAGCTCTCGCAGGGTGTACGACCGCATCACGGCCCGTACGTCGTCCGGCAGTTCACGCCAGCCCTGCCACCACCCGTCCCCGAGCTCGAGCGGGACGACCGGCTCGGGCTGTCCGGGGTGGGGCAGGAACAGCGACAGTGACTGGTCACGCCCGTCGGAATGAAAGGCGTGCAGATCGGGCCCGCCGAAGGTGACACGGACCAGGGACGGACCGAGCCGCCTCGTCCGCACGACCTGAAGCGAGAAGAACCGGAACGGGGCGGCCACGGCGGTGGTCATATACGGCTCCTGAGTTGTCGTCAGGCGGTGGGGGAGTGTGCCCTTTCGGGGGCGCGGGGCTGTGTCGACATGCGGCTCCGCCACGTGGGCGCGACCCGCCACAGCGAAGCCGCAGTCACAGACCCGGCAAAGCCCCCACGGCGCTGAACGCCTAGCTGACCTTCTTCGCGCTCTCGATGGCCTTCGCCAGGTTTTCCACCAGCGGCACGCACTTGTCGTACGACAGAATCGGCTCGGCCGAACGGGAGATGACCTGCCCGGCCTTCACCGCGGGCAGCTTCTTCCACGTCGCCTCGGTGATGTTCGCCGGCTGGATCGCCGAGGACCGGTCGTCCATCATGATGATGTCGGCCCCGTACTTGTCGACGTTCTCCCAGCTCAGGCTCTCGAACCAGCCGCCGCCCTTCGCCTTGGCCTTCTCCGGCGGCTCGACGAAGTTCACGCCGAGGGCCTTGAAGTACTCCAGGTCGACGGAGAGGTTGGTGCCGGAGACGTAGAAGAGCTCCTGGCTCGCGGAACCGGCCATCACCTTGATGTCGGGGTGCGCCTTGGCGGCCTTGCGCAGCCGCTCGGAGGCCTCCTCGAACCGCTTCTTGGCGTCGGTGACCTTCGCGGCCTTCATGTCGCCGCCGAGGGACTCGGCCAGCTCCCACATGCGCTGGAGCGGGGCCGTGAGCTGGCGGTCGTAGACGGATATGCCGACGCTCGGGGCGAGCTTGGCGATCTTGTCCTTGGAGGCCTCGGGGACGTACCAGAGGGTGCCGACGGAGTCGAACATGGTGCTGATCAGCACGTCGGGAGCGAGGGCGGCGTACTTCTCGACGTTGAACTGGTCCCAGGAGTTGCCGAGGATGGTCACCTTGCTGATGTCCATGTCGCCGGCCTGGACGTCGGGCTTGCCGTCCTGCGTCTTGGTGGGACCGAAGACGCCCTTGACGGAGACGCCGTAGTCGTGGAGGGCGGCGGCGACGCCGGTGAAGGCGACGATGTTCGCGGGGACCTTGTCGAGCTGCACGTTCTTGCCGCGGTCGTCCTTGAAGGACCACGGGCCGGACTTGGCGGACGCCTTCGAGTCCGAGCCGCCGTCCGACGAGTCCTCGCTGCCGCACGCGGTCACGAGCGCACCGAGTCCGAGGGCGCCGCCGGCGGCGAGGATGCCGCGGCGAGAGAAGCGGGCGGTTCTGGCGTTCGACATCGCTGGGTCTGCTTTCGTACGTACGGAGCCACTGCGGGCACGGCTGTCAGCCAGCTGGCTGGATTCAGGCTTAGGTTAGCCTAACCTCAGGGTGTGTCCAGGGGGGCCCTGGTACCTGTGCCCGGGCGAGGGGACGGGGATGCCCTCGGGGTCAGTGATCCGAATCACGAAGGGACGTACCGAAGCTCCGGCAGGGGCTCGGCCTACGGCTTGAGACGACGCGTCACGGCCCGGACCAGGTCGATACGGGCGACCTGAAGGGCGAACTCCTGCCCGTGTTCCGGCGCAGGCTTCGCGAACCAGGGGAGCCCGCGGCGACGCCACTTGGCGGGCGCGAGGTTCCCGGGAATCGGCGGCAGGTCCAACGACCAGGCGCTCAGCCGTAGTTGCCCCGTCCAGAGCCCGGCCGCCAGCTCGGTGACCGGCACCCGCACGACGAAGTCACCGCCGGGCTGTGAGGCTGTGTGGGCGGGGAAGGCGGCGGTGTCACCCCGGCCGTTTTCCAGGTGGACGGCGAGAGCGCCGTCCGGGAAGGCGGCCAGCGTGCACCGGCCGGCCAACTCCAGTTCCGTCGACGAGCCCGGGGCCCACCGCACGCCGCGCAGGCTCAGGTGCGGCAGCACCTCGTGCTTGCGTTCACCGATGTCGAGCGTGAAGTTGCCGTGGGGAGTGGTGGTGTAGAGCGTGACGGCACGGGCCTCGCCGCCGCTGTCCACGATGTGCGTCGCCGGCGCACGCGAGACCCCGCCGTCCCGCTTGCTGCCGATCCGGACCTCGCGGGAGATGCCCTGAGCGCCGATCGCGAGGGAGATGTCCCAGAGCCCGCCGGGGAGTGGGTCTCCGTCAGCGGCGGTGGTGATGTCGACGGAGGCCTCGAAACCGGCCTGTTCGTAGAGATACCGCCCCTCGTCCTCCTCTTTGCCGAGCCCTGGAGTCGCTGTGTGGGCGACCGTAAGCCGGTGCTCCGTCCCGCTGTCCCGCTCGCGCAGGACGAGCTCGGTGGTCACGTCCTCGGTGGCGACGCGATGCAGGTAGCCGTGTCCGGCCAGGTGCAGCACGGTGCCGCGAAGTTCGGCGCGGGTGACGCGGTGGCGTACCCCGAGCTGGCGGGTCACGTCGTAGCAGCCGTCGGGGATGCCGCGGGACGGGTCGCGGAGGTAGGGGTAGCGGGCGTAGGCGCGGCCGCCGTCGGCGAGGATGGGCGTTGCGACGCCGCTCCTGGCCAGCTCACCCTCGAACCGGACCAGTTCGAGCAGTTCGTCGAGCATGGTGTGCCGTACGAGGTGCAAACGCAGACGGGCCATCGCAGACAGCCGGTCGTTCAGTCCCTCGTGCCACAGCGGGGCGATGACCTCGGCAAGCCGGGCCAGGGCCTTCTCCTGCTCGGGGCGGGGCTCGTGCGCCAGATGGTCGAGGAGCTGCTGCACCTCCACGGTCAGGTGGCGGTGGGCGAGATGGTCACGGCCGGGCCCGGGTGGCACCTGTTCGAGGAGCATGTCGACCATGCGGGGCAGAAACCGCAGCCGGGGCTCGGAGCCGCCGGTCCGCAGGGTGATGTTGCCGCTGTCCTCGCGTTCGACCCAGTACAGGCAGTCGTAGTCGGCGACTACGGAGATTCCGTCCGCGTGCAGATAGGCGGGGCCGACGAACAGCTGGTCCTCGCCGATCTTCAGGTCCGTCGGGAACCGCAGCTCCAGCCGCTCCAGCAGCTCGCGGCGGAACAGCTTCATGGGGTTGAGGGTCCAGTACACGCGGGACGAGAAGACGTCGGTGCGCGGCTGGTTGCACCGGAACATCGAGGTGGGCGCCCCGCGTCCGCCGACCCCCACCATCTTGCCGAGCACGATGTCGGTGCGGTTCTCCTCGGCCATGGCCACCATGCGCTCCAGGGCCTCGGGGCCCAGGTGGTCGGACGGCCCGACCGCCACGTACACCAACGTGCTGCCGGGGGTCGACCTCAAGGTGACCGCGAGTGCCGAGGGCTTCTCGCACGTACTGGTCGTCAAGGACGCCGAGGCCGCGGCCAACCCGGAACTGGCGAGACTGGAACTGCCGGTCGACACGTCCGCGCTCAAGCTGTCGGAGGCGGCGGGCGGCGGGCTCACCGCCACCGACAACGGAGCAGGGGGAGACGTCTTCGAGGCACCACAGCCTGTGATGTGGGACTCCAGCAAGGGCGCGGCACCAGAGTCCTCCGCCCCTGGAACGGTCGACGGAGAAACGGTTACCCCGCCGGACGGTGCCCGGGTGGCCGATGTCGCCGTGGATCTCGAGCCCGGCACCATGACCCTCACTCCCGACGCGGACATGCTCGCCGACGCGGACACTGTCTACCCGGTCTACATCGACCCCGTGGTCAAGACGGCGAACCGCAGTGGCTGGACCATGGTGTCCTCGCACTACTCGACTGCCGAGTTCTGGAAGTTCGGGGACGACGAGGGTGTGGGGCGATGCCCCTCCGACGTGTCGTACCGCTGTTCCAGCAACAGTGACGTCAAGCGTCAGTTCTTCGCGATACCGACCGGCATTTTGAAGGGCAAGGACATCGTCAGCGCCGAGTTCGCCGTGACGATGGTGCATACCTACAGCGACTCCGGGCGCGAGGTGCAACTGGCCCGAGTCAACAGTACGGGCGCGAGCGCGATCAACTCCTCGACGAACTGGTCGAACCAGCCTTCGTCGAAGGAGACAGTAGCTTCCAAGTCGCCGACCAACCCCGCGGGTTCGTGCACCTCGACCAACCAGAACGTGCGCTTCGGCGTGACGGGCACCGTCCAGAAGGCCGCCGACAACGGCTGGGACACCACGACGTTCCGCCTCAAGGCCGGAAGCGAATCCGACACCTCGTACTGGAAGCGCTTCTGCGGCAACGCGCACCTTTCCGTGACCTATAATCGGCCACCGCTCCGGCCAGACCAGGACGACCTGAGCATGACCCCCGGAGACACCTGCGAGTACGGGCGCGCCACCGAGCACTACGTGACCCGGGCCCCGACCCTGTATGCCGTCGTCAAGGATTATGACCACGGTGACCTGGGACCCAATTCGGAGGACTTGCAGGCCGAGTTCAAGGTGTGGTGGACCAACAGCTCCGGGACGGAAGTCGTCCGCTATGCGAAGACAGGCAAGAAGAGCACGGTCGACGCGAGCAAGGACGGCCAGACCGGTCAGGCGACATTCAAGTACACGGTCGGTTCCGACCTGTCGTCCGATGACCATGCGGGATTCTCCTTGCCCAAGAACACCGTCATCGGCTGGGCGGTCCGTGGCTATGACCAGAAGGCGTCCGGACCTTGGTCCAGCGACGGTGACCAGACCCGCTGCGAATTCATCTTCGACGACACCAAGCCACAAGCTGCCGCGGTCACGTCGCCCCAGTATCCGAGCGACGACGAGTGGCACGCCGGTGTAGGTGACTACGGCGACTTCACCATGGACTCGCCGGCCGCGGACGTGACGCAGTACAGGTACTACTTCACGGGTCCCCAGGCAGACACCGCACCGAAAACAGCGGATCCCCGGTCCGTCGGAGGCCCGGCCATCATCCGCTGGATGCCACCGGCCGAAGGCTCCTACACCCTGCATGTCACCGCGGTGGACGGCGCGGGCAACCCGCAGAAGACGCCGACCAGTCACGTCTTCCTGGTCGGCGACGGGCGGGCTCCGGTGGCGGCCTGGACGCTCGGTGACGCCAAGAACTCCTCGGAGGCCGCGGGAAGCAGCGGAGCGCCTGACGCCGCCGCCGGCCCAGGAGTGACGTTCGAAGCGGACGGTCCACTGGGCTCCACCGATACCGCAGCCTCGCTGGACGGCACCGAGAACGCCTACCTCGACGCCGGCACGTCCGCTGTCGACACCAGTGACACCTTTTCCGTGAGCGCGTGGGTGATGCTGCCCTCGCTGCCCACCCAGAACGTCACCGTGGTGAGTCAGGACGGAACCGCACAACCCGGCTTCGAACTGGGGTATGACGTCGACACCTCGTCGTGGACCTTCCGCACGCCGGTGAGCGACATCGAGTCGCTCGGCTCGTGGAAGGTCTCCGGTGCGGCCGCCGTAGCCGGCAGCTGGACCCACCTCATCGGTGTGTACGACGCCGAACTCGGCAAGATGATGCTGTACGTCAACGGAGTACTGGTCGACGACGACGTCCAGGCGCGCCATACGGCATGGAACGCCGCGGGAGCGCTCCAGATCGGCCGCAAGATCGATCTCGGCGGATACACCAACCACCTCAAGGGCAGCGTGGCCGACGTCAAGCTGCACAACCGCGTCATCCCGCCCACCGAGGGACAGCAACTCGGCGGCATCCAGCCCCGCCAGCTCGCTTACTGGCAGTTGGACGAGGCGGCGGGCGGACTGTCCCCGGAAGCGGGGGGGCGGCACCGGTCTGACCCTTGGGGGAGGTGCCTCCGTCTACGTCCCGGACGATTCCTGCGACCCCGCGGCCGATCCGGAGTGCACGCCTCCGGCCGCACCGCTGTGGGGTGACGGTCACTTGGCCCTGAACGGTACCGGCGCCTACGCGACGCGATCCGCCGGGCTGCTTTCCCGGGAGGACAGCTTCACTCTCACCGCTCGAGCCCGGCTCGCCTCGGCCAAGCCGACGACGGACCAGACGGTGCTGGCCCTGTCCGGGAGCGGCGGCAACGCGATCAGGGTGAAGTACAGGGCCGCAGCAGCCCGCTGGCAGCTTGTGGCGACCGAAGCCGGTTCCACGACTCCGGTGACGGTGCTCGACCCGAATCGCGTGCCGAGTTCACAGGGAGCCGGAGACCACCTCGCGCTGGTATACAACGCGGTTTTCGGTGAAGTGGTCCTCTACGTCAACGGCATCGCGGCGGGCAAGACGGCCTGGGACAACACCTGGGACTTCAGCACGACGAGTCTCCAGGTCGGCCGGGCACAGACTGGAGCCACCATGCCAGGCGAGTACCTCTCCGGCGCCGTCGATGAGCTCCGCATGTACCAAGGTCCGCTCGATGCCGCGCTGGTGGCGATGGTCTCGGTCCTGCCGGCCGGCGCCAGCATCGAGGAATCCTCGGCTCACTCATGGAGATGTCATGTCCTCGCCCCCATGGCTCTGGTCCGCGAGACCGGCCTGGCGCAGCGGCCGTCGCGGCGCGGCGGTGCTGCTCGGCCTGGCGCTGTCGATAGGCCTGCTTCCGCAGAACGCCCCAGAAGCCGTGGCCGACGAGGGCGTGAAGAGGCCCGAGGCGCAGACGGACCTTGACCATCCGGTTCGCGGCAAGAGCGCCAAGCCGAAAACCTTCAAGAAGGCCGACGCGGCCGAGAAGGCAGCGGTCAGGCGGCCGGGCGAGGTCCGCTGGCCCGAGGCCGGAAGCGCTGAGGTCAAGTTGTCCGGCAAGGCGGCCAAGGCCGCTGGGCTGCCGCTGAAGGCCGAGGCCGCCGGGGGCAAGAAGTCTGCGGAGGCCGTCCGCGTCGAGGTGCTCGGCCACAAGGCCTCGAAGGCGGCCGGTATCGACGGCGTCCTGTTCACCGTGTCCCGCAGCGACGGCGAAGCAGCCAGGGGCAGCGCTCAGGTCACGCTGGACTACTCCCGCTTCGCCGATGCCTACGGAGGCGGGTACGGCTCCCGTCTCCGCCTCGCCCGGTATCCGGCATGTGTGCTGACGACCCCGAAGAAGAAGACCTGCTCGACACCGACCCACCTCGAGAGCACCAACAACGCGGCGAGGGAGACGCTGACGGCGACGGTGAGCGCCGCCGGTGACACGTCCGGGGCCGCTCCTCAACTCCTCGAGGCCCAGTCCGCCACTTCCTCCGCCACTGTGCTGGCGGCCACCGCGGGCAGCGGAGGCGACGGCGGCGACTACAAGGCGACCGGCCTCTCCGCGTCGTCCGAGTGGGGCGTCGACACCAGATCAGGTGCCTTCACCTGGACCTACCCGCTGACAATGCCGCCCGTGCCGGGCGGTCTGCGGCCGAGTGTCGGCCTGGGCTACAACTCCCAGTCCATCGACGGCCAGACGGCGACGACCAACAACCAGGGCTCGTGGGTCGGACAGGGCTTCTCCTACGAGCCCGGCTACATCGAGCGCCGGTACAAGCCGTGTGCCGACGACGGGCATGACGACACCTACGGCGACCAGTGCTGGGCGTACGACAACGCCACCCTCGCGCTGGCCGGCGGCACGTCCGGTGAGCTCGTGAAGGACGACGCCACGGGCCTTTGGCGACTCGCCAACGACGACAACTCCAAGATCGAGCGCCTGACGGACACCACCAACGGTGACGACGACGGCGAGTACTGGAAGCTCACCACGACCGACGGCACCCAGTACTTCTTCGGCCGGAACCGGCTGCCGGGGTACGCGTCCGGCAACGAGGAGACCGGCTCCACCTGGACCGTCCCGGTGTACGGCGACGACTCCGGCGAGCCCTGCCACAAGGCCACGTTCGCCGACGCCTACTGCTCCCAGGCCTGGCGCTGGAACCTCGATCACGTCATCGACCCGCACGGCAATGTCATGTCGTACTTCTACGGCAAGGAGACGAACCACTACACGCAGGGCCTGAAGACGGGCGAGAACGGCAAACCGTACATCCGCGGCGGGTACCTCAAGCGGATCGACTACGGCCAGCGCAAGGACAAGGTGTACTCGACCAAGCCCGCTGCCCGGGTCGTCTTCACCACCGCAGAACGCTGCATCGGCGCGGCGGCCGACTGCGAACCCGGAGACCTCACGGACGCCACGGCCACCCGATGGCCGGATGTGCCCTGGGACCAGAACTGCAAGGCGAGCACCAAGTGCGCGGGCCAGAACTCTCCCACCTTCTGGACCCGCAAGAAGCTGACGAATGTCGCCACGCAGATCCGCACCGGTGACGCCACGTATAGCCCGGTCGACGAGTGGAACCTCGCCCACATCTTCACCGACAACGGTGACGGCTCGAAGTCGCTGTGGCTCGACGGCATCGACCACACCGGAAAGGTCGGCACGGACGCATCCGTCCCGTCCGTGAAGCTCTACGGCAAGCAACTCCCCAACCGAGTCGACAAGCTCGGCGACAACATCCAGCCCTTCCATCGCTTCCGCCTGTCAGGGGTGGAGAACGAAACGGGCGGAGCGCTCAGCGTCAACTACGCACCCAACGAGTGCACGACGACGAACCTGCCCGCCGAGGACTCCTCGACCAAGCGCTGCTTCCCGGTGAAATGGAACCCGCCGGGCGAAGAGGACCCGATCCTCGACTGGTTCCACAAATACGTCGTCGAGTCCGTGACCGAGACCGACCTCACCGGCGGCAACGACGATCGGATCACGTCGTACACCTACGCAGGAGACGCAGGCTGGCGCAAGACCAAGGCCGACGGTCTCACGAAGGCGGAATTCCGTACCTGGGGTGATTGGCGCGGCTACGGCAAGGTGCGCGTCGTTACCTCGAACGGCACCAACTCCCCGTCCAACACGAAGACCGAGCATGTCTTCTTCCGCGGTCTTCACGGTGACGTGAACGCGAGCGGCGCCACGCGCTCCGCATCGGTCACCGACTCGAACGGGACCTCGTACGAAGACACGGAGTGGAAGGCCGGCCAGGAACTCGAGACCCTCACCTACAACGGCGCCGACGTCACCGAGAAGTCGGTGGCGGTGCCGTGGACCGCGGTGACAGCGACGAGTACCAAGGACTGGGGCACGCGCCGGGCGCGCTACGTCGCCAACGGTTCCACCGACACCTATGTCGCGCTCGCCATCGGCGGCTGGCGGCGTACGAGGGCCACTACCCAGTACGACTCGAAGACCGGGCGGGTCCGCCAGGTCGACGACTACGGCGAGGTCGGTGTCGCCGACAATCAATGTGTCCGCACCGATTACGCGGACAGCGAGACCCGGCACATGTATGCATACGTGTCGCGGGTAGAGAAGGTCAGCGTCGAATGTGCCGCGACTCCCGACCGGCGCACCCAGGTCATCTCCGACGACCTGACCTTCTACGACGGCTCCACCACACTGGGCACGGCCCCCACCAAGGGCGACGTGACCACGACCAAGCGCCTGGAGTCCCACAGCGGTACGACAGCGAACTACCAGACGACCAGCGTGACGACGTACGACGACTTCGGCCGCCCGCTGGTGGTGAAGGACGCGGAAACGGCCTCGTCCCCGACGGAGTACGCAACGTCGACGACGTACGCGGAAACGTACGGGCTGGCCACGAAGTCGGTGGTGACCAACAGAGCGGGCTGGACGGCAACCACCGAGTACGCGCCGCAGTGGGGCCTGCCGACCGCCAAGGTCGACCAGAACAACCGGCGCACCCAACTCGCCTATGACGGGCTGGGCCGCCTGACGTCGGTCTGGCTTCCGGACCGCATCGGTGCGAGCGCGTCGATCAAGTACCAGTATCTGGTGCGCGGGAGCGCTGGCCCGACCGCCGTGCACACCCAGAAGATCGAGAAGGGCGGCCAGGCGTACGGCAGTGAATGGACGCTGTACGACGGCCTGCTGCGGCCTCGGCAGGAGCAGACCGAGGGGCCGGGAGGGGCCGCATGGTCGCCGACACCCTCTATGACGGCTCCAACCGAGTGATACAGGTCAACGACACCTACTACGCCGCCGGTGCCCCGTCCTCCCAGCTCTTCGAGCCGGTCAACGCCGACCTCACCGGTCAGACGGTGACCGAGTACGACGGAGCCGGAAGGGTCACCGCCTCGATCTTCAACGTGCAGGGGGAGGAGAAGCACCGCACGACCTACGTCCACGGCGGAGACCGGGTCACCATGACCCCGCCGGCGGGCGGCACGAAGACGACGGTCGTGAAGGATGCGCGCGACCACACCACGACCCAGATCCAGTACCCGCAGGGCGGAGACGTGGTCACCACGTCCTACGGCTACACCCCGGCCGGTCAGCTGGAGAAGGTGACGGACGACGCCGGAAACGCCTGGACGTACACCTACGACCAGCTGGGCCGTAAGAAGAAGGCGGTCGACCCGGACACCGGCACGGAGGAGTTCACGTACGACGCCATGGACCGCCAGACGTCGGTGACGGTCAACGGCAACAAGACGTCCACGAAGTACGACGTGCTGGGCCGTCCCGACTCCACCTGGCAGGGAGAGCCGGACACCGGCACCAGGCTGTCGATGACGAAGTACGACACCGTCGCCAAGGGTGAGCTGTACGGCGTCTACAGCTACAAGGACGGCGCCGTCCACTCGTCGGTCACTTATCCGACCCTCGACGCAAACAACGACTACAAGCCGGTCTCGACGAAGTACTTCCTGTCGAAGGCGGCCGAACCGCAGCTGGGCGGGACCTATGAGTTCACCACCCAGTACAACGACGACGGGACCGTGCAGGGTCAGGGCCTGCCCGCAGCGGGCGACCTGCCCGCCGAGGCCCTCGGGTACAGGTATGACGAGCTGCAACGGCCGACGGGCTTGAACACGTCGCTTGGCGGCCTCAAGTACGTCACCGACGTGTCGTACTCGCCGACCTCCGACCTGGAGCAGGTGGAACTGTTCACCGGCGAGTCGGCTGCCAAGAAGACGTGGCTCAACAACACGTTCGAGGCGGGCACGCACCGCTTGGCCAACGCGAGTGTCAGGGTGGAGGGCGCGGCGAGCGCCGCCTACGACGCGGACTTCACGTACAACTCCGTCGGTGACGTCCTCTCGATCGCCGACACGCCTACCAACGGCACAAGCGACGTGCAGTGCTTCCAGTACGACGGCCTGCGTCGTCTGACCGACGCGTGGACCTCGTCGGTGATGTCCAGCGGGGCCAGGGGCACCGGCAGTGCCGATGCGGCCTGCACATCGGCAGCGTCGTCCTCGACGGTCGGTGGGGTGTCTCCCTACTGGACGGAATACGGCTACGACGCGATCGGCAACCGGAAGAGCGAGACGCGGCATGGCCTGAACGGGGCCCCGACCTCGACCCGGACGTACACCTACGGGGAGAAGTCCGGTCCCAACGGCACGAACTTCGGTTCCCAACACGTGTCGTCGGTCGTGGAGAAGACGGCCGCCACGAGCACGGTGCCCGAGGTCACTTCTCAGGACACCTACACCTACGACGTCACGGGCAATACCAAGACACGTGTGCTCAACGGGGACACCCAGTCCCTGGACTGGGACAAGCAGGGTGAGCTGACCAAGGTCACCAACGCCGACGGCACGGTGACGCAGTACACGTACGACGCGTCGGGAGAGCGGATCCTCCGGGACACCTCCAAGGAGAAGACGTTCTACCTGCCGGGCGTGGAGCTGCGCCTGGACAAGGCGACGTCCAAGGTGACGACGACGCGCTACTACGCGTTCGGTGAGATGCAGATCGCCATGCGCGATGCGTCCGGTGTCCACTTCCTGGCGTCGGACCACCAGGGAACGGCCCAACTGGCGATCAACGCCAAGACGGGTGAGACGACGCGCCGCCGCATGGACCCCTTCGGTAACCCCCGTGACGAGTCGACGTCGTCGACCTCGTCGCGCGCCTGGGTCAACGACAAGGGCTTCGTCGGCGGCACGGTCCAGCAGTCCACGGGCCTGACCACCCTCGGAGCACGTGAATACGACTCCGACACGGGCCGCTTCATCTCGGCGGACCCGATCATCGACTACACCGACCCGCAGCAGATCAACGGCTACTCGTACAGCAACAACAACCCGGTCACCTTCTCCGACCCGAGCGGCCTGAGGCCCGACGACTGTGTGAACGTCGGCATCACCTGCACTCTCGAGCGTGACGGCGGGTGGGAGGTCAAGGCGACCGACACCTACTACACGTACTACGGCGTTCAGAAGCCGAAGGAGTCGCCGGCGCAGCATCGGGCGCGCCAGCAGAAGGCCCGGGCGGACGCAGCCAAGCAGCGGGCGATCGCCGTCGCCAAGGAACTGGCGAAGATCGTCGCGGACGAGCTGGGCATCACGGACGCGCTGGACTGCTTCACCACGGGGGCGTTGGGCTCCTGCGGGGCCACGGCACTCAACGTGGTGTCCTCACTCGTGGCCGGCGGGCCACTGGCGCGGCTGGCCGCGAAGTACTGGAACAAGATGGACAAGGCCTGGGCCCTGATCAAACGCATCGGGGGCCTGAGCCGAAGGCTCTGGGAGAACTTCCAGGACTGGCGCAAGAGCAGCAAGGCGGTGGACGAGGCGACGGAAGCCGTGACCTGCAAGGTGGGCAACAGCTTCACGCCCGATACCAAGGTGCTGATGGCCGACGGTTCCACCAAAAAAATCAAGGACGTCGACATCGGCGACAGGGTCTTGGCGACCGATCCGGAGACGGGCGAGACCAAGGCCGAGACGGTCACAGCCGAGATCAAGGGCAAGGGCCTCAAGCACCTCGTCAAGCTCACGATCGACACCGACGGCAAGAAGGGCTCCAAGACGGCTTCGGTCACGGCGACTGATGGTCATCCGTTCTGGGTGCCTGAGCTGGGGGAGTGGGTCGATGCCACTGATCTGAAGTCGGGGGAGTGGCTGCGGACTGGCGCGGGGACGCGTGTCCAGGTCGCTTCTGTGGAGCGGCGGACAGTCGGTTCGGCCACGGTTCACAACCTCAGCGTGAGCGATCTGCACACGTACTTTGTGCTGGCAGGAGCTACGCCAGTACTGGTGCACAATGATGGTGGCGAGCCTGTCACCGATGACTTCAACCAGGCGCGGAATCAGGCTCTCGATTGGCTGAGTTCTCGCGGATTCAAGGCAGAAAAAGTAACGCTGGGCAAGTTCGGGGCGATCAAAGGTAAGCCGATCGGCATGCAGACGGCTAACGGCAAGGTTGGCTTCCGAATCGAATTTGATGATCGAAGCGGGGCTCACATCAACGTGTGGGCAGGCAAGGAAAAGGGTCCGCACTTCCAATTCAATGCCACTGAAGCAACCGTGACGAAGCTTCAGGGTCTGCATGGATGCGGTTGATGGAGGAACGGTTTGTCTGGTGACTACTGGGAAGAAGAGGTATTCTCTGTGCCGCCTCTAGCTGCCCTGAAGAAAACGAGCGCGTCAGATGTATTCGACTGGTTGGAACTCCACTTGCCCTTCGTTGGAGGGAAGATCGATTGGCGTCGCGTGGATGGGCGGCATAGCCACTGGAAATTCGACGATGAGCAGCTTCTCGTGGCGAGTGCATCCAGGGAAATCTGTGCGCGAACCAGGCCCGGCTCTGTAGTCGAGCATGTAGGAGACGGGATTTCGCCCTACTGTGTGCATTTTTCCGAAGGTCAGGCCGCTTCGGTTACGGCTGCACTTCTTGAGGTGCCAGAGCATCACTACTTCCTGGCAGGGAATCGAGCGTGGATCGTGGTGGTCTCCTTCGAAGGTGATTTGGATGTCTTGGATCGGTTCGGCACCTAATCGGATTCCGAAGACTGGACCTCCCCCCAAAGACACGCAACTGCGAATAGCGGACCTCGGGAATCCCGTTTCCGTCATTTTGGGTTCGCGTCCTTCGTTCTGAGCGAAACACCTCTGCAGCCCACCGCACGGCGGTGGGCTGCAGAGGTGTTTGACGGCAAACTGAGGCGGAACAGGTCCCGTCTCTCAGCCCGCCAGCCCCAACTCCCGCGCGATCAGCATCCGCTGGACCTCGCTCGTGCCCTCGCCGATTTCGAGGATCTTGGAGTCGCGCCACATGCGGGCGACCGGGTACTCGTTCATGAAGCCGTAGCCGCCGTGGATCTGGGTGGCTTCGCGAGCGTTGTCCACGGCGATGGTGGAGGAATGGAGCTTGGCCAGGGCCGCCTCCTTCTTGAAGGGGGCGCCGGACACCAGGCGGGCCGCCGCGTCGCGCCAGGCGAGGCGGGCCGTGTGGGCCTTCATCTCCATGTCGGCGATCTTGAACTGGATGGCCTGGTTGGCGGCGATCGGCTTGCCAAAGGCGTGGCGTTCCTTGGCGTACTTGACGGATTCGTCGACGCAGCCCTGTGCCAGGCCGGTGGCCAGCGCCGCGATGGCGATGCGGCCCTCGTCGAGGATGCGCAGGAACTGGGCGTAGCCGCGGCCCTCCTCGCCCAGGAGGTTGGCCGCCGGGACCCGCACGTCCGAGAAGGACAACTCTCGGGTGTCCGAGGCGTTCCAGCCGACCTTCGAGTACGGGGCCGCGATCGTGAAGCCCGGCGTGCCCGAGGGGACGATGATCGAGGAGATGAGCGGCTTGCCGTCCGGGGTGCGGCCGGTGACCGCCGTGACCGTCACCAGGCCCGTGATGTCCGTGCCCGAGTTGGTGATGAAGCACTTCGTGCCGTTGATCACCCACTCGTTCGTCGACTCGTCCAGGCGGGCCGTCGTGCGGGTCGCGCCCGCGTCGCTGCCGCCGTCCGGCTCCGTCAGGCCGAACGCGCCCAGGAGTTCGCCGGAGCAGAGGCGGGGGAGCCACTCCTGTTTCTGGGCCTGGGTGCCGTAGCGGTAGATGGGCATCGCGCCGAGGGAGACGCCGGCTTCGAGGGTGATGGCGACCGAGGAGTCGACCCGCGCCAGTTCCTCCAGGGCCACGCCGAGGGCCAGGTAGTCGCCGCCCATGCCACCGTACTCCTCCGGGAACGGCAGGCCGAACAGGCCCATGCGGCCCATCTCCCGGACGATCTCGTACGGGAACTCGTGCCGCTCATAGAAGTCGCCGATCTTCGGCGCCACCACCTCGTGCGCGAACTCCTCGACCGTGCGGCGGAGTTCGTCCAGCTCGGGGGAGAGACGGTAGTCCATGGTGATCAGTGCTCCTCGGTGTCCTCGTGGGACAGGGCTCGGACGGTGCGGGACGGGCTGGGTCGGCCCAGTTGGGCGGCCATCCACGCGCTCGTGGCGACGAGGCGGCCGAGGTCGATTCCGGTGTCGATGCCGAGGCCTCGCAGCATCCACACGAGGTCTTCGGTGGCCAGGTTGCCGGTCGCCGACTTCGCGTACGGGCAGCCGCCCAGGCCGCCCGCGGAGGCGTCGACCGTCGTCACTCCCTGCTGGAGGGCGGCGAGCGTGTTGGCGAGGGCCTGGCCGTAGGTGTCGTGGAAGTGGACGCCGAGGGCGGACGGTGGGATTCCTGCTTCGTCGAGGGCCGCGAGGAGCGCGACCACGTGGCCCGGGGTCGCGACGCCGATCGTGTCGCCCAGGCTCAGCTCGTCGCAGCCCATGTCCAGGAGGGCCTTGCAGACCCGGACCACCTGGGGGATCGGGACCTCGCCTTCCCAGGGGTCGCCGAAGCACATGGAGAGGTAGCCGCGGACATGGACGCCGTCCGCCTTCGCCCGGGCCACCACTGGGTCGAACATCGCCAGGGCCTCGTCCACCGTGCGGTTGAGGTTGGCCTTGGCGAAGGACTCCGTGGCGCTGGCGAAGACCGCCACCCGCCGCGCGCCCAGCGCCAGGGCACGGTCGAGGCCGCGTTCGTTCGGCACGAGCACCGGCAGTGCCACCGGGAGGTCGCCGACCAGGGGATAGAGCTGCTCCGCGTCCGCCAGTTGGGGGACCCACTTGGGGTGGACGAAGCTCGTCGCCTCGATCGTCGTCAGGCCCGCTTCGGCCAGACGGCGGATGAACTCCGCCTTGACTTCGGTGGGGACTGTCGCCTTCTCGTTCTGCAGGCCGTCGCGTGCGCCCACCTCGTGGATGCGGACGCGGGTGGGCAGGTCCGTGGTCGGGACCACCATCGGGAGACCGTCGACCGTCATTTCTCCGCCTCCTCCTGTGCCCCCTCGTGCGGTGCGATGACCGCCAGCACCTGGTCCATGGCGACCGTCGAGCCCGGGGTCACGTCCAGTTCGGTGACCTTGCCGGCGTGCGGGGCGGAGATGACGTGCTCCATCTTCATCGCCTCCACCACCAGCAGGCTCTGGCCCGCGCTCACCTCGTCGCCGACGGCGACCTTCACCACCGTCACCGTGCCCGGCATGGGCGCGGTCAGCGAGTCGGCGCCCGCGTGGGCCGCGCGGCTGAGGGACGCGGCCACCGGGTCGTGGTCGCGGACGTGCCAGGCGTCGCCGTCGCGGCCGAGCCAGTCGGTGGCGCGGTGGAAGGTGTGGCGGACGCCGTCCAGCGTGACGGAGACCCGGTCGCCGGTGACCGTGCCGGTGCCGCGCGGGGTGTACTCCAGGGGGTCCTGGATCCTGAGGTGGAAGGCGGGCGGTTTGCGCTCCCCGCCGAGCCGCCAGCCGCTGGGGACCGAGAAGGGGTCCGTCCAGCCGCCCGGCTCGGGCTGCAGGGCCTCCAGGCGTACGGCCGCGGCCGCCTCGTAGACCTCCTCGGGCACGTCCGCGGAGACCAGATCCTCCACCTCGCGCTCTACCAGGCCCGTGTCCATGTCGCCGGAGACCACCGCCGGGTGGGCCAGCAGGCGGCGCAGGAAACCGGCGTTGGTCTGCACGCCGAGCGTGACCGTCTCCGCCAGGGCCGCGCGGAGCCTGCGCAGGGCGGTCGCGCGGTCGGGACCGTACGCGATGACCTTCGAGAGCATCGGGTCGTAGAGGCTGCCGACCTCCGTGCCCTCCGTGAGGCCCGAGTCGGTGCGGATGCCGTCGCCCTGCGGTTCGCGGAGCTTCAGGACCGTGCCGCCGGAGGGGAGGAAGCCGCGCGCCGGGTCCTCGGCGCAGATGCGGGCCTCCACCGCGTGGCCGGTCAGCCGTACGTCCGCCTGGGTGAAGCCGAGGGGCTCCCCGGCCGCGACCCGCAGTTGCCACTCGACCAGGTCCAGGCCCGTGATCAGCTCCGTGACCGGGTGCTCCACCTGGAGGCGGGTGTTCATCTCCATGAAGTAGTACGACGACGGGTCGACGCCGGGGACGATGAACTCCACCGTGCCCGCGCCCCGGTAACCGCAGGAGCGGGCCGCCTGGACCGCCGCCTCGCCCATCGCGGAGCGCGTCTCCTCGTCGAGGAGCACGCTCGGCGCCTCCTCGATGATCTTCTGGTGGCGGCGCTGGAGGGAGCATTCGCGCTCCCCGAGGTGGACCACGTTCCCATGGCCGTCGGCCAGGACCTGGATCTCGATGTGGCGGGGACGGTCGATCCAGCGCTCCACGAGGAGTGTGTCGTCGCCGAAGGAAGCCCGGGCCTCGCGGCGGGCCGAGGCGATCTCGTCCTCCAGCCGGGACAGGTCCCGCACCAAGCGCATGCCCTTGCCGCCGCCGCCCGCGCTCGGCTTGAGCAGCACCGGGGCGCCCAGTGCGCGGGCCGCCTCGGCCAGCTCCGGGTCCCGGCCGCCGGGGACCACGGGCACCCCGGCCTCCTGGACCGTCTCCTTGGCGCGGATCTTGTCGCCCATCAGCGCGATCGCGTCCGCCGGAGGGCCGATGAAGACCAGGCCGGCCTCGGCGCAGGCGCGCGCGAAGGCGGCGTTCTCGGCGAGGAAGCCGTAGCCGGGGTGGACGGCCTGGGCGCCGGTGCGGGCCGCGGCCTCCAGCAGGCGCTCCACCGACAAGTAGCTCTCGGACGCGGGGGCCGGGCCGATCCGGACCGCCGTGTCCGCCTCGCGGACATGCCGGGCATCGGCGTCCGCGTCGGAGAAGACGGCCACCGAGCGCACGCCCATCGACCGCAGCGTACGGATGACCCGTACGGCGATCTCGCCCCGGTTGGCCACCAGCACTGTCTCGAACATCGTCGTCCGTCCCCTCACATCCGGAAGACGCCGAACTGGGGGTCACCCAGGGGCGCGTTGGCGCACGCGGTCAGGGCGAGGCCCAGGACCTGGCGGGTGTCCAGCGGGTCGATCACACCGTCGTCCCAGAGGCGGGCCGTCGCGTAGTAGGCGTTGCCCTGGCGCTCGTACTGGTCGCGGATCGGGGCCTTGAAGGCGTCCTCGTCCTCCGCCGGCCAGGACTCGCCGCGGGCCTGAAGCTGGTCCCGCTTGACGGTCGCGAGGACCGACGCGGCCTGCTCGCCGCCCATGACCGAGATCTTGGCGTTCGGCCACATCCACAGGAAGCGCGGGGAGTACGCCCGGCCGCACATCGAGTAGTTGCCCGCGCCGTACGAGCCGCCGACCACGACCGTCAGTTTCGGTACGCGGGTGCAGGCCACGGCCGTGACCATCTTGGCGCCGTGCTTGGCGATGCCGCCCGCCTCGTAGTCCTTGCCGACCATGAACCCGGAGATGTTCTGCAGGAACACCAGCGGGATGCCGCGCTGGTCGCACAGCTCGATGAAGTGGGCGCCCTTCTGGGCGGACTCGGAGAACAGGATGCCGTTGTTGGCGACGATGCCCACCGGGTGGCCGTGGATCCGGGCGAAGCCCGTGACCAGGGTCTGGCCGAACTCGGACTTGAACTCGGCGAAACGGGAGCCGTCGACGACGCGCGCGATGATCTCGCGCACGTCGTACGGGGTGCGGGAGTCGACCGGGACCGCGCCGTAGAGGCCGTGCGGGTCGACCTTGGGTTCCGTCGCCTCCGTGACCTCCCAGGGGAGGGGGCCGCGGGCGGGGAGGGTGGACACGATCGTGCGGACGATGCGGAGCGCGTGCGCGTCGTTCTCCGCGAGGTGGTCCGTGACGCCCGAGACGCGGGAGTGGACCTCGCCGCCGCCGAGCTCCTCCGCCGTGACGACCTCGCCGGTGGCCGCCTTCACCAGGGGCGGGCCGCCCAGGAAGATCGTGCCCTGGTTGCGGACGATCACCGCCTCGTCGCTCATCGCCGGGACGTACGCCCCGCCGGCCGTGCAGGAGCCGAGGACGGCGGCGATCTGGGGGATGCCGGCGCCGGACATGCGGGCCTGGTTGTAGAAGATCCGGCCGAAGTGGTCCCGGTCCGGGAAGACCTCGTCCTGCATGGGGAGGAAGGCGCCGCCGGAGTCCACCAGGTAGACGCAGGGCAGGCGGTTGTCGAGGGCGACCTCCTGGGCGCGCAGGTGCTTCTTGACCGTCATCGGGTAATACGTGCCGCCCTTGACCGTGGCGTCGTTGGCGATGATCACGGCTTCGCGGCCGCTGACCCTGCCGATGCCGGCGATGACACCGGCGGCCGGGGCCTGGCCCTCGTACATCCCGTCGGCCGCGAGCGGGGCCAGCTCCAGGAAGGGCGAGCCCGGGTCGAGGAGGGTGTCGACGCGGTCGCGGGGGAGCAGCTTGCCGCGCGCGGTGTGGCGGGCGCGGGCCTTCTCGCCGCCGCCCTGCGCGGCCGCGGCCAGCTTGGCGCGCAGCTCCTCCACGAGGGCGTGGTGCGCCTCCTCGTTGGCCCGAAAGGCCTCCGACGCGGGGTCTGCCGCGCTCGTGAGCTCCGGTGCCTCGTGCATCCTGCGGTCCCCTCACCTTGTTAATGAGCGTTAACGCATTTCCTTCAGGTTAACGAGCGCTAACCTCCCTGTCTAGAATTGATTGCATGGCCACGAGAACCGACGCCCCCACCCGACGCGAGCAGATCCTCAAGGAGGCTGCCCGGCTCTTCGCCGAGCGGGGCTTCCACGGGGTCGGAGTCGACGAGATAGGTGCCGCTGTCGGGATCAGCGGGCCCGGGCTGTACCGGCACTTCGCGGGCAAGGACGCGATGCTCGCGGAGCTGCTGGTGGGGATCAGCGGACAGCTGCTGACCGGGGCGAAGCGGCGGGTGGCGGAGGCGGACGGGGGTGCGGGGGCGGAGGCGGTCCTCGACTCGCTGATCGAGGGGCACATCGACTTCGCGCTCGACGACCGGCCTCTGATCACCCTGCACGATCGTGAGCTGGATCGCCTCCGGGACAGCGACCGGAAGATGGTGCGGCAGCTGCAGCGGCAGTACGTGGAGCTGTGGGTGGGGGTGGTGCGGGAGGTGTATCCCGGGCTGGGGGAGCCCGCGGCGCGGTCGGCCGTGCACTCGGTGTTCGGGTTGCTGAACTCGACGCCGCATCTGGGCAGGGCGGGGTCTCTGCCCGGGCGGGGGGCCACGGCGGAGCTGCTGCATCGGATGGCCCGGGGGGCGTTCGCGGCGGCGGGGGCGTAGGCCGAGTCCGCCCGGGGGGAATCCCTCGTGGTCAGCGCTGGGGGGTCGTTCTCACTCGCAGGGCGTAGAAGCGGGTCGTCTGGGTCTGGTTCTCGTTGTCGTCGCTGGCCAGGAGGACCTTCAGGGTGTTGTTCGTGCGGCCCGTGATCGTCATGGCCTCGATGTTGTCGAGGAGGGGGTTCGGCTGGGGCTGCTTGGCCGTGGCGCCGAGGGAGGGGCAGGTCACGAGGTCGGTGAGGAGGGTCTTCTCGACCAGGCGGGCTTCGGAGCGGACCGGCAGGGTGTCGATGCCGCTCGTGTCCGTCGCCCCGCGCGGGTCGGCCAGGTAGAGGCGGACCGTGTTGCCCACGCCGGAGGTGAAGCCGCGTTCCAGGACCAGGAGGCGGCCGTCGGGGATCGCCTGGACCTCGGGGACCCCCAGGCCGGGGTCCGTGCGGTAGGCGTACTGGGCGCCGGGGGCGAAGTGGCCGTGCGGCGTCCTGCGCCAGGTCTGGAAGCGGACGATCGTCGGGTCGTCGCCGGAGAGCGCGTACTCCATGGAGGCCAGCAGGGTGCGGCCGCCGGGGAGCAGGGTCAGGCCCTCGAAGGTGCCGTTGGGCCGGGCACGGCCCGCGGGGCTCACCCGCAGGGCGCCGGGGACGGGGAGGCGCTCGAGGAGCTCGCCGGTGCGGGAGTAGCGGCCCACCGACGGTTCGGTCTCGGAGGTGACCAGGCGTGTGCCGTCGCGGTCGACGGCCAGGCCCTCGGAGTCGAGCGCGGTGCCCTGCTCGTCGGCGAGCGGGACGACGGAACGGGGCTTCAGTGTCCGCGCGTCCAGGCGGAAGAGGGACGAGCGGTCGGAGAGGGCGGCCAGGGAGCCGTCGCTGTCCATGGCGAGTGCCGAGAGGTTGCCGACGTAGGTGTTCTCGAACGTCGTCTTGTCCAGCGCGTCGGAGAAGCCGTCGATGGAGACGGCCGGCGAGCAGGTGTGCCGGGTGTGCGCCTGGGCCGGGCCGGCGGCGGTCAGGCAGGTGGCCACCGTCAGGGCCGCGGTGAGAAGGGCGAGAGGAGTTCTGAGGGGCATGGGCGTCACCGTAGGGCGGGGCGGTGGCGCCGGGTAGGACGCGTGATGAACGGTCAGCTCGCGGCCAGGTCCTTGTGGATGACCTTGGCCACGGCCTGGATGGTCGCGATGCCGTAGTTCATGGTGCTGTTGCCGTGGGTGAGCACGGTCATCATGTAGTCGTGGCCGCCGCCCTTGAACGCGCCGACGCTGTGCACCCGCCAGCCGTACGTGGAGCGTTGCAGCCAGCCGTTCTTCACGGCCACGGTGACGCCGGACGGCACTCCGTACGGCGTGCCCCAGCGCTGGGACGAGACGACCTGCCCCATCAACGTGAGGATGTAGGCGCGGGAGTTGTCGCTCAGGACCGTGTTCTTGGCGGTGAGGAGCTTGAGCAGCTTCTGCTCGTCGGTGACGGTGATCTGCGTCAGGCCCCAGTAGCCGTTCGCGCCGGGCTTGGTCTGGGTCATGCCGGCGGCGGTGAGGAAGCCCTTGATCTTCGTCATGCCGAGCTGCTTCCACAGGGTGGAGGTCGCGGCGTTGTCCGACTTGGTGATCATGGCTTTGGCGAGGGTGTTCTCGCGGTCGGTGAGATACCGGTTGTGCTTCTTCGCGTCCCACAGCAGCGTGGCGAGGACGGTGACCTTGACGACGCTGGCCGAGTCGTAGGCGGAACTCGCGCGCAGGGTGCACGTCGTGTTGGTGCTGCGGTCGTAGAGGCCGACGGCGACGGTGCCCTTGCGGGTGGCCAGCGCGGCGGTGATGTCCTGCTGCAGCTTGGCGGCCAGTCCGGCCCTGGCGGACGTACAGGTCACGGCCGGCGTGGCGGCGGCTGCGGGCGTGGCGGCGGCGACGAGCGGCACGAGCACACCCGTACCCACGGCCGCCGCGAGCGCTCTCGCGCGGCGGGATGTCCCAGAAGTCATGCACCCCATGACTCAACAGGAGGGGGCAAAGGTTGTAGCGATTGGCGAAGACTTGTGCGAGTTGTTATCCGGCGCTGGGGTGGCTTCACAGGATGGGGCCATCTTCGTCACAGCGGCCACAAGCCAGGGCCGTTCCACGGGCTCCTGCTGAAACTCTTGACGCCGCCTTTCCCGCCGGGATACTTGCGGTCGGCAGCGCGCCAACTACCGCACTGGTGAAGGGATTTGGCTTCCGCTGTCCGAGATCCCGAACGTCGTACGAAGTTTCGCAAGCTTTCGACGGCCCCCCACAGGAGGATCCTCAATGAGCCCACGCAAGGCCCTCATAGCCGCCCTGACGGCCGCGCTCCTGACCGGCCCGGGCATCGCCCAGGCCGTCACCCCCCAGACCGCGTCCCAACCCGCCCCCGCCCGTGAACGCGCCGCCGCGGCCACCATCACCTGGTCCCTCGTGCGGGCGAACAACCCCACCGAGGACCAGCGCACCGCCTACGACGCCATCACCCGCGCCATGAACGCGGCGGTGGCCCGCTACAACAACCTCAGTGACCTGGGCAAGACCATCACGGTCCGCTACGAGCCGGGCGTCCCCACCGCCGACGGCAACATCAACGGGACCATCCGCTTCGGCAGCAACCGCAGCTACATGAACGAGCGGACGGCCCTGCACGAGATCGCCCACACCATCGGCGTGGGCACCAGCTCGGGCTGGTCCCGCCTCGGCGGCAGCGGCACCTGGACCGGCGGACAGGCGACCGCGCTGGTCAAGCAGTACGACGGCTCCAGTGCGAAGATCTCCACGGGCGGCGGCCACTTCTGGCCCTACGGCCTGAACTACGACAACGAGTGGTCGAACACGGCCGCGGACCGCCACGTCCACATCGTCGCCGCGATGGTCCGCGACGGCCTGTAGGGAATCGCTCCCGTAGCGGCTGGCCGGCGCTCAGTCCAGATGCGTCGGTGCGAACATCCGCAGCACGGCCGGGAGCAGGACCACCGAGGGCCCCGGCGACGCGAGTTGTTTCGCGAGGTCCTGCTCCAGGTTCTCCGGGGTCGTACGGACCCCGGGGACGCCGAAGGACTGCGCCAGTGCCACGTAGTCCGGCCGGGTCAGCTCCGTCGCCGTCGCCTCGCCGAACGCGTCGGTCATGTACTCGCGCAGGATGCCGTAGCCGCCGTCGTCGACGATCAGCCAGGTGACGTTCAGTCCGTACTGGCGGGCCGTCGCCAGCTCGGCGATCGAGTACAGGGCGCCGCCGTCACCGGAGATGGCGAGGACCGGCCGGGTCGGGTCGGCCACCGCCGCGCCGAGCGCCGCCGGGAAGGCGTAGCCGAGGCCACCCGCGCCCTGGGCGGAGTGCATGTGGTTGGGGCCCTTGGCGTCGAAGGCCGACCAGGCCCAGTACGCGAGGATCGTCATGTCCCAGAAGGACGGGGAGCCGGCGGGGAGGGCCCGGCGGACGGACGCCAGCACCTCTTGCTCCAGGGTGAGGTCCTGGGCGGCGATGCGCTCGGCGACCTTCGCGAGGAGTGCGCGCACGCGCTCCGGTGCCGTCGGGTCCTGCCGCTCGGAGACCGTCTCCAGCAGCGCCTGCAACGCGAGGCGGGCGTCCGCGTGGATGCCGAGGGCGGGGTGGTTGGACTCCAGCTTGCCGAGGTCGGCCTCGATCTGGATGATCCGGCCGCGCGGCTTGAACGTGTGGTAATTGGAGGAGAGTTCGCCGAGTCCCGAGCCGACGACGAGGAGTACGTCCGCGTCCTCCAGGAAGTCCGTGGTGTGGCGGTCCTCGATCCAGGACTGGAGCGACAGCGGGTGCGTCCAGGGGAACGCGCCCTTGCCGCCCGGCGTCGTGACGACCGGTGCCTGGAGCGTCTCGGCCAGCTGACGCAGCTTCTTCGACGCGTCGGCCCGGACCACTCCGCCGCCCGCGATGATCGCCGGGCGGACCGCCTTCGACAGCAGGTCGGCGGCCACGGCGGTCAGTTCCGGGCGCGGCGGCAGCTCCTCGGGGAAGGCGTCGCCGCCGGTCACCACCGGGATCACCGTCTCGGCGAGCAGCACGTCCTGCGGGATCTCCACCCACACCGGCCCGTGCGGGGCGCTCAGCGCCGACGTCCAGGCCGCCTCGATGGCGGACGGGATCTGCGACGGGGTGCGGACGGTGTGGACCGACTTCACCACGCCCCGGAACGAGGCCGCCTGGTCGGGCAGTTCATGCAGATAGCCGTGACGGCCGCCGCCGAGCCCCGCCGTCGGGACCTGGCTGCTGATCGCCAGGACGGGGGCGCTGGCCGCGGCCGCTTCCTGGAGCGCCGCCAGCGAGGTCAGCGCTCCCGGCCCCGTCGACAGCAACAGCGGCGCAGCCTCGCCTGTGATCCGGCCGTACGCGTCCGCCGCGAACCCGGCGTTGTTCTCCACCCGCAGGCCGACGTACCTGAGGTCCGAGCGGCGCAGCGCGTCGAACATGCCGAGGGCGTGCTGGCCGGGCAGGCCGAAGACGGTCGTGGCGCCCAGCCCGGCCAGCGTCTCCACGACCAGGTCTCCGCCGGTGCGGCCGGGGGGAGGGTTCAGGGCGGCCTCCGTCTGGGCGGGCGTCGGGCGGAGCACCAGGTCGTGGTCGTGAGTCACTGCGCTTCCGAGTCCTTCCGGGCCGCGGCGATCTGGCGCGACATGATCGTGGTCAGTTCGTACGCCGTGTGGGACGCGGCCACCGACGTGATCTCCGCGTGATCGTACGCGGGGGCCACCTCGACGACGTCCGCGGAGACCAGGTTGCAGGACGCCAGCCCGCGCAGGATCTCCAGCAGTTCGCGCGAGGTCATGCCGCCGGCCTCGGGTGTGCCCGTGCCGGGCGCGTGGGCCGGGTCGAGGCAGTCGATGTCGATGGAGATGTACAGCGGCCGGTCGCCGATGCGCTGGCGGAGCTGGTCGGCGACCTCGTCGGCACCGCGCCGGTAGACGTCCGCCGAGGTGACGATGCCGAAGCCCATCTTCTCGTCGTCGGTCAGGTCCTGCTTGCCGTAGAGCGGACCGCGCGTGCCCACGTGGGACAGGGCGGAGGTGTCGAGGATGCCCTCCTCGACCGCACGGCGGAACGGGGTGCCGTGCGTGTACTCGGCGCCGAAGTAGGTGTCCCAGGTGTCGAGGTGGGCGTCGAAGTGCAGCAGGGCCACCGGGCCGTGCTTCTTCGCCACCGAGCGCAGCAGGGGCAGCGCGATGGTGTGGTCGCCGCCGAGGGTCATCAGACGGGCGCCCGTGCCGAGCAGGTCGTCCGCGGCGGCCTCGACCGTCTCGACGGCCTCGTTGATGTTGAACGGGTTCACGGCGATGTCGCCGCCGTCCGCGACCTGGGCGAGGGCGAACGGGGAGGCGTCCTGCGCCGGGTTGTACGGGCGCAGCAGCCGGGACGCCTCACGGATCGCGTTGCCGCCGAAGCGGGCGCCCGGCCGGTAGGAGACACCCGAGTCGAACGGCACGCCCACCACGGCGACATCGGCCCGTCCGCCGACCTCGTCGAGCCGGGGCAGCCGGGCGAAGGTCGCGGGACCGGCGTACCGCGGCACGCGGGACGAGTCGACGGGCCCGCGGGGAGTCTCGTTGCTGCTCATGAGGAAATGCCTTCTCTCCTACGCTTCATCGCGTATGTACTGCTATGTGGTGCTATGTACGGGCTGTTCTACGACTCTACTGGGGAGCCGTGACCGGTTCGGACGGGAGTTCGGGGGACCGTCCGGCGAGCCGCTCGCGCCAGGCGGCGAGGACGGCGGCGTCGGTGGCGGGAGTGGCCAGGGAGACGACCACGTACGCGGCGAGCGAGGCGAGCAGGCCGTAGTAGACGGGCTCGTTGGCGAGGATGCCGTGCGTCGCCATCAGCACGATCACCGAGAGTCCGCCGACCACGACGGAGGCGAGGGCGCCGTACACCGTGCCCCGCTTCCACGCCAGCCCGCCGAGGATCGGCACGAGCAGTCCGCCGACGAGCAGGTTGTAGGCGACGGTCAGCGCCTGCACGACGTCGTCGATGGCGATGGCCGTGCCGATGACGGCGATCCCCATGAGCAGGATGAAGGCGCGGTTGCCCCGCACCTCGTCATGGTCGCCGGAGGGCGCCTCGCCGAGCCCCCGCAGCCGGGACCAGATGTCGTTGTTGGCGACGGTGGCGCAGGCGATCAGCGCGCCGGAGGAGGTCGACATCACGGCGGCCAGGGCGGCGGCGAGCACCAGTCCCCGCACTCCGACGGGCAGTTCGTCCTTCACGATGGTGGCGAAGGCGTCGTCCGCGCTGCCGAGCTTCGGGTACAGCACCTTGGCCGCCGTACCGATGACGGCACCGGCGAGGGCGTACGCGAGGCAGTAGGTGCCGGCGATCGTCCCGCCCCACTGGGCGGTCCGGTCGCTGCGGGCGGTGAACACGCGCTGCCAGATGTCCTGCCCGATGAGCATGCCGAAGGTGTAGATCAGCACGTAGGTGAAGATCGTCTCGCCGCCGATGCCGAGCGGGTCGAAGTAGCCGGTGGGCAGCTGGGACTTCATCTCGGCGAACCCGCCCGCCTTCACGACGGCGATCGGCAGCAGCAGGAGCAGCACGCCGATGGTCTTCACGACGAACTGCACCATGTCCGTCAGGGTGATCGACCACATCCCGCCGAGGGTGGAGTACGCGACGACGATCGAGCCGCCGAGGACGATCGCGAGCGTGCGGTTCATGTCGAACAGGACGTCGAAGATCGTGGCGTAGGCGATGGTCGAGGTCACCGCGAGCATGAGGGTGTACGCCCACATCACGACCCCGGAGATGATGCCGGCCCGGCCGCCCCCGTAGCGCAGGTCGAGCATCTCGGAGACGGTGTAGACCTTCAGCCGGGCGATGCGGGCGGAGAAGAAGACGGAGAGGACGAGCAGGCCGAGGCCGATGGTGAAGACCATCCAGGCGCCCGAGAGGCCGTACTGGTAGCCGAGGCCCACGCCGCCGATGGTGGAGGCGCCGCCGAGGACGATCGCCGCCATGGTGCCGGAGTACATGGCCGGGCCGAGGCGGCGGCCGGCCACCAGGAACTCGCTCTTGGAGCGGGCGCGGCGCATGCCCCACCAGCCCATGGCGAGCATCCCGGCCAGGTAGACGACGATCACGAGGTAGTCGACGGCCATGGGGCCTCCTTCGCACACGCTCGGTCGTGGGGACGAGGTTGACGAGCACTGACCCTAGGTGGCCGGAAAGCGACTGCGAAGTGTACGTTTCATCCACTGGAGAGGCGCTGGCTGGAGGAAACGCACACATGCCGGATTCGACGGTTCCCCCCACGCCCCCCGTGCCGCTGTCCGCTCTCCTGGCCCGCGAGGACCTGGCCTTGCGCCGGATCGCCGGCCCGGACGACCCCGGCACCGCCGTCCACTGGGTGCACACCTCGGAGATGGCCGACCCGTATCCGTATCTGCTGGGCGGGGAACTGCTGCTCACGGCGGGTGTGCACATCCCGGAGGCGGCGGGGTCGGGCACGTACTTCGACGACTACGTGGCCCGGATCGTGGCGGCGGGCGGCGCGGCCCTCGGCTTCGGGGTGGCGCCGGTGCACGACACGGTGCCGAGGGCGCTGGTCGCCGCGTGCGAGAGGTACGGCCTGCCGCTGCTTGAGGTGCCGCCGCAGACCACCTTCTCGGGCGTGGCCCGCGCGGTCTGGCAGCTGATGGCCCAGGCCCGCCTGGCCGAACTCCGCCGCGTCACGGAGGCCCAGCAGAGCCTCGCCTCGGCCGCCTCCCGCCCCGACCCGGTCCCGTCGGTCCTGCGGCAGCTCGCACAGCGGCTGGGGGGCTGGGCGGTGCTGTACGGGCCGGAGGGGGCGGAGATCGCGGGGGCGGGCCGCGAGCCCGGGGCGGAGGTGGGCTCGGCGCTGGCGGAGCTGGCGGGGGTGGTGCGGCCGGCGGAGGCGGGGAGTGGACTGCCCGCCGGCACGCCGAGTGCGGGGGCTGGGCGGCCGGCGCCCACCCCGGGCGCGCGGCCTCCGGCCGAGACCCCGCGGGCAGGCGGGGCGATACAGCCGCGCGGGCCTGCCGGGACCGGACGGCCGGGCGGGTCCGGCGAAGGCGGGTCCGGGGTGGTGCGATCGGCGGACGCGCCCGGCGCGCGGCCTCCGGCGGGGACTGCGCAGCCGGGCAGGGCGCCGCACACGTACGGACCGGCACCGCGGCAGGGCGAGGCCGCCGACGCAGGCCGCCCCCAGCCTCAACCAGCCGGCCGACCCTCGCCCTCACCCCAGCCCCCGACTCACTCTGCCCCCAGCCGCCCTCACCCCACCTCCGCCACCGACACCGTCTCCGGTACGCATCTCGCCGCCTACGCCCTCGGTGCCGGGCGCGGTTTCGTGCTCGGGGTGGCCGTCCCGGGGCGCGCGCCGGGGGACCACACCATCGTGTCCGTCGCCGCCGTGCTGCTGGCCCTCCTCACCGGGGAGCAGCAGAGCGGCACCGGTGCCGCTCGTTCCTCCGCGCTGGTGCGGCTGCTGCTGGGGGCCGCGCCCGAGGACGTCGCGCCGCTGCTCGGTGACGGGCGGCGGTGGGTCGTCGTGCACGCCCGTCCCGACGGGGAGGGCGTACCCGACGCCGTCGCGGCCTCCGCGCTGGGTGCGGCGCTCGGGTCCGCCCTGGTCGACACGGCGGGCGACGTCGTACGGGTCCTGGTCCCGGCCGGCCGGGCACCGGAGCCGCTGCCCGGCTGGACCCTGGGCGTCAGCGCCGACGTCACCCCCAAGGACTGGCCCGCCGCCGACACCCAGGCGGCCCGAGCCCTGGCCCGGGCCCGCGCCACCCGCGCCCCGCTGCTCCGGCACGGCCCGCGCCCGGCCCTCGCCGACCTGGTGCCGCCCGGCGAGGCGGCGGCTCACGCCCGCACCCTGCTCGCGCCCGTCACGGCCCACCCCGCGCTCCCCGAGACCCTGCGCACCTGGCTGTCCCTGCACGGCAGTTGGGACCGCACGGCCGTCGCCCTGTCCGTGCACCGCAACACCGTGCGGCAGCGCATCGCCCGGTGCGCGGCCCTGCTGGAGGCGGACCTCGACGACCCGGACGTCCGCATGGAACTCTGGTTCGCGCTGCGGCAGATCTGAGTACGTGAGCGGGGTCCCGCTGAGTACGTGACGCACATCCCAGCGTGCGATACGCCAGGGCCGCCCACAGTCGGCTGCCTCACAATGGGAGCCATGCCGATACCCGGGACACCCAGCCGCGCCGAACTCGTCGACCACCTCGTCAGGACGCGCATCGCGGGCGACGTCGCCACCCCCCGCGAGAACAACCTCTCCCACTACCGCAAGCTGGCGAACGCCGACCGTCACTACTGGCTCGGCCTGGAACTCGGCGACCGCTGGAGCGACGAGCAGGACGTCCTCGCGGTGATGGCGGAACGGGTCGGCGTGAACGACGACCCGGAGCACCGGTACGGCCAGGACACGATCGACCCGGAGCTGACCGTCGCGGCCCTGGACCGGCTCGCCGGGCGGCTGCGCAAGGCGGCGGACGGGCAGCAGCGGGTGCTGTTCGCCACCGGCCACCCCGGCGGCCTGCTCGACGTGCACCGCGCGACCGCATCCGCCCTGCGCGCGGCCGGCTGCGAGATCGTCGTCATCCCGGAGGGGCTGACGACGGAGGAGGGCTACGTCATGCAGTTCGCGGACGTGGCGGTGCTGGAGCACGGCGCCACCCTGTGGCACACCCACTCGGGCGAACCGATGAAGGCGATCCTGACGGCCATGGAGCGCGAGGGCCGCCCGCTGCCCGACCTGGTCGTCGCCGACCACGGCTGGGCGGGCTACGCGGGACAGCACGGCGTGGACTCCGTCGGCTACGCCGACTGCAACGACCCGGCCCTGTTCATCGCCGAGGCCGAGGGCACCGTGCAGGTGACGGTGCCCCTCGACGACCACGTGGTCAGCCCCCGCCACTACGACCCGATGACCGCGTATCTGCTGGCGGAGGCGGGCCTCAGCTAGGCCCCTGGCCCCGCTCGCGCGGGACGCGGACCACGCCCTCCTGGATCACCGTGATGGCCAGCTGCCCGTCCTGCGTGTAGATGCGGGCCTGTCCCAGTCCCCGGCCGCCGTACGCGGACGGGGACTCCTGGTCGTAGAGCAGCCACTCGTCGGCGCGGAACGGCCGGTGGAACCACATCGCGTGGTCGAGGGAGGCGCCGACGACGTCCCCGACGGCCCAGCCGCCCCGCCCGTGCGCGAGCAGCACGGAGTCGAGGAGCGTCATGTCGGAGACGTAGGTGGCGAGGACGACGTGCAGCAGTGGATCGTCGGCGAGCTTGCCGTTCGTGCGGAACCACACCTGGGAGTGCGGCTCGCGCGGCTCGCCGAACTTCCCGTACGGCGGCTCGTCGACGTAGCGCAGATCGACGGCGGCCCGGGCCTCCAGGAACCTGTCCACGACCTCGGGGTCGAGATGGTCGTATCCGCGCAGCCGCTCCTCACCGGTGGGCAGCGTGGCGGGATCGGGCGCGTCCGGCATGCGCTGCTGGTGGTCCAGCCCGTCCTCGTACAGCTGGAACGACGCCGAGAGGTGGAAGATCGGCTTGCCGTGCTGGACGGCGACCACCCGGCGGGTGGTGAAGGAGCGGCCGTCGCGGATCCGGTCGACGGTGTAGACGATGGGCGCGCCGGGATCGCCGGGGCGCAGGAAGTACGCGTGGAGGGAGTGCGCGGGCCGGTCCCCGGGGACCGTGCGCCCGGCGGCGACGAGCGCCTGGGCCGCGACCTGCCCGCCGAAGACCCGGGGGACGACGGCGGACCGGGACCGGCCGCGGAAGATGTTCTCCTCGATCTGCTCCAGGTCGAGCAGATCGAGGAGGTCCTGTAGTGCCTGACTCATGGGGTAGTTGTACCGGCCAGTGATCGCGTACCGGTGTCGGGGGCCTTACAGGCCCATGTCCTTGGCGATGATCGACTTCATGATCTCGCTGGTGCCGCCGTAGATGCGGTTGACGCGGTTGTCCGCGTACAGGCGGGCGATCGGGTACTCGTTCATGTAGCCGTAGCCGCCGTGCAGCTGGAGGCAGCGGTCGATGACGCGGTGGGCGACCTCGGTGCAGAACAGCTTCGCGGAGGCGGCCTCGGCGGGGGTGAGCTCACCGGCGTCGAGGGCCTCGGTCGCGCGGTCGGCGACGGCCTCGGCCGCGTCCACCTCCGCCTGGCAGGCGGCCAGCTCGAACTTGGTGTTCTGGAAGTGGGCGACGGGCTTGCCGAAGACCGTGCGCTCCTGCACGTACTGCTTGGCGAACCGGACGGCGGCCTTGGCCTGGGCGTAGGCGCCGAAGGCGATGCCCCAGCGCTCGGAGGCGAGGTTGTGGCCGAGGTAGTAGAAGCCCTTGTTCTCCTCGCCGAGGAGGTCCTCGACGGGCACCTTGACGTCGACGAACGCCAGCTCGGCGGTGTCGGAGGTCTTCAGGCCGAGCTTGTCGAGCTTGCGGCCGACCGAGTAGCCCTCGGACTTGGTGTCGACGGCGAAGAGGGAGATGCCGTGGCGGCGGTCCTCGGCGGTCGGGGCGGCGGTCCGGGCGCAGACGATCACACGGTCGGCGTGCACACCGCCGGTGATGAAGGTCTTGGCGCCGTTGAGGACGTAGTGCGTGCCGTCCTCGCTCAGCTTGGCGGTGGACTTCATGCCCGCGAGGTCGGAACCGGTGCCCGGCTCCGTCATCGCGATGGCCCACATCTCCTCGCCGGTGACGAACTTCGGCAGGAACCGCTTCTTCTGCTCGTCGGTGGCGAGCATCTTGATGTAGGGCAGGGCGAGCAGCACGTGCACACCGGAGCCGCCGAACTGGACGCCCGCGCGAGCGGTCTCCTCGTAGAGGACGGCCTCGAACTTGTGGCTCTCCAGGCCCGCGCCGCCGAACTCCTCGGGGACGTTGATCCCGAAGATGCCCAGCTCACCGAGCTTGTAGTAGAAGTCGCGGGGTGCCTGGCCCGCCGCGAACCACTCGTCGTACACCGGTACGACCTCGGCCTCGATGAAGGCGCGGATGGTCTCCCGGAACGCCTCGTGATCCTCGTTGAACACCGTACGGCGCACGCCGCCACCTCCAGGGACCTCGGTATGTCTAAGCGCTTGCTCAGACAAAGATACCGGCGAGTATCAACGACCGTCCAGGGTGGGGGCGGGGTAACGCTCGTCACGCCGCGGGATGAAAACAGCGTCCCACGGCGTTGGTGCCTTCCGGCAGACCAGGACGATCGGAGGGCACCCGCGTGACACCGCAACGGGGATGGGCACGACGACTGTGGGCCTATGCATGGCGCCACCCGAAGGATGTCGTACTCGCCCTCGGCTCCTCCCTGGCCGGCATGGCGGTCATGGCCCTCGTCCCGCTGATCACCAAGGTGATCATCGACGACGTCGTCAGCGACCACACCCGCTCGATGACCACCTGGGCCGGCCTCCTCATCGCCGCCGCACTGGTCGTCTACGTCCTCACCTACGTCCGCCGCTACTACGGCGGCCGCCTCGCCCTCGACGTCCAGCACGACCTGCGGACGGAGATGTACGGCACGATCACCCGGCTCGACGGCCGCCGCCAGGACGAGCTGTCCACCGGCCAGGTCGTCGGCCGGGCCACCAGTGACCTCCAGCTGATCCAGGGCCTGCTGTTCATGCTCCCGATGACCATCGGGAACGTCCTGCTGTTCCTGATCTCCCTGGGGATCATGGCGTCGCTGTCGCTGCCGCTGACCCTCGTCGCCCTGGCCGTCGCCCCCGCCCTGTGGTGGATCGCCAAGCGCAGCCGCACCCGGCTGCACCCCTCCACCTGGTACGCCCAGGCGCAGGCCGCCGCCGTCGCCGGCGTGGTCGACGGCGCCGTCAGCGGGGTCCGTGTGGTGAAGGGCTTCGGGCAGGAGGACCAGGAGACCGGCAAGCTCAGGGACGTCAGCCGCCGCCTCTTCGCCGGGCGACTGCGCACCATCCGCCTGAACTCCGTCTACACCCCGGCCCTCCAGGCCGTCCCCGCCCTCGGCCAGGTCGCGATGCTGGCGCTCGGCGGCTGGCTCGCGGTGGGCGGGCACATCACGCTCGGCACGTTCGTCGCCTTCTCCACCTACCTCGCCCAGCTCGTCGGCCCGGTCCGCATGCTCGCCGTGGTGCTCACCGTCGGCCAGCAGGCCCGCGCGGGCACCGAACGCGTCCTGGAGCTGATCGACACCGAGCCGTCTTACGAGGACGGCCGCAAGGACCTGCCCGCCGACGCCCCCGCGACCGTCGAGTTCGACGACGTCTCCTTCGGCTACGACGAAGACCGCCCCGTCCTCGACGGGCTCTCCTTCGAGATCCGCCCCGGCGAGACCCTCGCCGTCGTCGGCTCCTCCGGCTCCGGCAAGTCCACGGTCTCCCTGCTGCTGCCACGCTTCTACGACGTCACCTGCGGTGCCGTCCTCGTCGGCGGCCACGACGTACGCGAACTGACCCTGGAATCGCTGCGGGCCGCGATCGGGCTGGTCCCGGAGGACTCCTTCCTCTTCTCCGACACCGTCCGCAACAACATCGCCTACGGCCGCCCGGACGCCACCCAGGAGGAGATCGAGCAGGCCGCCCGCGCCGCCCAGGCCGACCGGTTCATCAGCGAACTGCCCGACGGCTACGACACCACCGTCGGCGAGCACGGCCTGACCCTCTCCGGCGGCCAGCGTCAGCGCGTCGCCCTCGCCCGCGCCATCCTCAGCGACCCGCGCCTGCTGGTCCTGGACGACGCCACCTCCGCCGTGGACGCCCGGGTCGAGCACGAGATCCACGAGGCCCTGAAGGAGGTCATGCGGGGCCGCACCACCCTGCTGATCGCCCACCGCCGCTCCACCCTGAACCTCGCCGACCGCATCGCCGTCCTGGACGGCGGCCGGCTCGCCGACATCGGCACCCACGACGAACTCCAGCAGCGCTCCCCCCTCTACCGGCGCCTGCTCACCGACCCCGACGAGCTGGGCGGGGTCTCCCCGGGCCACACCCAGCCGGCCTGCCCCCAGGAGGACACCTCCGTCCGGGACGAGCTGGACGCCGAGTTCGACGCCGAGCGCGGGGTCACCCCACGGCTGTGGAGCGGCGACCGCGAACGCAAGGACATCGCCCTCGCCGAGAGCCCGGCCACGCCCGAGCTGCTCGCCCAGGTGGAGGCGCTGCCCCCGGCCACCGACGTCCCCGACGTCGACGAGTTGCGGGCCGTCCAGCCGGAGGAGTCCTACGGCCTGCGCCGGCTGCTGCGCGGCTTCGGACTGCCGCTCCTGGTCAGCCTCGGGCTGGTCGCCGTCGACGCGGGCATGGGCCTGCTGCTGCCGATCATGATCCGGCACGGCATCGACTCGGGTGTCACCCAGGCCGCGCTCGGCGCCGTGTGGGCCGCGTCGCTGCTCGCGCTGCTGACGGTGGCCGTGCAGTGGGCGGCCCAGGTCGGCGAGACCCGCATGACCGGCCGCACCGGCGAACGCGTCCTCTACTCACTGCGGCTGAAGATCTTCGCCCAGCTCCAGCGCCTCGGGCTCGACTACTACGAGCGGGAGCTGACCGGCCGGATCATGACCCGGATGACGACCGACGTCGACGCGCTGTCGACGTTCCTCCAGACGGGCCTGGTCACCGCCTTCGTCTCGGTCGTCACCTTCTTCGGCATCATGGTCGCCCTGCTGGTGCTCGACGTGGAGCTGGCACTGGTCGTCTTCGCGACACTGCCGCCGCTGATCATCGCCACGTACTTCTTCCGCCGGGCGAGCGTGAAGGCGTACGAACTGGCCCGCGAACGCGTCTCCGTGGTCAACGCCGACCTCCAGGAGTCGGTGTCCGGACTGCGGATCGTGCAGGCCTTCCGGCGCGAGCGGGACGGCGGGCTGAGGTTCGCCGGGCACAGCGACAGCTACCGCCAGGCGCGCATCCGGGGCCAGTGGCTGATCTCCGTGTACTTCCCCTTCGTGCAGTTCCTGTCGTCGGTGGCGGCCGCGGCCGTGCTGATCGTGGGCGGCGCGCGGGTCGACGACGGGACGCTGGCGATCGGTTCGCTGGTGGCGTACCTGCTCTACATCGACCTGTTCTTCGCGCCCGTGCAGCAGCTCTCCCAGGTCTTCGACGGCTACCAGCAGGCGACCGTCTCGCTGGGCCGCATCCAGGAGCTGCTCCAGGAGCCGACGTCGACGAAGTCCGCCGACGAACCCCGCGAAGTGCTGTCCCTGCGCGGCGACATCGCCTTCGAGGACGTGCACTTCGCTTACGGTGACGACGAAGAGGCCCTCGGCGGGGTCGACCTGCGCATCCCGGCCGGGCAGACCGTCGCGTTCGTCGGCGAGACCGGCGCGGGCAAGTCGACCCTGGTCAAGCTCGTGGCCCGCTTCTACGACCCCACCGGCGGCCGGGTCACCGTCGACGGCACCGACCTGCGCGCCCTCGACCTCACCTCGTACCGGCACCGTCTGGGGGTCGTCCCGCAGGAGGCGTACCTCTTCCAGGGCACCGTCCGCGACGCCATCGCCTACGGCCGCCCCGACGCCACCGACGCCGAGGTCGAGGCGGCGGCCCGCGCGGTCGGCGCACACGAGATGATCGCCACCCTGGAGGGCGGCTACCTCCACGAGGTCGCCGAACGCGGCCGCAACCTCTCCGCCGGACAGCGCCAGCTCATCGCCCTGGCCCGCGCCGAGCTGGTCGACCCGGACGTCCTGCTGCTCGACGAGGCGACGGCCGCCCTCGACCTGGCCTCCGAGGCCCAGGTCAACCAGGCCACCGACCGCCTGGCCGGCCGCCGCACCACCCTCGTCGTGGCCCACCGCCTCACCACTGCCGCCCGCGCCGACCGGGTCGTCGTCATGGACCACGGCCGGGTCGCCGAGGACGGCACGCACGAGGAGCTGCTCGCGCGCGGCGGGCGGTACGCCGAGCTGTGGCGGACGTTCATCGGCGCCGCGGAGCCGGAGGAGCCGGTCGGCGCCTCCCGGTGAGGCCCGCGACCGGCGTTTTCGTCACGCTCGTGCAACCGTCCGACATACGCCATGCGTCCGTACACCTGTACGCCGATGGTCGCGCATGACGCGGTACGGGAGGACGACAGTGGACAGTGGAGCGATACGCCGGCGGCTCGCGCTCGGCCTGGCCGTGCTGACCGCCTCCAGCCTGCTGGCGGTCGCGGCGCCGGGCGAGGCGCAGGCCGCCGCCTCCGCCTCGTGTCCCGGCCGCAAGGTCCGCACCCTGCCCTTCTCCACCGGAACCCTGCTCGTCTACAAACGCGGCGGCTACGTCTGCGCCGTGACGGTCACCAAGAAGCCCGGCGTGAAGCGGAGGATGTCGGTGAGCGTGCAGGCGCGTGGCAACCGCCCCGTCGTCGACGAGGGCCGGTTCGCCTACCACGCCGGCCCGGTGATGGTGCACGCCGGACGCCGCTGCGTATGGCTGAAGGGCAGGGTGGGGCAGGGCTCGGTCAGCTCCGGCTGGATCCTGTGCTGACGCCCGGCGCATAGAGGGGTATCCCCATGTCCCCTGGCGCTGAGGGGAGTTGGTCCGCTAGCTTCCGGCGCACATCTGTCTCACAGGGGAGTGCGCATGCGCAAGGCGCTCAGATGGCTGCTGGCGCTCACGGTGCTCATAGGCACACTGGGCACGGCGGGAGCGGCCACCGCCGCCGACGCCACCGGCACCGACGGCACCACCGACATCAAGGAAAGGCTGCTCGCCATACCGGGCATGAGCCTGGTCGAGGAGAAGCCGTACACCGGCTACCGCTTCTTCGTCCTGAACTACACCCAGCCGGTCGACCACCGAAAGCCGTCGAAGGGCACGTTCCAGCAGCGCATCACCGTGCTGCACAAGGACGTCGCGCGCCCGACGGTCTTCTTCACCAGCGGCTACAACGTCTCCACGACGCCCCGCCGCAGCGAGCCGACCCAGATCGTGGACGGCAACCAGGTCTCCCTGGAATACCGCTTCTTCACCCCGTCCCGGCCCGCCCCGGCCGACTGGTCCAAGCTGGACATCTGGCAGGCGGCCAGCGACCAGCACCGCGTCTTCAAGGCGCTGAAGGGCATCTACGGCAAGAAGTGGATCTCCACGGGCGGCTCGAAGGGCGGCATGACCGCCACCTACTACGAGCGCTTCTACCCGCGTGACATGGACGGTGTGGTCGCCTACGTCGCCCCCAACGACGTGGTGAACAAGGAGGACTCCGCCTACGACCGCTTCTTCGCCCGCGTCGGCAGCGAGGAGTGCCGCGACCGGCTGAACGGCGTGCAGCGCGAGGCGCTGGTGCGCCGCGAGCCGCTGGAGAAGAAGTACGCGGCCTACGCGCGGGAGAACGACCTCACCTTCGAGACCATCGGCAGCCTGGACAGGGCCTACGAGGCGACCGTCCTCGACTACGTGTGGGGCTTCTGGCAGTACAGCCTGCTGAAGGACTGCGACCAGATCCCGGCCGACGCGAAGAACGCCACCGACGACGAGATCTGGAACTCCGTCGACACGATCTCCGGCTTCTCCGCCTACGCCGACCAGGGCCTGACGACCTACACGCCGTACTACTACCAGGCCGGCACGCAGCTCGGCGCGCCGACGATCCGGTTCCCGCACATCGAGAAGCAGCACATCCGCTACGGCTACCAGCCGCCGCGCAATTTCGTCCCCCGGGACATCCCGATGAAGTTCCAGCCGTCGGCGATGCGGGACGTGGACACCTGGGTCCGCCACAACGCCCGGCAGATGCTGTTCGTCTACGGCCAGAACGACCCGTGGGGCGCGGAGCCCTTCCGCGTCGGCAAGGGCGCGAAGGACTCCTACGTCATGACCGCCCCCGGCATGAACCACGGTGCCAACGTCGCGGGCCTCGTGCCCGAGCAGAAGGCCCTGGCCACCGCCCGCATCCTCGACTGGGCCGGTGTCGCCACCAGCTCGGTGCAGGCCGACCCGCAGCTGGCGAAGCCGCTGGCGAAGTTCGACGCCAAGCTCGACAAGCGGGACGTACAGCGTGAGATGACGCTGCGGCCGTAGGGCCGGTGCCCGTCCGTGTCGTCGCGCCCGGCTGCTCACAGCGGCCGGGCGCACCCCACGGGCCGGTCGCCCCCGAGCCGCACATACAGAGCGGTCGAGACGGGGCAGTCGGCGCGACGGGCGACCGCCTCGGTCACCTGGTACTCCGGCTCGTGCCGGCCCTTCCCGTCGCACGAGGTCTCGCGGACCTGCCCGTCGCCGGAGCTGTAGACGCAGTCGCCGACGATGGTGCGTGGTCCGCCCCCGCCGCCCGGGTCGCCCGGGTGCGGCGGCTGGAGGTTGCGCATACAGGCGTAGCCCTGCGGCACCGCCCCGTCGCCGTCCTCGTCGGAGGCGGGCCGCTGCTCGCTGATGTGCAGCACGAAGTCCGTGGTCGCCGGGCAGCGCGGCCCGTCCCGGACCGTGCCGTCGTGCCGCGCCACGACCCGGGCCGCCGCCCGCTCACCGGCGCACGGCACCTCGGTGAAGCTCGTCGTGCCGAACGAACTGCACTCGTCGACCGCGAGGAACACCGCCCCGTACCCGGACGGCCGGGTCACCGGCGCCGACCCGGCAGCGGTGGTCCCCGATTCCGGCCCGCCCAGCCGCCCGTCCTGCGCGACCCCCGCCGAGGGACTCTGGCACCCGGTCAGCAACACACCGACCAGCATCAGCAGCCCCCACACCACCCCCGCCGAACTTCTCACGCGCATTGCCGTCCCCCAGAAGAGCCCAAGGGCCATGCTGGGGGATCTCCGCAGCGTCGCGACGCTCGGCACGCGCGCTCGACGCACGGTGCGGAGGGCCAGGTGGCTCCGCCACATCACCCTCCGCACCGCACGCCGATCGCACGCACCGAACGCCGCTCCTTCTCCTGCGGAGATCCCCCAGCAGGGCCCTGGCCCAGCGTGGCCCGCCGCGAGGGGCGCACGCCAGGCACCTGGGAGGGTTTGCGCACCTTGGGGGTGGTGCGCCCGGTCCGTGGCGTACGTCTAGTACGTCAGCCCGTATCCGATCGGGTACAGCACCTGCTCCGGATCATCCGCCCGCTGCACCGGCACCGGGAGTGTCCCGCGGGGAGTCACCCGTCCCGCGATCACCCGTGCGGCGGCCCGCAGTTCGACGTCGGTCCAGGAGTACGCCGCGAGGCACGCCGGGACGGAGGGCAGCTGGGCCACGTCGTAGGGATTGCGGATCGCGACCGCCACGACCGGTCTCCCCGTCGCAACGAGCTGCTCGACCAGCGTCTTCTGACCGCTGCCCGCCGTGACGTTGTACGTCGCCGCCACCACCGCGTCCGCGTCCCGCGCCGCCGCGACCGCCCGGGCGACGGTCGCCGCGGACGGGGCCGTCCCGGTCGACAGGGCGGTGGCGGTGAACCCGAGCCCGGTCAGCGCGGCGGCGAGCACCCCGGTCGGCGGCCCGGTCGTCCCCGACGGCGAGGCCGGATCGGCACCGACCACCAGCACCTTGGGGTACTGGCGCCGGGACAGCGGCAGCAGCCGCCCCTCGTTGACGAGCAGGGTGGTCGTCCGCTCGGCGATCCGGTCGGCCGCCGCCAGGTGCGCCCGGGTGCCGACGGCGCGGTCGACGCCCTCCTGGCCGACGTACGGCGCGCGGAACAGCCCCAGCTTCGTCTTCAGCCGCAGGATCCGCAGGACCGACTCGTCGAGCCGCGCCTCGGTCAGCTCGCCGCTGCGCACGGCCGCGAGGACGGCGTTCCAGGCGAGGTCCAGGTCCGGCGGGTTGAGGAGCTGGTCCACGCCCGCCTTCAGCGCGAGCACCGGCACCCGGTCGTCGCCGTACTTGGTCCGCACCCCCTCCATGCCGAGGGAGTCCGTGACCACGACCCCGTCGTAGCCGAGCCGTTCGCGGAGGATGCCGGTGAGGATCGGGCGCGAGAGGGTGGCCGGGTCGCCGGAGTCGTCCAGGGCCGGGACCATCAGATGCGCCGTCATGATCGAGTCGATGCCCGCGGCGATCGCCGCCCGGAACGGCGGTGCGTCCAGCTTCTCCCACAGCTCCCGGCTGTGCGTGATGGTCGGGAAGCCGGTGTGGCTGTCGACGTTGGTGTCCCCGTGCCCGGGGAAGTGCTTGGCGGTCGCGGCCACCCCGGACCCCTGGTATCCGGCGACCTCGGCGGCCACCAGCGCGGCCACCGCCTTCGGGTCGGCGCCGAAGGACCGTACGCCGATGACCGGGTTGGCCGGGTTGACGTTCACGTCGGCCACGGGCGAGTAGTCCTGCCGGATGCCCATCGCCCGCAGCTCCCGCCCCGCGATCCGCCCGAGGCTGCGGGCGTCGGACCGCGACCCGCCCGCGCCGACGGCCATGGCGCCCGGGAACAGCGTCGCGGGCCTGCCCACGCGGGCGACGATCCCGTGCTCCTGGTCGGTGGAGACGAGCACGGGCAGCCCGCGCGGCAGTTCCAGGGAGGCCCGCTGGATGCCGTCGGACAGAGCCGCGATCTGGTGCGGCTCACGGGTGTTGTGCGCCCAGGCGAAGTAGATGATGCCGCCGACCCGGTACGTCGCGACGAGCTCGGCGGCCGTACGGACCCCGATCTCCTTGAGGTTGGCGTCGATGTCGGCCTGGTCGGGGGCGGTGGCGGAGTGGCCGTACACCCGCATCACGAAGAGCTGGCCGACCTTCTCCTCCAGCGTCATGCGGGAGATGAGGGCGCGCAGTCGCCTGTCGTCGGGGGCGATGGCGGCGTACGAAGGGCCGGCGGCCGCGAGGGCGGTGGCGGCGCCGGCCGTGGCGGCGAGGACGGTGCGTCTGGAGGGCTGTGCGGTGTTTCCCGTGCTTCCCGTGCCGGTGTCGTGCACGTGCGCTCCTTCCGGAGGTGATCCACTGGGATCCGCTGAAGGAAACTTCCAACTGGTCACCAGTAACCGGGAAGTTTCTGCCAGTCAAGGGAACGCACACTAACCGCGCAGGGGCCGCCATCGGCGCGGTTGGAGGGGGACGCGCCGATGGCGGCGGTGCCGCCGGCCGCGGTACGGCGGAGAGGGTGGTCAGCGATCGCAGCCAGCAGCGAGGGCCGACACCGCACCGTGGTGACTCTCCGGCGGCCTGCGATTGGACGACGGGAGTCCGGGCCGGGTTCCCGGCGCGGGCCGGATTTCCGGAAGTCGGTACGCGGGTGAAGCAGGGGTTCGACGGGGCGGATGAGCCACCGCTTCCGGCCACTGCTCGCCGAGCCTCCGGCTGCGGGGTGCCGGGTAATTCGTTCGACGGTCCGGGCCGCGTACGGAAGGCTTGCCCGCGTGAGCTTCGCACTGGAAGGACCCGTCCTGGAGGGTGCTCTGGTCCGTCTGGAGCCCTTGGGCCACCGGCACGCCGCCGAGTTGGCGATGGCGGCGACGGAGGACCGGGAGACCTACGCCTTCACCTGGGTACCGGCTGCCGACGAGGTGGACGCCTACATCGACGCGCAACTCGCCCGCGCGGCGACGGGGCGGCTCGCGCCCTACGCGCAGATCTCGACGGCCACGGGACGGGCGGTCGGCGCCACGGCCTACTGGGAGCCACGCTCCTGGCTCACCGACGACCGACTCGACGCCGTGGAGGTCGGCTTCACCTGGCTCGCCCGTTCGGCCCAGGGCACGGGCGTGAACGCCGAGGCGAAGCTCCTCCTCTTCCGGCACGCCTTCGAGGAGTGGGGCGTGTCGCGCGTCGACCTGAAGACCGATGCCCGCAACAGCCGTTCCCGCGCGGCCATCGAGAGTGTGGGAGCCCGCTTCGAGGGCGTGCTGCGGAACTGGTCCCGGTCATGGGCTCCCGGTGAGGAAGGACGGCTGCGCGACTCGGCGATCTTCTCGGTGACGGCACCGGAATGGCCGCGGTGCCGGCAGCGGCTTGAGGAACGGGTGAACGGGTTCCTGGCACGGTCGTAGGCCGGCGGGGGCGTGGCCTACGACCGTGACGGATCACAGGTGTGCTCGGCTCACAGGGTGTGCTCGGCTCACGAGGTGTGTTCGACGAACCGCTCCGCCGTCTCGGCCAGCACCTCCCGTCCGTCCCTCGCCCACAGCCCGTCGTTGAACAACTCCACCTCGATGGCACCGGTGTAGCCCGCGGCCTCCACGTACCGCTGCCACTCCCGCATGTCGATCGAGCCGTCGCCGATCTGGCCGCGGCCGGTCAGCACGCCCTGCGGGAGCGGAGTCGTCCAGTCGGCGAGCTGGAAGGTGTGGATCCGGCCGCCCGCGCCCGCCCGGGCGATCTGCGCGGGAGCCGTGTCGTCCCACCAGATGTGGTACGTGTCGACCGTGACCCCGACCTGGTGCGCCGGGAAGCGTTCGGCGAGGTCGAGGGCCTGGCCCAGCGTCGACACCACGCAGCGGTCGGAGGCGTACATCGGGTGCAGCGGCTCGATGGCCAGGCGGACGCCGTGCCGCTCCGCGTAGGGGCCCAGCTCCGACAGGGCGTCCGCGATGCGTTCGCGGGCCCCGTGCAGGTCCTTCGAACCCGCCGGGAGTCCGCCCGAGACCAGGACCAGGGTGTCGGTGCCCAGCGTCGCCGCCTCGTCGATCGCCCGGCGGTTGTCGGCCAGGGCCTCGGCGCGCTCCTGAGGGTCGATCGCCGTGAAGAAGCCGCCCCGGCACAACGTTGTCACCGTCAGGCCCGCGTCCCGCACCAGCTTGGCCGTGGCCTCCAGGCCGTACGACTGGACCGGCTCGCGCCACAGACCGACGTTGGTGACGCCCAACTGGCCGCAGCACTCGACCAGTTCCGGAATCGACAGCTGCTTCACCGTCATCTGGTTGATGGAGAAGCGCTCCAGCTCCGCGGCGCTCACTGGTCCACCCCGTACACGCTCAGCAGGTTCTTCATCCGCTCCTCCGCCAGCTTCGGGTCGGGGAACAGGCCCAGACCGTCGGCGAGTTCGTACGCCTTCGCGAGGTGCGGCAGCGAACGGGCCGACTGGAGGCCGCCGACCATCGTGAAGTGGGACTGGTGGCCGGCCAGCCAGGCCAGGAACACCACGCCCGTCTTGTAGAAGCGGGTCGGGGTCTGGAAGAGGTGCCGGGAGAGTCCGACCGTGGGGTCCAGCAGATCGCGGAAGCCCTGCGTGTTCCCCGTGTCGAGCACCCGGACCGCCTCCGCCGCCAGCGGGCCCAGCGGGTCGAAGATGCCCAGCAGGGCGTGGCTGAAGCCCTGTTCGTCGCCGGCGATCAGCTCGGGGTAGTTGAAGTCGTCGCCCGTGTAGCAGCGCACGCCCTGCGGCAGACGGCGGCGGATGTCGATCTCGCGCTGCGCGTCCAGCAGCGAGACCTTGATGCCGTCGACCTTGTCCGGGTGGGCGGCGATGACGTCCAGGAAGGTGTGGGTGGCGGCGTCCAGGTCCGTCGCGCCCCAGTAGCCCTCCAGCGCCGGGTCGAACATCGGGCCGAGCCAGTGCAGGATCACCGGCTCGGACGCCTGGCGGAGCAGGTGGCCGTAGACCTCCAGATAGTCCTCCGGCCCCTTGGCGACCGCCGCCAGGGCCCGGGAGGCCATCAGGATCGCCCGCGCGCCGGACTCCTCGACGACCGCGAGCTGCTCCTCGTACGCGGCGCGGATCTCCGCCAGGCTGTACGGGTAGCCGATCTCGGTGGCCGACAGCTGGTCGGTGCCCACACCGCAGGCGATCAGGCCGCCGACCGACTTCGCCTCCGCCGCCGACCGGCGGATCAGCTCCGCCGCGCCGGCCCAGTCCAGGCCCATGCCGCGCTGGGCGGTGTCCATCGCCTCGGCGACGCCCAGCCCGTGCGACCACAGGTGGCGGCGGAAGGCCAGCGTGGCGTCCCAGTCGACGGCGGCGGGCGAGTCGGGCGAGACGTCCGCGTACGGGTCGGCGACGACGTGTGCCGCCGAGTAGACCGTGCGGGAGGTGAAGGGCGTGCCGGGGCTCACCAGGAGCGGTTCGGTGCGCGGCTCGTACGTCCGCGTCGCCCCGTTGCTGTCCGGGAGTCGGATGGTCACGGCTGGATCTCCGGTACGTCGATACGGCGGCCCTCGGCCGAGGACTTCAGGCCCAGCTCGGCGAGCTGGACACCACGGGCACCGGCCAGCAGGTCCCAGTGGTAGGGGGCGTCGGCGTAGACGTGCTTGAGGAAGAGCTCCCACTGCGCCTTGAAGCCGTTGTCGAACTCGGCGTTGTCCGGGATCTCCTGCCACTGGTCGCGGAAGACCTCGGTGGCGGGGATGTCCGGGTTCCAGACGGGCTTGGGCGTGGCCGAGCGGTGCTGGACGCGGCAGTTGCGCAGGCCCGCGACGGCCGAGCCCTCGGTGCCGTCCACCTGGAACTCGACGAGCTCGTCGCGGTTGACGCGCACGGCCCAGCTGGAGTTGATCTGGGCGATCGCGCCGCCCTCCAGCTCGAAGATGCCGTACGCGGCGTCGTCGGCGGTGGCGTCGTAGGGCTTGCCGTTCTCGTCCCAGCGCTGCGGGATGTGGGTGGTGGCGATGGCCTGGACGGACTTCACGCGGCCGAACAGCTCGTGCAGGACGTATTCCCAGTGCGGGAACATGTCGACGACGATGCCGCCGCCGTCCTCGGCGCGGTAGTTCCAGGACGGGCGCTGGGCGGCCTGCCAGTCGCCCTCGAAGACCCAGTAGCCGAACTCGCCGCGCACGGACAGGATCCGGCCGAAGAAGCCGCCGTCGATGAGGCGCTTCAGCTTGAGCAGGCCGGGGAGGAAGAGCTTGTCCTGGACGACGCCGTGCTTGATGCCGGCCTCGTTCGCCAGGCGGGCCAGGGCCAGGGCGCCGTCGAGGCAGGTGGCCGTGGGCTTCTCGGTGTAGATGTGCTTGCCGGCCGCGATGGCCTTCTTGAGCGCCTCCTCGCGGGCGGAGGTGACCTGGGAGTCGAAGTAGATGTCCACCGTCTCGTCGGCGAGGACCGCGTCCAGGTCGGTCGAGACGTGCTCCAGCCCGTGCTGCTCGGCCAGCGCCTTGAGCGCGTGCTCACGGCGGCCGACCAGGATCGGCTCGGGCCACAGCACGGTGCCGTCGCCGAGGTCGAGGCCGCCCTGCTCGCGGAGGGCGAGGATGGAGCGGACCAGGTGCTGGCGGTAGCCCATGCGCCCGGTCACGCCGTTCATGGCGATACGCACCGTCTTGCGTGTCACGTCGTTCCCTTCGTACGCGGTCGTCGCGCCGCGTACGCCCCACTGATGAGCGTTACAGCAAGCGCTTTCTATACATGAAGAAGCTAGCCTCTGAACCGCGGTCCGGACAAGACCGTGACCAGGACGAGTTGTTCGAGGGGGCGAACAACCCGGGGTCGGGGGCTTAAGGTCTGCTCGGAACCATGGCCACAGGTCTGGCGGAACCAAGGCCACAGGTCTGTATGTGTACGAGGGCGACTCTGTATGTGGACGAGGGCGGACGACGAGATGCGCGACCGGAGGACGACGAGATGACGGTGACCCTGGCGGACGTGGCGGCCCGCGCGCAGGTCTCGCCCGCGACGGTGTCGCGCGTGCTGAACGGGAACTACCCCGTGGCCGCATCCACCCGGGAGCGGGTGCTGAAGGCCGTGGACGAGCTGGACTACGTGCTCAACGGGCCCGCGAGCGCCCTGGCCGCCGCCACCTCCGACCTGGTCGGGATCCTGGTGAACGACATCGCCGACCCGTTCTTCGGGATCATGGCGAGCGCGATCCAGGCCGAGATCGGCGGGCCGGGCGGCCGCGCGGGCGGGGAGAGACTCGCGGTGGTCTGCAACACGGGGGGCTCTCCCGAGCGGGAACTGACGTATCTCACGCTGTTGCAGCGGCAGCGGGCGGCGGCCGTGGTGCTGACCGGCGGGGCGATCGAGGACGCGGCGCACCAGGCGGCCATGGATACCAAGGTGCGGAAGCTGGCCGACGCCGGAACGCGGGTCGTGCTGTGCGGACGCCCGCCGGCGCCGGGGACCGGGGCGATCGCCCTGACCTTCGACAACCGCGGAGGCGGGCAGGAGCTCACCGAGCACCTGATCGGGCTCGGGCACCGGCGGCTCGGCTACATCGCGGGCCCGGAGGAACGGACGACCACCCGGCACCGGCTGGAGGGGCACCGTGCCGCCCTCGCCGCGCACGGCATCGAGGAGGACCCCCGGTGGACGGTGCACGGGCGCTACGACCGGCGGTCCGGCTATGAGGCGACGCTGGAACTGCTGCGGCGCGACCCGTCGCTGACGGTGGTCGTCGCCGCGAACGACTCCGTCGCGCTGGGGGCGTGCGCCGCGCTGCGGGACTCCGGGCTGCGGATTCCGGAGGACGTGTCGGTGGCCGGGTTCGACGATCTGCCGTTCAGCATCGACGCGGTGCCCGCGCTGACGACGGTGCGGTTGCCGCTGGCGGAGGCCGGGGCGCGGGCCGGCCGGATCGCCATGGGGCGGGAGGAGGCGCCGCCCGGGGGGATCGCGTCGGTGCGGGGGGAGTTGATGGTGCGGAGTTCCTCCGGGGTGCCGCGGGTTTCCTGACCTCGGCGTTCCCGCCCGGGCCTGCTGGGGGCCGCGACCTCCGGGCTGGGCGGGCGCGGACGCCGGTGGTGTTCCAGGAGTCGAAACCGACCTGGGCCGTGGTGGACGCCACGATCGTGCGCGCTCACCAGCACGCGGCCGGGGCCCTCAGGGGCCCGGTCCGCGAAGGGGCCGACCACGCCATCGGCCGGTCCCGCGGTCGGCCGACCACCGGGATCCACCTCGCAGCCGATGCCCGCTGCCACCCCTCCGCGTTCTTTCTCACCGCCGACAGGCCGGTGATGCGCCCGCCTTCACCGACGTCATGGCCGTCTGCGCGTTCCCCGGCGACGGGGCGTCCGCGCACCAGGCCGGACGTCGTCCTGGCGGAAAAGGCCTACGGCAGGGCGGGTGCGGGAGCCTCGTCAGCGGACGACGTCGAAGACGTTCTTCTGCAGACCGTTGGCATAGACCTCGTGCTCGACGAGCTTCAGCTTCTGGGTGTCCTTGTCCGTGGCGCTGAAGAGCCGCTTGCCCGCGCCGAGCAGGAGCGGGAAGACCAGCAGGTGGTAACGGTCGATCAGACCGGCGTCCGAAAGGCCCTGGTTCAGGGAGGCGCTGCCGTGGACGATGATCGGACCGCCCTCGGTCTCCTTCAGCGCGGCGACGTCGTCGAGCGAGCGCAGGATCGTCGTCTCGCCCCAGTTCGACACCAGGTCGTCCTCGGTGAGGGTGGTGGAGACGACGTACTTCGGCATCACCTTGTAGTCGGCGAAGTCCTCCATGTCGGGCCACACGGGGCTGAACGCCTCGTAGCTGGTCCGGCCCATCAGCATGGCGGTGGCTTCCTTCTGTTCCCGGCCCTTGATCTCGAATGCCTCGGGGAGGAACTCGATGCCCTTGAAGGTCCACCCGGAGTTCCGGTAACCGGGCTCGCCGCCCGGGGCCTCCACGACACCGTCGAGCGAGATGAAAGCGGTGCTGATCAGGGTACGCATCTAGGTTCCTCGGTGTCTCGTGTCCGGTTCGCGACGGAATCAGCCGGTACGCTCCCACCGCACTCGCGGCTGCGACGCACCAACCATGATCTCTGACTGCGGATCACCGGGAAACTCATCGGCCGTCACCCTGCCTGGCGCCGGCTGTCCTGGAAGTCTAGGCTCGACCTCGACGGGAAGCTCTGACTGAGTCAAACATCGGGGGTCGTGGCCATGACCGTCCAGGACATCCGCTCCTTCAACCGCTTCTACACGAACGTCATCGGCGCGCTCGACTACGGCCGTCACCTCTACGCGCCCTACACCCTCACCGAGTCCCGCGTGCTCTACGAACTCGCGCACGCGCCGCGCACGGACGCCGCCGACCTGCGGACGCAGCTGCACCTGGACGCCGGGTACCTGAGCCGCATCCTGAACAAGTTCGAGGAGGACGGGCTGGTCGAGCGCGGCCCGTCCGAGACGGACCCGCGCCGCCGCAGTGTCTCCCTCACCGAACGCGGCCGGGAGGCCGCCGCGCTTCTCGACGAGCGGGCGCGGGAGACGGTCGGGGCGATGCTGGACACCGTGCGCTCCGAGGACCGGCCGCGGCTGGCGGAGGCGATGCGGACCGTCCGGACGATCCTGGGCGAGGGCCGGGCACCACGCCCCGAGGACGTCGTCCTGCGCGATCCCGCCCCCGGCGATCTCGGCTGGATCGTGCAGCGCAACGCCGCGGTGTACGCCGCCGAGTACGGCTTCAACCTCGACTACGAGGGCCTGGTCGCCCGGATCGTCGCCGAGTACGCCGAGAACCACGACCCGCATCTGGAGCGGACGTGGATCGCCGAGCTGGACGGCCGTCCGGTGGGGTGCGTCATGGTCGTACGGGACGACGCGCCGGGTGCCGCCCGGCTCCGGCTGCTGCTCGTCGAGCCGGACGCGCGCGGCCTGGGCATCGGGGACCGGCTGGTCGGGGCCGTCGTCGCCTTCGCGCGCGAGGCCGGTTACCGCGAGGTCGTCCTGTGGACCAACGACATCCTCACCGCGGCCCGACGCATCTACCAGCGCCACGGCTTCGTGCTGGTCGCCGAGAAACCGCACCGCTCCTTCGGCCAGGACCTGGTCGGCCAGGACTGGCGGCTGGATCTTCTCGCAACACCCGAGTGACGAAGGGGAGTCGCCGGCAGGGGTGCCGGGTAGGGTCCGTCCACATGAAGCTGGCGTTCTCCACCCTCGGTGTCCCCGGCCTGCCCCTGCCCGACGTCCTGCGGCTCGCGACCGCGCACGGCTACCACGGCGTGGAGCTGCGCGCCCACCCCGAGGAACCGGTCCACCCCGGCCTCGGCTCCGCTGAACGAACCGATGTCGCGGCAGAGTTCAAGGGGTCGGGCGTAGAACTCCTGGGCCTGGCGGGCTACGCGCGCGTCGCCGCGCCGGGCGACGACGAACCCGTCCTGGCCGAGATCCGCTCCCTCCTCGACCTGGCCCGCGATCTCGGCGCCCCGTACATCCGGGTCTTCCCCGGCGGCGACCTGGACGTCCAGACCCCCGAGGAGGCCGACGCGACGGCCGCCCGGCGGCTGGGCACGGCCGCCGAGTACGCGAACGACCTGGGCGTCCGCATCCTCCTGGAGACCCACGACTCGCACCGCACCGCCGCCGACGCGATGCGGGTCCTCGGGCTGGTCGGCCACCGCCAGGTGGGCGCGCTGTGGGACGTGATGCACACCTGGCTGGGCGGCGAACAGCCCTCGGAGACTTACGCGGCGCTCGCCCCGCACCTCGGCTACGTCCAGGTCAAGGACATCGCCTCCGCCGAGGACACGACCCCGCTGCCGCTCGGCGCGGGCGTCCTGCCGCTGGCCGAGTGCGTGGAGATCCTCTCCCGGCACGGCTGGGACGGCTGGCTGTGCTGGGAGTACGAGAAGCGCTGGTACGAGTCGGTCCCCGACCTGCCCGACCTGCTGGGCCCGGGCCGCGAACATCTGAGTCGCTTGCTGAACGAATCGGCGTGACGGGGGCGCGCCTGTTCCGCGGAGCGTGTGACCGGGCTCGGGGACGGACGGCCGCCCGCATCGCGACAGCCCCTGACCGGCTCGTTCACGTCGCGACCGCCCAGCCACTCGGGCCCGGACGGCTCGGCCGCATTGCGGCAGCCCCCGAACGGGCCCGGGAGGCCCGGCCGGGATTCGGGATTGCGGCGGCCCGGATCGGCTCGGCAACCGCCCGGCGGGGTCAGATCACGCGGAACAGGTCCGCGGCGGCGTGGACGTCGGTGAGGTCCTCGACGGAGCGGAGGTTGTCGCACAGCGCCTCCAGCACCGAGCCGGCCTCGCCGACGCGCGGGGCGCCGACGACCACGCCGAACACCCGGAAGCCCAGCCGGCGCTTGGCGTCGTTCCAGCGGCGCATCCACTCCTCCGTGACGCCGCAGTCGTCGTCGGTGATCATCACGATGTCGCCGCGCCTGCGGGCCGTGTCGCCGAACTCCTGCTCGAGCAGCTCGCCGGCCGCCGACAGCGGCGTCTGGTAGCTCGTGCCGCCGCCCAGGAAGGTCTCCGCGAAGTCGACGACCCGGCCCGTGCCGGCGGACCGGCCGGCCGGGAAGCGGAAGACCTGGATCCGGCCGGGGGCGGAGAACAGGATGCCGACGAAGTCGCGCCCCGCCTCGCGCGCCTGGTCCAGCAGCGCCAGGGCGCACCCCTTGGCCCAGGCCTCCCGTGTGATCCCGCCGGGCCCGGCCTCGTACATCGAGTGCGAGGTGTCCACGCACGCGATGATCGCGCCTTGGCCGGTGGACTGCTCCCCCTGACTGTCGTAGAGCATCAGTTCCCCGGCGGCGTAACGCACGGCGAACACCGCACGCAGCTCGGGCACACCGAGGCCCGCCAGCTCGGAGGGGATGACCCGGGAGAGGTCGTTGCCGAGTGTCACGCCGACCAGTTCCCCGGTGGTGTTCTCCACCTTGCGGGCGCGTTCGCCACGGGCCATCTGCCGGAAGCGGCCGATCAGCTCGGCCCACCGCGCGAGCCGGCCGGTGCGCAACCGCTCGGCGAGCCGGGCGCGCTCGTCGAACGGCATCCGCTCCAGCTCACCGGGGCCGACGCCCCACGCCCGCATCAGCGAGGACTCCTGCCGCACGGCCTCCGCGGCCTTCGCCGCCGCGCTCCGCGCACCCGCCCGGACGCCGGGGGCCGCCACCCCGAGGGCCCGTGCGGCGTCCCGGGTGGCCTGCCGCGCGGCGGCCTCGGCGGCTTCGGCGGTCTCGACAGCCTGGCGTACGGCCTCGACGGCCGGAGCGGGCACGCTGCCGTCCTGCCCGGCCTCTTCGGCGGCGTGCCGCAGCGCCTCGGCCACGGAGGACGCCGCGTCTTCGGCGGCCTGCCGTCCCTGTTCCGCCTGCCCTGCCCATTCCCGGGCCCCACGGGTGCGCTCCAGCAGCCCCCGCGGCGGCCTGGGCGAGTACGGCCATGGCGGCGGCGTAGGGGTCGCCCGCCGTCTCCCGGCGCAGCTCGGTGAACCCCGGTGACTCCACCAGCGCGGTGACGACCTGGTGGTCGGCCAGCCGGGAGGGAGCCATCTCGGCGGGCTCGCGCAACCGAGGGACCGACTTGTAGGCGGCCAGGAACACATCCGTCAGCAGGTCCGTGGCGTGGGCGTGGCACCCGTCCAGCTCCTCGGCCAGCTCGCGCAGCGCGGCCGACTGCTCGTAGGTGTCGCGCCAGGTCATGCGGTCGAACCGGTCCGCGACCACGACCGCGGTGTGCCGCCCGGGCACGGCGGAGGACAGCCCCAGCCATTTCCCGGCCAGGCTCGTCAGTTCGTCCAGCCCGTCCAGCCCGCCCAGTTCCTCCGGCCCGCTCGAAGCCCCGTCCACGGTCGCCCGTCACTCCCGGATTCAGAGTTGCGCCTGCACCGTGCTCGCGTCCACACCGAGGGCCTCGGTGAGAACCCGGGCGCGGACGGCGCGCTGGCGGCCGGTGACCCGGTCGATGGCGGCGGTGGAGCGGCCCGCTGCCACGGCCTCATCGCGCAGCTTCTCCAGCCTCTTGCCCGCCGTGGCGAGCCTGTTGTGGGCCTTCTTGATGACCCAGTCGCTCAGCGCCTCGCGGGACTGCCCGGCCATGGCGTCGAGCTGCGCCTCCAGCTCGTCGATGGTGTCGGCCAGGTCGAGGGCCTCCTTGGCGTCGGGGTTGACCAGGTGCAGCACCTCGCGTTCGACGGTGGGGCGGTCGGCGGGGGAGTCCCACAGCACGTGCGTCAGCAGCGACAGGTCGCTCTCGTCGACCGCCGGGCGGCCGTCGAGGTAGGCGGAGGCCTGGAGCAGCCCCACCGACTGCCGCCAGCGGCGGTCTGAGGCGACGAGTTCCTTGCGGCGCAGGGCGGCGCGCAGCGTGCACACCGCGTCCACGATCGCGTCCGGGACGTCCACGGCCGGGACGGCTTCGCGCACCGCGTGCTCCAACGCGGCCAGCTCGACGGTGGTCCTGGCCGGTGCCGCCGGCTGCCGGACGGCGGACCGTACGAGCGCGGCGAAGTTCGACGGATTCTCCAGGTACCCGACCTCGATCCGCACCAGCAGCCGGTCGTAGATCGCCGCCGCGTCGTCCTCACTCGGCAGTTCGTTGCTCGCCGTGATGGCACCGATGAGGGGGCAGCGGATCGGCTCGCCACCGTTCTCGGGATGGTAGATCCGCTCGTTGAGATAACCCAGCGTCTCGTTCAGCGCCGCGGTGGAGCACTTGAAGATCTCGTCGATGAACGCGACATGCGCGGTGGTGGCGCGGCCGTCGTAGACCTGGCGGTACTCGCCCCGGGCCAGCGCGGCGACGTCGATGGGGCCGAACATCCTCGTCGGCGCGGTGAACTTCGACAGCAGGATCTCCCAGTAGGCCGCGCCCTCGATCCGGCCCGTGAGCTCCCGCGCCATCTCGGACTTCGCCGTCCCGGGCGGCCCGAGCACCAGCGAGTGCTGCCCGGCCAGCAGCGTCACCACCAGCGTCCGCACGACATCGGCCCGCTCGTAGAACCGCTCCGCCATCTCGTCGCCGATCAGCCGCAGTCGCTTGGCGGTGTCCTGCGCGTCCACGTTCAACTCCTTTACTGCGACGCCGTTTCGGTCCGACGAGACGAACCCCGCGCCCCGAACTCACGACGAAATGAAAGGTAGCCTGGTTCACGATGACGAACGGCGACAGCGGTGACACCACGGCACTCGACGACCCGGTGGGCGAGTCGCTGCGCGGCCGCCACGCGGAGCTCGGACGCCGGGCCGGCCGGGCCGCCACCTACCTGCCGGAGGTCGCGACCTTCTCGGCGGTACCCGCCGAAGCCGACGCGGCGGACTGGGCCGATCTCGCACGGCTCCTCGGCCGGGACGCGTTCGCCGACATGTTCAGCTGCCCGGCGACCCCACCGCCGGACTGGGAGCCGGTCTTCGTCCTGGAAGGCCGCCAGATGATCTGGCCCGCCGGCCGCCGGCCCGATGAGACGCGTTCGGCGACCGGCCCCGGCGTGGTCGAACTCGGCGAAGCCGATGTGCCCGAGATGCTCGACCTGGCCGCACGAACCCGGCCGGGGCCGTTCTGGCCGCGTACCCGGGACCTCGGCACCTACCTCGGCGTCCGCGACGGCGGAAGGCTGGTCGCCATGGCGGGCGAGCGGCTCCGGCCGCCGGAATGGACCGAGATCAGCGCCGTCTGCACGGCCCCCGAGGCACGCGGGCGAGGCCACGCCAACCGCCTGGTCACCGGCCTCGTCACCCGGATCCTGGCCCAAGGCCGACGCCCCTTCCTGCACGTGGCCGACGCGAACACCGAAGCGATCGCCCTCTACGAACGACTCGGCTTCACCAGCCGGAAGCAGGTGACGTTCCGCGGCTTCCGCACCCCGTGACGTTCCCGCGGAAAGTGCGTTGCACCCCCCTGCCCGCATGGCTAGCGTCACCCCCCATGCCCCCGACCCTGCGCACCGCCCGCCTGCTCCTCGACGCCTACACATGGGAGGACGAGGAGGACTTCGTCGCCCTCTTCCAGGACACCAGGGTCTCCCGGTGGATGGGGGACGGCCCCGCTGCCGAGGCGGACGACCGGGCCCTGTTCGGGCGGATCTTCACCAAGGTCTACGCCCAGGACCTGTTCGACGTGTGGGCGGTCCGGCGTGGCGGGCGACTGGTCGGGCACGCGGAGATCAAGCGGACGGACGCGGTCGACGGTCACGAGATCGTCTACGCCCTGGCCCCGGAGGTCTGGGGGAGCGGACTCGGGACGGAGCTGGCGGAGGCGCTCGTCCGGTACGGCTTCGACACGCTCGGGCTGACCGAGGTGCACGCCACCGTCGCCGCGGAGAACGAGGCCTCCCTGCGCCTGCTCGGCCGGACCGGATTCGCGCACGTCAGGGACGTCGAGGAGGACGACGGCGGCCTCACCCGCGTGCTGACGCGGCCGGCGCGGTGATCTTTCCAAGTATCCGGCAAGAATCCGGCAAGAAAATCTTGTCCAGCCGTGCAACCCTTTCTGTCCTCCGCGGGTCGTACATGGCGTCAGGGCTTTCTGGGAGGGGATCTGGGGGGATCGCGGGGGTTCTGACGGGAGGGGAAAGCCGAGGGGGCCCGGTCGACGGACCGGGCCCCCTTGAAGAAGAAGCGTCATGAGATGAAGCCTCATACAGAGGAAGCCTCAGAAGAAGACGCCGCACCTCAGCAGCACGTTGGCGTACGGCCGTGCCTCGCCCGTGCGGACGATCAGCCGGGCCCCGGCCGACAGCTCCTTGAGCCGCTCGTGCGACACCAGGTCCAGTGACGGGAAGTGCCCGTCCAGGAGGTCCGAAGCCTCCTGGTTCGCTTCCCTCACCTCCGTCGCCGCCGTCGCCCCCTCGACCACCAGCTCCGCCAGCAGCCCCTCCAGCACCTCGGCGAACGCCGGCACCCCGGCCCGGAAGGCGAGGTCCACCACCCGGGGGCCGTCGGGAATGGGCATGCCCGCGTCGCACACCAGCACCCCGTCCCCGTGGCCCAGCTCGGCCAGCGCTCCGGCGAGATGACGGTTCAGTATTCCGTTCCGCTTCACGGTGCGGCGACCTCCGCCGCCGTCGGGAAGGACGCCTGCGCGCCCTCCTTCGTCACGGTCACCGCCCCGACCCGCGCCGCGTACGCGGCCGCTTCCGCGAGGGACTCACCCGCCCCCAGCCGGAAGGCCAGCGCGGCGGTGAACGCGTCCCCCGCGCCGGTCGTGTCCACGGCGCTCACCTTCACGGACGGCACCCGGGAGACACCCTTCGCCGAGGCGACCAGCGCGCCCTCCGCACCCAGCGTCACCACCACCGACCGCGGGCCCTTCGCGAGCAGGATCCGCGCCCAGTCCTCCGGGCTGTCCCCCACGGCGGCCGAGCCCAGGATCACCTTCGCCTCGTGCTCGTTGACGATCAGCGGGTCGCACGCCGCCAGCACCTCCCGCGGAAGGGGCCGCGGCGGCGAGGGGTTCAGCACGAAACGGCTCTCCGGCGCCAGGTTCCGTACGACCTCCACCACCGTCTCCAGCGGGATCTCCAACTGCGCCGAGACCACCCGGGAGGCATGGAAGAGGCTCCCGGCGGCGCTGACGTCCTCCGGGGCCAGCCGGCCGTTCGCGCCCGGCGAGACCACGATGCTGTTGTCCCCGGACGGGTCGACCGTGATCAGCGCGACCCCGGTCGGCGCACCGCCCACCAGGACACCCACCGTGTCCACGCCGGCCGAGCGCTGCGAGTCGAGCAGCAGCCGGCCGTAGGCGTCGTCGCCGACCCGGGCCAGCAGAGCCGTACGGGCTCCGAGCCGGGCGGCCGCGACCGCCTGGTTCGCGCCCTTGCCGCCCGGGTGGACGGCCAGGTCGGAGCCGAGCACGGTCTCGCCGGCACCGGGCCGGCGCTCGACACCGATCACCAGGTCGGCGTTGGCCGACCCCACGACCAGGAGGTCGTAGTCGTACATGAGTTGTCTCCCCACGTGAGTGACATGGGCGGGCGGCCCCACCAACCGTGGGTGACCGCCCGCCGTTCCCCGATGTCAGCCGCTGAAGCCGGCCACGTTCTCCTTCGTGACCACCTTCACCGGCACCTTCACCGTCTCCTCGACCTTCTTCCCCTGGAGTGCCTTCAGCGCGTTGTCCACGGCGATCTTCCCGAGCTGGGACGGCTGCTGCGCCACGGACGCGTACAGCGTGCCGCCCTCGACCGCCTTCAGCCCGTCAGGCGTGCCGTCGAAGCCGACCACCGAGACCGACTTGCCGGCCTTGGAGCCCAGGGCCTTGATCGCGCCGAGCGCCATCTCGTCGTTGGCGGCGATGACGCCCTGGACGTCCGGGTGGGCCTGGAGCAGGTTCGACATCACGTCGAGGCCCTTGGTGCGGTCGAAGTCCGCGGGCTGCTGGGCCACCACCTGGATGCCCGGGTAGGCCTTGAGGCCGTTCGCGAAGCCCTGGGCGCGCTCACGGGCGGCGGAGGTGCCGGCCTGGCCCTGGAGGATCACGATCTTGCCCTTGCCGCCCAGCCTGTCGGCGATGGTCTTCGCGGCGAGTTCACCGCCGGTGACGTTGTCGGAGGCGACCAGGGTGTCGGTCCTGGCGTTGTTGACGACGCGGTCGACGGCGATGACCGGGATCTTCGCCTGGCCGGCGGCCTTCACCGAGTTGCTCGCCGCGTCCGAGTCGACCGGGTTGACGATGATCGCGCCGAGCCCGGACGTGGTGAAGTTCTGGAGCTGGTTGGCCTGCTGGGAGGCGTCGTTCTGCGCGTCCGTGACGGTCAGGTCCACGCCCAGCTTCTTCGCCTCGGCCTGGGCACCCGCCCGGATCTGCACGAAGAAGGGGTTGTTGAGGGTGGACAGCGACAGGCCCATCTTCGGCGTGCTCGCCGAGGAGGAGCCGTTGTGCAGGAAGGACGTGGCGCCGACGATCGCGACGGTGACGACGGCCGCGAGCGCGTACGTCACCGCCTGCCTGCCCTTGTCGCCGCCGGCGCCGGCCGCGACCGGGGGCACTCCGGCCTTGCGGCGCGCGGTGTCGAGCAGCACGGCCAGCGCGATGACGACGCCGATGACGACCTGCTGCCAGAACGCCGACACGTTCAGCAGGTTCAGCCCGTTGCGCAGCACGGCCAGGATCAGCGCGCCGATCAGCGTGCCGGACGCCTTGCCCGTACCGCCCGCGAGGGAGGCGCCGCCGATGACGACCGCGGCGATCGCGTCCAGCTCGTAGCCGTCGGCGGCCTGCGGCTGTGCGGAGGACAGCCGGGCGGCGAGGACGACACCGGCGACGGCGGCGAAGACGCCCGAGAAGGCGTAGATCGCGAGCTTCTGCCTCTTCACGCGCAGGCCGGACAGCCGCGCGGCCTCCTCGTTGCCGCCGATCGCGTACATCGAGCGGCCGATGTAGGTCCGGCCGAGCACGAACGCGGCGATCAGGCCCATCACGACCATGACGAGCAACGGCACCGGCAGCCAGCCGCCGAGCGTGTCCCCGAGGCGGGAGACGGAGTCGGGGAAGGCGATCGGCGAGCCCTCGGAGATGACCAGCAGCAGACCGCGGGCCACCGACAGCATGGCCAGCGTCGCGATGAACGGCGGCAGCTTGCCGTAGGAGATCAGGATGCCGTTGACCAGGCCGCACGCGATACCCGTCGCCAGGGCGAACAGGACGGCGAGGAACACGGGGACGCCCGCCGAGGTGGCGCTCCACGCGAGGACCGTGGCCGAGAGCGCGGCGACCGAGCCGACCGACAGGTCGATGCCCGCCGAGACGATGACGAAGGTGACGCCGAAGGCGAGGATGGCGGTGACGGCCGCCTGGATGCCGACGTTCAGGAGGTTGTCCGTCGTCAGGAAGTCGCCGGACAGCGCCGACATCGCGACGACGAGGACGATGAGCGCGGTGAGCGCGCCGTTGTCGAGCAGGAGACGGCGCAGGCCGGCCGAGGCGTCACCCGCGCCCGTCGTGCTCTTGAGCGTGTCAGTGGCCACGGGAGGCCTCCGTTCCGGTCGTGGTCGTGGTCGAGGTCGTGGTCGTGCTCGTCGGAGTGCTGACGGCGAGTGCCATCACGGCGTCCTGGGTCGCCTCGTCGGCCGAGAGTTCGCCGGCGATCCGGCCCTGGGCCATCACCAGCACCCGATCGCTCATGCCGAGCACCTCGGGCAGGTCGCTGGAGATCATCAGGACGGCCGCGCCTGCGGCGGTGAGTTCGTTGACCAGTTGGTAGATCTCGACCTTGGCGCCGACGTCGATGCCGCGCGTCGGCTCGTCGAGGATCAGCACCTTGGTGTCGGCGAGCAGCCACTTGCCGATGACGACCTTCTGCTGGTTGCCGCCGGACAGCGTGCGCACGTGCTGGCCGAGCCCGGCCATCCGTACCCCGAGCTGCCCCGCGATCCGCTCGGCGGCCTCGCGCTGCCCCTTGAGGTCGACGAGCCCCGCACGCGTGGCGGACCGCAGCGTCACCAGACCGAGGTTCTCCTCGACCGACGCGTCCAGCACCAGGCCCTGGCCCTTGCGGTCCTCGGGGATGAGCCCGATGCCCGCGGTCATCGCCGCGTTGACGTCGTACTTGCGGACGGCGGAACCGGCGACCTTCACGGCCCCCTTGTCGTACGGGTCCGCCCCGAACACGGCCCGCACGACCTCAGTTCGGCCGGCGCCGACCAGTCCGGCGATGCCGACGACCTCGCCGGCGTGCACCTCGAAGCTGACGTCGTGGAAGACGCCGTCGCGGGTGAGTCCCTCGACGGACAGCAACGCGGGGCCGCGATCGGCCCGTTCGCGCGGATACTGCTGCTCGATCGAGCGCCCCACCATGAGCCGGACGAGTTCGTCCTCGGGCGTGGCGGCGGGCACCTGCCCGACGCTCCTGCCGTCCCGGAGGACCGTCACCCGGTCACCCAGGGCGGCGATCTCCTCCAGGTGATGCGTGATGAAGACGACCCCGACGCCGTCCCCGCGCAGCGCGCGCACGATCGCGAAGAGCTTGTCGACCTCCTCGGCGGTGAGCACGGCGGTCGGTTCGTCCATGATGAGCACCCGCGCGTCCAGGCTGAGCGCCTTGGCGATCTCGACCATCTGCAGGCGCGCGATGCCGAGGTCGCGCACCCGCGCGCGGGGCGACACGGCTACGCCCACGCGCGCGAGGAGGGCTTCGGCGTCGGACTCCATCCGCTTCCGGTCGATCACCCCGAACCGGCGCGGCTGCCGCCCCAGGAAGAGGTTCTCGGCGACCGTCAGATCCGGAACGAGGTTGAACTCCTGGTAGATGGTGGCGATCCCGAGCCGCTCGGAGTCCTGCGCACCCTGGATGCGCACCTCCTCGCCGCCGACCAGGATCCGCCCGGCGTCGGGCGTGTAGGCGCCGGAGAGCATCTTGATGAGGGTGCTCTTGCCCGCGCCGTTCTCACCGAGCAGCACATGCACCTCGCCCCGGCGCAGGTCGAAGTCCACGCCGTCCAGCGCGACCACACCCGGGAAGGTCTTGCGTATGCCCTCGATGCGCAGCAACTCGTCCGCGTTGCTCACGAATGGCTCCTGTTCTTTGCGGGGGGCTGCACAGCGGGGGCCTGTGCAGAGTCCGGCTCCGGGGAGGCCGGATGCGGCTCGCCGCACGAGCGGCGTACGACGAGCCGGGCGGGAAGGGTGACGGACTCGCCGGGCCGCCCCTCGATCCGGTCGACCAGCGCGCGCACGGCGGCGCGCCCCAGCTCGCCGGTCGGCTGGGCGATCGCGGTGACCGGCGGATCGGTGTGCACGAACCAGGGGATGTCGTCGAACGCGGCCAGCGCGATGTCGTCCGGCACGCGCAGGCCACGCGCGCGTACGGCGTCCAGCGCGCCGAGCGCCATCAGGTTGTCGGCCGCGAACACCACCTCGGGCGGCTCGGCCAGGTCGAGGAACCCCTCGGTGACCTGGCGCCCGCTCTCGGCCTGGAAGTCGCCCTGCCCTATGTAGGCGTCGGGGAGGCCGAGCCCGTACTCCTTCAGGGCGTCCCGGAAGGCCTCCACACGCTCGCGTCCGGTCGTGGTCGCCGCCGGGCCCGCGATGATCGCGACCCGCCGGTGCCCGAGCCCGTACAGATGCGCCACGAGGTCCCGGACTGCGGTCTGTCCGTCCGCCCGGACCACCGGCACGTCCACGCCCGGGATCCACCGGTCCACGAATACCATGGGCGTTCCCGCCCGGGCCGCGTCCAGCATCAGCGGCGAGCCGCCGTCCGTCGGGGAGACGAGCAGCCCGTCGATCCGCCGGTCCAGCAGGTTGCGCACGTGGTGGTCCTGGAGGTCGGGCCGCTCGTCGGCGTTGCCGATGATGACGCTGTAGCCCAGCGCGCGGGCCTCCTCCTCGACGGAGCGGGCCAGTTCGGTGAAGTACGGGTTCAGTACGTCGCTGATGACCAGGCCGAGGGTGTGGGTCTGGTCGGTGCGCAGTGAGCGGGCGACGGCGTTCGGGCGGTAGCCCAGGGACTCGACGGCGGCCAGCACGCGGGTGCGTGCGTCGGCGCTGACCGACGGGTGGTCGTTCAGGACGCGCGAGACCGTGGCGACGGATACGCCGGCCTCGGCAGCGACGTCCTTGATGCTGGCCACCGCCGCTCCACCTCCTTGTGGATCAGTCGTGGGAGCACGTGCCCTCAGGTGTGGAGGCACGCGCCGAAGTACGCGTGGAATCGATTACATCGACGGGTGGATGGAATCGATTACACGCCGGTAAATCAAGACCCCGACGGGGCCTCTTGACCGGATCGTGATGTCGCGGGCCGCTCCGTGGCGGTTCAGGGTGGAGGGAGGAGATCCGTTGTCGCGAGGCCCGGGCGGGCCGGAGCGGAGGAGACATGACGGCGGCGACTCGCAACGACGTACCCGTGGCCCTCGAGGGCAACGGCGTGGAACTGCGCCTCATGCCGTTCGGGGGCGGCATGTCGGTGGGCTATATCAGCCTGCCCCAGGGCACGGACATGGGCCCGGCCCTCAAGGGCCTGCCCGACGACGCGTGCCAGTGCCCCCACTGGGGCTATCTGCTGAAGGGCCGGATCAGGATGCGCACGGCCTCCGGCGAGGAGGAGTACGAGGCGGGACAGGCGTACTACTGGGGCCCCGGTCACGTGCCGGTCGCCCTGGAGGACAGCGAGTTCGTGGAGTTCTCGCCGAGCGAGGACTTCCACCAGGTGATCGAGCACGTGGTCGCGCAGGCCGGGTGAGCCGGGGGCGACGGGCCACCGATGAGCCGAGAGCGAGGGCTGACGGACCGTCGATGAGCGAAGGAAACCGCCGGTCCCCCGATGAGTTTCGCCGGCCCGGGCGGTCCACCTCTCGTCGACAACAGGAGGAACCCCGTGCCCCACCAGCTACTGCGAGTACAGAACTTCAACGTCTCGAGCGACGGGTTCGGTGCCGGTGAGCACCAGAGCCTGGAGCGCCCGTTCGGCCACGCCGACCCGGGACAGATGTTCGCCTGGGCCGGCGCCACGGCGAGCTGGCCGAACCGCACCGACCCCGGCGGGAGCCGCGGTCTCGACGACTACTTCACACGCGACTTCGCCAACAACATCGGCGCCGAGATCATGGGCCGCAACAAGTTCAGCCCCCATCGCGGGCCGTGGCAGAACCACGAGTGGCGGGGCTGGTGGGGCGACGAGCCGCCGTTCCATACGCCGGTGTTCGTCATGACCCACCACGAGCGCCCCTCGTTCACGCTGTCCGACACCACGTTCCACTTCGTCGGCGGCGACCCGGCCGACGTCCTGGAGCAGGCGCGCGAGGCGGCCGGCGGCAAGGATGTCCGGCTCGGCGGCGGGGCGGCCACCATCCGGGAGTTCCTCGACGCCGACCTGGTGGACACGCTGCACGTGGCGGTCTCGCCCGGCGTGGTCATCGGGTCCGGCTCACGGCTCTGGGAGTCCCCCGAGGAGCTGTTCGACCGCTTCCACTGCGATGTGGTGCCGAGCCCCAGTGGGGTGGTCCATCACCTGTTCTGGAGGAAGTGACGGCAGGTCAGGCGTCCTTGCTCCAGTCCAGCCGGTCGACGAGCCCGGCGGCGGTGAAAGCGGCCTCCAACTCGTCACGGCCCTCGGTGAAGTGGGCCCAGCTGTCGTAGTGGACGGGGACGACCCGGCGGGCGCCGAGGATCCGCGTGGCCTCGGCGGCCATGGCGCTGTCCAGGACGACGACCTTTCCGTCGAAGATGTCGGCGAAGCGCGGGGCGCCGGCGAACAGGATGGCGGTGTCCACCGGGGCGAAGCGCTCGGCGACCTCCTTCACCGCGTCCAGTGAGGCGTTGTCGCCGCTGACGTAGACGGTGGGCAGGCCCTCGCCGGTCAGGACGAACCCGACGACCTGGCCGGTTATCGGCTCGACCTCCTCGCGGGAGCCGGGGCCGTGGATGGCGGGCACGCCCGTGACGGTGACCGTGCCGCCGTCGGGGCGGTCGAGCTCGACGGACTGCCAGTCGGCCAGGCCCGTGGCCTTCGCACCGAGGCGCTGTCCGCCCCCGGGGGTGGTGAGGGTGAGCGGGACCTCGGCGAGCAGGGCCCGGCCGGAGGTGTCGAGGTTGTCGGCGTGCTCGTCGTGCGAGAGGAGCACCACGTCGACGGGACCGAGTTCGGCGGGCGAGCCGGCGGAGGGGGCGGTCTTGGTCAGCACGACGGCCGGTGCCTGGTGGTCGCCGGGGCCGTCGAAGGTCGGGTCGGTCAGGAAGCGCAGGCCGCCGTACTCGAAGAGGGCGGTCGGGCCGCCGAACACGCGGACGGGGAACGGGGCGGACGTCGCGGAAAGCGCAGACATGAAGGAATCCTCACGGATAGATGCGTTCGAACCGTGAGATGACCGTAGTCGCTTCTCACGGATACAGGCAAGCCGTACCATGAGAGATATGCAGGAGCCCGTGATCGACCAGCCCACCCCGCTACCCGCGCAGGGCGAGGAGGAGCACCCCTCCCTCGCCCTCGTCAACAGCGCGATCGCGCTGCCCGGCGGGCACACGGTCGACCTCCTGGGCACCCCGGCGCAGACGAACCACTGGCTGACCCAGCGCGGCCTCGCCCCGGTCGACGCCGGCATGCGGGAGATGTGCGCGACCCAACTGCGCTCCCTGCGCGAACAGATCAGGTCGCTGTTCGCCGCCCGGGCCGAAGGCCTGCCCGCCCTCCCCGCGGCCGTGGCGGCCGTCAATGACGCGATGACCCGGGTCCCCACGGCCCCGCTGCTGCGGTGGGACGACGAGACCGGCCCCTACCGCACGGCCCCCCACCCCACCACCGCGATCGTCGACCTGGCCCTGGCCACTCTCGCCGCCGACGCCGCGGACCTGCTCACGTCCCCCGACGCCGAACGCCTCACCGCCTGCGGCTCCCCGCCCTGCAGCCGCTACCTGCTCCGCCACGGCCGCCGCCAGTGGTGCTCCACCCGCTGCGGCGACCGCGCCCGCGCGGCGCGTGCCTATGCCCGCCGCAGCAACCCGCGATGACTCGTTCGTTTCACTCGTGTGGGACGGTTCGACCATGACCAGCGACTACGACCGTCTTCGTAACGGCATCGAGTTCATGACCGCTTATGTCTCCGGCAACGACCTGCTGACGGCCTACGTGACAGAGCGACGGCGCGAGGACCCCATGGCGACCGAGGCCCTGATGGACGGGGCGGCGGCCCTCTGTGCCCTGTTGCTGCGCAAGATGGCCCGGGATGTCGGGAAGACCGAGCACGAGCTGCTCCAGGAACTGGCCCGCGGCACCCACCGGCACGAGCGGCAGTCCGGAGAGTGACTCTGACCCTTGGTCAGGATCATGGTGACGGGTCGAGCCGTGCCCCTCTGTTCTCCGCCACCCGCTTGACGTCCCGCAGGAACTCGGCGAGCCGCAGGGCCAGATAGCGCAGCTCCGCGCTCGTCACGCGGTGTTCCGCGAGGAGTGCGGCGGCGTGGCAGAGAAGGTCGTCCGCCATGTCCAGCCGCACTGCTTCGATGTCGTCGGCCAGGCGTGAGACGTATCCGGTCCGCCGCCCACGAGGTAGCACGGTCTGCCATCGACAGTCGTCCAAGGCAGCAGCCGCCCGGCCGTCACGCGCTCACCTCCGCGACAGCAAGACCACCCCCGGCCCCACCCCGGTCTTCTCCACGCACGGCTGGACGGCATTCGTGACGGCCGTCAAGGAAGGTCACATGCAGGCCTGACTGTCGTACCCCGGCGGTACGGTCGGATCATGCCCAACCAGATGGGAACCCCCACCGGCGAACGGCGACTCGCCGTGCTCGAAGGCGTTCTCGAGCGGATCACGTACGCCAACGAGGAGAACGGCTACACGGTCGCCCGGGTCGACACCGGCAGAGGCGGCGGCGATCTGCTCACGGTCGTGGGCGCGCTGCTCGGCGCCCAGGTCGGGGAATCCCTGCGCATGGAGGGCCGGTGGGGCTCGCATCCCCAGTACGGCAAGCAGTTCCACGTGGAGAACTACACGACCGTCCTGCCCGCCACCGTCCAGGGCATTCGCCGCTACCTCGGCTCCGGCCTGGTCAAGGGCATCGGCCCGGTCTTCGCCGACCGGATCACGCAGCACTTCGGGCTGGACACCCTCCAGATCATCGAGGAGGAGCCCAAGCGGCTCATCGAGGTCCCGGGCCTCGGGCCCAAGCGGACGAAGAAGATCGCCGACGCCTGGGAGGAACAGAAGGCCATCAAGGAGGTCATGCTCTTCCTCCAGACCGTCGAGGTGTCCACGTCCATCGCGGTGCGGATCTACAAGAAGTACGGCGACGCGTCCATCTCCGTCGTGAAGAACCAGCCCTACTGCCTCGCCGCCGACGTCTGGGGCATCGGCTTCCTCACCGCCGACAAGATCGCCCAGTCCGTCGGCATCCCGCACGACAGCCCGGAGCGCGTCAAGGCGGGCCTGCAGTACGCGCTGTCGCAGTCCACCGACCAGGGCCACTGCTTCCTGCCGGAGGAGCAGCTGATCAAGGACGCGGTCAAGCTCCTCCAGGTCGACACGGGCCTCGTCATCGAGTGCCTCGCCGAGCTGGCCGAGCCCTCGGAGGACGGCGAGGAACCCGGCGTCGTACGGGAGAAGGTCCCGGGCCCTGACGGCGGCGAGCCCGTCACCGCGGTCTACCTCGTGCCCTTCCACCGCGCCGAACTCTCCCTCTCCGCCCAGCTGATGCGCCTCCTGCGCACGGAGGAGGACCGGATGCCGGGCTTCCGGGCGGTGGCCTGGGACAAGGCCCTCGGCTGGCTGAAGACACGCACCGGCGCTGACCTGGCTCCGGAGCAGGAGGCCGCCGTCAAGCTCGCCCTGACCGAAAAGGTCGCGGTCCTCACCGGCGGCCCCGGCTGCGGCAAGTCCTTCACGGTCCGCTCCATCGTGGAGCTGGCCCGCGCCAAGAAGGCGAAGGTGGTGCTCGCCGCCCCGACCGGCCGGGCCGCCAAGCGCCTGTCCGAGCTCACCGGCGCCGAGGCCTCCACGGTCCACCGCCTGCTGGAGCTGAAGCCCGGCGGTGACGCGGCCTACGACCGGGACCGCCCGCTGGACGCCGACCTGGTGGTGGTCGACGAGGCGTCCATGCTGGACCTCCTCCTCGCCAACAAGCTGGTGAAGGCCGTCCCCCCGGGGGCGCATCTGCTCTTCGTCGGGGACGTGGACCAGCTGCCCAGCGTCGGCGCGGGGGAGGTGCTGCGCGACCTCCTGGCCGACGGGGGCCCGATCCCCGCCGTCCGCCTCACCCGGGTCTTCCGCCAGGCCCAGCAGTCGGGAGTGGTGACGAACGCCCACCGGATCAACGCCGGCCAACACCCCGTCACCGACGGCATGAAGGACTTCTTCCTCTTCGTCGAGGACGACACGGAGGAGGCGGGGCGGCTCACGGTGGACGTGGCGGCGCGGCGGATCCCCGCCAAGTTCGGTCTGGACCCCCGCCGGGACGTGCAGGTCCTGGCGCCCATGCACCGCGGCCCGGCCGGGGCCGGCACCCTCAACGGCCTGCTCCAGCAAGCCGTCACACCGGCCCGCCCCGACCTTCCCGAGAAGCGGTTCGGCGGTCGCGTCTTCCGCGTCGGCGACAAGGTCACGCAGATCCGCAACAACTACGAGAAGGGCGAGAACGGCGTCTTCAACGGCACGGTCGGCGTGGTCACTTCCCTCAACCTCGACGACCAGCGGTTGACCGTGCGGACGGACGAGGACGAGGAGGTGCCGTACGAGTTCGACGAACTCGACGAGCTCGCCCACGCGTACGCGGTGACGATCCACCGCTCCCAGGGCAGCGAGTACCCCGCTGTCGTCATCCCGGTCACCACCGGCGCCTGGATGATGCTCCAGCGCAACCTGCTGTACACGGCGGTCACCCGGGCGAAGAAGCTGGTGGTGCTGGTCGGTTCGCGGAAGGCCCTGGGCCAGGCGGTCCGCACGGTGTCCGCGGGGCGGCGGTGCACGGCGCTGGACTTCCGCCTGGCCGGGGGCCGGGTCCCGGACGGGTCGCACTGACACCGACGCGTTCACGCGCTGCCCGGGGGAACTCGTGCCACCAGTAGACGGGCCCGTACAGCAGCGCCCCGAAAAATGATCGATCAAACAAGTCGCAAAGGTCACACAGTGCTTTCCTCGGGAGGGCAGGAGGGGGCAGGATGGACAGGTTGGCGGCACTCAGTGCCGCCAATAGGCCCAATGGTCGACCCCGAGTGCACTCTCCTGCGCCAAATGGGGGATGGTAGAGACAGTCAGGGCACCTCGAAGAAGAGGCACAACGTCGGTGAGGGATGACGTGAGCGACAACTCTGTAGTACTGCGGTACGGCGACGGCGAGTACACCTACCCGGTGATCGACAGCACCGTCGGTGACAAGGGCTTCGACATCGGCAAGCTCCGCGCCCAGACCGGTCTGGTGACGCTGGACAGCGGGTACGGCAACACCGCCGCCTACAAATCCGCCATCACCTACCTGGACGGCGAAGCGGGCATCCTGCGGTACCGCGGCTACCCGATCGAGCAGCTGGCCGAGCGCTCCACCTTCCTGGAGGTCGCCTACCTGCTGATCAACGGCGAGCTGCCGACCGTCGACGAGCTCTCGACGTTCAAGAACGACATCACGCAGCACACCCTGCTGCACGAGGACGTCAAGAACTTCTACAAGGGCTTCCCGCGCGACGCCCACCCGATGGCCATGCTGTCCTCGGTCGTCTCGGCGCTGTCCACGTTCTACCAGGACAGCCACAACCCGTTCGACGAGCGCCAGCGCAACCTCTCCACGATCCGCCTGCTCGCCAAGCTCCCGACGATCGCGGCGTACGCGTACAAGAAGTCGATCGGTCACCCGTTCGTCTACCCGCGCAACGACCTCGGCTACGTCGAGAACTTCCTCCGCATGACCTTCTCGGTCCCGGCGCAGGAGTACGAGCTTGACCCGACCGTGGTCTCCGCGCTCGACAAGCTGCTGATCCTGCACGCGGACCACGAGCAGAACTGTTCGACCTCCACCGTCCGCCTGGTCGGCTCCTCGCAGGCGAACATGTTCGCCTCGATCTCCGCCGGCATCAACGCGCTGTGGGGCCCGCTGCACGGCGGCGCCAACCAGTCCGTGCTGGAGATGCTGGAGGGCATCCGCGACTCCGGCGGTGACGTCGACTCCTTCATCCGCAAGGTGAAGAACAAGGAGGACGGCGTCCGCCTGATGGGCTTCGGCCACCGGGTCTACAAGAACTTCGACCCGCGCGCCAAGATCATCAAGGCCGCCGCGCACGACGTGCTGTCCGCCCTCGGCAAGTCCGACGAGCTGCTGGACATCGCGCTGAAGCTGGAGGAGCACGCGCTCTCCGACGACTACTTCGTCTCGCGCAGCCTCTACCCGAACGTCGACTTCTACACCGGCCTGATCTACCGGGCCATGGGCTTCCCGACCGAGATGTTCACGGTCCTGTTCGCCCTCGGCCGGCTGCCGGGCTGGATCGCCCAGTGGCACGAGATGATCAAGGAGCCGGGCTCCCGCATCGGCCGCCCGCGCCAGATCTACACGGGCGTCGTCGAGCGCGACTTCGTGCCCGTCGAGGAGCGCTGAGGCGAGCGGCCGTCAGCCGCCGGCGTCGTAGTGCCGTTCGGCCCCCGTATCCGCTGATGTGCGGGTGCGGGGGCTCTCGCGTATGTGCGGAGGCCTGGCGTATGTGCGGGGGCTCTGGCGTAAGGACGCGGCGAGAAGGCCTCGAGAGGCGGACAGGCAAGAAAGAAGGCGCCCTGTCGCCGGTCCCCCCACGGGCCGACGACCAGGGCGCCTTCCCAGTCCCGGTTCGGATTCCCCCCACGGGATCCGGCCGGGCGTCTGTGAGGACAGCGCCTGAATCGCTGTGAGCACAACGAGCAAAACTCGCCGTGCTGCGGTGTGCGGTCTGCCGGGACAACGCACGACCGGGAGGGCCGCTCAAAGCTTCCCGGTGTACGTGCCCCGGCAACGCATCTCTGGAGAAGTCCCCCAAGACATCTCCAGATGCCAGGTGGCGCCCCCCAAGACGCTCCCTGACATCGTCAACTTAGACCTTCGAACCCCTTCGATGGTTACGTTCACATCACTGTGATCTGCGTCTCTTGCGTATGTCCGGTAGATACGCAAGAGCCCGGATATGCCGTCCGGGGCTCAAGCGTAAGGATGATGCGCGAGCCTTGTGAAGAGCTTATGTGAGCCGGGCCCGGGACTCCAGAGGGGCTCATATCACGTTCGCCGCGAACTTAGGGCGAATTCGGGCGACTTCACCGGAATGTCCGGAGTCGAAGGCTGTTCGTGACGACGAAGACCGACGAGAAGGCCATCGCGGCCCCGGCGATCATCGGGTTCAGCAGTCCCGCGGCGGCCAGCGGCAGCGCGGCCACGTTGTAGCCGAAGGCCCAGACGAGGTTGCCCTTGATCGTGGCCAGCGTCCGGCGGGACAGCCGGATCGCGTCCGCGGCCACCCGCAGATCGCCGCGCACCAGCGTCAGATCGCCCGCCTCGATCGCCGCGTCCGTGCCGGTGCCTATGGCCAGGCCCAGGTCGGCGGTGGCGAGCGCGGCCGCGTCGTTGACGCCGTCGCCCACCATGGCGACGACCCGCCCCTCGGCCTGCAGCCGCCGTACGGCGTCGACCTTGTCCTCGGGCAGGACCTCCGCGATCACCCGGTCGATCCCGACGGCCTCGGCCACCGCATCGGCCACGACCCGGTTGTCCCCGGTCAGCAGCACCGGCGTGAGCCCCAGCGCGCGCAGCTCGCGCACCGCCTCGGCGCTGGTCTCCTTGACCGCGTCCGCCACGGCCAGGACGGCCTTCGCCGTCCCGTCCCAGCCGGCCAGGACGGCCGTACGGCCGGCCCGCTCGGCCTCGTCCCGCGCGCGGGCCAGCTCCGGCGGTACGTGGTCGAAGAGCCGCCCCACGGCGACCTCACGGCCCTCCACGCGCCCCCGTACGCCCCGCCCTGGGACGTTCTCGAAGTTCCCGACGTCCGGGAGCTGTCCGGCCCTGTCCGCGGCGCCCAGCGCGATCGCCCGGGCCACGGGGTGCTCGGAGGCGTGCTCGACGGCGCCCGCCAGCCGCAGCACCTCCTTCTCGTCGGCGCCCTCGGCGACATGGACCTCCATGAGCGTCATCCGGCCCGTGGTGACCGTGCCGGTCTTGTCCAGGACGACCGTGTCGATCCGGCGCGTTGACTCCAGGACCTCCGGGCCCTTGATGAGGATGCCGAGCTGGGCGCCGCGGCCGGTGCCGACCATCAGCGCCGTCGGCGTGGCCAGACCCAGGGCGCACGGGCAGGCGATGATCAGGACGGCGACGGCGGCGGTGAACGCGGTGACGCCGTCACCGGTCAGGCCGAGCCAGGCCCCGGCCGTGGCGGCGGCGATCAGCAGGACCACCGGCACGAAGACCCCGGCGATCCGGTCGGCGAGCCGCTGCACCTCGGCCTTGCCGTTCTGCGCGTCCTCCACCAGCTTCGCCATCCGCGCGAGCTGGGTGTCGGCGCCGATCCGGGTGGCCTCGACGACGAGCCGGCCGCCCGCGTTGACCGTGGCGCCGGTGACCGCGTCCCCGGCCGCCACGTCCACCGGCACGGACTCGCCGGTCAGCATCGAGGCGTCCGCCGCGGAGGCGCCCTCGACGACCGTGCCGTCGGTGGCGATCTTCTCGCCGGGTCGTACGACGAACCGGTCGCCGACGGCCAGCCGCTGCGCCGGGATGCGCACCTCGCGCCCGTCCCGCAGGACGGCCACCTCCTTGGCGCCCAGTTCCATCAGCGCCTTGAGGGCCGCTCCCGCACGGCGCTTGGAGCGCGCCTCCAGATAGCGGCCCAGGAGGATGAACGCCGTGACGCCGGAGGCGACCTCCAGGTAGACCGAGGAGGCGCCGTCACCGCGCGAGACCGTGAGTTCGAAGGGGTGCCGCATGCCGGGCATGCCCGCGTCACCGAGGAACAGCGCCCACAGGGACCAGCCGAACGCGGCCAGCGTGCCGAGGGAGACCAGCGTGTCCATGGTGGCGGCGCCGTGCCGGACGTTCGTCCAGGCCGCCCGGTGGAAGGGCAGCCCGCCCCAGACGACGACCGGGGCGGCGAGGGTGAGCGAGAGCCACTGCCAGTTGTCGAACTGGAGCGCCGGGATCATGGCCAGCAGGATGACCGGCACGGCGAGGGCCGCGGAGACGACGAGGCGGCGGCGCAGGGCCGACAGCTCGGGGTCCTCCCCGGCGGCGTGCGTGCCGTCGGCGGGCTCCTCCTCGCGCGCGGGCTCCTCGGCGGTGTATCCGGTCTTCACCACGGTCGCGATCAGGTCGGCGACCTCGGTGCCCGAGGGGTAGGTGACCCGGGCCTTCTCCGTCGCGTAGTTCACCGTGGCGGTGACGCCGTCCATGCGGTTGAGCTTCTTCTCGACGCGGGCCGCGCAGGAGGCGCAGGTCATCCCGCCGATGAGCAGCTCGACCTCGGCGAGCGCCGGCTCGCGGTCGGCCGGTGCCTTGGCGGTGGTGCTGGTCATGTCCGTACTCCAGGAGTTGCGGTGCGCCCGGGAAGCGGGACGGGCCGTACGGGCCGGAGGTGGCGGCGTACGGCCCGTACACCGGTACGAGTGCCAGGGGCTGGGTGTCTCAGGCCCGGCCGGCCAGCTCGAAACCGGCCTCGTCTACGGCCGCGCGCACGGCCGCGTCGTCGAGCGGGGTGGCGGAGACGACGGTGACCTCGCCGGTCGAGGCGACGGCCGTCACCGAGCTGACGCCGGAGATCTGGGAGATCTCGCCGGAAACGGCGCCCTCGCAATGTCCGCAGCTCATGCCGCTCACCTTGTAGACGGTGGTGACGGGGCCCGTGGTGTCGGTCTGGGCGGTCATCTCGTTACTCCTCGTCGAGGCGGGTGGGGCGATGGGGACCCTTGGGGTCCGCATCACCCAACTGTACCCCTAGGGGGTATCAGTTCACGACGCCCCCGGTCAGCGGCCCCAGGTAGCGCAGGAGAGCGGTCTTCAGCTCCTGGACGTACGCCTCGCGTTCGGCGCCCTCATGGGCCAGGACCAGCTCTAGGCCCGCCTTGTAGATGCCGACGCACATCTGGGCCGTGCGGGTGATCTCCGAGGCGGGGACGCCGGGCGCGAACGGGGCGAGAATCGTCTCCACCCGGGTGGCCAGCGTGCGGTGCAGCGCGTCGTGCTCCTCGGCGATGCGCCCCGGGATGTCGGACCCGTGCATCAGCGCGAAGAAGGCCGGGTGCCGGCAGTTGAACTCGATGAAGCGGTCGACGGTGCCGGCGACCACCTCCTCGATCGGGGTCGCCGCGGGGTCGATCGGGGCGAGGACCTCGTCGTAGGACTGCCGCATCTCGTGCATGAGCCGGCTGCCCAGCTCGATCGCGATCGCTTCCTTGTTCGGGAAGAACTGGTACAGCGTCCCCGGTGAGACGCCCGCCTCGCGTGCGATGGCGTTGGTGCTGGCGGCCGTGTAGCCGGTCGTGGAGAAGACGGTGGCGGCGGCGTCGAGGAGCTGGGCGATCCGGCGCTCGCCGCGCGCCTGACGGCGGCGCGGCCGGTCCTCGGCCGTCGCCGTCGTCTCCGTTCCGGGCTTCTCGGTTCCGGGCTTTTCGGTCTTCTCGGGCACGCGTTATCCCCAGGTCTCAGCACGCGATTGACAAACGCGAGTGGTCGCTCGCATTCTGGAGGTCGGCAGAAATGCGAGCGATCTCTCGTGTTTGCCAGTCTATGGCAGCCCCGTGCTGTCAGGCTGCGCCTGGACACGGGTCACCGGTGAAGGGGACACCGCACGATGACCGAAGTCAACACACCACCACGCGGCGGAACATCAACGCGCGCCGGAACACCACCAGGCGGAGCGCCACCACGCATCGGCCGCTGGACCCGCTTCGTGACCTCCCGGCCCAGACTGTCGCTGCTGGTGGCGCTGGTCCTCACCGCGCTCGCGGTGCTGGCCGGCAGCGGCGTCGCCGACCGGCTCGGTGCCGGCGGCTGGGAGGACCCGGCCGCCGAGTCCACGTACGCGACCAAGGCACTGGAGCGCGAGTTCCCCGGCTCCCAGCCCAACCTGCTGCTCCTGGTTGACGCGGGCGACGCCTCGGTCGACGACCCGGCCGTCGCAGCCCGGGCGAAGCGTCTCGCCGAGCGACTGGCCGGCGAGCGGGGCGTCACCGGCGTCGGCTCCTACTGGCAGTCCGGCACCCCGGCCCTGCGCGCCGAGGACGGTCATGAGGCGCTGATCGCCGCCCGCATCACGGGCGACGAGAAGACCGCCGGGGAGACCTTGGAGCGCATAGCGCCCCACTACCGCGGCGCGCACGGCGCGGTGGAGGTCACCGTCGGCGGCCCGGTCGCCGTGCGGCACGAGATGCAGACGATCATCCAGGAGGACCTGACCCGGGCCGAGCTCATCGCCCTGCCGGTGACGCTCGTGCTGCTGGTGATGGTCTTCGGCAGTGCCGTCGCGGCCCTGCTGCCGCTCGGCATCGGCATTGTCGCCATCCTCGGGACGAACGCGATCCTGCGCGGTCTCACCGAGCTCACCGACGTGTCCGTGTTCGCGATCAACCTCACCACGGCCCTCGGTCTCGGCCTCGCCGTCGACTACGCGCTGTTCATCGTCCGCCGTTTCCGCGAGGAACTGTCCACCGGCGCCGAGCCTCTGACCGCGATCGGCACGACGCTGCGCACCGCCGGCCGCACGGTGCTGTTCTCCGCCCTCACGGTCGCGGTGTCCCTGGCGGCGATGCTGGTCTTCCCGCAGTACTTCCTGCGGTCCTTCGCCTACGCCGGGATCGCCGTCGTGCTGCTGGCCGCGGCCGCCGCGCTGATCCTGCTCCCGGCGGCCCTGACGCTGCTGGGGCACCGGGTCAACTCCCTCGACCTGCGCCGCGTCTTCCGGCGCGGACACCGGCCGAATCCCGCCGAGGAGGAGGGCAGGGCCTGGGCGCGCTCGGCGTCGCTCGTCATGCGCCGCGCCCCGTTCTTCGCCCTGGGCACCACAGCCGTCCTCGTCCTGCTCGGACTGCCTTTCCTGGGCGTCAAGTTCGGCACCGCCGACGACCGCCAGCTGCCCTCGACGTCCGAGTCCCATGTCGTGCAGCAGCACATCCGGGACGGCTTCCCGGGCAGCCCCGGCGGCGGCCTGGAAGTGCTCGCCGAGGGCCGCGCGACCGAGGCGCAGTACGGCGCCTACAAGGAGCGGATCGCCGGACTGCCCGAGGTGCTGCGGGTCGACGGGCCGCTCGTGAAGGGCGACTCGGCGTACTTCACGGTGCTGCCGAAGGGTGAGGCGGTCGACGACCCGGCCCAGCGCCTCGTCGGCGACCTGCGCGAGGTCCGGGCACCCTTCGACACCAAGGTGACCGGCACGGCGGCCGTCCTGGTCGACTCCAAGGACGCCATAGGGGAAAGCCTGCCGCTCGCGGCCGTCTTCATCACGATCGTCACGCTGCTCCTGGTCTTCCTCCTCACGGGCAGCGTGCTCATACCGATCCAGGCGGTCGTCCTCAACGCGCTCAGTCTGACGGCCATGTTCGGCGCGGTCGTCTGGATCTTCCAGGACGGCCATCTCTCCGGCCTGCTCGGCTTCACCAGTCCCGGGTCCATCGAGACGACCCTCCCGGTCCTGATGTTCTGCGTGGCGTTCGGCCTGTCCATGGACTACGGCGTGTTCCTGCTCTCCCGCATCAAGGAGGAGTACGACCGCACCGGCGACCACGACGGGGCCGTCCGCCACGGCCTCGAGCGCACCGGCGGGCTGATCACGGCGGCGGCGGTCATCCTGGCCGTGGTCATGGTCGCGATCGGCACGTCCCGGGTCACCAACACCAAGATGCTCGGCCTGGGTATCGCCCTGGCGGTCCTGATGGACGCGATGATCGTCCGCAGCCTCCTGGTCCCCGCGGTCATGCGCCTCACCGGCCGCGCCACCTGGTGGGCCCCGGGCCCCCTGCGCCGCTTCCACGAGCGTTTCGGCCTGAGCGAGTCCGGCCCGGAACCGGCCGGAGCACCGGAGGAACCGGCCCGGGACAAGGTGGGAGCCCCGGGCTGAAGCACAGGCCCGGACGGCATGGGCCCGCACGGCACGGGCTAGCGTTCCCCGAGACGCTGACTGCCCGGGGCGCGAGGGCCACCGGCGATCCCGGGCACGAACGGAAGGCGGGTGGATCATGCGGGCCGTGGTGTTCGAGCGGTTCGGGGAGCCGGCCGAGGTGCGGGACGTCGCCGACCCCGAGCCCGCGGAGCACGGGGTCGTCGTGCGGGTCGAGGCCACGGGGCTGTGCCGCAGCGACTGGCACGGCTGGCAGGGCCACGACCCGGACATCGCGCTGCCGCATGTGCCCGGGCATGAACTCGCCGGGGTCGTCGAGACGGTGGGCGACCGGGTGACCCGCTGGCGGCCCGGCGACCGGGTCACCGTGCCGTTCATCTGCGCCTGCGGCACCTGCCCGTCCTGCGCGGCGGGGGACCACCAGGTGTGTGAGCGGCAGACCCAGCCCGGCTTCTCGCACTGGGGCTCCTTCGCCCAGTACGTGGCCCTGGATCACGCCGACGTCAACCTCGTGGCGCTCCCCGGGGAGCTGTCCTTCGCGACGGCGGCCTCCTTGGGCTGCCGGTTCGCCACGGCGTACCGGGCGGTGGTGCGGCAGGGCCGGGTCGCGGCGGGAGAATGGGTCGCGGTGCACGGCTGCGGGGGAGTCGGTCTCTCGGCGGTGATGATCGCGGCGGCGGCGGGCGCGCGGGTCGTGGCCGTCGACGTGTCGGCCCGGGCACTGGACCTGGCGCGGACGTTCGGGGCGGCGCAGTGCCTGGACGCGTCGGCCGTGCCGGACCCCGCTGCGGCGGTTCGTGACCTCTCCGGCGGTGGTGCCCATCTCTCCCTGGACGCCCTGGGTTCCCCCGCCACCTGCGCCGCTTCCGTGAACGGCCTGCGCCGCCGCGGCCGGCACGTCCAGGTCGGCCTGCTGCCCTCGCCGACCGGCACGACACCCGTGCCGATGGCCCGCGCGATAGCCCTGGAGCTGGAACTCCTCGGCAGCCACGGCATGGCCGCGCACGGCTACCCACCGATGCTGGAGCTGGTCCGCAGCGGCGTCCTGCGCCCCGACCTGCTCGTGACGTCCACGATCCCGCTGGACGGGGCCCCGCCCGCCCTGGCGGCGATGGGGACGGCGCCACCGGCGGGCGCCACGGTCATCGAGCCGTGGCGCTGATCCTCCCCCGAAGGCAGTCGTGCCCCACGCGGCGGTGGGGCACGGGATCGGGCCGGGATGGTCAGTCGGCTCTTCGGGCGCGGTTGCCGGGCCGGGACGCCACCCAGGCCCGGACCGTGTCGGCGTACCAGTAGGGCTTGCCGCCCTCGACGTGGTCGGGCGGCGGCAGCAGTCCGTGCTTGCGGTAGGACCGCACGGTGTCCGGCTGCACCCGGATGTGTGCCGCGATCTCCTTGTAGGACCAGAGCCTTCGGTCGGTCATGACGTGCACCTCCCCGCGCGCACCACGACGGCGGCCGGGGACGGCCGTCTGGGGGAGCCGGGCGCTGCGCTGGCGATCAACAAGCCTGTGTCCGGTCAACGACGCTCCCGTGACACAGGGCAGGGCTTGTGCGCCGGGTGTGACGGAAGGTCCGCGTACGCGGGACACCTGTGACAGGAAGGGGGCGTTTGTGACACAGCCGGGGCAAAAGTGCCCGCCGGAGCTCCGGCGGGGTGCCTTGACGCGGCACCGGGCGAAGACTGAAGGGGCGAGCGGGCGCACACAGCGGGACACATGGGCACGACACCGGAAAGCGCTGTCATGATCTGGTCCGAATGTCCGGACAAAACATTGACAGGGCTTCGGGAAGGGGACTACAAAGCCGGGGAGAGCCGACACCGAGGGGAAGCCGATGGGGTACGACCTGATCACCATGGGGCGCATCGGAGTGGATCTGTATCCGCTCCAGACGGGCGTCCGGCTGCCGCAGGTCACGTCCTTCGGCAAGTTCCTCGGCGGCTCGGCCACGAACGTCGCGGTCGCAGCGGCCCGCCTGGGGCGGGGCACGGCGGTGATCACCCGCACCGGCGACGACCCCTTCGGCACCTACCTGCACGAGGCCCTGAAGGGCTTCGGCGTGGACGACCGCTGGGTCACCCCGGTTCCCGGCCTGCCCACCCCGGTCACGTTCTGCGAGGTCTTCCCGCCGGACGACTTCCCGCTGTACTTCTACCGCCGGCCCAAGGCCCCCGACCTGGAGATCGACGCCCACGAGCTGGACCTGGACGCCATCCGTGACGCCCGCGTCTTCTGGGTCACGGGCACGGGCCTGAGCGAGGAGCCGAGCCGTACGGCGACCCTCGCGGCCCTCGCCCACCGCGCCAAGTCCGCCACGACGGTCTTCGACCTCGACTGGCGCCCGATGTTCTGGACCGACCCCGACGCGGCCCGCCCCTTCTACCAGGAGGCCCTGCGCCACACCACCGTCGCCGTCGGCAATCTCGACGAGGTGGAGGTCGCCACGGGGGTGCGCGAGCCGCACGCCGCCGCCCGGGCCCTCCTGGACGCCGGTGTCGAGCTGGCCGTTGTCAAGCAGGGCCCGAAGGGCGTCCTGGCCGTGAACCGCGACGGTGAGAGCGCCGAGGTCCCACCGCTGCCGGTGAACGTCCTCAACGGCCTCGGCGCCGGAGACGCCTTCGGCGGCTGTCTCGTCCACGGCCTCCTGGCCGGCTGGGACCTGGAGAAGACCATGCGGCATGCCAACGCCGCCGGCGCCATCGTCGCCTCCCGCCTGGAGTGCTCGTCCGCGATGCCCACCGCGGACGAGATCGAGGCGGCCGTCACCGCGGGGGCCGTCAAGTGACCGTCGACGTCTGCGAACTCGTGCGCCTGCGCAGCCACCGCCCGGAGGCGATCGCCGAGGCCGCCGCCCGCCGCCCCCGCCGGCCCCTGCTGAACGACAACGGCCGGCTGATGATCGTCGCCGCCGACCACCCGGCCCGCGGCGCCCTCGGCGTCGGCGGCCGCAGCATGGCCATGGCCAACCGCGCCGACCTGCTCGAACGCCTCTGTCTGGCGCTGTCCCGCCCGGGTGTGGACGGCGTCCTCGCCACCGCCGACATCCTCGACGACCTGCTCCTGCTCGGCGCCCTCGACGGCAAGGTCGTCGTGGGCTCGATGAACCGCGGCGGCCTCCAGGGCGCGCGCTTCGAACTCGACGACCGTTTCACCGGCCACCGCCCCGAGGACATCGAGCGCCTCGGCTTCGACGCGGGCAAGCTGCTCCTGCGCATCGACTACGACGACCCGGGCTCCCTCACCACCCTGGAGTCCACCGCCCGCGCCATCGACGACATGGCGGCGCGCCGGCTCCCCGTCTTCGTCGAGCCGTTCATCTCCCGCCGCGACGAGACGGGCCGGCTGCGCAACGACCTGTCCGCCGAGGCCGTCACCCGGTCGATCGCCATCGCCTCGGGCCTGGGCGGCACTTCGGCCTACACCTGGCTGAAGGTGCCGGTCACCGACAACCCCGACGACATGGCCGAGGTCATGGCCGCCTCCACGCTGCCCGCCGTACTGCTGGGCGGCGAGGTGGGCGACGACCAGGACGGGGCGTACGAGAAGTGGCGCGGCGCTCTCCAACTGCCCACCGTGCGCGGGCTGGTGGTCGGCCGTTCGCTGCTGTACCCGGCGGACGGCGATGTGGCCGCCGCCGTGGACACCGCCGTAGGACTGCTGTGAGGGCCGCTTCATGAGCAGTGAGCCGTACATCCCCGAGGGCACCACGACCGGCGTGCGGATCGTGCCGCCCCTCCCGGGCGTGCGTGACGCCCGGGTCCAGATCGCCTCCGGCGCGGGAGGCCGCTTTGCTTTGGCAGGAGCGAAGTGCGAGCGACAACTCCCCGCCCGCTACGGCCCCGCGCCGGAGGTTCCCCACGCGAGGCGCAGGCCGCCTCGTCGTGTCCTGCCGGGAGACCGCGCGTTCACTCCCGGCGGTGAACGCCCGCGGCGGCCCCTGCGTATCCGTGTCCATCCACAGGTAGGGGGATACCGATGACCTCGACGACGAGGCTGACGGTCGCTCAGGCGCTCGTACGCTTCCTGTCCGCGCAGTACACCGAACGCGACGGCGTACGGCAGCGGCTCATCGGCGCCACCTGGGGCATCTTCGGCCACGGCAACGTCGCCGGCATCGGTCAGGCGCTCCTGGAGCACACCGACGCGATGCCGTACCACCAGGGCCGTAACGAACAGGCCATGGTGCACGCCGCGGTCGGTTACGCGCGCCAGTCGGGCCGCCTCTCCACGCACGCGGTGACGACCTCTATCGGCCCGGGCGCCACCAACCTCGTCACCGGTGCCGCCCTGGCGACCATCAACCACCTGCCGGTGCTGCTGCTGCCCGGCGACATCTTCGCCACCCGCCCCGCCGACCCGGTCCTCCAGCAACTGGAGGTGCCGTACGCGGGCGACGTGTCGGTCAACGACTGTCTGCGCCCGGTGTCGAAGTACTTCGACCGGATCACGCGCCCGGAGGCGCTGGTCCCGTCGGCGCTGAACGCGATGCGCGTGCTCACCGACCCCGTCGAGACCGGCGCCGTCACCCTCGCGCTGCCCCAGGACGTGCAGGCCGAGGCGTACGACTGGCCCGACGAGTTCTTCGCCGAGCGTGTCTGGACCGTACGGCGTCCCGGCGCCGACCCGGCGGAGCTCGCCGAGGCGGTACGGATCATCCGCGCGGCGAAGAGGCCCCTGGTCGTCGCAGGCGGCGGCGTCCACCACAGCCGCGCCGAGGAGGCGCTCGCCGAGTTCGCCGAGACCACCGGCATCCCGGTCGCCTCCACCCAGGCGGGCAAGGGCTCCCTGCGCCACGACCACCCCCAGGACGTCGGCGGCATCGGCCACACCGGCACCGCCACCGCGGACGAGCTCGCCCGCACCGCCGACCTGGTGATCGGCGTCGGCACCCGCTACACCGACTTCACCACCGCCTCCGGCACCCTCTTCACCGGCGAGAACGTCCGGTTCCTCAACCTCAACATCGCCTCCTTCGACGGCCACAAGCTCGCCGGGCAGCCCCTGATCGCGGACGCCCGCACCGGCCTGGAGGAGCTGACCGAGCGGCTGGAGATGCACGGCCACCGGGTCGCGCCGCTGTACGCGACCGAGTACACCGAGGACAAGGAGCGCTGGGAGCAGCGCGTCGACGCCTGCTACGAGGTGGACGAGCCGGACACCCGCCCGACCCAGCCGCAGGTCCTCGGCGTCCTGGACGCCCTGGTCGACGAGTCGGACATCCTCATCAACGCCGCCGGTTCCCTCCCCGGCGACCTGCACAAGCTGTGGCGGACCCGGTCCCGCGACCAGTACCACCTGGAGTACGGCTACTCCTGCATGGGCTACGAGATCCCGGCCGCCATCGGCGTGAAGATGGCCGCCCCCGACCGTCCCGTGTGGGCGCTGGTCGGCGACGGCACGTACCTGATGATGCCGACGGAGATCGTGACGGCCGTGCAGGAGGGCGTCGCGATCAAGGTCCTGATCATCCAGAACCACGGCTACGCGTCCATCGGCGGGCTGTCAGAGTCGGTGGGCGGCGAGCGGTTCGGCACCGCCTACCGCTTCCCGTCCGAGGACGGCACGTACACGGGGCCGCCGCTGCCGGTGGACCTCGCGGCCAACGCGGCCAGCCTCGGCATGCGCGTGCTGCGCGCGAAGACCGTGCGGGACCTCGGAGCGGCGCTCGCCGAGGCCCGGGCCGCCGACACTCCCACATGTGTCTACGTGGAGACCCAAACGGCAGACACAGTGTCGGGCGCGCCTCCCGCACAGGCCTGGTGGGATGTACCCGTGGCCGAGACCGCGACACGGCCGTCCGCGGTCAAGGCACGCGAGCTGTACGAACGGCACGTCTCCACCCGACGCCGCCATCTGTGAAGGAGTTCCCGGCCATGACGAAGATCGTCAACCACTGGATCGGCGGCAAGTCCGTCGAAGGCGCCTCGGGCACACACGGGCCGGTGACCGACCCGGCGACCGGCGAGGTGACGACGAAGGTCGCGTTCGCCTCGGTCGACGAGGTGGACGCGGCGGTGGCCGCCGCCAAGGAGGCCTTCGCGACCTGGGGCCAGTCCTCCCTGGCCCAGCGCACGTCCATCCTCTTCAAGTTCCGCGCGCTGCTGGACGCCAACCGGGACGCGATCGCGGAGCTGATCACCGCCGAGCACGGCAAGGTGCACTCCGACGCGCTCGGCGAGGTGGCGCGCGGCCTGGAGATCGTCGACCTGGCCTGCGGCATCAGCGTCCAGCTGAAGGGCGAGCTGTCCACGCAGGTGGCGAGCCGCGTGGACGTGTCCTCGCTCCGCCAGCCGCTCGGTGTCGTCGCGGGCATCACCCCGTTCAACTTCCCGGCGATGGTGCCGATGTGGATGTTCCCCCTCGCCATCGCGTGCGGCAACACGTTCGTGCTGAAGCCGTCCGAGAAGGACCCGTCGGCGTCGGTCAAGCTCGCCGAACTGCTCGCCGAGGCGGGCCTGCCGGACGGCGTCTTCAACGTCGTCCACGGCGACAAGGTGGCCGTGGACCGGCTGCTCGAACACCCGGACGTGAAGGCGGTGTCGTTCGTCGGATCGACCCCGATCGCCCGCTACATCCACAGCACGGCCTCCGCCAACGGCAAGCGCGTCCAGGCGCTCGGCGGCGCCAAGAACCACATGCTGGTCCTCCCGGACGCCGACCTCGACGCCGCGGCCGACGCCGCCGTGTCCGCCGCCTACGGCTCGGCGGGCGAGCGCTGCATGGCCATCTCGGCGGTCGTCGCGGTGGGCGCCGTCGGTGACGAACTGGTCGAGAAGATCCGCGAGCGCGCCGAGAAGATCAAGATCGGCCCCGGCAACGACCCCACCTCCGAGATGGGCCCGCTGATCACCAAGGTCCACCGCGACAAGGTGGCCTCCTACGTCGAGGGCGCGGCGGCCGAGGGCGCCGAGGTGGTCCTCGACGGCACCGGTTACACGGTCGACGGCTTCGAGAACGGCCACTGGATCGGCATCTCGCTGCTCGACAAGGTGCCCACCTCGGCGAAGGCCTACCAGGACGAGATCTTCGGCCCGGTGCTGTGCGTGCTGCGCACGGAGACCTACGAGGAAGCCCTGGACCTGATCAACGCCTCGCCGTTCGGCAACGGCACCGCGATCTTCACCCGGGACGGCGGCGCCGCCCGCCGCTTCCAGCTGGAGGTCGAGGCCGGCATGGTCGGCGTGAACGTCCCGATCCCGGTCCCCGTGGGCTACCACTCCTTCGGCGGCTGGAAGGACTCCCTCTTCGGCGACCACCACATCTACGGCAACGACGGCACGCACTTCTACACGCGAGGCAAGGTCGTCACCACCCGCTGGCCGGACCCGGCCGACGCCCCGGCGGGCGTGGACCTGGGCTTCCCACGCAACCACTGAGGCTCAGGGGCGCGGGGAACCGCGCGACAAGCCACAACGGACCCGCAGACGGCCACTCACCAAGGACGGCCCGAGCTCCATCCCGTACACCACCCGCAGTACGCCGAAACTCCGTGTACACCCCTGGAATGCCTTGCACTTCGGTCTCCGGTCGACAACTCATCGACAGGTTCACCCCGTACCGTTGACGCATGGATCTTCGACTGCCCGGACTGAACGGGCTGCTTCGGAGGCCCCGGAGGCTCCTCGCCGCCGGGGCCGCCGTCGTCGTGCTCGCGGGAGCGGGGACGTGGACGGCCGTCGCGTCCGACGAGGTGCCCCCGGTCGACCGCACCGACCGGGTCCTGGACACGGGGAACGGCGTACGGATCGACACCTCGTACTTCACCTCCGGCGGTGACGGCCGTCGCCCCGCCGTCCTGCTCGGCCACGGCTTCGGCGGCAGCAAGAACGACGTACGGCAGCAGGCCGAGGATCTCGCCAGAGACGGCTACGCGGTGCTGACCTGGTCGGCGCGCGGCTTCGGCAAGTCCAACGGGAAGATCGGGCTGAACGACCCCGACGGCGAGGTCGCCGACGTCTCGAAGCTCATCGACTGGCTGGCCAAGCAGCCCCAGGTCGAGCTCGACAAGCCCGGCGACCCCCGCGTGGGCATGGCCGGCGCCTCCTACGGCGGTGCCATCGCGCTGCTCACGGCGGGACACGACCCCCGGGTGGACGCCATCGCCCCGGCCATCACGTACTGGAACCTCGCCGACGCGCTGTTCCCGAACGGCGTGTTCAAGAAGCTGTGGGCCGGCATCTTCGTCAACTCCGGCGGCGGCTGCGAGCGGTTCGAGCCCGCGCTGTGCCGGATGTACGAGCGGGTCGCAGAGTCGGGCAAACCGGACGCCGAGGCCCGCAAGATGCTCGACGAGCGTTCACCCTCCGCCGTCGGCAAGGACATCAAGGTGCCGACGCTGCTGATGCAGGGCCAGTCCGACTCCCTCTTCCCGCTCGGCCAGGCCGACCAGGCGGCGAAGGCCATCCGCGCGGGCGGCGCCCCCGTCGACGTCGACTGGATCGCGGGCGGCCACGACGGCGGCGACATGGAGACGAGCCGCGTCCAGGACCGTGTGCAGAGCTGGTTCGACCGCTACCTGAAGGACGACAAGGGCGTCGACACCGGCCCCGCCTTCCGCGTCACCCGCACCCTCGGCCTCGGCTCCGGCGACGGCGAACCTCGCCTGACCGGCGTGACCTCCGACCGCTACCCCGGCCTGGAGAGCAAGCAGCGCTCCATCGCCCTGGCCGGCCGCGAGCAGAGCTTCGACAACCCGCCCGGCGCCAGCCCGCCCGGCGTCTCCGCCCTCCCCGGCCTCGGCGGCGCGGGCGGCCTCAGCCAGCTCTCCACGCTCGGTGTCGGCGTCTCCCTGGACTTCCCCGGCCAGTTCGCCGCGTTCGAGTCGGCCCCCTTCCCGGACGACGTCCAGATCACCGGCTCCCCGACGGCCACGGTCCACGTGAAGTCCACCAGCGACGACGCCGTGCTCTTCGCCAAGGTCTACGACGTCGGCCCGGGCCGTACCCAGCCGGTGCTGCCCTCCCAGCTGGTCACGCCCATCAGGGTCGAGGGCGCCAAGGCCGGCAAGGACGTCACCATCACCCTCCCGGCGATCGACCACGAGGTCGACGACGGCCACCGGCTGCGTCTGGTCCTCGCCTCGACCGACCTCGGCTACGCCTCCCCGGCGACCCCGGCCACGTACACCGTCTCCCTCAAGGGCGACTTGAAGGTCCCGTCGGCGCTCGGCGGGAGCAACGCGCAGGGCCCGCTGCCCGCCTGGGTGTGGTGGATGCCGCTCGCCGGCGCCGCGATCGCCCTGGCGCTGATCATCACGGGACGCCGCCGCACGGCCGCGCCCGCCCCGCCGGACCCCGAACTCGCCGAAGTCCCCCTCCAGATCACGGACCTGACCAAGCGGTACGCCAAGTCCTCCGACCGGTACGCCGTCAAGGACCTGTCCTTCCGCGTGGAGAAGGGCCAGGTCCTCGGCCTGCTCGGCCCGAACGGCGCCGGCAAGACCACGACCCTGCGCATGCTGATGGGCCTGATCAAGCCGGACGGCGGCGAGGTCCGCGTCTTCGGCCACGCCATCAGCCCGGGCGCCCCGGTCCTGTCCCGGGTCGGCGCCTTCGTCGAGGGCGCGGGCTTCCTGCCGCACCTGTCCGGCCGGGAGAACCTGGAGCTGTACTGGCGCGCCACCGGCCGCCCGGCCGAGGACGCACACATGGAGGAGGCCCTGGAGATCGCGGGCCTCGGCGACGCGCTCGCCCGCGCGGTGCGCACCTACTCCCAGGGCATGCGTCAGCGCCTGGCCATCGCCCAGGCCATGCTCGGCATGCCGGACCTGCTCATCCTCGACGAACCGACCAACGGTCTCGATCCGCCCCAGATCCGCGAGATGCGCGAGGTGATGATCCGCTACGCCGCCGCGGGACGCACGGTCATCGTCTCCAGCCACCTCCTCGCGGAGGTCGAGCAGACCTGCACGCACCTGGTCGTGATGGACCACGGGCAGCTCGTCCAGGCGGGCCCGGTCGAGGACATCGTCGGCTCGGGCGACACCCTCCTGGTGGGCACGGCCACGCCCGTGGACGAGCCCGTCGTCGAGAAGGTCGCCGCCCTGCCGGGCGTCGCCTCGGCCCTGCCCGTCGACGAGGGCCTCCTCGTCCAGCTCGACGCCGACGGCACCCCGCAGCGCCTGGTCGCCGAACTCGTACGGCTGGACGTGCCCGTGCGGTCGGTCGGCCCGCACCGCCGCCTGGAGGACGCCTTCCTCACCCTGATCGGAGCCGAAGCATGAGCAAGCTCGCCGACCGGGCCGAGCCCGTCGAGGTAGCCGACGGCTACCGCGCGGGCCGCACCCTGCCCTTCCGCGTCGAGCTGGTCCGGCAGCTCAAGCGGCGCCGCACGATGGTCATGGGCGGCGTCCTGTTCGCCCTGCCGCTCATCCTGCTCATCGCCTTCCAGGTCGGCGGCGACCCGGGCGGCAACAACAACCGTGTCAACCTCATGGACACGGCGACAGCCTCCGGAGCGAACTTCGCCGCGGTCAACCTCTTCTCCGCCGCGGGCTTCCTGCTCGTCATCCCCGTCGCCCTGTTCTGCGGCGACACGGTCGCCTCCGAGGCCAGCTGGTCGTCCCTGCGCTACCTGCTGGCGGCCCCCGTGCCCCGGACCCGGCTGCTGTGGTCCAAGCTCGCCGTCGGACTCAGCCTCAGCCTGGCCGCGCTGGTGCTGCTCCCGATCGTCGCCCTCGTCGTCGGCACGGCCGCCTACGGCTGGGGCCCGCTCGAGCTGCCCACCGGCGGCACCCTGCCCACCGGCACCGCGGCCCAGCGCCTGCTGATCGTCGTCGTGTACATCATGGTGTCCCAACTGGTCACCGCGGCCCTCGCGTTCTGGCTGTCGACCCGGACGGACGCACCGCTCGGCGCGGTCGGCGGCGCGGTGTTCCTGACCATCATCGGCAGCGTCCTCGACGAGGTGACGGCCCTCGGCGACTGGCGGCACTTCCTGCCCGCGCACTGGCAGTACGCCTGGCTCGACGCCGTCCAGCCGCAGTTGCAGTGGACGGACATGATCCAGGGCACGTCGATTTCCGTAACGTACGCGCTCGTGCTGTTCGCCCTGGCCTTCCGCGGTTTCGCCCGCAAGGACGTCGTCTCCTAGGTCAACGGAGGATCACCCACCGGTCTCGACGGGCTGCCTCCGTGGCCGCTTCGAGACGCATCCGCAACCCCCCGTACCGCACGCTCCGGCCCTCTGCGCCGTCACAGTCGCAAGAAGCCGACGCCAACGGACCCAGGGGGCACGGACGATGAAGCCGTACGAGCGGTACCGGACACGCAGGCTGCTGCTGGCGCTCACGGCGGCGGGCGGGCTGCTGCTCACCGCGTGCAGCGGGGGAGCCGACAGCGGCGAGGGCAGCAAGGCCGCCGACCGCGACACCTCGGGTCTGCCCGCGCCCGCCCGCAGTCAGGGCACCAGCGAGCAGGAAGACCGCCGAGAAGAGCCCGACCACCTCTCCACCTTCGCCCTCGACGTCGACACCGCCTCCTACGACTACGCCCGCCGCGCCCTGGCCGACGGCCGGCTCCCCGACCCGTCGACGGTCCGCCCCGAGGAGTTCGTCAACAGCTTCCGCCAGGACTACGAACGCCCCGACGGCGACGGCTTCTCGGTCACCGTCGACGGCGCCCGCACCGACGACGAGGACTGGTCCCTGGTCCGCGTGGGCCTGGCCACCCGCGGCACCGAACGCACCGGCGAACGCCCCCCCGCGGCCCTCACCTTCGTCATCGACGTCTCGGGCTCCATGGCCGAACCGGGCCGCCTGGACCTCGCCCAGGAGTCCCTCTCGGTGATGACGGACCGGCTGCGCGACGACGACTCGGTCGCGATCGTCACCTTCAGCGACGAGGCCGAGACCGTCCTGCCCATGACCCGCCTCGACGGCAACCGCGACGAGGTCCACGACGTCATCTCCGAGCTGGACACCCGCGACTCCACCAACCTCGGCGCGGGTGTCGAGACCGGTTACGAGACGGCCGTCGAGGGCCTGCGCGAGGGCGCGACCAACCGGGTCGTCCTCGTCTCCGACGCCCTCGCCAACACCGGTGACACCGACGCCGACACGATCCTGGAGCGGATCTCCGGCGAACGCCGCGAGCACGGCATCACCCTCTTCGGCGTCGGAGTCGGCAGTGACTACGGCGACGCCCTGATGGAACGCCTCGCCGACAAGGGCGACGGCCACACGGTCTACGTGGCCGACGAGGACGAGGCCCGCAAGGTGTTCTGCGAGGAGCTCCCGCGCAACATCGACCTCACCGCCCGCGACGCCAAGGCCCAGGTCGCCTTCGACCCCGAGACCGTCGAGGAGTTCCGCCTGGTCGGCTACGACAACCGCCGGGTCGCCGACGAGGACTTCCGGGACGACCGCGTCGACGGCGGCGAGGTCGGCCCCGGCCACACCGTCACCGCCCTGTACGCCGTCCGCGTCAGGCCCGGTGCCGAGGGCCACCTCGCCACCGCCACCGTCCGGTGGCTGGACCCCGACACCCGCGACCCGCACGAGGAGACCGGCGACCTGGAGTCCGACGATCTCGACGACTCCGTCCACAGCGCGAACCGCTCCTTCCAGGTCACCGCGACGGCCGCCTACTTCGCCGACGCCCTGCGCCACGACGAGCCCTTGCTGCCGGGCGCCCCGGAGCTCGGAGAACTCGCCGAGCACGCCGACGACTTGGCGGACCGCAGGGAGGACGAGGAGACACGCCGCCTCGCGGAGGCGATCGACACGGCGATGCGCCTGAAGCGAACCGACTGAAGCGAACCGGGATGATGCCGGGCTCGCGCAGTGGTGTCTCCTCACGTCAATGTCCGGCTGACCGCCCCTCACGAGAGCGCGGTGGAATCCCCGTTCATATTCTTGGGAGTTTTTCGGAACCCAGAGAACGCGTAGCTCGGTATCGAACACGTCAGGGGGGAATTCGCCATGGTGCGCCACCCCTTCCCCGGAATCGAGAAATCCATCATCATGAGCGAGCCGGGCCTGACCAGCCATGGTGGCAAGGGGGGAAACGCCGTTCGTAATGGACCCGGAGGATGCTCATGCGAACCATCAGGAGGCAGGCCACGGAGTGGCTCGCCGCCGCCGCGACCGATCAGCGCGACTGCAAACGGCAGTGGTACGGAGAAAGCGGCGTCGCGGTGCTGGCCTGCGGACGGTACTGGGATGTCCTGAGTGTGCCGGAGGAACTGGGTGCCCTCGCCCTGGACGCCCTCTTACGCATTCCGCAGGCGCCCGGCCCCGTACTGGCGGATGCGGTCGCCCGCAGAGTGGGCTTCTTCCTGCCACCGGATCCCGCGGGCCGCTGGGTCGGCACGGATGTCCGGTACCTGGGCAAGGGGGCATGGGTCACGGCGCCCGCTCCGCACCGGAACTCAGGACGTCTTCACTGGCTGGTCCCACCCGACGGTGTGAGGACGCTGTTTGTTCCCAACGCCGTGGAAGCGGCTCTCCAGCAGGCCCTTGGTACCCTCGCGGCCCAGGCCGCCACGCGGCGGCGGTGTCCGGTGTGTGGAGCGCGACCGTTGGAACCCGCCTTCGCGGCGCCGGCCGGTCCGGATGACCATCACGGGCCTGGTCGCAGCCACCGACGCCGCGCAGTGGGGGCGACAGGGCCCGGGGACGGCACGCCTTCGACGTGCGGGCACCACGTCGGCATGGCTCCCCGAGCCAGACCGACGGCGGAATTCCATCAGTAGGGCGGGGCCACGCAAAGCGTGTGGCGCTGGTTGGTCCCGCGTTCGCGGCGGAGGCTTCCTGAGAATGCAATTCACGTTTCGGTCAATGCCCGTGTGCAGTCGGGTGGTACGGCTCCCGCCCCGGGGCATAACCCGCATCGGAGAAGAACGCGTTCCTCGTTCGCGGCCACGGGTTTATCGGACAAGTAATGTGCCCAGCCGTGGGCCTACCGTGCACAAGCTCGTCAGGGTACGAGTCTGAGGAGCCTGTTGGGTGAGCCGGTTCCGACGTTGCTCAGGGCTCCGGTCGTGGCCCCGTTGACGAGTGCGCCGCGCACGGTCGCCGGACTGGCGGTGGGGTGCGAGCTGAGGTAGACGGCCGCGGCTCCCGCGACATGGGGGGCCGCCATCGACGTGCCGGAGAGCGTGGCCGACGCGGTGTCGCTGGTGTGCCAGCCGGCGGTGATCGACGAGCCGGGGGCGAACATGTCGAGCATGAAACCGTAGTTGGAGAAACTGGACCTTTCGTCAATCCAGGTGCTGGCTCCCACGGTGAGGGCAGAGCCCACCCGGGCGGGTGAGTAGTAGGCGGCATTCGCGTTGGAGTTGCCGGCGGCCACCGCATAGGTGACACCGGAGGCGATGGAGTTCCTCACCGCGGTGTCCAGCGCCGTGCTGGCGCCGGCGCCCAGCGACATGTTGGCGACCGCGGGCCCGACGTGGCGCGAGGTGACCCAGTCGACGCCCGCGACGACGTTGGCGAGGGTGCCGGCCCCGCTGTTGTTCAGCACCCGAACTGACACGATCCTGGTGCGTTTCGCCACGCCGTACGTCTTGCCGGCGACCGTGGTGGCGACGTGCGTTCCGTGACCGTTGCCGTCGGAGGCGTTGGCATCACGGTCGACAAAGTCATAGCCGTGTCTGGCGCGCCCGGCGATCTCCGTGTGAGTGATGCGCACTCCGGTGTCGATCACGTACACGGTCGCGGAACCGCCCGCCGTATCCGGGTAGGTGTACGTCAGGCTGCGCTGAGGGCGGGCCTGGTCGATCCGGTCCAGGTTCCACGGCGGGTTGAACTGGGTTGCGTCGAGGTGGACCTTCTTGTCCTGCTCGACGAATTCGACGGCCGGGTCCTCCGCCAGACTCCTCGCTCCGGCGGCGCCGATACGGATCGCGTAGCCATTGAGTGCGGCGTCGTAGGTCTGCTCCACCGTGGCGCCGTACTTGGATGCGAAGAGTTCTCCTTCCGCCGATTTCGCCTTGAACCCGGCGGAATCCTTGAGAACGACGATGTAGCTGCCGTCGATGGAGTCGGCGGAATCCTCGTCCAGAATCCTTGCGGTGGCCGGACCGGCTTGGGCGGGCAGGGCGTTACCGCACCCGATCGCGGCGGTCGCGGCCGTCGCGACGATCGCTGCGACGATCCGCCGACGGGCGGTGAACTTCTCTCGCATCCTGAAGAACCTTCCTCGGGGGACCTGTGACGCCGCTCGCTAAAGCTGCTGATCATATGATGACCAGACGGTTCATCACGGAACTGCCCTATCATCACTTTTCACCCTGAATGCGCACCAAAGTCCACGTACTGGTGAATTCTGCGCGCGTATGCAGACGACACGCATCAGGCGCAGACCGTCCTGCCCGCTGTCCCCTCCACGAGGTGACGGCGGCGGCGTAGGTGGCCGAAACCGACGCAGTGTACGGAAGTTGACGCTTCCGCACAGGCGGACGCGGGGGCGCGAACCGCAGTCCACCCGACTGGCGGACGGGGTCCTCAGATGGAAGCGCGCCGTGTTGCAGGCATCGTGCGAACCATGGTCACATCTACCCCGAATGGCGCTTAAGGGAAATTTGGGCGCCGCGATGGAAAGGCCGGCCGCCCAAGGGCGGTCGGCACGATTGACACCCTGGAGAACCAATGCCTCATCGCATGCTCCGTTCGGCGGCCACCGTGTTGCTGGCTTCCGCACCGATCGTCGCCGCAGCGCCCGCGCAGGCCGCTGCCCAGCAGAACTTCCCCTGCGGCGTCAACCTCAGCACGGTCAGCAGCCAGCTGACCACCGCGGTCAGCATCGGCGTCACCTGTGACCAGGAGCGGACCGTGAGTGTGCACATCACCGATGGCAGCGGCAGTGTGCGTATGAGCGCCCAGAAGACCGTTGAGGCCGGTGTCGAAGGAACCTTCACCGCCACCTTGCCCAGAACGACCGGGGTCTGCGCCACGCTGGAGACCGACGGTGCGAGCACCCAGATCGGCGACTGCTGACGGCACTCCCTCGCCGGCAGCAGTCTGATGGATACGGTCGCCGCCCATTCCGTGATCCGCAGGGTCCGGGTGGACGGCGGCCACCGCCGGCACATCGTCGGTCATGCACCGGCATCGGTACGGATCTGGAAGCGGAGTCCAACTCCGCGCGTGCAACGAGGCCATCACCGCCGAAGTCGCCCCTCCTGCAGTGGCCGCAGCGTCTGCGGCGCCCCGCCCTGCAGTTGAGCTCAAGACCTCGCACATGGCCCGCGAGCAGATGGATGCCCGGCGTCGTCTCGGTCGGGGCTCGCTCAGCACCCTGTGGACTTGGCGCCGTGCTGTGTGAGTAGGGCTCTCGGCCCGAAGAGCACGAGTGTGACAACACGGCACCGTCTTCGCTGCCGTACACGATCTGTCGTACCCGTCCGGCGGCACCCTCTCGACCGGCCCCTCCTCCCGCCCCGGGCAGGCGGTTGAGGTTTCGTCGGCGAGGCGTCCACGAACGCTGAGAGGCACCGTGGAGCGGCCCGTTTTCCCGGTCGGATCGTGCTTCTCCCAGCCGGCATGGCCGGTGCTCTTGCCGTCCAGCGCGAACTCCAGCACTCGCTTGGTGCAGGCCACTGTTCGTCCTTCCGGTGGCGATCTTCTCCTCGTCGCGCTCGGTGGCCCTGCGGGACGGGGCCTGCACGCGTCAGCCGATGCCGTGCAGCAGCAGATCCAGCCCGGCCCATGACGCACTCGACGCCGAACCGGTGGCGCGCGACGTCGGCGATCCTCGCCAAAGATCCAGCACCGGCTGCCCGCCGACGACGGTCGGATTGACAGCCAACGCCGTTCCTGGCAGACGCAGTTCACTCATACCGAGCTTGCAACGGGCGCACCGCAGGACTATGACCGTCGGGATACCTCGTCCCGCCGCACAGCGCAGCCCACGCAAGCCATCGCGGCCCCACATACCCCGCGTCCTCGAAGATCTCCAGTGGCCCTCGTGCAGGCCGCGAAGAACCGTTGCCGGGCACTCGAAGGAATCGACAGCTACAGCGCTGCTCTCGCCGTCTCCTTGAGGGTGCTGGTGGACGCGTCGTCGAAGTCTGCCGCCCAAAGCGCATGCCGGTCCACGGAGACGCAAGACGGACGTGCTCGAGCCATGTCTGCGCGGCTGGTGAGGCCCTGGCCGCCGAGCAGGTCATCCAGCCTTGAAGCCGTGGGCAACGCGAGGCGCTGCGCGTGCTGTTGTCCGCACCGGAATGACCTCCGTGCCGAACTGCGCCGCCTGGGCCGACCACAGCGGATCACGCGCTGTGCCGGCCTCCGCCACCCCGCCGCCGTCGGGCGAGCACCGCATGACTACCCGCGCTCTGCGTTCTACTGCCCAGCGCATCCGGCACCTCCAGGCCCAGGCCGACGAGTTGAGAACGAACCTCCTCCACTCAGCCGGAACTGACTGCCTTGCTGACGGGGGGATTTGGCCTTGTCGGAGCACCACGGACACCCGCCCTCACCGACGGCGATTCCGTTGCAACTCGAGGCACCTCGGGCCGATGCCGGGAACACGGCCGAAGGCCTCCCCATCGAGCGTGCATTCGGTCGGTGGTTCGAAATGAAACGGTGATTCAACTCTGTTGCGCAGTCGGTGTGTCGTTACTCCGTCGGGCCATGGATAAGGCATGACCTGGGGATCTCGCACTTCATATTAGCTGCCCCCAGAGGGCCATGTGGATGAAGTTCCGGAGTCACAGGCATTCCAAGTGGTGCCCGGTTCCGCGTTGAGGCAATATCTGTCTCGTTCTTCCAACCGGGAAGAGACAGAACGGAGATATCAAATGCGCAAGACCATGAAGCGGGGTGCTGCGGGGACCCTCGCGGCGGTGGCCCTCCTCGCGGGTTCCGCCTCTGCTGCCAGCGCTGTCGAGGACGTGCCGGTGAGCGACGAGTCGGGCATCGTCATTGTCAACGAGAACAACAACGACAATGACAACACGAACACCAACGACAACGACGCCACCGCCACCGCTAACGTCACCGTGACGGTTCCCGAGGACGAGGCTGCCGCGGGTGCGGCTGCGGCCCCGGCGGCCGCCGCTCCCCAGCAGGCCGTCGCGCCCACCCTCCTGGGCGTCATCGGTCTCTGATAGGGGCTGAGCCCTAGGGGGCCGGCTTGCGATCGTTCGATTCCAGTCCGGCGGTCACCCGATTCTCTTGGGGATCGTGACCCGACCTGGAAGCGTCTTTCCCTGGCGGGCGGATGAGGGGACAACCTCATCCGCCGAGGGAGGGGCGTTCCGCTCGAGCGGCCGCAAACTACGGCGAATGCGCGGCATCGAGCCGCGCATTTCGCTGCTCGGCGGTTTCCGGGGTAGTGACGGGGTGGGCTGAGCTCTCTGAAGCCGGGTTGTGCCGTGCCACAACTCCGGTGACTCATGGCTGGGCAGCGCACGAGTGTTGCAGGGTCTGCACGCCCGATCACATCTTCCCGAAGGCATCTAAGAATATTGGATGCCTGGAATCTAGGGCCGACCGCCTATGGCGGTCGGCCCTTTTGATACCCGGGAGGGCAGGTGCAGGATCTGAGTCGGAGCAACAGGTTCGTGACCTCGCCCACGGGGGGCGACGTTGCGCGCGGACCGGCTGTCAGGTGTTGGACCTTCCCACCGGGGCCCGCTGCTGATCGGTTTATCTCTCTGGCTCGTCGGTCATTGCTCCTTGGGTGGCCGACTAGATGTGGTCTGCGCACTCGTTAATCACCATCACCTGTAGTACAGGGCCATATGGATGAACTTCCTGCCCTTGGGTGATTCCAAGTTGTGTGACCTTCGGTGTCGCGGCAGTATCGGTTCCGTTCTTCCAGTGGGGAAGAATCAGAATGGAGATTCAAATGCGCAAGAGCATGAAGCTGGGTGCTGCGTCGGCCCTCGCCGCGGTGGCCCTCCTCGCGGGTTCCGCCTCGGCTGCCAGCGCCTCCTGCTGGGACGGGGACAACGACGACAGCGTTGACGACATCATCATCGTCAACGAGAACAACAACTCCAACACCAACACCAACACCAACACCAACACGGCCACGGCCACGGCCACGGTCGAGGTCGCGCTCTGAATGGCCTGAGTCCTTCTGGGCCCTGGCTTTGATCGTTCGACTACTGGTCGGCGCGGTCAGAGCCTTTGCCGTCGATCCCTTTGGGATCGGGGCCCGACTGAAAGCGTCTTTCCCTATGGGCGGATGAAGTGGCATCCCGATCCGCCGAGAGAGAGACGCTTTCCGTTTCACAGCTATTGAGCAACGTGACGTCACGTCACCGGCGATATGACAGTCGCTGATGAGCCGGCGCCATGTCGGCTGCGGCCATCCATTCCGATGGCCGCTCTTTCTTTTCCGTGGCCAGTGGGCTCGGCCAACGTGTTCGAACGTATGCGTGCTGGGTGGCGCAGATGGTGTAGCCGTCCCCAGTACCGTCTGATCAGTGCAATTCACATCAGTCGCCACACAGGGCCGTTCGGATTAAATTCAATGACTGTTCGCCCGGAAGGGTGTCACCTACTTGATGGAGGGTTTCCTGCCGATGCAGTATCAGTTACACCCAGAGAGATGCGAATAGCATCGCGCCTCGGAGGGAATATGACTGATACGATTATCCTGCCGCGTTGTCCGGAAACCGGGAAAGCGTCGTTCCGTACCGAATCCGAGGCGAGGCTCTGGCTGATCAAGCAGCCGTTGTTGGAGAAAATCCCCGACCGCATCTACCGGTGCTCGGACTGTCGATACTGGCACTTCACCGGTTCTCATTACTGGACCAGCCGGAAGATCCAGCGGAGGCGGAACTACGGGAGGCGAGAAGCCGTCCCAGGTCGCAGCCGCAAGAAGAGAAGGAATCGCTGACGCGATGCGTGTGATCTGATGCACGCAATCCCGCGCGATTCCGGCCTGTGGTTTCCCCTTTTCTTCGAACAGGAAGACGACTAGATTGCGAAAGAACCTGAGTAGGGGAATGGTCGTGGCTGCCGCCGCGACGAGCATCCTGCCCCTGTACGGCATCACGGCGTTCGCGGACTCGCACGCCGACATGTCCGTCAGCGCCTCTGACAAGTCCAGCGACATGAGTGCCGCGACCGCCCCGCCCGTCGGGAGCTCCTTCACCAGCGGCCCGAACCCGCGCGGATCGTCAGCCATTCCGCACGTCGCTGCCCAGAGCGAGGACCGCGGGCCCGGTGGCCTCGACAACAACACCGACCGCGTCGATGTCGATGTGCCCGGTTCCGTCAGTGACAGTGGGTACGGCGACAGTGCCCCCAGTAGCGCTCCCAGTAGCGCTCCCAGTAGTGCCCCCAGTAGTGACAGCGGGTACGGCGACGAGGTCGGGGCCGAGGCCGACGGTGGCTATGGCGAAGATGGCGGCAGCGGTGAGGCCGCCGGCTCCGTTGAGGCCACTGGCAGTGGTGAGGCCGCCGACAGTGGTGAGGCCGCCAGTTCCGGTGAGGCCACTGGCAGCGCTGAGGCCGCCGACAGTGGTGAGGCCACCGGCTCCGGTGAGGCCGCCGGCAGTGAGGTCACCAGCTCCGGTCAGGACGGTGGCTACGGCGAGGATGCAGGCAGTGATCAGGATGCCGGCTCGCGTCATGACGATGGTTACGGTGAGGACGCCGACTCGGGTCATGACACCGGCTACGGGAAGGACAGTGGCTACGGGAAGGACAGCGGTTACCGGAAGGACAGTGGCTACGGGAAGGACAGTGGCTACGGGAAGGACAGCGGTTACGGGAAGGACAGTGGCTACGGGAAGGACAGTGGCTACGGGAAGGACAGCGGTTACGGGAAGGACAGCGGTTACGGGAAGGACAGCGGTTACGGGAAGGACAGTGGCTACGGCGACGACAGCGGCTACGGCAAGGACGGCGGCTACGGCGACGACAGCGGCTACGGCGACACGCCGTCCACGAAGCCGCCGGTGACGAAGCCACCCACATCGTCGCCTCCTGCCACGACTCCGCCGACCAAGGAGCCGCCTCGGCACTCCGAGCCCCCGGCGAAGCCGCCCGTCCCGGGGGAGCCGCCCCACCTCCCCGACACCGGCCTCGACAAGCAGGCCATCGCGGCATCGGGGGCCGCGGCGCTGCTGCTGACGAGCGGTGTGGTCCTGTACCGACGAGGCAGGGCTGCGTACCGTCGGTAGTGCTCTGCTCCGGGTGCCGGACGTACCGCGTCCGGCACCCGAGTGCTTTCCCGGCCCCAGGCCGACCCATCCCTGGTCCGTTCGCGTGTCGGGATCAGGCGGACCAGACGGGGCAGGGCGGACGGGTCCGCCGTCAGACCCTCGGCGACCGGGCCGGGGTTGGTGAGCGTCACGACGTCGCAGTCGACGGACATGTGGCGCAACACCAGCCGGAGTTGCCGTGCGGCGGGCCGGTACGACGTGTTTTGACGGCTGGACCATGCCTTTCCCCCGCAAATGCGAGGACGGGAAAGGCGGATAAGACATGCCCCTCATTCGGGTGACCTTCGGTGTGGGCCGCCGCATTTTTCTGAGTGCGGGGGTTTCCACTCGATCCGGGGCTCGTTGAAGGCTGTGAAGTGATTCCCGCTCAAGGCCGTCGGCCTCACCGGAGACGCGACCGAGGTCAGGAAGCATGTTGACCAGTGGCTGGCGGAACCACCGGCCGGAAGCGCTCGAAACGGAGAACAAGGGTTTCCTGCCCAGCACCCTCAAGGGAACCGAGAACGCCCTCGGCCACGAGAGCGCTCGACTGGCTCCGGGACTGAAGGCGCAGGGCTGAGCGAGATTCCCGCGCCGATATCACCGCGCATGGGATCGGCCCGTCGAGCGTGTGTCACGTGAACCGCCTTTTCAAGGCGAGGAGGAGGCAGGCATTGCGAACCGGCAAACCACCGCAGTCACAACCAGCGCGCCCCGCGGCGCCCGCGGCGCCCACGACGGTCGCGCCCGCGGCTGCCGGCTCCGCGCACCCCGCGAAGCCGCCCGCCGTCCACCACGCCAGGGCCACGGCGCGACGCCGCGTGCTGTGGGGGCTGTTCGCATCGGCGTTCACGGTGGCTCTCGCCCCGGTCCTGGTGGCGTCGGGAACGACCCCGAAGGCGTCGGGATCGGAGGGGAAGGCGCCGGGACCGGCCGGAGACGGGGAACGGTTCGACGAGACGTACCGCGGACGCCGCATCGCAGGTGTCAGGTACGACGCCGGGCGGCCCGGGGAGGGCGGCCCGAGCGCGTGGCACGTCACCGTGGACGGGCGGCCGTTGCATCTGATGCGCCGGGCGGACGGCAGCTGGATGAGCATGGTCGACCACTACCAGTCGTACGCGACCCCGCTCGCCGCCGCGCGTGCTGCCGTCGACGAACTCGGCCCCGGCGCACGGCTGGGCACGCCGGGAGAGCGGAGCAGTCACACAAAGGACAGCCGTACGGCGAACGGGAACAAGGACGCCAAGGGGGAGCATCGCCATGGTGTACACGCGTAAGGACATCAGCACGCTCACCCGGTCCGAACGGCGCCGGCTCGTCAACGCACTGCTGGAGCTCAAGCGACGCGGTGAGTACGACGAGTTCGTGCGCACCCACATCGAGTTCTACGCCCCCGACGGTGAGGGCGGCCTGCGCGCCGCCCACATGGCACCTTCCTTCCTGCCCTGGCACCGCAGGTTCCTGCTGGACCTGGAGAACGCACTGCGCCGCGTGGACGAGTCGGTGACCCTGCCGTACTGGGACTGGACGCGCAACCGCAGGCGGACGGCCGTACCGTGGACCGATGACCTGCTCGGCGGCACCGGGCGGCGTTCCGACCGGCAGGTGATGTCCGGCCCCTTCGCCCACCGCAACGGCAAATGGACGATCAAGGTGGGGATCACCGACACGGAGTTCCTCATGCGGGACCTGGGCCGTCCCCGGGATCCGATCACGCTGCCCACGGCCAAGGATCTGGAGGGGGTCCTCAACGATCCCGTCTACGACACGGCACCGTGGAACTCCGCATCGACCAAAGGGTTCCGCAACAAGGTGGAGGGGTGGGGGCCCGGGAGGGGCCCCGCTTCGTGGCGCACCCACAACCGGGTCCACCGTTGGGTCGGCGGCCACATGACGGGCGGCGCATCCGTCAACGACCCCGTCTTCTGGTTTCACCACGCCTTCGTGGATCTTCTCTGGTTCCGCTGGCAGCGGCGGCACCCGGGCGCCCGCTATCTCCCCGCGAAGCCGCTCGCCCGAGGGGACGCACAACGCGGCCGAGTCGTCGCGCGGCACCAGAGGATGCCGCCGTGGGACGTCACACCGGCCGAGTTGGAGGACCAAAGCCGGATCTACCGGTACGCGTAGTCCGTACGAGCCGTGTAGAGGTGCGGCTGCTTGCGCGCGGCACACGAACGGGCACGGCAAGGCCCGGGGGCGCGTACCGCGCGGACCAAGAGGTTGTCCGCACGCCTCGCCTGCCCTGCGGCGCCCGGCACCTCCCGAAGCTCTTCGAGCAGGGGGACCCCCACTCTCGCCGCACCGGGCGGACCACAGGACCTTTGCGGACCCCTGGCCGGTTGCGGCCGCCGACGCAGGGGCCGTGACCGCCGGGCAGGGTGTCACCAGGCCGCACACCTCAGCGGGGCGCCAGGAGCCGTACGGGTGAACCATCCAGAAAGGCCCGGATGTTCTCGACCGCCTGGCCGTAGTACGTCGCGTAGTTGGCCCGGGAGACGTAGCCGAGGTGCGGCGTGGCGAGGAGGCGGGGGGCCGTGCGCATCGGGTGGTCGGCCGGGAGGGGCTCGACGTCGAAGACATCGACGCCGGCGCCCGCGATACGGCCCGAGCGCAGGGCGCCGAGCAGAGCGTCCTGGTCGACGATCGCCGCGCGCGAGGTGTTGACCAGATAGGCGGTCGGCTTCAGGAGGGCGAGTTCGGCGGGGCCGAGAAGGCCGCGGGTGCGGTCACTCAGGGCGAGGTGGACCGACACGAAGTCGCTGTTCGCGAGCAAGTCGGCCTGGGAGGGAGCGAGTTCCACGCCGACCTCGTCGGCGCGCTCGCGGGTGAGGTTCTGGCTCCAGGCGTGGACCTCCATGCCGAAGGCGAGGCCGATCTGTGCGACGCGGCTGCCGATCTTCCCCAGACCGAGAAGCCCGAGGCGTCGGCCGTGCAGGTCGGCGCCGACCGTGCTCTGCCAGGGGCCGCCGGAGCGAAGGGCGCCGCTCTCCTCGACGATGCCGCGGGCGAGGCCGAGCAGCAGCGCCCAGGTCAGTTCGACGGGCGGGGTGGAGGAACTGGCCGTGCCGCACACCGTGACACCGTGCGCCTCGGCGGCCGCGTAGTCGATGACCGAGTTGCGCATGCCGGACGCGATGAGCAGTTTCAGCCGGGGCAGCCGGGCGATCAGCGACCCGGGGAACGGCACGCGCTCGCGCAGGGTCACCACGATGTCGACGTCGGCCAGGGCGGCGGCCAGGGCCTCCTCGCCGTCGATGTGCCGGTCGAAGGACACGACCTCCACGTCGTCCGAGATCACCGACCAGTCGGCGACCTCGGTCGCCACCTTCTGAAAATCGTCCAGCACAGCGCAGCGCAGCCGCACGGCATGCCCCCTTCACAGCCCGTGGTTCGGTCCACGGTTCGGTTCCAGGGGTCATGATCGCGCTCGGGTGGTGACGTGGGAAGCCTGCCCCAGTCACCCGACCACCGCTGCGCCGTACGGCTTCTTCCACGACACCTGGGTCGGCATTCCGGGGGCCTGGCAACCCGTAACAAGGTGTCTCAGCGGCAACGGGAGCGCGGACGCGAAAACGCCCTCCCGATGGGAGGGCGGAGACTTGCGCCCCCGGCAGGACTCGAACCTGCGGCCAAGCGCTTAGAAGGCGCCTGCTCTATCCACTGAGCTACGGGGGCCGGTGTGGTGGCCTCTGTCGTGGTGCCCTGGTGTGGGCCGATCCGTGACGTTGCCGGGGACAAGGATAGGGCTCCCGCGTCCTTGTCCCTGTTGCTTCGCCTCCGTGGCTCGATGTGGAGGTTCGGTGAAGCGGTCCTGATAATCGCAGGCAGGTACGAATCGTGCACCGCTTTTGGCTCCAGACGCATCGGGTGTTGTGCACTCGTTATGCCTCGCGTGGGCCCGTGTCCCAGTAGTCCCTTCCGTCCCTTGTGTTCTATCGGCGCGCAGACATGCTCATATGCTTCAGAATTCCCCTAAAATTGGGCATTCTTCGCATGTGGTGACCTTGGACGTACGGCCTCAGCTGCTCGACGCACTCTCCGCCCTGCGCGACCGTGTCGCCGCCGCACGCTTCCCGCTGCCCCTGGCGGGGGCCCCACGCGCGCGTGCCAGCCGCGACGAACTGCTCGCCCAGCTCGACGACTACTTGGTGCCCCGGCTGAGAGACCCCGAAGCGCCACTTCTTGCCGTCGTGGGGGGCTCCACCGGAGCCGGGAAGTCCACGCTGGTGAACTCCCTCGTGGGGCGCCGGGTCAGTGAGGCCGGGGTGCTGCGGCCGACGACACGGACGCCCGTGCTGGTCTGCCATCCGGAGGACCATCACTGGTTCAGCGGGATGCGGGTGCTGCCCGACCTCACACGCGTGTGGGTACCCCAGCAGGACCCCACGGACGATCTGCTGCTCCCGGGCGAGAACCCCGCGCGCGTGCTGCGCGTGGAGACCACCGAGACGCTGCCGCCTGGCCTCGCTCTCCTCGATGCCCCCGACATCGACTCCCTGGTCTCCGACAACCGCGTCCTGGCCGCCGAGCTCATCTGCGCGGCCGACATCTGGATCATGGTCACCACGGCCGCCCGCTACGCAGACGCCGTCCCCTGGCACATGCTGCGCACCGCCAAGGAGTACGACGTCACGCTCGTCACGGTCCTGGACCGGGTGCCCCACCAGGTGGTCGCCGAGGTGTCGCGGCAGTACGGGGCCCTGCTCACGAAGGCCGGACTCGGCGAGGTGCCGCGGTTCACCGTGCCCGAACTGCCCGAGTCGGCCTGGGGCGGCGGGCTCCTGCCGGCCAGCGCCGTGGCCCAGCTGCGCACCTGGCTGCTCCACCAGGCCCAGGATCCGGCGGCCCGGCAGCAGGTCATGGCCCGCACCGCGTACGGCGTCCTCGACTCCCTCAAGTCCCGGATGCCCGAGCTGGCCGGTGCCGCCGCCGCGCAGTACGCCGCCGCGCTGCGACTCACCGCCGCCGTCGACGGGGCGTACGACAGCGAGCACACGCGCGTGCGGGGCCGGTTGCAGGCCGGGGCGGTGCTCGCCGGGGACGCGCTCAAGCGGTGGCGCGCCTTCCCCTTGGACTGCACCGCCGGCGAACTCCTCGACGCGCTCGCGGAGAACCTGAGCGCGCTGCTGCTGTGCGCCGTCACCGCCGCCGACGAGCGCATCGACGGCGCCTGGCGGCGCGAACCCGCGGCGGCCGCACCCGGGCTCGCCGACCGCGAACCCGCCGCGGAGAGCGCCGAGCACCGGATCGGTCTCGCCGTTCGGCGGTGGCGGCGGGAGCTCGAGGAGTACGCCGAGGACGAGGTGCGCGAGCTCGACCGGAACCTCGCGCCCGACCCCGAGCTGGTCGCCGCCCTGGTCGCCACCTCCCTGTTGGGCGGCCGCCGGGGACGGATGGCCGGGGAGGGGCTCGCCGAGCGGATCGGCGCCCACGGCGCGCTGAGGCTGCGCGACCGGGCCGGACGGCTGCTCACCGAGCACGTCGAACGGGTCCTGCACGCCGAGCGCGAGCGCCGGCTCGCCCCGCTCGACGCCCTTGACATCCATCCGGAGCCCCAGGCCGAACTCATCGCCGCCCTGTCCGTACTGCAGAAGGAGAGGTGACCGGTGACCGCCGTCACTGACCAGGACCACACCGAGCGCGCCGACCAGCCGGGCGACGCGGACAAGGCGGGAGCCGCCGAGAACCCATCGGAGAAGGGCCCCGGGAACGCCTCCGAGGGCGAGAGCGCGGACGACGCCCACGCGCGCGTGCCGGACGGCGATTCCTCCTCCCGTACGGATGCGCGTACGGATGCGCGTACGGATCCCCGTACGGACTCCACGGGTGCCTGGGACGACGGGCTCATCGCGCGGCGGGTCGACGAGACCACTGGAGGAAACCAGTACGCCGTGAGGGACAGCCGTCCCGCCGTCCCACTGGCGGTGTCCCCGCTGGTGTACGACGGGCCGCTGCGCTCCCGGCTGGAGGCGTTGCGCGAACTGGTGGGGCTCTCCCGCACCCGGCTCGACAGCCGGACACTGGCGGAAGCGGGCCGGGTGCTCGACGAGGCGTCAGCGCGGCGCAGGCTCTCGGGTCAGCACACCGTCGTCGCCATCGCGGGTGCCACGGGCAGCGGCAAGTCGCAGCTGTTCAACGCCCTTGCCGGGGTGGCCATCTCGGAGACGGGAGTACGCCGTCCCACCACCGCGGCGCCCATCGCGTGCAGTTGGAGCGACGGCGCCGCCGGCCTCATCGAACGGCTCGGCATCCCGCCCCGGCTGCGTCGGCGTCCGCTGCCGACCGTGGGCGGGGAGTCCCAGCTGCAGGGACTCGTCCTCATCGACCTGCCCGACCACGACTCCGCGGCCGTACAGCACCGGGAGCACGTGGACCGCATCCTGGCGCTCGTCGACGCGGTCATCTGGGTCGTCGACCCGGAGAAGTACGCCGACGCCGTCCTCCACGAGCGCTATCTACGGCCCATGGCGGCCCACGCGGAGGTCATGTTCGTCGTCCTCAACCAGATCGACCGGCTGCCCGGGGAGGCCGCCGAGCAGGTCCTCGACGATCTGCGGCGGCTCCTCGACGAGGACGGCATCGTCCTCGGGGAGTACGGCGAACCGGGTGCGACCGTGCTCGCGCTGTCCGGGCTCACCGGGGACGGCGTCGGTGAACTGCGCGAGGCGCTCGGCCAGTTCGTCGCGGAGCGCACGGCGCCGGCCCGCCGCATCTCGGCCGACGTGGACATCGCGGCGGCCCGGCTGTGGCCCGTCTACGCCACGCAGCGCCGGACCGGGCTCAGCGAACAGGCCCGGGAGGAGTTCGCGGACCGGCTCGCGGACGCCGTGGGCGCCACGGCGGCGGGCGAGGCCGCCGAACGCGCGTGGCTGCGCAACGCCAACCGCGCCTGCGGCACGCCCTGGCTGCGGTTGTGGCGCTGGTACCAGGACCGCGGCGAGCCGGCCACGGGGCGGCTCCCCTCGCGCACGCAGGCCGACGAGGAGGCCACCGCCCGGCAGCGGGTCGAGCAGGCGGTACGGACGGTGGCGGACCGGGCCTCGGCCGGTCTGCCCGCGCCCTGGGCGCAGGCGGTGCGTGAGGCGGCCGTCCGCGGTTCCCAGGGGCTGCCCGAGGCGCTGGACGAGCTGAGCGTGCGCGCGGGAGTGCCGACGGGGCGGCCGCCGCGGCCGGGGTGGTGGCCGATGGCCGTCCTGTCCCAGGCGTCCATGACCATCCTCCAGTTCCTCGGCGGCCTGTGGCTGGTGGGCCAGATCGTCGGGGTCATGTCGCCGAACCTGGGCGTACCGGTGCTGCTGATGCTGATCGGCATCGTCGGCGGGCCGCTCATCGAGTGGAGCTGCCGGATGGCGGCGCGGGGGCCGGCCCGGCGCTACGGCCTGGAGGCGGAACGCCGGTTGCGGGAGGCGGCGGCCGGGTGCGGGAGGGCCCGGGTGCTGGATCCGGTGGCGGCGGAGCTGCTGCGGTACCGGGAGGTTCGGGAGCAGTACGGGAGGGTGGTGGGGGCGGGGAGCTGACGCCGGGCCGGCGTCATTCGGAACGTGGCGTCCCTCGCCGCTCCGCGTCACACACGGCTCGGTGTCACCCGTTCGGGTGGCGGCGTTGTCCACAGGCGGGCGGTGGTCCACAGCGCTCAGCGGGCTCGGCCCGGCGGCGGCAGTCTGGCGGACACAGCCGTACGGGACGGGCCCGTACGCGTCGGCCCGGTGTCGCAGATCCGGGCGAGGGAGGGGTTCGCGATGAACGAGACGATGGTCTGCGCGGTCGGCAGGGTGGCGACGCAGCCGGTGTACCGGGAGATGGCGTCCGGCCCGTCGGCGAGGTTCCGGCTGGCGGTGACCGCGCGCTACTGGGACCGCGAGAAGAACATGTGGACCGACGGGCACACCAACTTCTTCACGGTGTGGGCCAACCGCCAGCTCGCCACGAACACGGCGGCGTCGCTGACGGTCGGCGAGCCCGTGATCGTCCAGGGCAGGCTGAAGGTGCGGACCGACGTGCGCGAGGGGCAGAGCTGGACGTCGGCGGACATCGACGCGGTGGCGATCGGGCACGACCTGGCGTGGGGCACCTCGGCGTTCCGCCGCGGAGGAAAGCCGGAAACGGCACCGGCACCGACCCAGTCGGAGCCCAACTGGGAGACGCCGCAGGAGGATTCACCGGACCGGGCCGGTGCCTCGGCTCAACAACCGCCGGAGCCTGCTGCATTGACGTGACGTCAATCACCCGCCAGCCTGCCCGAACTGCGGCTTATCGGCGAGTGCGCACCAAAAATCGGGGTGGACTTGTCGATAAGCCCTGCTCACAAGGGTTCTTGGCGATAACGATTCCGAGTCGGATCACTCGTCCGACTGCCTCACCGGCGAGCGGCGTCCGCCACGTACCTAGGATGCCGGGCATGGCTTTCGGGGCTCTTGCGGCCCGTGAGGCTTGTGATTCTGCTGGTGGGACCGTACCCCCCACATCGACGGGTCCTGCTCGAAGGGGAATTTGGTGTTTGCTTCGTTCTCTGCGGTGTTCGTACGCAGGCGAGGGGCTGTCCGCCTCGGTGCCGCGACGCTCGTGTCCGGGCTCGTCGCCGCGGGTGTGCTGGCCGGCGCCGGCCAGGCGACCGCCGAGGAGACGACGCCGAGTCAGGGCGGAGCGACCGCGACGATAGCCGGGCTGAAGACGTACGGCACCGCGGTGATACACGGCGCCTCCGGGGACCAGCAGGTGTCGGCGGGCCTGTTCGAGATGTCCGTCGAGGGCGGCGGCATGCTCCAGACGTACTGCGTCGACCTGCACAACCCGACGCAGCGGGACGCCGAGTACCACGAGACGCCCTGGAGCGGCACGTCCCTGGGCGCCAACAAGGACGCCGGCCGGATCCACTGGATCCTGCAGAACTCCTACCCGCAGGTGAACGACCTCGCGGCGCTGGCCCGGAAGGCGGGCGTTCGCGGTGCGCTGACCGAGCAGGACGCGGCGGCCGGCACGCAGGTGGCGATCTGGCGTCACTCGGACGACGTGGCGGTCGACGCCCTCGACCCGCAGGCCGAACAGCTCGCGGACTACCTGGAGAAGACCGCCCGGAGCCGGCCCGAACCCCGGGCCTCGCTCACCCTCGACCCGCCGGCGGTCTCCGGTCGGCCGGGGGAGCGTCTGGGCCCGGTGACGGTGCACACCAACGCCGGCAGTGTGACGGTGAGCCCGCCCGCGGACGCCGCCACGAGCGGGGTCCGGATCGTCGACAGGCAGGGCAAGGCCGTCACCTCCACGTCCGACGGCGGACAGGTGTTCTTCGAGGTGCCCGAGGACGCGGCGGCCGGCACCGCGGAACTGACCGTGCAGGCCTCGACGACCGTGCCGGTCGGCCGTGCCTTCGCCTCCGAGAGCCGGAGCCAGACGCAGATCCTGGCCGGTTCCAGCGAGTCGACGGTATCGGCGACGGCGGGCGCGACCTGGGCGAAGAAGGGCGCGATCCCGGCGCTGTCGGCGGCGAAGAACTGCGCCGAGGGCGGCGTGGACATCATCGCGTCCAACAAGGGCGACGAGCCGTTCACCTTCGAACTGGCGGGCCTCGAGCACACCATCGCCGCGGGCGAGTCCCGCACGGTGACGGTTCCGCTCCAGGAGGACCAGGCGTACGACTTCACGATCCGCGGCCCGGGCGGCTTCACCCAGCGCTTCACCGGCATGCTGGACTGCCAGGTCCAGGGCAGCGGGACCGGCACGGCCACGCAGACCCTCAGTGAACCGAGCCCGGCCTCGGTGGGCGGCACGGCGACGGACACCAACCTCGCCGAAACCGGCAGCTCGGGCGTCACGCCCCTCATCGCCGGCATAGCCATCACCCTGGTCCTGATCGGCGGAACGACCCTGATCGTGCTCCGCCGCAGGGAGACTCCGACGGGTGAGTGAAGTTCACGCCCCGCTGAGGCTCACGCCCCGCTGAGGCTCACGCTCCACGGAAGGCCACGTCCCAGGCCGGCCCTGGTTCTAGGCTCAGTGCATGAAGATCACGGTGCGGGCGGCGGCCGAGGCGGACCTGGCGGGGCTGCTGGGCCTCTACGGCGAACTGAACCCGGACGACGCGCCGTTGTCCCAGGCGGCAGCGGACGCCGTCTGGGCGGCGATATCCGGTCAGCAGGGGCGGACCGTCCTGGTCGCCGAGGCCGACGGTGCCGTGGCCGGGACGGCGGACTGCATCGTGATGCCGAACCTCACCCGTGGTGGCCGGGCCATCCTGTTCGTGGAGAACGTCGTGGTGGCCGGCCGTTTCCAGCGGCGGGGCGTCGGGCGTCGGCTCATGGAGTCCGCCGTGCGGCTGGGGGAGTCGGCCGGCTGCTACAAGGTGCAGTTGCTCGCAGCGGACGACGAGTACGTCCACCGCTTCTACGCAGCGTGCGGCTTCACGGCGGCGGCGCAAGGGTTTCGCCGCTACGTGGAGTAGCCGCGCGCATGCCCGGCGGGAACCGAACCGACGCCCGCGACGTGTATCCGGGCAAGGGGTGGTGCCTCGCGCTGCGATCAGATCAAGATCGAGGCAAGGGCGGTGCGGATGTCAGTGCCGGAAGGGATACTTGCGGCGACGGATGACCATGGGGGAGGTCACAGTGACACACCTGCCGACGAGCAGCACACCACCAACAGGCCCGGGCCTGCCCACCCTCCCGGCGGTACCGGCGCAACCAGCACCCGCGCAAGCCACGCAACCGCCGCAAGCTCCGCACGGCGGTACCGAGCCCCAGCCCCGCCGCACCGCCTTCGCCGAGGGCCTGGACCGACTCCGCGCCGCCGCCATCACGGAGCCCGGCCGCCTCCGTATCGTCGGCGCCCTCCTCGCGCTTCTCGTCGTCGCCTTCGGCGCCGTCACCGCCTGGCAGATGACCGACCGCGCGGCAGCGGCTGACGACGTCCTCACCAGCAGTCAGCCCCTCAGTTCGGACGCGGCCGACATCTACCGCTCCCTCGCGGACGCCAACACCGCCGCCTCCAGCGGCTTCCTCGCCGGCGGCCAGGAGACGGCCGCCTCCCGCGACCGCTACGAGAAGGACATCCGCACGGCCGCGGAGAAACTCGTCAACGCCGCCGCCAACTCGGACCCGGACTCCCCGTCCGCGGCGACCATCGCCAAGCTCAACAGACTCCTCCCGGAGTACAAGGGCCTGGTCGAGCGCGCCCGCACCTACAACCGCCAGGGCTTCCCGGTCGGCGGCGCCTACCTCCGCTACGCCAACGAGAAGATGCAGGAGCAGATGCTCCCGGCGGCGGAGGACCTGTACACGAAGGAGAACCAGCGCCTGCGCGCGGACTACGCGGACGCCACGCCCTACCCCTGGGCCGCCATCGCGCTCGGCCTCGCCGCCCTGGCCGCCCTCGCCTGGGCCCAGCACCGCAACTACCAGCGCACGAACCGTGTCCTGAACCAGGGCCTGGTCGCCGCCACGGCCACCGCGACCGTGGTCCTCCTCTGGCTGGTCGTCGGCCACAGCGTCGCCCGCGCGGGACTCAACGACTCCTACGAGCACGGCGTCCGTTCCCTGAACGTGCTGCACGACGCCCGTATCGCCTCCCTCAAGGCACGGGGCAACGAGAACCTGACCCTGGTGTCCCGCGGCGCCGAGACGAAGAAGGTCGGCGAACAGACCTACGACGCCTACGACTACGACTTCCGCACGGACATCGACGCCCTGGGCAAGCAGCTGGCGGCCGCCCGGAAGCTCGCCGACGACCCATCGGGCGCAAACCCCGTCACGGCTGCCGTGGGCAACATGGCGGAGTGGAAGAAGCGCCACACCGCGGCCCGCGAGCAGGACGAGAACGGCAACTACCAGCAGGCGCTGGACAAGGTCGTCGGCACCGGGAAGACGACCGGCGAGTGCTTCGACAGCGTCGACGCGAACCTGCGCAGGGCACTCGCGCACGAGGAAGCCGAGTTCAAGCGCGCGGCCGACGACGGCCGGGACGCCCTGACGGGCCTGTCGGCGGGCGCGGCCGTCCTCGCGGTGCTCGGCGCCGCCGGCGCGGTGCTCGGTATCGGCCGCAGGCTGTCGGAGTACCGATGAACGGGACACGGGTGAAAGGGGGCGCGACCATGCGAGCACGACGTCTGCGGGCCAGTCTGAAGGGCTGGGGCGGGGTGGCCGCGATGGCGGTCGTCTGCGCCCTGGTGGCGGTCTTCGCCCTGTGCGTCCCGCTGTCCGGACCAAGGAGCGTGGCCGACCAGGCCGTCGCCCAGTCGGCCACGATCAAGGCCGAGAAGGCCGAAGCGGACTGCGAGGACCCCGAGAAGCAGACCCTGCCGCCCTCCTCCGCCGACGGCGACACCATCCAGGCGATCAAGAACCGCCAGGGCGGGAAGCGCAAGCTGATCGTCGGCGTCGACCAGAACAGCTACCGCTGGGGCTACCGCGACCCCAACAGCGGCAAGCGCGGGGAGCTGGAGGGCTTCGACATCGACCTGGTCCACCGCATCGCCGAGGACATACTCGGTGACCGGAACGCGGTCCAGTTCAAGGCGATCCCCACCAACGAGCGCATCCCGGCGATCCGGGACGGCCGCGTGGACATGGTCGTCCGCACGATGACGATCAACTGCGAGCGCATCGAGGACGTCGCCTTCTCCGCGCCGTACTTCAAGACCGGACAGCAGGTCCTGGCCCCCAAGTCCTCGCCTATCAAGGGCTACGACGGCACGCTCGCCGGCAAGCGGATCTGCACGGCCACGGGCTCCACGGCGTACTCCACGCTGGAAGCGGACAAGAAGAGCGGCAAACTCCCCGCCACCACCGACATCTCCGAGACCGTCCCGAACCAACTCGACTGCCTGGTCAGGCTCCAGCTCGGCGAGGCCGACGCGGTGGTCACCGACGGCGCGCTCGCCGCGAGCCAGGCGGCACAGGATCCGACGGTCGAGCTCAAGGGCGATGCCTTCACTGCCGAGTACTACGGCGTGGCGATGAAGAAGGACGCCCACGACCTGGTACGCCGGGTCAACCAGATCCTGGTGGACTACCGCAAGGACACCGCGACCGGCTGGCAGGCGTCGTACGACAAATGGCTGTCGGCGACACTGGGCAAGAATTCGGAGAAGTCGGAACCACCGGCACCGCAGTACCTGCGCACGACCTGACAACCGCACCGACCCCCCAACCGGCACAACCGCAGCGAGAGGTGATCGATGGGCGTCACGGGATCCACCGGGCCGGTGATGGACCGGGACGAGGTGGACCGTGCGCTGGCGCGGCTCGGCGCGGAGCACGAGGCGATCGAGACCTCGCTCCTCGCCCTCCAGGACCACGCGGGCCGCAGACTCCTGGAAGGCGCCGAGCTCACGGGCGTCACCCAGGAACGCTGGACGTCCACAGAGGCGTCGATCACGCTGCTGTGGACGTACTTCGACGCGTACACGGCCGCCTTGCGCACCGCCCGGGAGATCCGGGCCCGCCGCCGCTGGTCCAGTCGCGAGGACCTGGTGGAGCTCACCGAGCTGCTGAGCGGCGACTCGGTCACGGTCGCGGGCAGCGCCACGGCAACGGCCAACGCCCCGACCCTGCACGGCACGGGGAACAGGCTCAGCGAACGCTACTCGCTCGCCACCCTCGTCGACCGGATGAACGAGCTGTACGCGACGAGCCTGGACATGGTCGTCGCGGCCGACGCGGTCTGGTCGGCGCTGCCGGCCCGGATCGACCTGCTGGCCGCCGAGCTCCAGCGCACCCGCAGGCTCGCGCACTCGGTCGGCGTGCGCCCCGGCGAGCACCCGGCGGGTGACGACCTGGAGCGCATCACCCGCACGCTCACGAAACTGCGCGAGCAGGTCGTGTCGGACCCGCTGGCGTTCTGGCAGGCCTCGGAGGGCAGTTCGGCTCCGGGCGGCGGCAGGCCCGACACGACGGTGTACGACCGGGAGGCACGCGCCCTGGAGTACGTGCGCCGGGAGATCGACGCCGTCCTGACGGTGCGCCAGGACGCCGAGAAGCGGATCGTCAGACTGCGCGACGTCCTCAGCCGCGCGGACCGTACGCTCGCCGAGGCGCGCACCGCCCGCGGCGAGGTCCTCGCGAAGATCGCCGCGACGGAGGTGCCGGTCGTCAGCGGACCGCCGACGGCGTTGCAGGAGCAGCTGGCCGCGGCCGCGGAGTACCGCAGACAGGCCCAGTGGCACCGCCTGTCCCCGCTCCTGGAGTCGCTGGAGCAGAAGGCGGAGGAAGAACTGCTGCGCGCCCGCGAGTCGTTGACCGCGGTCACCGCACCCCTGGCGGTCCGTGCCGAACTGCGCGGCCGGCTCGACGCGTACAAGGCGAAGGTCGCCCGGCACGGCTTCGCCGAGGACACGCTGCTGGTGGAGCGGTACGAGAAGGCCCGCCGCATGCTGTGGAGCGCCCCCTGCGACCTGCGCGCCGCCGAACAGGCCGTGCTGCGCTACCAGCAGGCCGCCGCGGATCTGCTCGGCGGCCCGCGGGTGCCGGACCAGGGTGTGCCGGAGGACGACCGGAGGGGGCCGGGCGCATGAGCGACAAGGGGGAGTCCGTGAGTCAGGCACCGAACGAACCACCCAACGAACCGCCGAGCCGGTCACCGGGCCAGGCACCGGGCGGAACACCGGGCGAGCCGCAGCGCACCTGTCAGCGCCCCGCCTGCGGCGGCAGCTACGAGGACGTGGGCGGCGGCGAACTGTACTGCGACACCTGCGGCCTCGCCCCGGTCGTCGCCGCTGGGGGTCCCCCCTCTGGGGGAGGCATGGTCGGGTCACCCCCCACCGGCATCACCGCCGGCGGCAAGGGCGGCTCACACGGCTCGGGGCGCAGCGGCAGCTCCCGCTCCAGCAGCCGCAGTTCCCGTACGTCGTCCCAGTCGTCGAAGTCCCGCCGCTCGGTGTCGGGACGCCTCTCGCGCTCCCTGTCGGGCAAGGCGACGGGCCGCTCGGTGTCGGTGCGCAGCTCCGGTTCCGCCGCCGGTTCCTCGTCGCGGGGCCGACTGGGCGCGGGACTGGTCCAGGTCCCGCCGATCCCGCGGCCCGACCCGCGCGAAATGGTCCTGGACAACCCCGAAGTGCCCGAGCGGAAGCGGTTCTGCTCGCGCTCCGACTGCGGCGCTCAGGTGGGCCGGGCGCGCGGCGACCGGCCGGGGCGTACGGAGGGCTTCTGCACCAAGTGCGGGCATCCGTACTCGTTCGTTCCGAAGCTGAAGGCCGGGGACGTCGTGCACGGCCAGTACGAGGTGGTCGGCTGCCTCGCGCACGGCGGGCTGGGCTGGGTCTACCTGGCCGTCGACCGGGCGGTCTCCGACCGCTGGGTGGTCCTCAAGGGCCTGCTGGACACCGGTGACCAGGACGCGATGGCCGCGGCCATCTCCGAGCGGCGCTTCCTCGCGGAGATCGAGCACGCCAACATCGTGCGGATCTACAACTTCGTGGAGCACCTGGACCAGCGCACGGGCTCCCTCGACGGCTACATCGTCATGGAGTACGTCGGCGGCAAGTCGCTGAAGGAGATCGCCAACGCCCGTCGCACCCCGCACGGCAGGCGCGATCCGCTGCCGGTGGAGCAAGCCTGTGCGTACGGCCTGGAGGCCCTGGAGGCGCTCGGTCATCTGCACAGCCGCAACCTGCTGTACTGCGACTTCAAGGTCGACAACGCGATCCAGACCGAGGACCAGCTCAAGCTGATCGACATGGGCGCGGTGCGCAGGATGGACGACGAGGAGTCGGCCATCTACGGCACGGTCGGCTACCAGGCGCCGGAGGTCGCCGAGGCCGGCCCGTCGGTGGCGAGCGACCTCTACACCGTCGCCCGCACGCTCGCGGTCCTGACCTTCGACTTCCAGGGCTATACGAACGTCTACGTCGACTCCCTGCCCGACCCGGACAACATCGAGGTGTTCCGGCAGTACGAGTCGTTCTACCGCCTCCTGGTCCGCGCCACGGACCCCGACCCGGCCCGCCGGTTCGCCTCCGCGCAGGAGATGACCGAGCAGCTGACGGGCGTCCTTCGGGAGGTCGTCTCCCTCCAGACGGGCCGTGCCCGGCCCGCCCTGTCCACGCTGTTCGGGCCCGAGCTGCGGGTCACGGACACGGAGTTGTTCCCGAAGCTGGACGGTGAGGTGTCCCGGCTGGGGGCGAGGGTGGTGCGCAAACGGCGCAACTCCGCTACGGCGGCGACGCTGCCGGCCGTCCCTGCCCAACCCCACGCCGCCCAGCTCGCCGCCGGGCCCGGAGGAGCCGCGACAGGGCCGGTCCCCGGCAGTGCGCCGGGCCTGCCCAGCCTCCACGGCCTCGTCAAACCTGTCGACACCCGCGCCGCCTCCCTCGCCCTCCCCGTGCCCCGCGTCGACCCGTCCGACCCCAACGCCGGTTTCCTGGCGGGCCTGATGACCTCCGCCCCGGCCGAGCTGCTCGGCGCCCTCGCGGCGGCTCCGGCCCCGTCGATCGAGACGCGGCTGCGGCAGATCCGGGGCTGGCTGGAGACCGGTGATCCGGCCGCCGCGCTGGAGGCGCTGGTCACGCTGGAGGGCGAACGGGCCGACGACTGGCGGGTGGTCTGGTACCGGGGCGTGGCCGCGCTGGTCACGGGTGACGACGAGGGCGCCGCGCTCGCCTTCGACGCGATCTACGACGCCTTTCCCGGCGAGATCGCGCCCAAGCTGGCGCTGGCCCTGTGTGCGGAGGTGCTGGGCCAGCTCGACAACGCCGCCGAGTACTACCGGCTGGTGTGGTCGACGGACCCGAGCTATGTGAGCGCCGCGTTCGGCCTGGCCCGCGTGCAGTTGGCGACCGGGGACCGGCGCAGCGCCGTACGGACGCTGGAGTCGGTCCCGGAGTCCTCCATCCACTACACGGCCGCCCGTGTGGCCGCCGTCCGGGCGCGGCTGCGGCAGCGCACGGCGACCGCCTCCGACGTACCGTTCCTGGAGGACCTCACGGCCGCCGCGGCGCAGGTCGAGGCCCTGGACGCGTACGGTCTGGACCCGGCGCGCCGGGAGCAGTTGTCGGCCGAAGTCCTCGGCTGCGCGCTGGACTGGGTACTCTCCGGGGGCCAGGGTTCCGCCCCTCCCGCCGCCGGAGGACGGACGCTGCTCGGCAGCGGCCTGGACGAGCGGGGCCTGCGTTTCGGCCTGGAACGCTCGTATCGCACGCTGGCCCGGCTGGCGCGCGGCGGCGAGGAGAGGATCGACCTGGTGGAACGTGCCAATCGTTACCGCCCCCGGACGTGGGTGTAGTTGATGTCGCAGATGCCCCAGTTGTCCGCCTGCCCGAGTTGCGAGGAACCCCTCGAATCGGGTGACCGTTTCTGCGGCGCGTGCGGATATGACCTGTCCGCCGTGCCGGTACGGCCTCAGGACAACCCGACCATCACCATGAACGGCTCGGTGCCCGCGCAGGGCGCTGCGGCCGGTGCGTATCCCGAGCCGCCGTCGGTGCCGCCCGCCGGCGCGCCCTGGCCCGCCCCGGGGCCGGACGCACCCCCGCTCCCCGGTGCCCCGCCGGCCGAGGGGGTCCGCTTCGACCATCCGCCCCGGACCGAGGGGCACGCCGCCCCGCCCGGCGGCTACGCCCCACGGCCGGAGGGGTATCCGGCACAGTCCGAGACCTACCAGGCACAGCAGCCCGACGAGTACCTCCTCCAGGCACCGGACCCACGGGTGTCCGCCGACCCGGCGGCCCAGGCCGCGGGCGCCGGCGGCAAGGCCTGCGTGGCCTGCCGGGCCGGCCGCGTGGACGACGACGGCTACTGCGAGAACTGCGGCCACGCCCAGCCGCGCGAACGGGACCACATGGAGCAGGAGTCCGGCCCGGTGGCCGCGGTCAGCGACCGCGGCCTGCGCCACCACCGCAACGAGGACGCGTTCGCCATCGGCAGCACCGCCCTGCCGGACGGCTCACCCGCCTCCGTGGCGATCGTCTGCGACGGAGTCTCCTCGGCGACCCGCCCCGACGACGCCTCGATGGCGGCGTCGAAGGCGGCGAGCGAGTCACTGCTGGACGCCCTGCCACGCGGCACGCACCCGCAGCAGGCGATGCACGACGCGATCATCGCCGCCTCGCGCGCGGTCAACTCGCTCGCCGCCGAACCCGCCACGGCCCGCGAACAGGCCCCGCACCAGAATGCGCCCGCGTGCACCATCGTCGGCACCGTGGTCACCTCCGGCCTGCTGATCGTCGGCTGGGTCGGCGACAGCCGCGCCTACTGGGTCCCGGTCGACCGGAGCGCACCCCCCGCCCGGCTCACCGAGGACGACTCGTGGGCCGCGCAGATGGTCGCCGCGGGCCTGATGAACGAGGCCGAGGCCTACGCCGACGAGCGCGCCCACGCGATCACCGGCTGGCTCGGTGCGGACGCCTACGAACTGGAGCCGCACACCGCCGCGTTCAAGCCCGACCGGCCCGGCGTGGTCGTGGTCTGCACGGACGGCCTGTGGAACTACGCGGAGGCGGCCGACGAGATGGCCCGGGTCGTCCCGCTCGACGCCGCCGCGCAACCGCTGCACAGCGCCCGGGTGCTCGTCGGTCACGCCCTGGACGGTGGGGGCCACGACAACGTAACAGTGGCCCTCGTGCCGTTCCCGGCCGTCTCCCAGGGGGCAGGATCGGCCTGAGGCCGCGTTACGGGGATGCCTCAGCGGACCGGAGGGGACCGGTCCGCCTACCGTCATCACCCTGCTCCGGCGGGGGTTTTCGAGGGGGAGAGAAGCAGGCATGGCCAATTTCTCGAAGTCGAACGTGCCCCAGTTCTCGGTGGACGTCTATCAGAACGAGTACCTGCCGGAGGGTGCCGGCGAGGTCAACGCCATCGTCACGGTGACGGCGACCGGCGGCGGCACGATCGGCACCGCGGTCTCGGCGCCCCACCTCTTCTCGCCCGGCCAGAGCCCGTCCGCGGCCGTGGCGATCATGGTCGACTGCTCCGGATCGATGGACTACCCGGCGACCAAGATGCGCAACGCCCGCGACGCCACGGCCGCCGCGATCGACACCCTGCGCGACGGCGTGCACTTCGCCGTGATCGGCGGGACACACGTGGCCAAGGAGGTCTACCCGGGCGGCGGTCGCCTCGCGGTCGCCGACGCCACCACCCGCGAGCAGGCCAAACGCGCGCTGCGCTCGCTCAGCGCGGGCGGCGGCACGGCCATCGGCACCTGGCTGAGACTGGCCGACCGCCTGCTGTCCTCCGCGGACGTCGCCATCCGGCACGGCATCCTGCTCACCGACGGCCGCAACGAACACGAGTCACCCCAGGACCTGAAGGCCGCGCTCGACGCGTGCGCAGGGCGCTTCACCTGTGACGCGCGCGGCGTGGGCACCGACTGGGAAGTGAAAGAAGTCACAGGGATCGCCTCCGCCCTGCTCGGCACCGCCGACATCGTCGCCGACCCGGCCGGGCTCGCCGCCGACTTCACGCAGATGATGGAGACGGCGATGGGCAAGGAGGTCGCGGACGTCTCCCTGCGGCTGTGGACCCCGGTCGACACCACTGTGAAGTTCGTCAAGCAGGTCGCGCCCACGGTCGAGGAACTGACCGGCCGGCGCACCGAGGCGGGGCCGCGTGCGGGCGACTACCCCCTGGGTTCCTGGGGAGACGAGTCCCGTGACTACCACGTCTGCGTCGAGGTCCCGGCCGCGAACATCGGTCAGGAGATGCTGGCGGCCCGGATCTCGCTGGTCATTCCGCAGCCCGACGGCACCGCCCAGAACCTCGGCGCGCAGGGCCTGGTCCGTGCCGTGTGGACGGACGACATGGTCGCCTCCACGTCGATCAACCCTCAGGTCGCCCATTACACCGGGCAGGCGGAACTGGCACAGGTCATCCAACAAGGGCTGGATCTTCGTAAGTCGGGAGATATGGATGGAGCAACGGCCAAACTGGGCAGGGCCGTTCAGCTCGCGAGTGCCTCCGGGAACGCCGATACTGCGAAACTGCTTGCGAAGGTGGTGGACGTGGTCGATGCCGCGACCGGTACTGTGCGACTGAAGGCGAAGGTCGAAGAGGCCGACGAGATGACGCTCGAGACCCGGTCCACCAAGACTGTTCGCGTGAAGAAGTGACCTAGAAGAGATCGAAGGAGGGACGCGCCGACATGCCGACCTGCCCGAACGGACACCAGTCGGGTTCCGACGACTGGTGCGAGGTCTGCGGTCACCGCATGGCGGGTGCCGTGCCTCCGCCTCCTCCACCGCCGCCCCCGCCCGGCGGCTACGGCTTCCCGCCCCCTGGTGGCCCGGGCGGCCCCGGTGGCCCTCCCGGCGGACCCGGTGGTCAGCCCGGTGGGCGTCCTCCGCACCTGTCCGCCGTGCCGAACGCCGAGCCGGAGCTCTGCCCGCAGTGCCGTACGCCGCGTGAGGGCGGCGCGCCGTTCTGCGAGGAGTGCCGGTGGAACTTCCTGACGAACACGGCGACTTCGTACACCCCCGCCGCACCGCCCCCGCCGCCGCCCGGCCCGGGCGTGCGCTTCCAGCCGCCGGGCCAGCCCGGTCAGTCCGGTCCTCCTGGTCCCCCCGGCCCGTCCGGTCCCTCGTACGGCGGCGGTGACTCGTACGAGTACCAGGGCTCCCGCCCGTCGCAGGTGAACCGCCCGGCCGAGCCGATCCCGCCGTTCGGCAGCGACCCCTCGGGCCACCCCGGCCCCGGCGGTCGTCCCGGTCCTGGTGGTCCCGGCGGTCCTCCCGGTCCGCCCGGATTCGGCCCCGACCCCTCGCGGCCGGTCCCGCCTCCGCCCGGCCCCGGTGGTCCTGGTCCCGGTGGTCCGGGTGGCCCCGGCGGTGCTCCGCAGGGCTTCCAGCAGTCCGGCCCGCCGGCTCCGCCCCGGTTCCCGCAGGAGACCCAGCGTCCGCAGCAGGGCGGTCAGTCCTTCGGCGGTGGCGCTGACGACTGGGTGATCTCCCCGCCGTCGTCCCCCGGCCCGGGTGGCGGCCCTGGCGGACCCGGTGGCCCCGGCGGTCCCGGTGGCGGTCCGGGCGGTGGCTACGGCTACCCGCAGCCGGGCGCCACCCAGGCCCCGCCCGGCCCCGGTGGCGGTCCGGGCGGCGGTCCGGGCGGTGGCTACGGCTACCCGCAGCCCGGCGCGACCCAGGCCCCGCCCGGCCCCGGCGGCTTCCCGCAGCAGCCCCAGGCTCCTCAGGGACCGGCGACCTGGACCGCGACCATCGGCCCGGACCGTGAGTACTTCATGGCGATGATGCAGCGCTCCGGCCCCGAGGCCGCGGGCCTGAACCTGCCCGCGTACTCGCCCGAGCAGCAGCGCACGCTCACCGGCAACCAGATCACGATCGGCCGCCGTCGGCACTCCACCGGCGACACCCCGGACATCGATCTCTCGGTGCCGCCGGAGGACCCGGGCGTCTCGCACCAGCACGCGGTGCTGGTCCAGCAGCCCGACGGCAGCTGGGCGGTCGTCGACCAGAACTCGACGAACGGCACGACGGTCAACGGCTCGGAGGACCCGATCCAGCCGTTCGTCCCCGTGCCGCTCCAGGACGGCGACCGGGTGCACGTGGGCGCCTGGACGACGATCACGATCCGCCGCGGCTGAGCCCCGCTCAGGACACGAGCCGGGCTCAGGACGGGAGGGGCCAGGCGTACGGCCCCTCCGGGTCGTCCAGCCAGGCCCACTCCCGGTCCCCGCTGACGGTGATGCCGTAGCGCTCGCGCTGCGGCCTGCCCTCCTGCTCCCACAGTGAGTGCGCCTCCTGCGGGTCGAGGGTGCCGCGGGTCAGGCCCAGCAGGAACCGGAACAGGTCGTCCTCCCTGGCCCGGCGCGGTACGCCGCCCAGCTGGAGCGGCTCGCCCCCGGGCCGGCTCCCGCCGCGCAGCGGCACGAAGTAGGCGGGCGTGTGCAGGAAGCGCCCCTCGGCGTGGTCGGCGTCCGTCACCGTGAGCACCACCAGGCCCGTGGCGAGCGGTATCAGGATCCGGCCACCGGGGCGGCTCTGGGCGAGCCAGGCGCGCGGCACGGTGCTCAGCGCGCAGGTGGCGATGATCCGGTCGAACGGCGCGCGCTCGGGCACGCCCCGTGAGCCGTCGCCGGTGACGACGACCGGGTGGTACCCGGCCGCGGCCAGGTGCCGGCGGGCCGACTCGGTGATCTCCGGGTCGAGATCGACGGTGGTGACCCGGTCGTCGCCCAGCCGGTGGGCGAGCAGCGCGGCGTTGTAGCCGGTGCCGGCGCCGATCTCCAGGACCGTGTTCCCGTCCTCCACGCGCAGCGCGGCCAGCATGTCCGCCATCAGGGACGGCTGGCTGCTGGAGGAGAGCAGTTCGCCGTCGCGCAGCCGGGTCGCCAGCGGGGTGTCCTCGTAGGCGCCCCGTATCCACCGCTCCCGTCCCCGCGGGTCGGGGCTCTGGCCCCACCGGCGTTCGTAGCCGCCGGCGACCCCGACGTAGTAGTACGGCACGAAGAGGTGACGCGGGACCGCCGCGAACGCCTCCCGCCACACCGGGTCGGCGGCCAAGGCTCCGCTCGCCTCGATCCGGCGCACCAACGCCGCCCGCGCGGAGGCGGCGAGATCGTCCATTTCCCTGTCGGGTGCATGCCCGCCCATACCCCCACAGTAAGGGCACGGGGCCGGTCCTAGGCCTTGAGTCCTATGTCCCCGCGTCTGAGAGCATGGAGAGCGTGAGAGAGATTCGGCGCGGCACGCTTCAGGAGCAGACCTTCTACGAGCAGGTCGGCGGGGAGGAGACCTTCCGTCGGCTCGTCCACCGTTTCTACGAGGGAGTCGCCGAGGACCCGCTGCTGCGGCCCATGTATCCCGAGGAGGACCTGGGCCCGGCCGAGGAGCGCCTCACGCTCTTCCTCATCCAGTACTGGGGCGGCCCCACGACGTACAGCGACAACCGCGGCCACCCGCGCCTGCGGATGCGGCACGCGCCCTTCACGGTCGACCGTGCGGCGCACGACGCCTGGCTGAAGCACATGCGGGCCGCCGTCGAGGAGCTCGGGCTCTCCGAGGAACACGAGCAGACGCTGTGGAACTACCTGACGTACGCGGCGGCCTCGATGGTGAACAGCCCGGGCTGACCTGACACGCAGGGGCGCGGTGACGGTCAGCGGACGCTGACGTCCAGCGCCCCCAGCCCGGCCCGCCGTACGGCGACCGACCCGTACGGCGTGCGCAGCCTGAGCCACGCGCCCGACGAGAACAGGCCCAGTGGCACTCCGGGCCGCAGGAAGCCGAGCGACTGTGCCGCGTGCACGGCCCGGACCGGGAGCCGGGTGTCGCCGACCGTACGGGACCAGATGTCCCGCCCGATCCGGTCCAGCTCGGCCCTCGTACGCCGCTCGTCCGGCAACTCCTGCGTACGGGAGCGGAACTCGGCGACGGCGGCGGCCACGAGGGTCCGCAGCGCCTCGGGCGCCGGCAGCCCCGGCTCGGGTCGCCAGCCGCCGCGCGGCGGCAGCACGCCCGCCCACGGCGGCCCGGTCACCGCGCCCGGCACGACGGCCGTGGCGCCCTTCTCGTCCACCGACTCCAGCAGCTCACCGGCGGACACGGTCACGTCAAGGGTGACGTCGAGGCCGTCCTCGTACGGCTTCGACAGCCGCACCGCGCGCACGGCCAGCACCTCGAAGGACGGCGGCCGCCCGAACACGGCCAGGGCGGTGCCGGCCGCCTGGAGGCGCACCGCGGCCCCGCGGTCGTAGTGGAGCAGCCGGGAGAGGAAGGCCGCGAGATCCGCCGCCTCCCCCTCGTCGGCGAGGTGGAGCACCGTCATGCGGCGACGGCCTCCTCCTCGTCGTCGTCCATGTACTCCCGGAGGAACTCGCGTTCCTCCGAGGTGATCCGGCGCGGGCGCTGGGCCTCGAAGTCGAACGGCACTATCACCGTCGAGGCCCGGACGTAGACCAGGTCGTCGTCCTTCACCTCGTAGGTGAGGGTGAAGGACGCCGCCCTGATCTCCGTGACCCACAGCTCGATGTCCACCGGGGTGTGCCGGTGGACCAGCTGCCGTTTGTAGTCGATCTCATGGCGTGCCACCACGGACCCCTGCTTGAAGTCCTTCTCCGGACGGAACAGGAAGTCGATACGGGCCTCCTCCAGGTAGCGGAGGAACACCACGTTGTTCACGTGGCCGTACGCGTCCATGTCCGCCCAGCGCAGCGGGCAGCGGTAGATGTGCCGCAAGATCAGCCCCGGGTCAGCTTCTTGTAGGTGGCGCGGTGCGGACGCGCGGCGTCCGGGCCGAGCCGCTCGATCTTGTTCTTCTCGTACGACTCGAAGTTGCCCTCGAACCAGAACCACTTGGACTCGCCCTCGTAGGCGAGGATGTGCGTGGCGATGCGGTCCAGGAACCACCGGTCGTGGGAGACGACCACGGCGCAGCCGGGGAACTCCAGCAGCGCGTTCTCCAGGCTGGAGAGGGTCTCGACGTCCAGGTCGTTGGTCGGCTCGTCGAGGAGCAGCAGGTTGCCGCCCTGCTTGAGGGTGAGCGCGAGGTTCAGCCGGTTGCGCTCACCGCCGGAGAGCACACCGGCCGGCTTCTGCTGGTCCGGTCCCTTGAACCCGAAGGCGGAGACGTACGCGCGCGACGGCATCTCGACCTGGCCCACGTTGATGTAGTCCAGCTCGTCGGAGACGACCGCCCACAGCGTCTTCTTCGGGTCGATGTTCTCGCGGCTCTGGTCGACGTACGAGATCTTGACGGTGTCGCCGACCTTGATGGAACCGGAGTCGGGCTCCTCGAAGCCCTGGATCATCTTGAACAGCGTCGTCTTGCCGGCGCCGTTCGGGCCGATGATGCCGACGATGCCGTTGCGCGGCAGCGTGAAGCTCAGGTCGTCGATGAGCAGCTTCTCGCCGAAACCCTTGGTGAGGTTGTTGACCTCGACGACGACGTTGCCCAGGCGCGGGCCCGGCGGGATCTGGATCTCCTCGAAGTCCAGCTTCCGCATCTTGTCGGCCTCGGCGGCCATCTCCTCGTAACGGGCGAGACGCGCCTTGGACTTGGCCTGCCGCCCCTTGGCGTTCGACCGCACCCAGTCGAGCTCCTCCTTGAGGCGCTTCTGCCGCTTGGCGTCCTTCTGGCCCTCGACCTTGAGGCGGGCGGCCTTGGTCTCCAGGTACTTCGAGTAGTTGCCCTCGTAGGGGTAGAGGCGGCCGCGGTCGACCTCGCAGATCCACTGGGCGACGTTGTCGAGGAAGTACCGGTCGTGGGTGACCGCCACGACGGTGCCCGGGTACTTGGCCAGGTGCTGCTCCAGCCAGTTCACGGACTCGGCGTCGAGGTGGTTGGTGGGCTCGTCGAGCAGCAGCAGGTCGGGCTGCTCCAGCAGCAGCTTGCACAGCGCGACGCGGCGGCGCTCACCGCCGGACAGGTTGACGACGGGCCAGTCGCCGGGCGGGCAGCCCAGGGCGTCCATGGCCTGCTCCAGCTGGGCGTCGAGGTCCCACGCGTTGGCGTGGTCGAGGTCCTCCTGGAGCTTGCCCATCTCGTCCATGAGCTCGTCGGTGTAGTCGGTCGCCATCTGCTCGGCGATCTCGTTGAACCGGTCGAGCTTGCCCTTGATCCCGGCGACACCCTCCTGGACGTTCTCCAGGACGGTCTTGTCCTCGGTCAGCGGGGGCTCCTGGAGCAGGATGCCGACCGTGTAGCCGGGGCTGAGGAAGGCGTCACCGTTGGACGGCTGCTCGATCCCGGCCATGATCTTGAGGATGGTCGACTTGCCGGCGCCGTTCGGGCCGACGACGCCGATCTTCGCTCCCGGGTAGAAGCTGGTCGTCACGTCGTCGAGGATCACCTTGTCGCCGTGCGCCTTACGCGCCTTGCGCATGGTGTAAATGAACTCAGCCAAGAGAAACCGTCCGGCAGCTTGAATACGGCAGTGGGCAGATACACCCCATCTTGCCGTACCGCTACCCCTGGGTGGAAACGCGTAGGGGTGGGGGGCTGTGACCTGGGGGTTCGTGGTGAGCGGCTGAGACTCGACTGTCACTGCCGGTCGCCGTTGGTCGACCTCGGGCACCCTCGCACGGCCCAGGGACGGCCCAGGGGTGATCAGTCAATGGCAGCGTTCTACGGGGTTGGGCCACTGTCACGACGTGAACGGCAGGGCTGACCGCCCTCACCGCTCGCATGACGTGGACGCACCGAAGCACCGGGACAGCCCGCCCACGCGAAAGCCTGTGCCTACCGGTTGATCGGGATCTCGTAGACGATCTCACAGTGAGCGGCGGGCACGACGATGTCCGGGCTGCATGTGAACTCAGCCACACCTCCTGCTGCGGCTGCCGCAGCACTGGGTCGGCGGGCAGTACGACACGCACCGGAACCGGCAGCAGCTCGGGCCCGGAAGCGTCATCGGAAGGCGGCGTCACGGCTCCCACGGTAAGCGGGGGAGTCCACGAGACGCCGACAGCACGAGTGCCTGTGTGCGATCTCTCGGGCTGGTGTCGGTGGAGGTGAGCGTCGGTGGTGCTGGTCTGGTGGTTGGTGTTGGGTGCTGGTCAGTGGTGACACTCGGCGGGCCGACAAATCCCGAACAAGGACAGTCGAGACGTCAGTCGGCGGGTCAGACCCACCCGCAGCGCCACCACGTCACATCCTCACTGCCAGTCGTGGACCGGGGGCGCCGTCATACCGCCACCACACGCAGGGCGGGGTGTTCCTCGGTGTTGAGGTACACCCGTTCCTTCCCGCCCTCCTGCTCCAGTTCCACCACCAAGCGGTACCGGTACAGTCCGGGTTTCGCGGTGCTCAGGACGACGCCGGCCCAGTAGTAGTAGACCGGGGTCATCGGGGAACGCATGCGGTCCGGGCCGCCGTAGATCTTGAGTTCGGTGAGCAGCTTGTTTTCGGCGACGTCATCCTCGTCGCCCTTCTCGATGTCCAGGACGACGATGTTGTTGATCTTGGGCATGGGCGGCCAGCTTCCGTCCAGTCGCTTCTGCATGTCGATGGGGCGGATGATCCAGTTGAGGACCTGGCCCTGCTTGCAGACGGTCTCCAGTTTGTGTGTGCCCTGGCCCTCGCCGCCGATGCTGTTGTCCATCATGTACATCGCGTCGCGCAGGGTCCCCATCGCGACGGCCTTTTCCATGTTGACGAGCGTGACGATGTTGAGCTGGACCGAGTTCAGCTGGCCGGGGTTCTGCTTCTGTTCCGCGGGGTTGGGGGTGGTGCTCATCAGCGTGTCTCCTTCGGGTGCACCGTCTGGCCCGCCGCTCACCCTGGCTAACCGACCAGGGCGGGCGAGAGGGCGGCGATGATGGGTTCGTTCCTCGTCCCCACCTGAAAGGTGATCCGGTAGGGGACCGCACCGTCGATGTCCTTCTTCACAGTGCCCGTCCAGTAGGTGACGTCGGTGTCCGGATACACCATGCGCTCCGGTTCACACACGTTCTTGTCGATGTCGATTCCGTGGATCGCGACGTGTGCCTCACACTCCAGCGCGATCGTGGTCCACAGCACCTGGTCTCCGCGCTTGACCTTGGTCTTCAGCTCCTCCGTACCGAAACCCGTCGAGCCACTGGCCTTGTTGGTGTCGTACAAATAGACCTCACCGCTGGTGCTGTCGCTTGCCAGTACGCCGACGACGTCGACCACAGCCGTGATGGTGATCGGCCGGGCGGTGGTCGTCCGCTTGTGCTTGGTGGACGTGGCCATCTGCTGCTCCTCAGTGCTGGGGGGCCATGGGTGCTGTAGGAGTGGTGGGCGCCGTGGGGGCCGTGCGTGTCGCAGGTCCCATGGGTGAGGTAGGTGCTGTGGATCCGTGGGGTGCCCTGGGCGAAGTGGGTGGCATGGTGGTCGGGGCCTGCATGGGCGCGATGGGGAGATAGCCCATGCCCGCCTTGGTGAAGGCGTTGCGCTTCGGCTCGCTGGTGATCTTCAGGCTGGATCGACAGGTGAAGTTCACCGGTTCCCAGATCACCTCACGGCCGCGCTGCACCAGGTCGTGAAGCTGGATCCGCATCTCGTACGTGTAAGTGCCGGGCCGCGAGGTGTCGACGGAGGCCGCCCAGTACCAGCCGTCGGTCACCAGGTCGGGAGAGCCGTATTCGGCGGGATACATGATCTTCTCCTCGACGGCCTGGCCGAAGACGTCGGTGATGATCGGCGGCGGGTAGCTGTGCGCCTGGCTGCTGCCCTCGGTGACGATGTTTCCGGTGACGTCAAGCACCTTCTGGCCGCGGCTGCCGCGGCCGTGAGTGTTGGCCCGCATGCCGAGTGCCTTGCGGATGTGCTCCAGTTCGGCGACGTCAGGGGCGCCGGAGCCGTTGGCGAAGGACTGCAGGTTGGCCAGCACCTCCTCGTCGCTGCGCTGAGACCGATCGGCCGCGTAGCCGCGTGGCACGCTCGGGGGAATGGAACCGAGGCTGTAGGGCAGCCAGTTGAGGACCTGCTCCGTCGCCTGCGAGCCGTCCTGCCAGTAGGAGCCGTGAATGGCGGTGACCAGGTTCTCTGTGCCCTGGTTCTCGGAACCGTACAGTTTCGCGTTGTCGAACCAGTAGGTGTTGCCGCTCAGCGTCCGTTCCGCCAGCGCGTTGGCGGTGTCCACGAGCACGATGATGCCTAGCTGCTGAGGCATGAACCTGCCTTTCTCGTCGAGTGGTCGGTCACGCGCACATCAATGCGGGCGAATCGATGAACAGGACACTGTTCTTTCCCTCGTACATCTGGAGTTCCAGGCGGTACTTGTAGGGCACGCCGATGCCCATGAAGGGCGGAACGATCCCGGCCCAGACGTCGAGATCGAGCTGTTCGCTTTCACCGGACCAGTCGGACGGCCGGGACTCGCCGTGTCCGTTTGATGAATCGAGGAAGGTGATGCTCTTGATCTCCACCGGTGTCTGGAGGTCGACGGCGAGGGCCTGCCACTGGACAATCTGGCCCGGCCGTACGACGGTGCACAGGTCCGGAGTTCCCTGGCCGGTGCTCTGAAAAGGACCGTCGTCCATGAGCGACAGATTGCCGTTGTGCAAAGTACGGTCGGAGAGCGCCCCGATACTGTCCACCAGGGCGATGATGTTCACCTGCGGTTTCATTTCTCACTCCTGTTCTGACAGATGTTTCGCTGTTGCCCTGCGGTTATTGCCCACGGTCCCGGACCAGGGGCACCTTTCCGACCTCGGTGCGTTCGATCTCGGATGACCCCTTGAACACGAACTGGACACGGAAGTCGTATCCGGTCTTCTCGATGGACACCGGATTCGCCTCGCCGTCGTTGAACAGCGACAGGGCGTGGGGCAGCGCGTTCAGGAAGACGTGCCGCAGGCCATACGGACCGAGGGCGGAGTCCAGACGGAATGCCGCACCCTGCGGGTCGTCCACGGACACGAGGAGCGTGAGGATCTTCGCTTCGCGGTGATTGACGAACTGGATCTCGTGCGCCACGGCGTCCAGATCCACGGCACCGGCCACCCGCAGGTCCTCGCCCAGCGCGGTAAGGGCCCGTGAGGCCGAGTACTGGCTGTCGTTCAGGTGCAGTACGTCACCGGTGCGGCCCGCGAACTCGAACTGCTGCGCCTTCAGCCCCGGGCCGTCCCGCCGCGGTCTGCGCATCATCCGGTCACCCAGTTTGAGCCGCAGCAGTGGCGCCTCGTGGGCGTGCAGCCGCGTGACGACCAGCTCGCCCTCGGAGCCCTCGGCGACCCAGCGCCCCTGCTCGTCGACGATTTCCACCAGGTGCAGGCCGGGCACGGCGGACAGCTCCGCCGCGGCGGGGTCCAGCTGGAGCCCGATGGTCTCCGCCTGGGTGGCCGCGAAGTAGCTGAGGATCTCGACGTTCGGGTAGACGGCCCGAAGGTCGGCTCGTTTGCGTTCGGGCAGCACCCCACTGCCGTACAGGGCGAGGCGGAAACTCTCCCGCGCCGCCTGGTTCATGCCCGCGCCGAGATCGCTGAGGACGGCGATACCGGCGGTGATCCCCATCAGGGCCTTGGGCCCCGGGTAGGAGAACATGTGCTCCAGGACCGGCGCGGTGACGGGCCCTGCGCCGACGTAGTTGACGCCGGGCACGTTCTGCAGCACCCCGCCGACCATGGTCCCACTGCTCCACATCTGGTAGTCGGCCAGCGTGGTGTACAGCCACTTCGGCCCGGCACCGGTGAGCCGGGAGGCGAGTTGGTACGTGCCCATGAAATGACCGGCGACCTGGTACGTGTCCCACAGCTCCCGCAGCGAGTACACCGTCTCCAGCGGGCTGCCGCTGGAGGTGCCGCCGCTCGCCACGATCTCGAAACCACCGTGGTCGAGCGGTACGACCATGCCCTCTCGGCCGCCCATGAAGAAGTCGCGCTGGACGTTCTTGTCGGCGAGCGGAATCGCCTGCCATTCCTCGAAGCTCTGCGGCGCTCCCGTGACCCCGGCGCCGTGCAGCCTGCTGCGCCAGAGCGGATTGAGCTGGACGGTGTGGACCATCTGCTGAAGCCGGCGCAGGACCAGGGCGTCCTGCACCTCGTGCGGGAGTTCGCTGTACGGCGTCCCGAGGACGCGCGCGCACTCCCGCATTTTACTCGCGAAGGACGGGAGATTCGTCACGGCGGTGACGGATTCGGGCTTCCATTCCCAGTCCGGGATGAGCCAGTTGATCAATTCAACGGGATTATCGGCGTTCCCGGGAGCCGTGATGGCCTGCGGGACGGCAGTGGTGGTCATCATTCATGCCCTGTTCGTTGGTGCGGCGTCCGTTCGGTGCCGAGCAGTTCCTGCCCGGCACGGCGGATCTCGTCGAGCAGCATACGGAAATGCCTGGTCGTGATCTGGTGGTTCATCATGACGACGCGCAAGGCGGCGACATCGTCCACATCGACCTTGGAGACGAAGAAGGTGCCGCGCTGTTTGACGCGGTCGCGGATCGCCACCTGGAATCGGTGCACGTCTTTGTCTTCCAGTTCGGCCGGATGATGCCGAAAGCAGAGGATGTTGGCTTCGGGGACGTGGAGCGTACGGAAATCCGGCTCGCTCTCAAGAATGCGGTGGGCTTCCTTGGTCAGCCGACATAGATACTCAGTCTTCTGCGCGAAGAGGGACGGCCCGAACATGGCCCAGAGGGTCCAGAGCGTCATGATCATCGGACGCTTGGTGCACTCGAAGTTTTTGTCGCCGCTGTCGAGTTCGGTGTAGATGTCGGGTTTCTCGTCGAACACGTAGCTCGCCTTCTGGCGGAACGCGCCGAGGCTGTGCTGCCGGTCCCGGTAGAAGAGCATGGTGCACGGGGCCGGCACGTACATCATCTTGTGCGCGTCCCAGGTCAGAGAGTCGGCCTGCTCGATTCCGCGCAGCCGGTCCCGGAGCCGGTCCGACACCAGCAGACTCGCCCCGTGCGCGCCATCCACATGAAGCCACAGGTTCCGCTCCCGGGCGAGAGCGGCGAGTTCGTCGAGCGGGTCGAAGGCGCCGACGGCCGTGGTACCCGCCGAGGCCACGAGACAGAACACTTTGAGCCGACGCGCCCTGGCCTCGTCGAGAGCGGCACGGGCGCGCTCCACGCAGATCTGACGCCGGGCGTTGAGTGGCAGCCGGACGATCTGCCCGGCGCCGATGCCCATCACCCCGGCCGCCCGCTCCACGCTGTAGTGCACGTCAGCGCCGACTGCGATCGCGGGTCGGCCTCCACCACCCTGCGCCGCGGTTCCCTCCGTCCAGTACGAGGGGAAGTGCTGGTTGCGTGCCGCGAGCAGGGCGGTGAGGTTGGCCAGCGACCCGCCCGAGGTGGTCACCATGGCGAAGGTGCCCGGCTCCCAGCCGATGAACCGGTTCAGCTCCTCCGCCATGATCCGCTCCGCGACGTTGGGCAGCTGGCCGGCCTCGTAGAAGGAGGAAGGCTGGTTGACGACGGAGCTGACCAGGTCGACAACCGCGGCGAGGGGCACGACCCCGGAGAACTGACGTCCCATGTAACCCGGCGAGTGCACCGGGATACCGGTTCTGATGTACAGGTCGAGAATGGCGCCGAGCCGCTTTGCGTCGAACTTTGCGACGTGCCTGGACTCGGTGGTCATCAATGCGCGGGCGGCTCCCAGGAGCACGGCCGGGTCGGTGAGGTTCAACCCGCGCACGGAGTGGTCAGCGAGATGCTCTTCCAGCAGGGCCAGGGCGGTGTCTGAACCCTCGCGGAACAGTCGAGGATCGAATGTAGCGACGAAGTCACCGTCCGGGAACGGCGACGGACAGGCCACGTCCGTAATGGCGGTAAGGACGGGCTCGGGGCACCGGGAATCCGTCAAGGAAGGTCTCCGGAATCAGAGGAAACGTTCGCTGTCCCGAATGATCGACAGCCACTACAGGCTTGCCGCTCGAATATGCCTGTGTCCAGGAAGATCCACCCAAACGGGACCCGAATCCCCCTCAGGCAGGAAGCGGAAGCACGGCCGGATCTTTCAGTGCGCCCGCGCGTGCCTCCGAGTCACCCATGTGAGCAGCGCTGTTGCATGGAAGTGGGCATCAGGGCGGGAGCAGGGCTGTGCGCATGATGATCCGATCCACATGCAACGGACGGCGACTCCGCATATGCGCAAGACTCTTGCATATGCCAGCCTGACGAGAGTGAGAACCCATTACGACTATTTCATTACGCAAACGCGGTTCAGTGTTCAATCAATCCAGCTGTACGCGATCAATTAGCCCCGCCGCCGTGAACGCCGCCACCAGCTCCTGACGGCCCTCCGTGAAGTGGGACCAGCCGCTGTAGTGGACGGGGACGATGTGGCGGGCGCCGAGGATGCGGGCGGCTTCCACCGCCTGGGCGCTGTCGAGGGTGAGGAGCTGACGGCCGAGAAGAGGCGTGCGGACAGCCCCCGCGAAGAGGACGACCGTGTCGACCGGGGCGAAGCGGTCGGCGATCTCCCTGACCAAGTCCAGCTGGGCGTTGTCCCCGCTGACGTAGACGGTGGGCAGGCCCTCGCCGGTCAGTACGAACCCGACCACTTGGCCGACGATCGGCTCCAGCTCCTCCCTCTTGCCGGGGCCGTGCAGCGCCGGGACGCCCGTCACCGTGAGCTTGCCTCCGCCCGGGCGGTCCAGTTCCATCGACTCCCAGTCGCTCAGGCCCCGCGCGGCGCCGCCCAGGCGGAGCGCACCGCTCGGAGTCGTGAGCGTGAGGGGGACGTACCCCAGCAGTGCCCGACCGGAGCAGTCCAGGTTGTCGATGTGCTCGTCGTGTGAGAGCAGCACCACATCGATTCGGCCCAGGTCAGCAGGGGCGGCCGCGGCGGGGGCCGTCTTCGTCAGCCCCTGGTCGTAGGAGCCGGGGCAGTCGAATGTCGGATCGGTAAGGAAGCGCAGGCCGCCGTACTCGATCAGCGCGGTCGGACCACCGTACACAGAGACGGACGTGTTCATTCTTCGCTCCTCACCGTGGCTGTCCGGAGGGTGATCGGAGCGAATGTTCCACCGGTGAGGATCACTCACCCCACGCCTGCCCCTTTCGGGGGAGCATTCGCTCCCATCACTTCTCGGGCGCCGCCCACACGTCCCGCCTACCCTGCGCCGCCCCACATCAGCGTTCGCATCGGTGGGCGTAGAAACCGAGAGAACAAAGGCAAGACAAGGCGAATCGCGAAGCCCAGGACTTCGATCACCGGATCGAGGTCAATCCGGTGCCGGCGCTCCTGGCTCTGACGGTCGGCTGGCTGCTGATCATTCCCCCCTTCGTGTCGGTCTACAACACCGGTCTGCGCATTGCACGCATGCAGCAGTCGGCCGGGATGGAGCGGAGCTGCAATCCGTGGATCGGCCTCATCCTTCTCATCGTGGCCGGTCTGTACCCGCTCTACTACCAGCACGAGTTGAACCAGATCTGGGCTCACTACCAGGTCCCGGAAGAGGGCGAGCAGGTGCCTCTCGCGGCGTGAACTGCTGTGTACGGGTGCCGAAGGGGTTGTCGATGACGTACCGCCAACGACCGTCCGGGCCCTGCCGGGCGACATCGGTGGCAGTGCCCTCGACGTGCACGGCCTGTCCATCCCCGTCGGTCCCGTCGATGACCCAGTCGACTATCAGCAGCGCCAGGTCTCCGTTGCGGTACACGTGCCGCGGACGGACCGAGATGGGAACTCCGAGTTTCTGCAGGTGACCGTTGGCGGCGTGCAGGTCCGGGCCGGTCACCGGCGTTCCCGGCTGCGGGATCAGCACAGCCGTGTCCTCGTAGACCTGCGCCAACGCGGTGGGGTCGCCGCTGTTGAACCGTTCGGCGAACACCGCGGGCACTTCCTCGGGCCGATCGGCCAGTTCTCGCATGATCGACAGACGTCCTTCCGGGCTGGGAGAATCCAAGTGCCCGACACGTTAGGAGGCGACGTCGTGACTCACCGAACGGTTGGTCACCGGGCAGGGCTCCCCGACGACCCGCGCGCGAACGTCACCGCGCCTACTCCGGAGTGCCCGGTGGAGATCACGCTGGCGGCCTTGCACGGCCGCTGGACGACGCTGGTGGTTCGCGAGCTGCTGCGTGGTGACCGCTCCTACAGCGAGCTGCGTGCGGCCTTGCCCATGCTGTCGGACAAGGTGCTGTCCGACCGGTTGGCACAGCTGTGCGAGGCCGGAGTCGTGGAGCGCGACCGTCGACCGGGGTGGCCGCCGCGCGTGCGCTACGCGCTCACCCGGAGTGGACACCGCCTCGGGCCTGTCCTCCAGGCCTTGTGGGACTGGGGGGCGGAGGCCTGACGTAGCGATCTTCGGTTGGCGGAGGCCGTACGGAGTCCTCGAAGCGCCGGGCGCGTCCGGTGTCACGGAATTGACGCGCATCAAGGTGCACCCGTCATGCAAGCATGACCTCGCTATCGCCTGGCCTCCCGTGTCCGGGGGTAGGCAGCTTGGTGATCGAGGGGGGCCATGGCTCAGTCAAGGAGTGCGATGTGTGCACGGCGGACCGGGGCGGGCGTGGTGACGGTGCTGGCGTGCCTCGCGCTGGCGGCTTGCGGGGCCGAGATCGAGGTACGGAACGCGGCACCCGGACAGGAGGAAACCGTCATCGATGCCCGCCGGCACGGTGCTCGATCCGGCGCGCCGGCCGGACGCCTGCTCGTTCGTCACTGACGCCGAGATCAAAGCGATACTGCCGCAGGCGAAGGAGTTCAGCCGGGAGTCGGACTGGGTCAAGCTCTCCGAGGAGGGCGCCCTCGGCGGGAAGGCGGGCGCCGGGCTCGCCTCCGACGGCAAGTGCGACTACTCGTTCGAGCTGCCGCAGAACGGCGGGTACGAGGGGCACATCGAAGGCTGGGGCGCCTTCGCCGTCGAGATCCTCGCAGTGGCCGACCCGAAACTGCTCACCCGGTACGTCGCCGAGTCCAGGGCCGCGCACCGGAGACAGGCGGTCGTCCTAGAAACGGACGCCAGGACGTTCGGAGCCGATGAGTGTTACTCCCATACGAGGTCCAAGAACGAGATACCGACCGTCGTCTGTCGCAAAGGCCCGCTCGCGTTACAGAGCAAGGGCGTGGGCTTCAACTACATCGACTTCGAGGGCGCCGACGAGGACAGTGCCGCCTTCGACGAGATCGTCGAAGAACGGGTCACCCCTGCCGTCTTCCGCGCCATTACTGCGAACCTCTGACCACCCGGAACGGTGATCGTGGGCTCACGCTCTGCACGCAGCTCGCCTGGCACTGCCCCTCATCGGCAAGGAAACCGCTGGTGAGGGGCGCTTTCATGCCCTCGCGTGACAGGTTTGGGGTCAGTGCCGGTCGCCGTTGAGGGGCTCCGGTGCTGTCGCGCCGTCGTCCTCTCCGAAGTCCGGGGCCTGGAAGGGGTTCGTGGTGGGCGGCGGCGAGGCCGTGGCCGTGCTGCGGGGTGCCCCTTCCGGGGCGGAGAAGAGCGAGGTCAGATCGATGGGAGGTCTCCTTCTGGTGCCAGGGCCCGGGAGGGACCTGGTGTGCCGTGACCGGGCACAGCGGTGTCAGAGCTTGGTCATCTTGGCGTACGGGCTCAGGATCCGGTGCTGGGCAGAGCCGAAATCCACGAGGACCGCGATGCCGTCCTCGATGCCGATGACCCGGCCGAGGCCGTACATGTCGTGTGTGACCTGGTCGCCCACAGCGAAGTGCTTGGGAGCTGGAATGACCGGGGCCCTGAAGGGGCTGGTGGGCAGATGGCGCTTCGGTGCAGCAGGCTTTGTCATTGCCCCTAGTATGCGCCCTCGCGTGTTCGGGTGCCTTCGTCTGTCCATCTCCGCTGTCCCACAGGGCTCTGGCCGGGCCCGTGAACGAGCCTCTCTCACGCCCCCAGGTGCGCCCGCAACCGCTCCTGTGCCCCCTCCCCGGCGCCCATCTCGTCCAGCCCCAGCAGCGCCGCCCCGAGGACGGGGCCGGCCGTGACGACCTGCGGGGTCGCCTTGGGCGCTCTGTCGGACAGCACCTCGGCGATCCTGCCGTTGAGCTGCGCGTGCTGGGCGGCCAGGACCCCGCCGCCCAGGAGGACGGGCGTCGGCTCGTCCAGCAGGTCCAGTCGGGTCAGGGCCACCACGGCCATCGCGACCACCTCGTCCGCCTGCCGTTCGACGATCGTGCGGGCGACCGGGTCGCCGTCCGCCGCCGTCGCGAAGAGGACCGGCGTCAGCTCGTGGCGACGGGATTGCTCCACGGCGCCCAGGTGCAGCGCCTCGACGAGGGCGTACATGGACGGCAGGCCGAAGTGGGCGGGGAGGGTGCGGGCCAGGGCCGTGGGGCGCCCACGGCCGTCCTCCGCGCGTGCCGCGTGCCAGAGGGCCTCCTCCGCCAGGCCCCAGCCGCCGCCCCAGTCGCCCGAGACCCTGCCCAGTGCCGGGAAGCGGGCCGTGCGGCCGTCGGGGCGCATGCCGACGCAGTTGATGCCCGCGCCGCAGACGACCGCGACACCCCGAGGTTCCGTCACACCGGCCCGGAGGATGGCGAAGGTGTCGTTCCGGACCGTCACCGTCCGGCCCCAGCCGCGCGCGTGCAGCGCTGCCGCCAACTGGTCCTCCTCGACCGGGAAGTCGGCGTTGGCGAGGCACGCCGAGACGTGGTCGACGGTGGTGAGTCCGGCGCTGGTCAGGGCCTGGGTGACCGTGTGGGTGAGCGTGGTCATCGCCGTGTCCAGGCCCACCGCGGGCGGGCGGAAGCCGCCGCCGCGTGCCGTGGACAGGACCTCTCCGGCCGCCGTCACGATCGCGACGTCCGTCTTGCTGTTGCCGGCGTCGATGGCGAGGACACGTGCGGTCAGGCCCACGCGAGGTGCTCCCGGTTGTGTGCGATCAGTCGGTCGGTGAGCGGCTCGGCGTACTCGTACTGGCCGATGAGGGGGTGCGAGAGGAGGGCGCGGAAGACGCGGGTCCGGCCGCCGTGCAGAGCCGCATCCAGGGCCAGGTCTTCGTACGTCGTCACGTTCGCCATGAGGCCCGCGTAGAGGGGGTCCACGGACGGGACCGGGAGGGGGGAGGCGCCCTGCGGGCCCACCGCCGCCTGGACCTCGATCACCGCGTCGCCGGGGAGGAAGGGGAGCGTGCCCCGGTTGTACGTGTTCACCACCTGGTACGGGCTGCCGCCACCGCCCAGCAGGGCCGCCGCCAGGTCCACCGCCGCCTCCGAGTAGTAGGCACCGCCGCGTTTGGCGAGCAGGGCCGGCTTCCCGTCCAGGGACGGGTCGGCGTACAGCGTGAGCAATTCACGTTCCATGGCGGCCACTTCGGCCGCGCGGGAGGGCTTCGTCCCGAGTTCTCGTACGACCTCGTCGTGCGCGTAGTAGTAGCGCAGGTAGTACGAGGGGACCACGCCCAGGCGGTCGAGGAGCGGGCGGGGCAGGCGCAGGTCCGCCGCGATCGTGTCGCCGTGGTCGGTCAGCAGTTTGGGCAGGACGTCCTCGCCTTCCGGGCCGCCGAGACGTACTCCCGTTTCCCAGGTGAGGTGGTTGAGGCCCACGTGGTCCAGGTGGACTTCCGGGGGCTCGACGCCCAGCAGGCCCGCGAACTTGCGCTGGAGGCCGATCGCCACGTTGCACAGGCCCACCGCCTTGTGGCCCGCCCGGAGCAGGGCGCGGGTCACGATGCCGACCGGGTTGGTGAAGTCGATGATCCAGGCGTCGGGGTTCGTACGGCGTACCCGGTCCGCGATGTCCAGGACCACCGGGACCGTGCGCAGGGCCTTCGCCAGGCCGCCGGCGCCGGTCGTCTCCTGGCCCACGCAGCCGCACTCCAGGGGCCAGGTCTCGTCCTGTTCCCGGGCCGCCTGGCCGCCCACGCGGAGCTGGAGGAGGACCGCGTCCGCGCCGTCGACCGCCTGGTCGAGGTCGGTCGTGGTGGTGATGCGGCCGGGGTGGCCCTGGCGGGCGAAGATGCGGCGGGCGAGGCCGCCCACCAGGTCAAGGCGGTCCTGCACCGGGTCCATCAGGACCAGTTCCTCGACGGGCAGGGTGTCCCGCAAGCGGGCGAAGCCGTCCACGAGTTCGGGGGTGTAGGTCGAGCCTCCGCCGACCACGGTGAGTTTCATGTGTCTAACCCTTTACTCCTGTGAGCGTGACTCCCTCTACAAACGCCTTCTGGGCGAAGAAGAACACGAGGATCACGGGGGCCATCACCAGCACGGTGGCGGCCATGGTGAGGTTCCAGTCGGTGTGGTGGGCGCCCTTGAACGACTCCAGGCCGTAGGAGAGGGTCCAGGCGCCCTGGTTCTCCGAGGCGTAGATCTGGGGTCCGAAGTAGTCGTTCCACGCGTAGAAGAACTGGAAGAGGGCCACTGCGGCGATGCCCGGTTTCGCCATCGGGAGAACGACCTTCAGGAGGGTGCGCAGGTCGCCGCAGCCGTCCACCCTGGCCGCGTCCAGGTACTCGTCGGGGATGGTGGTGAGGAACTGGCGCAGCAGGAAGATCGAGAAGGCGTCGCCGAACGCCATGGGGACGATCAGCGGCCACAGCGTGCCGGACAGGTCCAGCTGCTTCGCCCAGAACAGGTACATCGGGATGATGATCACCTGGGGCGGCAGCATCATCATCGAGATGACCAGCATCAGGGCCAGGTTGCGGCCCCGGAAGCGGAACTTCGCCAGCGCGTAGGCCACCGGGATCGAGGAGACCACCGTGAGCGCCGTGCCCACGACCGCGTAGAACAGGGTGTTCCGCCACCAGGTGAGGAAGCCGGGGGTGTCGAAGACCCTGCGGTAGTTGTCCCATTCCCAGGTGTGCGGGATCAGGTCGCGGCTGAGCGCCTGGCTGTCACTCATGAGTGAGGTGAGGACGACGAAGACGAAAGGGAGGGTGAAGAACAGGGCCGCCGCGATGCCCAGGGAGTGGATCGCGATCCATTCCAGGAAGGCCCTGCGGTGGGCCGTGCGCTGGGCGGGGGAGGGCGGTGCCTTCAGCTCCGCCGGCTTGTCGAGTAGTTGGGTCATCGGTCACCTGCCTGGATCAGACCGCCCTTGCGCCGCATCAGAAGTGCGGTGAAGGCCATGGAGAGGGCGAAGAGGACCAGGGCGACCACGCAGGCGGAGCCGTAGTCGAAACGCTGGAAGCCCAGGTTGTAGACGAGTTGGGGGAGGGTGAGGGTCGACTTGTCCGGGTAGCCGGGCTCGAACTGGGTGCCCGCGCCCTGGATCACGCCCGAGGCGACCTTTCCGGCGATCAGCGGCTGTGTGTAGTACTGCATGGTCTGGATCACGCCGGTGACGACCGCGAACATGACGATCGGGGAGATGTTCGGGAGCGTGACGTACCGGAAGCGCTGCCAGGGTGTCGCGCCGTCAAGTTCGGCCGCCTCGTACTGCTCCTTCGGTACGTCCAGCAGCGCGGCCATGAAGATGACCATCAGGTCGCCGATGCCCCACAGGGCCAGGAGCGTGAGGGCCGGCTTCGACCAGGTGGGGTCGTTGAACCAGCCGGGGGCGGGGAGCCCGGTCTTCTCCAGGATCGAGTTGACCGGGCCCGTGCCGGGGTTGAGGAGGAAGGCGAAGGCCATGGTGGCCGCCACGGGCGGGGCCAGGTACGGCAGGTAGAAGAGGGTGCGGAAGACACCCGTGCCCGTCTTGATCTTGGTGATCAGCAGACCCACGCCCAGGCCGAAGGCGACCCGGAGCGTGACCATGACGAGGACCAGCCACACGGTGTTGCGCAGGGCGGGCCAGAAGAAGGGGTAGTGCTCGAAGACGTACGTCCAGTTCTTCGTGCCCGACCACGTCGGCGGCTTGAAGCCGTCGTAGTGCATGAAGGAGAAGTAGACGGTGGAGAGCAGCGGGTAGGCGAAGAAGACCGAGAAGCCGATCAGCCAGGGGGAGAGGAAGGCCAGGGTGCGCAGCGTCGAACGGCGGTGTTTCGCGCGCAATGCGTGGGTGCTCACGGTGTTCACGGTGCTCATGGCCTACTTCGCCTGCGCGATGTCCGTGTCGATCTGCTGGGCCGTCTTCTTCAGACCGGCCTTGAGGTCGGTGGCCTTGCCGCTCTCGTAGTCGTAGCCGAACTCCTGGATCGTGGTGAGGTAGACGCCGCCGTTGACGGAGGCGGGGGCCGTGGTGGAGTCCGGGTTCGCGGCGATCTCCAGGAACGTCTTGAAGCGCGGGTCGTACTTCAGCTTCGGGGACTTCAGCGCCGCGAGCGTCGACGGCACGTTGTGGATGGCGTTGGAGAAGTTCACCACCGCGTCCGTGTCGGTCGTCATGTACTTCACCAGCTCCCAGGCCGCGTTCTGCTTCGTGCTGGTCGCCGCGATACCGGCGATGGTGCCGGTGATGTAGCCCTTGCCGTACTGGTCGGCCTGGTCGTCGGGGACGGGCAGCGGGGCCACGCCGATCTCGAACTTCGGCTTGGTGTCCAGGGCCATGCCCAGGCGCCACTCGCCGTCGAGTTGCATGGCGACCTGGCCGGTGTGGAAGGGGTGCTTCGGGCCCCACTCGTCGCCGAGCCTGGAGCGGTAGGTCTCCAGCTTGCGGTAGCCGCCGAGGGCGTCGACCAGCTTCTTCTGGACCGTGAAGGCCTGTGCGAAAGCCGGGTCCTTGGCCACGTTCGACTTGCCGTCCTTGTCGAAGTACGTGGGGGAGAACTGGCCGAGGTAGTGCTCGGTGGTGGTCTCCCAGCCGTGGTAGTTCGGCATGAAGCCGAGCTGCTTGTACGTGTTGCCCTGGGGGATCGTCAGCTTCTCGGCGACCTTCTCGAGCTCGGACCAGGTCTTCGGCGGGCCGGCGATGCCCGCCTTCTCGAACGCCGTCTTGTTGTAGTAGAGGCCGTACGCGTCGCCGAGGAGCGGGACCGCGCAGCGGTTGCCCTCGAACTGGGTGTACTGGTTCATCGCCTTCGGGAAGGTCTTCTCCGGGTCGATGCCCGACTTCTCGAAGAACGGGTTCAGGTCCACCAGGGCACCGGAGGAGCAGAATTTCCCGACGCTGTTCGTGGTGAAGGACGAGATCACGTCCGGGGCCTTGCCGCCGCCGGTGCGCAGGGCCTGGTTGATCTTGTCGTCGGTCATGTTGCCGACGACGTTCACATGGATGTTGGGGTGTGTCTTCTCGAAGCCGGCGACCAGGTCCTTGACGGCCTTCACCTCGGAGGGCGCGCTCCAGGCGTGCCAGAAGTTGAGGGTCGTCTCCTTGGACGCGTCGTCGGAGGCGCCGGAGTCCGCCTGGCCCGTACAGGCCGTGGCGAGGAGGGCGATGGAAGCGGATACGGCGAGGGCGATAGCCGCTTTTCTGGATATTCCGGGCATGGCAGAGCTCCCTGGGGTACGGGGAAGAAGGGAAATACCGGGGAGGGGGGTGGGGTCAGCGGGAGGTGTCGAAGACCTCGTCGCGCGTGGTCGCGAGCGCGCTCTCCAGTGCGCCGCGCAGCACGGGGTGTTCACGGACGTTGCCCACGACCAGGCGTGGGCGGGACGCGGCCAGTTCCTCCAGCTCGGCCTGGACGAGGGCGCGCAGCGTCTCGCCGCCCGAGGTGAGGGAGTCGCCGCTCAGCACGACGAGCTCGGGGTCGAGGACCGAGACCAGGGAGGCCAGACCGGTGGCGAGCCGGGTCGCGTAGGTCCGGAGGAGACGGCGGTGCGGTTCGTCGTCGGTCTGCGCGGCCCGGGCCACCAGGTGTGCGGCGGCCTCGGCGTACGGGCCCGCGGGGATGTCCTCGATGCCGAGTTCGCGGGCCAGCCTCGGGACGGCCTGGGAACCGGCCAGCTCCTGGTAGCCGCCGCTGTTGGCCTTGGTGACCTGGCGGACCAGGGGCGTGCCCGGCACCGGCAGGAAGCCGACCTCGCCGGCGCCGCCGGTCCAGCCGCGGTGCAGCCGGCCGCCCAGGACCAGGGCTGCGCCCAGGCCCTCCTGGTTCCACAGCAGCACGAAGTCCGTGTGGTCCCGGGCCGCGCCGAGGCGCTGTTCGGCGAGCGCGACCAGGTTGACGTCGTTCTCGTATTCGAACGGCATCGGCAGGGCGGCGGCGAGCTCGTCCAGCAGGGTGGGGGAGTGCCAGCCGGGGAGGTGGGAGGCGTAGCGCAGGCGGCCGGTGGTGGGGTCGAAGGCGCCGGGTGTGCCGATGACGAGGCGATGGATGTCGCCCCGGGCGAGGCCCGCCGCCTTCACCGCGCCGTCCAGGGCGTCGGTGACCTGCTGGACGACCGGGGTGCCGGTGCGCCTGCCGGGGGTGGGCAGTTCGTGGCGGCCGACCGTACGGCCGGTGATGTCGGCGACAGCGGCCAGGATCCGCTGGGGGGTGACGTCGAGTCCGGCGGCGTAACCGGCCGCCGGGTTGACCTCGTACAGCTGGGCGTTCGGGCCCGGCCGGCCTTCGGTGGTGCCGGTGGCCAGGACGAGGCCCGCGGCCTCCAGGCGGGCCAGGAGCTGGGAGGCGGTCGGCTTCGACAGGCCGGTGAGCTTGCCGATCCGGGTGCGGGACAGCTGTCCGTGCTCCAGCAGCAGGTCGAGGGCGGCCCGGTCGTTCATGGCGCGCAGGACGCGCGGGGTGCCCGGCGTGCCGGCGGTTCCTGCCATGCGTGTCCACACCTGCCCTTCGGCTGCTCAGCTTCTCAGTGATCAGGCGGGGAAGTCCATTGGCCGACCTGCGGCTGATCACTGTTAGGAAAGTTTCCTATCGGTGGGGAGGAAGGTAAGCCCGGCGCCGCGCGGGCGTCAATAGGGGACAGTCCAGGCAACGCAGTCGTTACCCGGGCTTGCCAACGCGGGCATGCGCATCCGGGCATGCGACGGGCATGCGAAAGGGCGGCACCCGGAAAACCCGGGTGCCGCCCTCTTCGTGCGGCGGGTCGGCTACTTCGTGGTGCTCGTCGGCGGTGCGACGGGCGTGAGCGGGGACGCCGCCGCCGACTGCGGGGACGACGAGTTCGCGTACACCGACGGGGGCGCCATCCCCGCCGTCGGGTCGGCGGGCGTCTCCTCGGCCGTGGCCGTGGCCCCGCCGACGATGCGGATGTCCGCCGCGTCGAACGCCCGCTTGATGCGCCAGCGCAGCTCGCGCTCCACGGTCAGGGACTTGCCGGGCATGGTCTTGGCGGAGATGCGCACGACCATGGAGTCCAGCAGGACGCTGTCCAGGCCGAGCACCTCGATCGGGCCCCACAGCAGCTCGTTCCAGGGCTCCTCGGCGCTCATCTTCCCGGCGACCTCGTCCAGGGTGGCCTTGACCTTGTCCAGGTCCTCGCCCGCGTGCACCGTGACGTCGACGTTGGCCGTCGCCCAGCCTTGCGAGAGGTTGCCGATGCGCTTGACCTCACCGTTGCGGACGTACCAGATCTCGCCGCCGTCGCCGCGCAGTTTCGTCACGCGCAGGCCCACCTCGATCACCTCGCCGGAGGCGACCCCCGCGTCGATCGTGTCGCCGACGCCGTACTGGTCCTCCAGGATCATGAAGACGCCCGAGAGGAAGTCCGTCACCAGGTTGCGGGCGCCGAAACCGATCGCCACGCCGGCCACACCGGCCGAGGCCAGCAGCGGGGCCAGGTTGATCTGGAAGGTGCCCAGGACCATCAGCGCGGCCGTGCCCATGATCAGGAACGACGCCACCGAGCGCAGTACCGAGCCGATCGCCTGCGAGCGCTGGCGACGGCGCTCGACGTTGACCAGCAGCCCGCCGAGCCCGGAGCCGTCCACGGACTGGCCGGTCCGGTTCATGCGGTCGATCAGCTTGGTGATCGCACGCCGGACGACGACCCTCAGCACAGCCGCTATCACCACGATCAGCAGGACCCGCAGGCCGATCGCGAGCCACGTCGACCAGTTCTGCTCGACCCAGCCGGCGGCGTTCGTCGCCTTCTCCTGAGCGTCCTGGAGGGAGGGCACTCTCGGGGTCTCCGTAACCGAGGGGGTCGGCGACGGCGACGGGCCGACGGCGAGCAGGACAGCGGACAGGGACACGGCAGGTACCTCCAAGTACAGCGGTCCGCCCCGGTGCGGTGGTTCAGGGGGTCAAGGTCACGACTGGGTCACCGAAAGGGCAGAACCACCACACTAACGGGGCATTGTGTGTGCTCCCACGGGATGTGTGAAGGAGAGACCGTGCTCACCTGGGCTTGAACACGCCATGATCCTGGGGATGAATGGGATGTGGTCGAAAACACTCCCAGCCCGTTACGGGGACATGGTGGCGCTTTCACCAGGCATGAGGGGAGACTGGCTACGAATCGTCCCGGCGCGAGCCACGCGCCGCCGGCGTCCAAGGAGGCATCCGTGCCGCACGTCCTGGTCCTCAACGCGTCGTACGAGCCGCTAGGTGTCGTACCGCTCCGCCGCGCGCTCGTCCTCGTCCTCGAGAACAAGGCCGTATGCCTCGAGGAGTCCGGCGCCTTTCTGCACAGCGCGACCGTCACAGTCCCCGCACCCAGCGTGGTCCGGCTCAAGCGATTCGTCCGGGTTCCCTATCGGGGGCCCGTTCCACTGACCCGCCGGGCGCTGTTCGCCCGTGACGGGGGCCGGTGCATGTACTGCGGTGGCGTCGCAACCAGCGTCGACCACGTCATCCCGCGCAGCCGCGGGGGCAAGCACGTCTGGGACAACGTGGTGGCGTCCTGCCGCCGCTGCAACCACGTGAAGGCCGACCGTCACCTCTTCGAGATCGGCTGGCGGCTGCGCCACAAACCCGCTCCGCCCTCCGGCCTGGCCTGGCGCATCATCGGGACCGGCCATAGGGACCCGCGCTGGCTGCCGTACTTGCAGCCGTACGGCGCGGACGACGCCTTGGCCCGGATCGACGGCATTTCCGCCTGACGAGGATCCGGGCCTTCGTATTGCCGCGTGCGGCCGGCCGACCGGCCCGGGGAACCCCCGTTCCCCCGGGCCGGACCGTCATGAGGAGGGGCGCTCAGGCGTACCGCAGCTCCCCCGGGCGTACCGATCGGCGCAGCAGGGGCAGTGAGGTGGCCGCGGCCAGCAGGCAGGCGGCGTAGACGGCGACCGGGACCAGGGTGATCGCCCAGGGCACCGGCCGGCCGGCGAGCAGGGCGTACCAGGTGCCGATGGCCGTCCCGCCCAGGCCCGAGAGCAGCACGGCGGGGGCGAGCGGCAGCGCGGTCTCCAGCAGCAGGGCCCGGCCGAGCACCGTGCGCGGCACCCCGGCGGCGGCCTGCGCGGCCAGGCCCCGGCGGCGGGTGGCCAGGGACTCGGCGGTGCCGACGGCGAGGCCGGTCAGGGTGATCGCGAGGGCGATGGCGATCGCGGCGCCGGTGAGGTCGAGGCCGGTGGTGTAGTAGGACGCGGGTTCGGAGAAGCGTTGGGTGCGCAGCACGTCGCTCATGACCTGCCGGATGCCCAGGAAGCCGGTGCCCACGACCGTCACCAGCAGTACCGCCGCGTGCGTGCGGGCGGCCGACCAGGGGTCGTCGCGCAGTCGTTCCGCCGCGATCAGCGTCGCCGCCGACCTGGCCCGGGCCGCGAGGATCCGGCCGGTCGCCTTCGCGGTGGCCCCGGAGAGCCACACCGCGCCCGCGCCGACCGCGAGGACCACGCCCGCCATCGTCAGCGGCAGCCCGCCGTTCGGCCGGTTGGAGGCGGCCGGGGAGGTCGTGCCGACGGTCAGCAGCGCCAGCACGCCGACGAGCAGCACCCCGGCCAGGAACAGCAGCCCGGGCCCCCGTCCGCTGCGCGGCCCGACCCGGCGCACCCAGCCGAGCGGGGAGGCCACGACCCGGCGCAGCGCCAGTGCGCCCGCCGTCGCACCCAGCCCCGGTACGGCGATGGCGACCAGAGCGATCCCCACCCAGGCCAGGGCTGGCGGCCGGTCCCACTGGCGCAGCAGGGCCAGGACCGACAGGACGGTGGCGACCGCCGAGCCCAGCAGACAGGCCAGCCCGGTCTCCAGCGCGGCGATCCGCCGCACCTGCCAGGGCGTCGCCCCGGCCAGCCGCAGCCCGGCCAGCCGCCGGTCGCGGTGCACGGCGCCGATCCGGGCGCACTGGCCGAGGAACCCCAGCACCGGCACGAGCAGAAGCAGCAGGCCGACGATCACACCGGACCGCGTACCGGGCTCGTCCAGCAGGCCCGCGGCGACGGGCACCCGGTAGCTGCCCCGCAGCGAGGCCAGGGCGACGGCGGCCAGCGCGAAACCCGTCGCGAGCGCGGCGCCCGTCGCCGTCAGCGTCACCCGCCACCACTCCCCGCGGTCGGAACCACGGGTGAGCTCCCAGGCGAGACGCAGATCGGCGCGCAGAGCCCTCATGCCGTCACCCCCAGCGGTGCCACGGCGCCGTCCCGCAGCTGGACTTCCCGGTCCGCGTACGCCGCCACCTGGGCGTCATGGGTGATGAGCAGGACCGCCGTGCCCGACTCGCGGGCCGTGGTGACCAGGGCCGTCATGACCTGCTCGCCGGCGAGCGAGTCCAGGGCCCCCGTCGGCTCGTCGGCGAAGACCACCCTCGGGCCGGTGACCAGGGCCCGGGCCAACGCGGTCCGCTGGGCCTGGCCGCCGCTCATCTCGCCCGGCCGCAGGTCCTGCTGCCCGCGTACGCCGAACCGCTCCAGCCACTCACCGGCCAGAGTCCGGGCCCGGGCTCGGCCGGTGTCGGCCAGCAGCAGCGGCAGGGCGACGTTGTCCAGGGCCGTCAGTTCGGGGATGAGCTGCCCGAACTGGAACACCACGCCGAACTCGGTCCGCCGCAGCTCGCTCAGCCGCTTCTCGGGCAGGTCCGCCAGCCGCCGGCCGTCGTACGTCACCGAGCCCTCGTCGGGTCGGACGATCCCGGCCAGGCAGTGCAGCAGCGTCGACTTCCCGCTGCCGCTCGCGCCGGTCACGGCGAGGATCTCACCGGCGTGCAGCTCGACCGACGCCCCGCGCAGGGCGGGCGTCCTGCCGTGCGCCTTGGTGAGGCCACTGGCCGTGAGAAGAGGCACGGGTCTGTTCATGCTGCGTCGACCTCCGCGGTCAGGGTGGTGAGCCGGGCCGCCGTGGTGCTCATCCAGCGGAGGTCGGCGTCGAGGTGGTTGAGGGCGTAGTCCGCCGCGAGCACGGTCGCCAGGTCCGCGCCCTTCGCGGCCTTGAGGGCGGTGAGCTCCCGCATCCGCTCCATGTGGGCGGCACGCTGGGCGCTCAGATACGCGGCCGGGTCGCCGCCCGAGAGGATCGCGACGACTACCTTGGCGAAGATCTCGTTCGCCACGAAGGGCGCGGGCGGCGTGATGTCCCCGGCCCAGCGGGACAGTTCGCGCGTCCCCTCGTCCGTGGTGCGGTACATCGTCCGCTCCGGGCCGCCGTCCGAGTCGGTGCCCTCGATCTCGGCGAGGCCGTCCCGGACGAGGCGCTGGAGGGTCGTGTAGACCTGCCCGTAGGCCAGCGGGCGGGCCTGCGGGAAGCGTTCGTCGTGGCGTCGCTTGAGGTCGTAGCCGTGGCTCGGACCCGTGGCGAGCAGGCCCAGCAGGATGTGGCGGGTGCTCATGCCGATCATTATGTACTCAGTATATGTACTGAGTACATAGTCGGCGCCCCTCTTTCTCACCCGGAACCGAAGGGTGGGGTTCAATCCGTGACGGCGTACGCCTCCACCGACCACAGCGAGTACCCGTACGGCGTGGCCCGCTTCTCGCCCTGCACCCGTACGAAGCGCACGTCGCGCTCGTCCATGCGGACGCTCTCCCGGCCGCCCCTGCCGTCCCGTACCGCCGCCGCCGTGCGCCAGCGGCGGCCGTCCGGCGACACCTGGACGCGGTACGCCGAGGGGTGGGCGTCCTGCCAGCGAAGCACGACCCGACCGAGCCGCGCCGGGCGCGGCAGCTCGACCTGCCACCAGGCGCCGTCGTCGGCCGGGGACGACCAGCGGGTGCCCGGGTCGCCGTCGTTCGCCGCCGACGCGGGGAAGTCGGGCGTCTCGTCACCCGAGGAACGCGCCGTGCCGGTGCGGGCCAGGTCGGGTCCGCCGGTGGGCGGGAACGCCCGGACGGTGAGGGTGCGGGTCGCTCCCGCGAACCCCAGCCGGATGTCGTAGGACCGCTTCGGCGCACCGCGCTCCACGGTCACCTCTACGGGGACCTCCACCTTCGTGCCGCGCGGCACGGCCAGTTCGGTCCCGGGCACCTTCACCCGCACGCCCTCGGGCGCCTCGACGGTGAGCCTGCCGCGGGCGTCGGCGGGGCGCAGCGAGCCCAGCCCGGCCGTCAGCCGCCGCGTCCTGCCGGTCTCGGCGTCCACCCGGTCCCGCGTCAGCTCCAGGGAGGTGGCGGGGGAGTCCGCGAACCACGGCACCAGGTGGCTTACGCGGGACGGCGCGGGACCGGTGACCCGTACGGCGTCCACCCGCTGTCCGACCCGCGTCTCGGTCGCGCCCGAAGCGGCCAGCCGGCCGGCCCGCCGCCAGCCCCGGCCCGGCACGTGCACCTCGACGTCCCCCTCGGTGCCGGGGTCGGTGAGCGCCGTCACGGCCGTCAGGGACCGGGGGCCGAGGAAGCGCAGGGTACGGCCGTCGCCCGGGTCGCCGGGGCTCGGGGGCGGCTCGTGGTCGATGCCCGACCAGGCCGCGTACGCCTTCTGCGCCCGCCGCAGGAAGGCGTCCAGGACGTCCGTGCCGACCTCGACCGGTGCCGGCTCCAGCCGGTCCCGCAGCGCGCCGAGCCTGCGGTACGCCGTCCAGGCCGCCGCCGCGTCCCCGGCGCGCTGCGCGTCCAGCATGTCGAGCGCCGCCGTGCCCGCCTCGCCGTAGCGGGCCAGCTGCCGAGACCAGGGGGCGACCTCCGGGGCGAGGGCGGTGCCCGTGAGCCGCCGGGGCAGCTCGCGCAGCACCGTGAACGCCTCGCGCAGCCTCCTCGCGGCGCCGTCACTGGTGGTGCCACCGGCTGTGCGGGCCCGCCAGTACGCCTCGGTCAGCGGGCGCAGGTACGCCGGCTCCTCCTCGCCGAGGACGGACGAGGCGTCGTTCCCCGCGAGCGCGGTCAGGGCCTCCTCGCGGCGCCGGTCCCCGCCCGCCAGGTCGGCGATCGCGGCGCGCCAGGACTCACCGGGGCGGTAGGCGCGCGGGTTCCACGCGTAGTCGGCGGCGGTGAACAGCGGGATGCGGGACGCCTCGGGCTGCTGCATCGCGTTGGCGAGCAGGGCCGCCGAACCGGTGGCGACCGCCGGCTCGCGGCCCCGGTAGGGGCCGAGGAAGAGACGGCCGGGCTCGTAGTCGTTGACCGGGTAGTTGTCCATCGTGACCAGCGGATGCCGGAACGCCTCCCGGGCGTCGGCCAGTTCACCGCCCGTGATGGTGCGGGGCACCACCCCGACGCCCGTCCACGCCACCTCGACACCCGGGTCCAGCGTGCCGGCCAGGGCCCGCCGGTAGTCGGTCGTGCCGTCCTCGTAGTACTCGGTCGGCATCAGCGACAGACCGGCGGCGCCGGCGTGCCGTTCCGCCAGGTGCCGGGCCACCGCGTTCGCCACCCGGGCCTGCGCCCGCGCGGCCGCCCGCGGGCCGGACCCGAACCGGTCGGCGTCCGCGTCGCAGTGCCATTCGCTGTAGCTGACATCCTGGAACTGGAGCTGGAAGGCCCTGAAGCCCAGCGCCCACATCGCGTCGAGCTTGCGGGTCAGCGCCCGCACGTCGGCGTCCGACGCGAAGCACATCGCCTGGCCCGGGGCCACCGCCCAGCCGAGTGTGACGTGGTTGCGGCGCGCCCGCTCGGCCAGCTCCCGGAACCCGGCGCGCTGCTCCGCCGGGTACGGCTCACGCCAGCGCGCCTGCCGGTACAGGTCGTCCCCCGGCGCGTACAGGTAGCGGTTCTGCTTGGTGCGCCCCATGAAGTCGAGCTGCTCCAGCCGCTGCCGGTGCGTCCACGCGGTGCCGTAGAAGCCCTCGGTGATGCCGCGCACGGCGGTGCCGGGCCAGTCGCGCACGACGGCGGCGGTGATCGTGCCGTCGGGACGCACGAGTTGCCGCAGCGTCTGCACCGCGTGGAACAGGCCGTCGTTGCCGGTGCCGGTGAGCAGGACGCCGTCCCCGCCCACGGACAGCTCGTACCCCCCGGCCGGGAGGGCGTGGCGGTCGCCCCGGCGGACGGGCTCCGTGCGCAGCCGCACGACCAGCGCCCCGGGCCGGGCGGAGTCGGTGATGCGACGGGCTCCGGCCTGCCGCAGCAGCTCGCGCAGGGTTTCGAGGGCGTACCTGTCCGCCGACGGGCCGGTGATCAGGGCGACCTCGTCGGTGACCGCGACCGGTGCGCCGTTCGCGCGCAGGGACTGGGGGCGCGGCCAGACGGAGAGGTCCGGCCCGGCGGTGTCCGAGGTGGGTGTCGCGGTCGTGCCCGGGACCGGCGGCGCCGCCACCGCGGCGGGCACCGAGCCGAGGGTTCCGGCGACGACGGCGACGGCGAGAGCCACCGCCCGCTTCCCACGCCGCAGTCCCACAGGCCCCCTCCAGGTGTGTTCGACCGGGAGAACGAGCCCACCACCCGCCCGGTGAAGGTGTCAACGAGAGTGGCCGTTATCACTGGATTGCCGGAATCTGGAAGGAGTGGAGGGCAGTGGAATGTGAGCAGAAGCACGATGTCCGGCCTGGGGTGTCTGCCTTCGCGCCGACTGGGTAGGGCTGCGATAACCGTTGAATGTCGTACCCGACAAGGAGGCCCCCCGTGGCTGCGATGACTTTCCTTCCGCTCCCGGCCCCGTCCAAACCCGTGGCGGACCCGTCCAAACCCGTGGCGGACACGTCCGCCGACCTCGACCCCCACTATGACGATCCCCGCTACGAAGACCCCCACTACTGCGTCTTCAGCTCCGAGAACACCTGCGCCGAGCCCCCGCTGACCAGCGAGACGCCGCTGCCCGACGCCGAGCCCCTCACCAGCGAGCCGCCGCTCGCCGAATCAGCCCCCCTCACCAGCGAACCCTCCGCCTTCACCTTCGTCCCGGACTTCTCGAGGTCGTAGATGACCGAACGGCCGGCCGAACCGCCTTCCGAGGACCTGTCCCGCCTCGCCGAACTGCACGGCGTCGCCACCTCGTACAGCCCGTCCCCGGACCGTACGGTCGCGGCTTCGGCCGCCGCGGTCACCCTGACCCTGGCCGCTCTCGGCGTGGACGCGAGCACGCCCGGCGCCGTCCGCGCCGCGCTCGCCGCCCGGGAGCGGGACCAGGGCATCAGGCTGCTGCCGCCCACGGTGGTCGGCTGGGGCGCCGGCCCCCCGGCCGCCCTGGCCGCGCTCCCCGACGGAAGCCGGCTGCTCATCGAGACCGAGCAGGGCGAGACCCGCGCCTCGGCCGAGCACCTCCCGCCCGGGGTCCACCGGCTGACCGCCACCGTCCCCGACGGCCGCACGGCCACCGCCCACCTGGTCATCGCCCCGGCCCGGCTGCCCACCCCCACCGGACGCTCCTACGGACTCCTCGTCCAGCTCTACTCCCTGCTGTCCCGCCGTTCCTGGGGCATGGGCGACCTGGGCGACCTCGGCGAGCTGGCCGGCTGGGCCGGGCGGTCGCTCGGCGCCGGATTCGTCCAGGTCAATCCGCTGCACGCGGCCGTGCCCGGCGCCCCCACCGACCCCTCCCCGTACCGGCCCTCCTCCCGCCGCTTCCCCGACCCGGTGCACCTGCGCATCGAGGATGTCCCCGAATCCGCGTACGTCGAGGACCGCGAGCGGCTGCGCGCGCTGCTGGAGCGCTCCGGCCGGCTGCGCGAAGCCGTGCTGGAGCAGGGCGCCCTGATCGACCGGGACGCCGTGTGGGAGCTCAAGCGGGAGGCGCTCGAGTTGCTGTGCGAGGTGCCGCTCGGCCCCGGCAGACGCGCCGCCTACTGCGACTTCCTCGCCGAGCAGGGCCAGGCCCTGGAGGACCACGCCACCTGGTGCGCGCTCGCCGAGGTGCACGGCTCGGACTGGCACCGCTGGCCGACCGGCCTGCGCGACCCGCGCTCGTCCGAGACCGCCCGGGCCCGCAACGGCCTGATGGACCGGGTGGACTTCTGGTCCCGGCTCGCCTGGCTCACCGACAGCCAGCTGACCGCCGCGCAGCGCGCCGGACGCGAGGCCGGGATGCCGGTCGGGATCGTGCACGACCTCGCGGTCGGCGTCCATCCCGGCGGCGCCGACGCCTGGGCCCAGCAGGAGTACTTCGCCGCCGGCATGTCGGTGGGCGCCCCGCCGGACGCCTTCAACGCCCGCGGCCAGGACTGGGGCCTGCCGCCCTGGCGCCCCGACCGCCTGGCCGAGTCGGGCTACGCCCCCTTCCGCGAGCTGCTGCGCGCCCTGTTCCGCTACGCCGGAGCCCTGCGCATCGACCACGTCATGGGCCTGTTCCGCCTGTGGTGGGTGCCGCAGGGCCGGCCCCCGACCGAGGGCACCTACGTCCGCTACGACGCCGAGGCCATGCTCGCCGTCCTCGTCCTGGAGGCCTCCCGGGCCGGGGCGCTGGTCATCGGCGAGGACCTGGGCACCGTCGAACCGGGCGTGCGCGAGGCGCTGCGCGAGCGCGGAGTGCTCGGCACGTCCGTGCTGTGGTTCGAACGCGACTGGGAGGGCGACGGCCGCCCCCTGCCCCCCGACCGCTGGCGCGCCGACTGCCTGGCCACCGCCACCACCCACGACCTGCCCTCCACGGCCGCCCGCCTCACCGGCGAGCACGTCGAACTCCGCGACAGCCTGGGCCTGCTGACCCGCCCCCTGGAGGAGGAGCGCGCCGAGGCCGCCTCCGACACCGCCGAGTGGCTGGCCCTCCTCACCGAGCTCGGCCTGCTGGACGGCACCGGAGGCACCGACACCTCCTCGGAGGAGGCCGAGATCCAGGCCGTCCACCGCTTCCTGCTGCGCACCCCGGCCCGCATGGTCGGCGTCTGGCTCCCGGACGGGGTGGGCGACCGCCGCCCGCAGAACCTCCCGGGGACGTGGGACCAGTACCCGAACTGGCGGCTGCCGATCGCGGACGCGGAGGGACGCCCCGTGACCCTGGAGGATCTGGCCGCCTCGCCCCGGCTGCACGCCCTCATCGAGGTACTGCGGCAGCCGGCCGACGGGTCGGGCGCCTGAGGACGGCTCTCGCGGCACCTCATACAGCGCCTCTTACGGCACCCCGGCCGCGCGGCCCCGACCGGCGTTGGATACTTTTGGCACCGTGGACAAGAAGAACGCCCTGCGCGCCGGCGCCCTGGCCGCCGGTACGACGCTGATGATGCTGCTCATGTCGTCGCCCGCCTCCGCGCTCACGCGCGACGACGGTGACGACCCCGGCCCGGGCCTGAGCGTCATCGAGACGCTGGGCCTCTTCGTCGTGGCCCCGATCGTGCTGTACCTGGTCATCGCCGGTCTGGTGATGGTCGGGGACAAGTCGCACAAGAAGAAGGACCCGACCAGCTCCAACATCACGACCAAGACCGGCACCGAGGCCGACGCGAAGGTCTGACCAGGGCTCGTTTCGAGTCCGCCGCGCACCTTTTCCGAGGGCGCCGTCCCCGTCGTACGCACGCCGCGCATGCGGCCGTACGGCGACCGGGGCGGCGCCCTCGGCCGCGACTTGGGCATGCACGACCCCCGCCGAGGCGCTCGGCCAGGTCACCGGCATCGGCTACCGCCGTCCTGCTCCTCGCGGCTCCCTGCTGGGCGAGCGACCGCCGTACGACCGTGCCGGTGCGGCCCCACGGCTACGCGGCGTGGGCGGGCGCCGGCTCAGTCCTGCCGGCCCTCCGTCGTCCGGAGCAGCTCCCTGAGCAGTTCCGCCAGCTGTCCGGCCTGCTCGGCGTCGAGGCCGGACAGTGCCTCCGTCTGGACGGCGAGTCCGGCGCCGACCGCCTCGTCGATCAGCTCCAGACCCTTGTCGGTGAGGGTGACGTGCAGGCCGCGCCGGTCGTGCGGATCGGGGGAGCGGCGCAGCAGGCCCGCGCGCTCCAGCTTGTCCAGGCGCCCCGTCATGCCCCCGGTCGTGAGCATCAGCGTCGCGGAGAGCTGGCGGGGCGAGAGCGTGTAGGGCTCACCGGCGCGGCGCAGTGTCGCGAGGACGTCGAACTCCCCGCGGCCGATCCCGAACTGCGCGTACGCCTTCTCCGTCCGGTCGCCCATCGCGCGCGAGAGCCGGTAGATGCGGCCGAAGACCTCCATGGCGGCGGTGTCGAGGTCGGGCCGCACCCTCGCCCACTGGTCGATGATCGCGTCGACGGGGTCCCTGTGCTGCTCGGGGCGTTCGCTCATGGCACGAGTATCCGGCCCTTCCGGGTCACCCGCAAGAAAGTAGCTTGACGGAAAGTTGCTTAGAGCTAAGCTACTTTCCATCGACCTACTTGAAGGGTGCTCTCATGGCCACCTCCCGCCCGGCTCTCATCACCCTCACGGCCCTCGCCCCCATCTCCTGGGGCACGACCTACGCTGTCGCCACCGAGTTCCTCCCGGCCGACCGCCCTTTGTTCACCGGCCTCCTGCGCGCCCTGCCGGCCGGTCTGCTGCTGCTCGCCCTCGCCCGGGTGCTGCCGCGCGGTGCCTGGTGGTGGAAGTCGGTGGTGCTGGGCGCGCTGAACATCGGCGCCTTCTTCCCGCTGCTGTTCCTCGCCGCGTACCGGCTGCCCGGCGGTATGGCGGCGGTCGTCGGCTCCGTCGGCCCGCTGTTCGTGGTCGGCCTCGCGGCGTTGCTGCTGGGGCAGCGGCCGACGCCGCGCACGCTGCTCACGGGGGTCGCGGCCGCGTTCGGTGTCAGCCTGGTCGTGTTCGAGGCGGCCGGGGCGCTGGACGTGCTGGGCGTGCTGGCGGCCCTCGCCTCCACCGCGTCCATGTCCACCGGCACCGTGCTCATCAAGCGGTGGGGGCGCCCCGAAGGTGTCGGCCCGCTGGCCCTCGCCGGCTGGCAGCTGACCGCGGGCGGCCTGCTGATCGCGCCCCTCGCCTTCCTCGTCGAGGGCGCGCCGCCGGCGCTGGACGGCCGGGCGATCGGCGGCTACCTCTATCTCGCCGTCGCGAACACGGCGATCGCTTACTGGCTGTGGTTCCGCGGCATCGGCCGTCTCACCGCCACCCAGGTGACCTTCCTCGGCCCGCTCTCCCCGCTGACCGCGGCCGTCGTCGGCTGGGCGGCGCTCGGCCAGGCGCTGACGCCGGTGCAGTTGGCGGGCATGGCGCTGGCGTTCGGGGCGACGGTGGCGGGACAGCTCGGCCCGCGGCGGAAGGCGGCGGCCCCGAGCCTCCTCGCCTTCGGCCGGGCGCCACGGCCTGCTGCTTCCCGGCGCGACACCAGGCCCGAGGGATACGTCAGCGCGGGCCCTGGTCCGCGGCGATGACGGCCTGGATCAGGCCGGGGAACCTGCGGTCCAGGTCGTCCTTGCGCAGGCGCATGTACAGCCGGTTGCCGGCGTCGCGCTGATACACCAGGCCGGCCTCCCGCAGCACTCGCCAGTGATGGGTGCGGCTGGACTTGCTCACCGGCAGCTCGAAGGAGGCGCACAGCCGCTCCTCGTCCGGCCGTGCGGCGAGTTCGGCCACGACCCGGCGCCGGTTGTCGTCGGCGAGCGCCAGCAGGACCGGCCCCACCTCCAGGTCATCGGCGCGCGGGTGCGGCAGCTCGCTCGACCCCATCACTCCACCTCTCGACAAGGTACGCCTCGTGACGTACCTTCCCTCAGGTACGCCATGAGACGTACCTTACTCCTGGGGGAACCATGCCCGCACCCGTACCGACGCGACTCCGAGGCCTGGCGCGCATCCGCTCGTACCTGCGTGGGCTCCTGCTCATCGAGCACTCGCCCTTCATCAGCCTCTGACGCGCCATCTGCCTCTGACTTCTCATCAGTCCCTGAATCGGCCATTAGCCTCTGACTTCTCATCAGCCTCCGAAAAAGGAAGGGGCGCCCGGCACAGTGCCGGGCGCCCCCACAGCCGTGATGAGCCAACGGCTACTCCGCCGCCGCGTCCGCCCGCTGTGCCCGCAGCGCGCGCTCCACGCCCGCGCGCGACTCCGACACCAGCCGCCGCAGGGCCGCGTTCGGCTCGGCGGAGGCCAGCCAGGCGTCCGTCTTGTCCAGGGTCTCCTGGGAGACCTGGACCGTCGGGTAGAGGCCGACCGCGATCTGCTGGGCCATCTCGTGGGAGCGGGACTCCCAGATGTCCTTGACCACCTCGAAGTAGCGGTCCGCGTACGGGGCGAGCAGCTCACGCTGGTCGGTCTGGACGAAGCCCGCGATGACCGCCTCCTGCACGGCGTTCGGCAGCTTGTCGGAGTCGACGACCGACGCCCACGCCTCCGCCTTGGCCTCCGGGGTCGGACGGGCCGCCCGGGCCGTGGCGGCGTGACGCTCACCGGCGGCCGTACGGTCACGGTCGTACTCGCCCGCGATCTCCGTCTCGTCGAACCGGCCCACCGCCGCGAGCCGCTGGACGAACGACCAGCGCAGCTCCGTGTCGACGACCAGGCCCTCGATCGTCTGCGAGCCCTCCAGCAGCGCGTCCAGCAGGTCCAGCTGCTCGGGCGTGCGGGCCGTCGCGGCGAACGCGCGCGCCCACGCCAGCTGGTGGTCGCTGCCCGGCGCCGCCGCCCGCAGATGGGCCAGCGTCGCGTCGGTCCAACGGGCCAGCAGCGCCTCGCGGGCGGCCGGGTCGGCGTACAGGTCGACCGCCAGCTTCACCTGGCGGTGCAGCGACTGCACGACGCCGATGTCGGACTCCTTGCCGATGCCGGACAGCACCAGCGAGAGGTAGTCGCGGGCGGCCAGCTCGGCGTCGCGGGTCATGTCCCAGGCCGACGCCCAGCACAGGGCGCGCGGCAGGGAGGACTCGAAGTCGCCGAGGTGTTCCGTCACGAAGGCCAGGGACTGCTCGTCCAGGCGGACCTTCGCGTACGACAGGTCGTCGTCGTTGAGCAGGATCACGGCCGGGCGGCGCTTGCCGGCCAGCTGCGGTACGGCGGTCAGCTCGCCGTCCACGTCCAGCTCGATCCGCTCCTCGCGGACCAGCTTGCCGCTGGCGTCGTCCAGTTCGTACAGGCCGACGGCGATCCGGTGCGGGCGCAGCGTCGGCTCGCCCTTGGCGCCGGCGGGCAGGGCCGGGGCCTCCTGGCGGATGGCGAAGGACGTGACGACACCCTCCGCGTCCGTCTCGATCTCCGGGCGCAGGATGTTGATCCCGGCCGCCTGGAGCCACTTCTGCGACCACGTCTTCAGATCCCGGCCGGAGGTCTCCTCCAGGGCGCCCAGCAGGTCGGACAGGCGCGTGTTGCCGTAGGCGTGGCGCTTGAAGTAGGCCTGCACGCCCCGGAAGAACTCGTCCATGCCGACGTAGGCGACGAGCTGCTTCAGGACGCTGGCGCCCTTGGCGTACGTGATGCCGTCGAAGTTGACCAGGACGTCGTCCAGGTCCCGGATCTCGGCCATGATCGGATGCGTGGACGGCAGCTGGTCCTGCCGGTAGGCCCACGTCTTCATGGAGTTGGCGAAGGTGGTCCACGCGTGCGGCCACCGGCTCCCGGGCGCGTGCGCCTGGCAGGCGATGGAGGTGTACGTGGCGAACGACTCGTTCAGCCACAGGTCGTTCCACCACTCCATGGTCACGAGGTCGCCGAACCACATGTGGGCCAGCTCGTGCAGGATGGTCTCCCCGCGCACCTCGTACGCCGCGTCCGTCACCTTCGACCGGAACACGTACTGGTCGCGGATGGTCACCGCGCCCGCGTTCTCCATCGCGCCCGCGTTGAACTCCGGCACGAACAGCTGGTCGTACTTCTTGAACGGGTACGCGTAGTCGAACTTCTCCTGGAACCACTCGAAGCCCTGCCGGGTCACCTCGAAGATGGCGTCCGAGTCCAGGTACTCGGCGAGCGAGGGACGGCAGTAGATGCCGAGCGGGACGGACTGGCCGTCCTTCTCGTAGACGCTGTGCACCGAGTGGTACGGGCCGACGATGAGCGCCGTGATGTACGTCGAGATGCGCGGCGTCGGCTCGAAGACCCAGACGCTGTCCTGCGGTTCGGGCGTGGGCGAGTTGGAGATGACGGTCCAGCCCTCCGGCGCCTTCACGGTGAACTGGAAGGTCGCCTTGAGGTCCGGCTGCTCGAAGCTCGCGAACACCCGGCGGGCGTCCGGCACTTCGAACTGGGTGTAGAGGTAGGCCTGGTCGTCGACCGGGTCGACGAAACGGTGCAGGCCCTCACCGGTGTTGGTGTACGCGCAGTCGGCGACCACCCGGAGGATGTTGCGGCCCTCCAGCAGGCCGCGCAGGGCGATCCGGGAGTCCGCGAAGACCTCGGCGGGGTCGAGGGAGTCCCCGTTGAGGATCACCTCGTGCACGGCCGGGGCCACCAGGTCGATGAACGACTCCGCCCCGTTCTCCGCGACGTCGAAGCGCACCGTGGTCGCGGACCGGTAGGTGCCGCCCTCCTGCGCGCCGGAGAGGTCGAGTTCGATCTCGTACGAGTCAACGGCGAGCAGCTTCGCCCGCTGCTGCGCCTCTTCGCGGGTCAGGTTTGTGCCAGGCACGCGGTCATCTCCTCGGTATGGGTGGGTTGCGCCATCTTTCCACGGCAGCCTCGCATCAGGCGACGACCTGGGTTTCTCCTGGGGGTACCGTTCCTAAAGACTGAGCGGGGGTGAGTCCTGTTGCCAGGGCTCATGCTCAGCCGCGTGCTCCGAACGGTGTTGGGCACGCTGGTCGCCCGCTTTCGCTCCGCGTCCGGGCAGCACGACTCGGGATCGTGGTCCGGGTAGGCGGGGGCGGGTTTCCTCGCGCCGTCGGGTCTCCGGTCGGGCCTGGACCGTCCGATGCCCGTAACGATCGCTCTGGTCGTTACGGGACGGTGCCGTCCGTCGCCGGATCGGATACCCAAGGGCGCGCCGTCCGATCGCCACGGCAGCCGCGTCGTGGCGAGTGGTGTCACGGTTGGGTGTGGTGAGGGGCTGCTGCCAGTGCTGGGCACCCCACCGGGAGGTGTACGCCCGATCGACCGCGACGATCGCGATGTTCTGCTCGGCAGCCATCGACGCCAGCCGCGCCTTCAGCTTCGCGGTGGGGAAGCGGGAGACCAGACGCCGGAACCGCTTGTTACGGCCGTGCTGCTCCCGGCTGGCTCCGTCGGTGAAGTCCAGGTCCTCGATCGCGATCGCCTCGGCTGCGCGGCGGCGGGTGTGGTGCAGCAGCCGGGTCAGCGCATGGCGGATCTGGGCGTCCCGGTGCGCGGTGGTGCCGGACAGGTCGTAGAAGAAGCGCTGCGGTTCGCCGACGGGATTGCCGTGGACGTCGAGGTGCCAGGCGGCGAGGTGGTCGTCGTTCATGTCCACTGCCACCACCCCCCGGGCCAGGGCCGCGCCGATCGGCAGGACCGGGACAGCCGCGCGCTGCCAGGAGGCGGTGATGTACCAGCGGCGGCGGACCGGGTCGTGGTGGATGCGGTAGGCCACCGCCCGGTTCGCGCTGATCCGGTCCGCCCATTCCTCGCCCCGGTGCCTGAACACCACGGTGACGTCGAGGACGTAGCGGCAGTGCGGGGCGTTGGCCCGATGGGCCAGGGCGGCGGGCAGCCTGATCGAGACCTGCCCGCTGTCGGTGATGCGGATGGTCTCGTTCCGAAGCGTTTGCCGGACTCCCCGTCGGCGGCCAGGAACATCCGCGCCGCCCGCCACCGATCCCGCCAGGCCGCCTCCTCCAGCCCGGCCTGGCCCAGGCGGTGACGCAGATGAGCGAGTTGCTTGCCGCCCCGCACCACGTGCACCCGGCCCGCCGCCCAGTCCGCCTCCAGACCGGCGAGCCGGTCCTTCAGCGTGTGCCGGCGGCGGGACTTGGCGTGCCACTCCGCCCGCGAGCCGTACCCGCGTACCAGTCCTTCGCGTTTGTGCGCCTTGGCGCCCAGCGGGCGGGCCAGCCGGGCCTCGATCCGCGTGATCTGCCTTCGCAGCCAGGCCATCTCCGCCATCTGGCCGCGCCGGGCCAGCGCCTACTGGTCATGGGTGGCCTTTGTGATGCTGCCTGCCCACCGCGCCGACGAGGACCCGGTCAACTCCCGCTTACGAGCAGCCCACGCGGTGGCATCGTGAGCCAGACCCTGCCGTGAGCGTGCTGCGAGATCCCGGGACGCCAGCGCTCCCAGGAACGTACCGACCTCGGCCAATACGGCCGCGTCCGTGTCCGAGACCCGCAGCCGGGCCCGGATCGCCACCCCCGAAGGGCCGGGCACCACAAACGGCGCCGCCACCTTCCGCAGCCCGCCCACCCCGTCCCCCCGGCCCGGTGTCGAAGATCCGTCATCGCATCCAACGAGCCCCACCTGCAAAGGTCACACATTCGACAGGCAAACTTCCGTTCCCCTGACTCCGAAGCCGTCTGCGTCCCCTCGTCGGCAGTACCGGCACTCACTCACACTCACCACGGCGGCACGGCGGCACGGCGGCACGGCCGGTGGCGACCTGGGGCGGGCCCTGTTGGAGGGTGGTCACCGCCGGGCCAGGCACGGCGGACGGGGCGTGGGCGGTCCGCCGGTGGGCGGGGACCGGGGACTGCCCTGACCAACGGAGCCGCCGCCACCCGAGCCGCGGTCACCTGCGCGAGCGGCGCGAACGGGCGGTCCCGGCCGACCGGGACCGTCTGGGGCCGCTCGCAGAAGACCGGGCCCGGCACTAGGTCCGGCTCCCCTACGGGAAGCAGGATTCAACGCGAGGATCGCGCTGGGCGCGTTCACCTGGGGGCCGTGCGGCCGACCCGCCCGGCTCGGCCGCGCGGCTCTGCGTGGGCGGCGGCCTGGCGCTCCCGGCCCCGTCGGCGCAGTACGGGCCGGGCTGCCCGGGACAGGGCAATACGACGTCCGGATCCCGCCGGTCCGGAGGGCCCGGGCGAGCAAGTCTGATGACCATGACGACGACGTACACGGCACGCCCCATCGACCCGCACACCCTGAAGAACCTGCGCGCGACGGACGACGCGGGCCGTCCCCCGGCCCCCTTCACCGACGCCGAGGGCGGGGCACCCCTCCGCTGCTGCCTGGGCCGCAGCGAGCCCGGCGCGCGCATCGCCCTGGTGTCGTACGCCCCGCTGCGCCGCTGGGCGGCGGAACAGGGCGTCGACCCCGGCGCGTACGACGAGATGGGCCCGGTCTTCATCCACGCCGACGACTGTCCGGGACCGGACGCCGATGCCGCCCTGCCCTTCACCAACGCCCACCGCACGGTCCGCCGCTACTCCGCCGAGGGGCACATCCTGGGCGGTCGGCTGGTCGAGGAGCCGGATGCCTTCGAGCGGGCCTTCAGGGAAGCGTTCGACGACCCGGCCGTGGCGCTCGTCCACGTCCGGGCCGTCGAGTACGGGTGTTTCCTCTACGAGGTGCGCAGGGGCTGTGAGGTGCGCGGGGGCTAGCCCTTCAGCTCGGCCGCCACCAGTTCCGCGATCTGGACCGCGTTGAGGGCCGCGCCCTTGCGGAGGTTGTCGTTGGAGACGAAGAGGGCCAGGCCGTTGTCCACCGTCTCGTCGCGGCGGATGCGGCCGACGTAGGACGGGTCGTTGCCGGCGGCCTGGAGGGGGGTGGGGATGTCCGAGAGCTCGACGCCCGGGGCGTCCGTCAGCAGCTCCGTCGCGCGCTCCGGGGAGATCGGGCGGGCGAAGCGGGCGTTGATCTGCAGCGAGTGGCCGGAGAAGACCGGGACGCGCACGCAGGTGCCGGAGACCTTCAGCTCGGGGATCTCCAGGATCTTGCGGGACTCGTTGCGGAGCTTCTGCTCCTCGTCGGTCTCGTTCAGACCGTCGTCGACGATGTTGCCCGCGAGCGGCAGCACGTTGAAGGCGATGGGCCGCTTGTAGACGCCCGGCTCGGGGAAGTCGACCGCCGCGCCGTCGTGCGTCAGCTTGTCCGCTTCGGCGACGACCTTCTGCGTCTGGCCGTGCAGCTCGGCGACGCCTGCGAGGCCGGAGCCGGAGACCGCCTGGTACGTGGCCACGACCAGGGCTTCCAGGCCGGCCTCCGCGTGCAGCGGGCGCAGGACCGGCATCGCTGCCATCGTCGTGCAGTTCGGGTTGGCGATGATGCCCTTGGGGCGGTTCGCGATCGCGTGCGGGTTGACCTCGGAGACGACCAGCGGGACCTCCGGGTGCTTGCGCCACGCGGAGGAGTTGTCGATCACGACGGCGCCCTGGGAGGCGACCTTCTCGGCCAGCGCCTTGGACGTGGCACCGCCCGCGGAGAACAGCACGATGTCCAGGCCGGTGTAGTCCGCGGTCGCCGCGTCCTCCACCGTCACCCCGTCCAGCTGCGTGCCAGCCGAGCGGGCCGAGGCGAACAGGCGCAGCTCCGTGACCGGGAAGTTCCGTTCCGTGAGGATCCTGCGCATGACCGTGCCCACCTGTCCGGTGGCTCCGACGATTCCGACCCTCACGGTGACTCCCTCTCCTGCGTCTCTTCACGTGCTCGTTGCTTGGCCGAGGCTTTTCCATCATGCGGCCGACCAAGGCCCACCTGTCCACTTCTTTCCCCGGTCTGCCCGGAGAGTGGGACGGCTCGTCCCGTCCCATAGTTGCGGACCTGCGGTGTCGACCCCGCTGAGCTGGAGGAATTCGTCCGGCGGGGGTCGTGCGCCGCAAGCTCGCCTGCCCATGTCGGTCTCGGCCACACGGAAGTGTGACGTATACCTCTGTCTCTCCGCAGGAGACCGGAAAGGGACCGAACGTTCCGGGCGGTGCCGGCGTCGTAGGAGAAACACGGTGAGGGGGGTGGCTTGTGCTGCTGCGCGGAAGGGCCCGGCGCGCCCGGGAGGCACCGCGGCCCGATGCCGGCGACGGTCCGCCGGCTGCGGCTGATGGGCAGACGGCCGCTGATGGGCTGAGGACCGCTGATGGGCGGAGAGCGGCTGATGCTCCGGTAGCGGTCGGCCGGAGCGCTGCCCGTGCTCCGGCTGCGGCTGAACCGCCGGAGGTGGTTGATCGGCTGGAGGTGGTTGACCGGCTGGAGGCGGCTGATCCGCTGGATGCGGCGCAGGAGCGCCGGGTGCGGGCGGTGCTGGCGCTGGGCGGTGTGCCGCAGGCGGACCTGCCGGACGGGGTACAGCAGGTCCGCCTGCGGCTGCTGGAGCGGGCGGCGAGCGGCCGGGAGGCGCCGCGGGACGTCTCGGCGTGGGCGGCGGTCGTCGCCTCCAACCTCGCCATGGACTGGCACCGGGCCAAGCGCCGCCAGGAGCGGCTCGGGGAGCGGCTGGCCGCCCTGCGCCAGTCGGCCCACCCGTCCGGCGAGGACAGCAGTGTGCTGTCCGTCGCCGTCGCCCAGGGCCTGGACGAGCTGCCCGACGCCCAGCGGCAGGTCGTCGTCCTGCGCTTCTACGCCGACCTGCCGGTCCGGTCCATCGCCGAGCAGCTCGGCGTCCCGGAGGGCACGGTCAAGAGCCGGCTGCACACGGCGGTGCGGGCCCTGCGTGTCCGCCTGCACGAGGACGAGGTGGTGTGACATGACCGCCCGGAACGATGACGACCGTGGTGGCGCCGGTGGCGTGTCCGAAGGCATGGACCACACCGACCACACGGATCCGCTGATGGCGGTGCTCGTCGGAGACCCCCTGCCGGAGGACGTCCGGCGGGACGCCGGCTTCATGGCGGCCCACAGTGCGGCTGAGGCCGATGTGGCGTTGCTGCGGGAACAGCTGGGGCTGATCGGAGACCGGCTGGCGCTGGACGCCGAGCCGTCCCCGCGGCCGGGCGCCGGTACCGGCCCGGCTGTGACCTCGCTGCCGTACCTGCGCCGGTGGCGCGGGGCGGCTCGGGCGGTGGGTGCGGCGGGCGCTGGGCCGCGGCGCGGCCGCCCCCGGCCGCTGACCGTGGCCCTGCGCGGCCTCGCCGCCGCCGCGGCGGCTGGCGCGGTCATAGCGATGGGCTGGCTCGTCGCGCAGAGCGGTACGGGGGCGGGTGCCGACAACGGGGCCAACTCCGCCGCCGACAGCGCCGCCGAGCGGCAGCACGGCCACGAGAGCGGCAAGCTCGGCCACGCCGGTTACCTCGCCTGTGCCCGGCTGGTCGTCGAGGGCACCGTCGCCGAGGTCGAGCCTGCCTCCGGCACCGGGCAGGACCGCGTCACGCTGGACGTGGACCGCTCCTACAAGCCTGCCGAGGTGTGGGACCAGGTCGTCTTCGCCCTGGCCGAGGACATCGCCCCCCGGCCGCGTCCCGGCGACCACGTCCTCGTCGGCATCACACGAGGGCAGGGCGAGCCGGATCTGTGGACCACGGGAGAGAAGGAGATCGCCCGCGACCGGGCGTGGATCACCGCCGCCCTGCCGCAGTCCCGCACGATCCCCTGCCGGCGGGCTCAGTGAGAAGGGCGGGCGCCCGTACGGACGCCCGCCCCCACCTGTTCCCCGTCGCGGGAACTCCGAGGCCCTGCCCCTTCCCCCCTCTCCCGCGACCGGGAAGCAGACCCTTACGGCTTCTCCTTGTCCCACACCCAGCTGCCCTTGCCGTCGCCGGGATCCTTCGGCTTCGGCAACGTGAGCTCGACCGGCTCCTCGGTTCCGTTGGCGTCGGCGCCCACCGCCTCCCCGGCCTGGACGACGGATGCTCCCGTGGCCGGCTCGGAAGCGGCTGCGTGAACGCTTCCGGATACAAGGGGCAGTCCCACAGCGGCGATGGCCGCCGCGGTGCCCACAGCCAGTCGGACGGCTCGCCCGGTGATGTGTCTCATCTGTGCCTCTGTCTTCCTTGCTTCGTGTGGCGCAGCGCGTTTGTCTGAGCACGATCATGCAGAGTGCGGCTGCCGGTGTCAGCAGGTCTCGCTGGCCTCAGGGGGACTTGGCACCGTCATGCCACGCGGCGGGGGAGGTTCCCGGCGGCGCGCGTTGAGGTAGCGGTCGGCCTCACAGCCCTCCATCACCCAGTCGGGCAACACCCCGGGCCGCCTCAGCCACCGGTCCCAGGCGTGCCGGGCCAGGAACAGGGCCTCGTCGAGATCCGTGGCCTCGACGAAGGTCATGCCGACCAGGCGTGCCCCCCAATGGGCCAGCGCCACATGGACGATGCCCGGTTGCGGGTCGGTGCGGCGCTGTTCGGCGAGTTCACTGAGCTCGCGGTCACCGGGCATCACCACGGGCAGGCCGGGAATCTCGGGAGCGGCGGGCCAGGGCGAGGGCCGGAGAAGGACCTTGACTGCGTACACCCGTCCGACCTTAGGAACGAGACACAGCCGGGCGGCCACCCGGAATCTGTCAGCCCCCGGTCATGGCAGAGAGCGGCCAGCGCGGGCGACGTCATGAGGCCGGCCCCGGCAGGTCACATCCAGCCGCGCCGGACGGCCTCGGCGCCTGCCTGAAACCGGCTCTGCACCCCAAGACGCCTCTGCAGGTCGGCGGTGTTGCGGCGGACCGTGCGCAGCGAGACCCCCATCTTGCGGGCGATTCCCTCATCGGTCAGCCCTGCAGCGAGCATCCTGAGCAGGGCCGCCTCCCGGTCGGTCGGGACGCTCTCGGAAACGTCCTGTGGCGTGGTGCCGAGCGGCCGCGCACTCTCCCACACCAGATCGAACAGTTCCTCCAACGCGCGCACCATGCTGGGGTAGCGGATCAGCAGGGCGCCCTTCTTGCTGTCGTCGGCGTCTATGGGGATCACGGCCGCCTCGTGGTCGCAGAGGATCATGCGCATGGGCAGCGTCGGCGCGGTGCGGGTCTCACCGCCGACGGAGGCGAGCCACGTGGCGTACTCGACGGTTGCCGAGTCGTTGCGGACGCTGTCCAGATAGACGGTCCGCATCCGGACCCCGCGAGCGAGGTGCTGCTCGTCGAGCGGCCTGCCGGCCTGGAGAGCCGCGGCGCTGAGCGCCCCGCCGGGCACGAAGGTGAGTACCTCGGAGTGGGCCCGGTGTGCCAGTTCCATCAGCCGCACCCGCACGGCCTCGACTCCTTCGAGTCTCTCCACCCCACTGTCGGTGCGGCCCGTGGCGCAGGCGGCGTACTCGGAGGTGAGAGCGGCCAGTGCGGCTCGTTCCTGGGAAAGCCGCGCACGCCGCTCGTCCAGTTCGGCCTCCTTGCGCAGCAGCAGGGGGGAGAGGGCGACATCGGGGCTGACGGGAACGAACTGATGATCGGCGGCTTCATGCAGCAGGGACAGTTGGGCGAGCCGATCGAGGGCCGAGCGGACCTCGTCGTCGGTGAGGCCGGTGTCCTGGGAGATGTCCTTCAGCGTCCAGGACGGATGGAGCAGCAGGGCACGGTAGACGTCGTGGGCGGCGGTGTCGATGCCGATGGTCTCCAGCACGGTTCCCCTCTGGGCAAGGTCGTTGACTGGTCAGGTCAGTGGGCTGACGCTACCCGATCAGGCGTACGAACCCCTGGGATGCGGAGCGTTGGCATCCCTGTGCCATGGCCCCCGTGTGCCAGGCGACGGGGGCTCCGGAGCCCGCTCGGCGGGCCTAGTGTCGAAGGCGCCGGAAAGCGAACACGGTTTCGCTTCGTCTCCGGCTCTCACCGTCCCCCAACCCCGGAGTAGTTCACGCATGTCTCAGCGCTCGCACAGATCCGCCTGGCGCAAGGCCACTCAGATCGCCGTGACGGTCGCCGCAGCCACCACACTGGCCGCCGTCGGGCCGGCGACCGCCCACGCGGACGGGACGGACCCGGCCACCGACGAGATCGTCATCGGTACGGAGCCGCCGACGGAGCCGGAGGAGGAAGTCGTCGATGTGCCCGAGGGGCAGGTGGATCAGGAGCCGGTGACGGAACCTGAGGTGCCGCTGCCGGGCAAGCCTCCCGTCGACAAGCCCGACGCGGAGCACTGTGGCGGCACCACGAACGTCTACACCCCGCAGACCAAGGGCAAGCAGTACCACAAGGGCGTCGGGGCGACTCAGTCCAACTACAACGGCACCCCCCGCACCGCCAAGTCGACTTTCACCTCCGAGGTGACCGGCACGGTCGGCGTCAGTGTCACGGGTGGTCTCACAGTCAGCGTCAAGGCGATGCTCGCCAAGATCGAGGGGAAGTACGACGTCAACCTGTCGGCCTCGCTGACGGCCAAGCTCGGCAACAAGATCAGCGTCAGCACCCCCGCGAAGAGGACGACGAACGCCAAGTACGGCGTGTACCGGCTCAAGAACACCGGCGTCAGCTACACCATCTACAGCAACTGCCGGACCTCGCCGAAGAAGACGGTCACCAGCTATTCGCCGATGAAGGTGGGCTGGTACTTGTGGGAGAGCTGAGTTCGCGAACTCCTCGCCGGGCCGCCGTCCTCGCGGTGGTCGCCCTTGCGATGGCGGTGAGCGGCGCCTGTACCCAGGACGGCTCCGGGCAGGAGACCACGCCCGCGGCCACACCTCACAAGAGCACGCCCTCCGAGGAGTCCTCCAAGCCCACGGACCGGGCCGAGCACATCGAGGGCGAGACCGTGACCGAAGCGCCCAAGGTCGTCGACGGCGAGCTGATCACGTCGGTGAAGGACGCACGCGGGAACCGGACCGTGCCGTTGGACGGCGGGGTGCGGAGCGGCCCGGTGTCCATCGCCGTGAACTGCCAGGGCGAGGGCACACTGAAGGTGGAACTGCGGCCCGTGGGCCTGGACTTCCCCCTGGAGTGTGTCGACGGTGAGGTAAGCAGCACCTACAACCAGATCGCCCTGAAGAAGGCGCGCGAAGACGCCGTGCTTCAGGTGACCGCCGGCTCCGGAGTCCGTTGGGCGCTGTCCGTCGGGCAGTGAGCGTGGCGCCGGCGAGAAGAGGCCCCGCGCCGGCAGTGGGGCGGGGCACAGGTGAGGGGCGGGTGCCGCAGGGGAGCACCCGCCCCTCATCATGTGGCGGGGACAGGCGTCAGCCGGTCACCTTCTCGATGACGACCGTGCCCAGGCCCGCCGCGCTGCCGCGGGCGTTGACCAGCTTGACCTCGCCGAAGAACTGACGGCCCGCCGGACCGGCCGCCTTGACCAGCACGTCGGCGGTGACCTTGGCGGAGGCGCCGGCGGGCAGCGAGACCTTGCTGCCGGGGGCGACGTTCACCGAGCCCAGGGCTGAGGTGAAGTAGACGTCCTGGTAGGCGTACGTCGTCGAACCGGACGGCACGCTGTAGCCCTCCACCCGGATCGTGTACGTACCGGCGGCGGGCTTGTCCAGACGGACGGCCTCCTCCGAGTCACCGTCGGCGGACTGACCGACCGTCACACCGTCCTTGACCACCGCCAGGTCGAGGTCCGCTCCCTGGTCGGAGACCTTGCCGATGGAGACGTCCAGTCGCTCCGCGCCCGCGGGCACCTCGACGGTCGTCGTCCGCACCTGCTGGTGACCGATGCTCGGCGTGTCGAGCACGGCGGAACCCAGCGAGCCGCCCTCCAGCTTGCCCTCCAGAGCCGCGAAATCGTTGCTCACGGTCCACGTGGCGGCGACCGGCGTGCCGGGCTTCACCTCGGCAATCCTGGTCACCGTCGGATCGAAGGCGGTACCGAGCACCGACACGTCCAGCTTGAAGGGGTTGTCGAGGTCGGGGGAGGTACGCCGCGACTCGATCTCGACCTCCCAGACGCCGGGCTGCGGGTCGGTGTAGGTCCGCAGGTCGGGACGGCAGGTGTTGGGGTCGGAAGGCAGCGAGTAGTGCGGGTAGCAGTAGATCGTCGCCGAGTCCTCGACGGGCAGCCCCGCCGGGTGCAGGGAGATGAAGCGCGTCTGGCTCTTCTCCTTCAGACCGCTCAGCGCCACCTCCAGTGTCTTCGCACCCTGGGGGACCGTGATGAAGTAGGACACGCTGTTGTTGCGCTGCACCGAGGAGGCGGCGCTGAAAGAGTACGAAGGCTTCGCCAGGGGGTGTGCCGCGACCACGGTGGCGAGCATCTGGTGGTCCACGCCCTCGGTACGCTCGTCATCCACCTGCAGGATGGCGCTGTGCAGGCCCGCGGTCTTCGCCCGGGCCTGGACCTTGACGGTGACCGGCTTGTTCAGCGGCAGCACGACGTCGTCGTCGCCGAGAAGCCGGAAGGTGCCGTCGTTGTTCTCCCACTCCAGCTCGTGCCGCAGCGGGCGGTCGGGACCGGTGGTACGGGTGACGGTCACCTCGTACGTCTTCTTCTGACCGGCCTTGAGGCCGCCCTCACGGTCGTAGAGTCCGGTGCCGAAGCCGGGCTCCTTCAGGGACTGGTCGAGCGCGGTGTCGACCGGGGCCCTCACCGTGTAGCTGTGGGCGGTGGCGCCGTCCTTGATGGCGTCCCAGGCCTGCACGATGCGGATGAGACCGGCACCCTGCTCATGGGCCTGCTCGCCCTTGATCTGACGGGCCGTGCTGGTCAGCGCGGTGCGCAGGGCGAGCGGGGACAGATCGATCTTCCGCTGCTTGGCGGCGGACAGGAGCAGCGCGCTGGCGCCGGCGGCCTGCGGGGAGGACATCGAGGTTCCCTGGAGCATGCCGTAGCCGGGCGGCAGGGAGTAGCCGGCCTCAGCGACCGGGGCGCCGGGCGCCCACGTCTGAATGGTGTTGACGGCCGCACCCGGCGCCGTGAGGGTCGGCGCGAAGCCGCCGTCCTCCCGGGGGCCGCGCGAGGAGAACGGCATCATCGCGTACTTCTTCTCCACCACCGAGCCGTAGTTGGCGGCCCAGGTTTCCTTCGAGGCGGAGGCACCGACGGAGATGACCTTGTCGGCGAGGGCGGGGTCGCCGATGGTGTTGGTGCCCGGCCCGGAGTTGCCGGCGGAGATCACCAGCTGGACGCCGTACTCGTCGATGAGCCGCGTGTAGAGGCGGGCACGGGCGTTGTTGCCGTCGTTCAGTGGCGGCAGGCCGCCGATGGACATGTTGACGATGTCGACGCCACGCTTGGTGACGAGGTCGATCATGCCCTCGGTGAGGGCGATGTTGGTGCAGCCACCGGTCCAGTTGCAGGCACGGGAGGAGACGAGCTTCGCGCCGGGTGCGGCGCCGTTCATCTTCCCGCCGAACAGGCTGCGGGCAGCAGCGATACCGGCGACGTGGGTGCCGTGCCGGCCGGTGATGACGCCGATGCTGACGTAGTCCGCCTTGTCGCCGGCCGGGTTGTAGGTGACGTCCTTGCGGATCTCGATCACGAAGGGGATGCGTTCGGCGATCGCCGTGTTCGGGTCATCCGTGCCGAAGTAGCCGATCTGGAAGCCGTCCTTGTACGGCTTCATCGCCTCGTCGTCGGTGAAGTCACCGTCGTTGTCGAGGTCAACCCGGACCGTGCCCGCGGCCTGGTCGTAGAGCACGCCCCAGACGTCCGTCTTGTCGCCGTCCCGGTTCAGGTCACCGGCCACGTCGCCGCCCGCGGCCGCCGACTCCGCGAATGTTCGGAACTGGAAGGAGCCCGCGGGCGCCTTCCAGGTGCGGCCGGCGGCGGTGAACACCGGACCGGTCACCGAGCCGGTCATCTGAAGCCACGTTCCGTCCCGGTCGGAGACCGGGTCGGTGGCCGTGACCCAGTCGACGATCTTTCTTTCGCCGGTGGTGGTCTTCTGCAGTGCGGGGTGGGCGATGTCGACACCGGAGTCCAGGATGCCGATGGTCACCCCGCGTCCGTCGTACTTCGGGTGGTCCTGGACGAAGGAGACGGCACCGGTCTCGAACGACGGGTTGTACGGGTTGGTGGCCGGCGTGTTCTTGTCAGGTGCCGCGTACCCCGCTCCCGCAGCCATGGTCCCGCCGGAGTTCGCTCCCCCCGGTACCGGGTCGTCCAGCTCGATCTCTTCCTTGAGGTCGATCGCCTGCACGGAGGAGAGCTTCTGCACCGACTCGATGGTCTTGTCGGCCTTGCTGGTGGGGAGGGTGACGCGGACGTAACCGAGCCGGTCGTCGGTCTTGCCGATCAGCGAACTGCCCACCGCCTCCAGCTGCCCGGCGACCTGCTCGGTCTTCCCGGGCGCGGTGGCGATCATCATCGTGACGGTCTTGTCGCCGTCGGCCTTGGCCTCCGCGAGCAGGTCCGCGTCGTCCGAACCGAGCTTGGGGTGCGCGGACTTGACGCCGGAGTCGGCCGGGGCGTCCGTGCCGGGACCGTCGGCGGAGAAGGCCAGGGGGATCGGCCCGGCCGCGGAGAGCGCGGCGACGAGGCCGGCGGCCACGGCGATGCGGGCCACGCGTCTCGGGCCCGATATCTGATCGCGCGGGGTGAGAGGGGTCATCGGCATCCCTTGTAGGTAAAGGAACGAGCGGGAAGCGACCGGGTCCGATCGGGCCAGGTCGTCAACGGTCCGAACGGCAAGCCCGGACGATCGCACAGCCTTACGCAAGGGGAAGTTCTTTGGGGAGGGTTGACCGAAACGCAATGGATCCATGGGGAAAACCCGCGATGCGTTTTGTGAGCATCAGTCCTGAAGGTGGCGAAGAAATCGGTTAACGTCCCCAAGTGCGACAGAAGTTGAGGGTGGCGGCCTACGCCATATGCGTCCGGGACGGACAGATCCTGCTCGCCCGCTCGCCCGCCCGGGACGGCACCCCCGAGTGGGTCCTGCCGGGCGGCGGCATGGAGCACGGCGAGGATCCCTACGACACCGTCGTGCGGGAGGTGGAGGAGGAGACCGGATACCACATCGAGGTGACCGGGCTGCTCGGCGTGGACTCCTCCCACCGCGTCTTCCGCGAGGGCTTGCGGCCCCCGGTCGACCATCACGGCGTCCGGTTCGTCTACGAGGGCCGGATCACCGGCGGCGAACTGCGCAACGAGGTGAACGGCTCCACCGACCTCGCCGCCTGGCAGGACCTGGACGCCGTGCCCGGTCTCGTCCGGGTGCCGATGGTCGACATCGCCCTGCGCATGTGGCGCGAGCGCCCGGTCACCGGACGGCTGTCCAGGACCCCGGAGTAGGTGTGGTACCCCGGAAGATGAACGCCGCGTGACCGGCTCCGGGCCGGTCCCGGAGCAGGCGACGACGCGCAGGGTAGTCCAAGATCCACGTTCGGTGATCGGCGCTGCGCGTTGCCGCCCCGTTTACGCGCAGGTCATTCCCGGTGCCAACGATCCAGTACGAGCGGGAAGTTCGCCTTGCCGAGCATCCCGCGACCACTGCCGACGCGTTCGCACTCGGGGAGAGAAGCGCATGTCGCGCACACGCTCAGTCGCCGGCTCCGGCCAGGGCATCCACCGTCGTTCCGTCCTCGCCGCCACCGGAGCGGTCGCCCTGTCCGGGGGCGTCGGCTACGCCCTGCGGCCCAGCGACAGCCAGGCCGCCACCGCCGGCGAGACCACCGAGGCCGTCGCCGCCTCCTCGCGCCGGGCACCCGCCGCGCCGCTGGCTCCCTACACCAAGGGCACGACCGTGGCGTCCGTGGCCACCCCGCGCGGCTCCGGCTACCGGCGCCTGGGCGACGGACCCGGCTGGCAGCGGGTCGTGCGCTCCGACCTGGCCGCGCCCAAGTCCGGCCGCGCCGGGCGCCGTACCGCGCTCGCGGCGTTCGTGCAGCTCACCGACCTGCACATCATCGACGCCCAGCACCCGCTGCGCCTGGAGTACCTGCGCTCGGCCGACATCCACGCCTGGCGGCCGCACGAGGCGCTGACCGTGCAGGGCGCGATCGCGCTCGTGGAGCGGATCAACGCGCTCCGCGGCGCCCCCGTCACCGGCACCCCGCTGCACTTCGCCATGACCACAGGCGACAACACGGACAACAACGCCAAGTCCGAGCTGGAGTGGTTCCTGAAGGTCATGAGCGGTGGGCGCATCACCCCCAACTCGGGGGACCCGCGCCGCTACGAGGGCGTCCAGAACAGCGGCCTCAAGCAGTACTGGCAGCCGGACGCGGCGGTCCGCGACAGCGACAAGCAGGACGGCTTCCCCCACCTCGACGGCTTCCTGAAGGCAGCCATCCGCGAGGTCCGCAGCCCCGGCCTCAACCTGCCGTGGTACTCCACCGTCGGCAACCACGACTCCCTGCCGATGGGCTGCTACGCCTCGCACGGCGACTCCTACCTCACCGAACTCGCCGTCGGCGGCAAGAAACTGATGGACGTGTCCGCGGCCGAGGCGCAGCGGCTGCTGACCCTCATCAAGAAGGCCAGGGACCCCGAAGGCGTCCGCTACGAGGACTTCCTGAAGTCCCACGCCCGCGCCATGCGTTCGGTCACCCCCGACGAGAGCCGCGCCCCCTTCACCCCCGCCGAGTACCTCCGGGCGCACCTGGACCCGGCCTACCGCGGCCTCGGCCCGGCCGGGCACGGTTACTCCTCCGCCAACCTCGACGCGGGCACCCAGTACTACGCCTTCCGCATCTCCGACGACGTCATCGGCATCAGCCTGGACACCACCGACGCGGGCGGCCACTACGAGGGCTCCCTCGGCACGGCCCAGCTGAAGTGGCTCGACCGGACGCTGCGGGAGAACAAGGACTCCCACGCGGTGATCTTCAGCCATCACACCAGCAAGACGATGACGAACACCCGCATCGACCCGGCCCGACCCGAGGAGCGCCGCCACAACGGGCAGGAGGTCCTCGCCCTCCTCGGCGGTCACCGCAACGTGCTCGCCTGGGTGAACGGCCACATCCACAAGAACGTCATCACCCCGCACGCGATGTCCTCCGTGGGCTCCTTCTGGGAGATCTCCACGGCCTCCCACGTCGACTACCCCCAGCTCGCCCGCATCATCGAGCTGACCGACAACAAGGACGGCACGGTCTCCCTGTTCACCACGCTGGTGGAGTCCTCGGCCCCGCACCGCACGGACTTCTCCGACCTCTCCCAGACCGGCCTCGCCGCCCTCTACCGCGAGCTGTCCCTCAACGCCCCCGGCGCGAGCACGACCCTCGGCGGCGACCCGGCGGACCGCAACACCGAGCTGGTGCTGAAAAAGGGCTGAAACCCGCCCAACCCGCCCGGGCCGGTCAACTCCGGCCCGGCGGCTCGGGTCCCACCCCCTGACACCGCTCGACGTGACGGGGGTACGGGACATGAACAGACGCGCACGCACGATCCTGACGGCGGCGACGGCCGTGGCGCTGTCGGCGGCCCTGGCGGGCCCCGCGGTCGCGGCCCCGCCCGGAGGCGGCCACGACGCGACCCGGCAGGCGGTGCGGGCGGCGGTCGCCGACGGCGTCCCGGGCGTGACCGTCAGAGTGCAGCAAGGGCACGGCGCCTGGGCGGCCACGGCCGGAGTAGGCAACCTCAAGACGGGCAAGCCGCGTTCGACGCGGGACCACTACCGGGTCGCCAGCATCTCCAAGACGTTCGTGGCCACGGTCGTGCTGCAGCTGGAAGCGGAGGGAAAGCTCTCACTCGACGACACGGTGGAGGAGTGGCTGCCGGGCGTGGTCCGGGGCCACGGACACGACGGCCGAGAGATCACCCTCCGCCAGCTCCTGAACCACACCAGCGGCATCTTCGACTACCTGGCGGACGCCGGTTTCCAGCGGACGTACATGACCGCGGACGGCTTCATGAAGCACCGGTTCGACGAGGCGGACCCGGAGGAGCTGCTCGCCTACGCCCTGGCGCACGAGCCGTACTTCGCGCCGGGCACGTCGTTCGAGTACTCCAACACGAACTACCTCCTGGCCGCGCGGGTGATCGAGAAGGCCACGGGCAACGACTACGGCGACGAGATCGACCGGCGCATCATCGCCCCGCTGCATCTGACCTCCACGTCCGTCCCCACCACCCGCGTCACCCTGCCCCGGCCCGGCAGCCGCGCCTACTCCAAGCTGGCCCGGACGGACACCGGCCCGACGTACGACGTCACGGAACTGAACGCGGGTCTGGCCTACGGCTCGGGCCAGATGGTCTCCAGCTCGGCCGACCTGAACCGCTTCTACTCGGCCCTGCTCCGCGGCAGGCTGCTGCCGCCCGAGCAGCTGAAGGAGATGAAGACCACGGTTCCCTCCAGCCGGGAGACCAGCCGCTACGGCCTCGGGCTCGTCGACCGCGAGCTCGACTGCGGCGTCCACGTCTGGGGCCACGACGGCGGCATCTTCGGTTCGAACTCGGACGCCGTGACGACGGAGGACGGCCGGCACTCCCTGGCCGTCAACTTCAACGGCGACTGGTCGGGAAGTACCGACGCGATCATCGAGGCGGAGTTCTGCGGCGAGTAGCGACGTGGAGGGGCCCGGAAAACCCGGCGGCCCCTCCTCTCCGTTCCTGGTCCTGCCCCCGGTCCGCACTACCGGGGCATTACCACGACATACACGGCCGGTTCGCGGTCGGCCGAGGCCATCAGGGCCGTGCGGACCACCGTCGCCTGTTGTTCCAGTGAGTCGCGGAGCTTCCTGGGCGTGATGTGGACGACGGTGATGCCGAGGCGCTCCAGGTGCTCGCGCTTGCGGGCGTGCTCGGACCACAGGGCGTCGGCGTCCTGCCGGGGCGCCCGTGTGTCCAGTTCCAGCGCCACCGCCTGGTCGGGCCAGTACGCGTCCAGGCCCCCGAGGCAGGGGCCGCCGGGCAGGCGCAGATCCACGTTCCAGACCGGGTCGGGCAGGCCGTACTCGCGCACCATCCGGTACAGGCGGTCCTCCGCGATCGCCCGGCTCTCGGCCAGCAGGGACTCCACCGCGTCCACCACGTGCGGACGGCTCAGCAGCCGCGCCTGGTTCAGCTCCCGCACCACCGCCGCCGGCTCGCAGTGGGCGCCGCGCACCGCCTCCGTCATCAGCCGGCGCACGGTGCCGGCGTCCGCGAGCTCGGCCACCGCGTCGGCCAGCGCGCGGGCGACCGGGGCCACCGGCAGGCCCGCGACCTGCTCGGGGTCCGGCAGCGCGGCACTGCGGACGATGCGCGCACAGCCCGTCGAGCGAAGCCGGCGCAGCCGCGGGACCAGGACGTCGATCGCCTCCAGGGACGGCAGCGGGGGAGTGGAGGAGAAGCCGTGCAGCGTCAGGGCGGCCAGACCCGTGATCATCGCATCCGGGTGGGCGGGGGCGTGCCCCCCGCTGGCGCCGGGCTGGGCGGGGACACCCGCGCCGCGCTCCCGCGACGCGTACATCAGCACCGCGCGCAGCCGCTCCTCGCTGGTCGGCGGGCCCGGGTGGAGCAGGACGACGCCCGGGAGGAGCTGCTGCCAGGGTCCGCCGGCACGGCACTGCTCGTTCGTCTCGAACGTCGTCACGCCGTGCGAGCGGAGCTGCGCGACCGTCATCACGCGGAGCCGGCCGCGGCCGGACAGGTCGTGCAGGGGGCCGGGGGAGAGCGGGGTGTTGTGGGTCATGACCCGCAATTTCCCGCGCCTCGACCGCCCTTTAACCGCTGTTACAAGCCCGTCGACAAATACGGACAACCCAGCACTAAAGGACGGGTGTTCGGATGTCGAAAGATCCTGGTCCGTTCGGGTGCGGACCAGGGTTACGGCTCGCGGGGCACGTATCTCGTAACGATCAGGAACCGCCCAGATCTCAGGCCAAAGCTACTCGCCGGAGGCCGCGTCGCACGCCTGTCCCCGCAGGGCCCGCGCCAGGTCGTCCCGGGCCTCCAGCACCAGCCGGCGCAGGGCCGGAGCCGCCTCCCGGTGGGTCTCCAGCCACGCGTCCGTGGCGTCGAGGGTCTCCCGGGACTGCTGGAGCGAGGGGAACATGCCCTGCACCACGTGCATACCGATCTGGATCGACCGCTGGTCCCACACCCGCTCGATCGCCGCGAAGTACTTCTGCGCGTACGGCGCGAGCAACTCCCGCTGCGAGCCCTGGGAGAAGCCCGCGATGGTCGCCTCGACCATGGCGTTGGACAGCGCGTCCGACTCCACGACCTGCGCCCACGCCTGCGCCTTGACCGCCGCCGACGGACGGGCCGCCAGGCAGCGCACCTGGTGGCGCTTGCCGGATGCCGTGTCGTCCCGGGCCAGCTCCTCGGCCAGCGCCTTCTCGTCCACCGCCCCGTGCGCGGCCAGCGGCTCCAGGAACACCCACCGCAGCTCCTGGTCCAGGTCGAGGCCCTCGATCGACGCCGTGCCCGCCAGCAGGTCGCCCAGCAGCTCGAAGTCCGCCTCGGCGGTGGCCGTCCGGGCGAAGAAACGCGCCCACGCAAGCTGGTGCTCGCTGCCGGCCTCGGCCGCGTACAGCTCGCGCCGCGCGCCCTCGGCGAGGAGGCGGGCGGTCGTCTCGCGCCGGGCGGGCGCCGCGTAGTGCGTGACCGCCGACTCGGCCCACGCGTGCAGCATCTGCACCACGCCGATCTCGGACTCGCCTCCCGCGAACCGCAGTACCAGGTCGACGAAGTCCCCCGCCGGGAGCAGCGCGTCCCTGGTCATGTTCCACAGCGCCGACCAGCACAGGGCGCGCGCCAGCGGGTCGGTCACCGACCCCAGGTGCTCGCGCAGCGTCGCCAGCGAGGTCTCGTCGAAACGGATCTTGCAGTACGTCAGGTCGTCGTCGTTGACCAGGACCAGGTCGGGCGCCTCGGCGCCGGTCAGTTCCGCCACGACCGTGCGCGGGCCGTCGACGTCCACCTCGGCGCGTGCGTACCGCTCGACCGCCCCGTCGTCCGTCGCCCGGTACAGGCCCACCGCCACCCGGTGCGGCCGCAGTTCCGGATGCGACTCCGCCGCCTCCTGCACCACCGCCAGCTCCTCGACGCGGCCCTGCGGGTCCAGCAGCAGCTGCGGGGTCAGCGCGTTCACGCCGGCCGTCTGGAGCCAGGACCGCGCCCAGGCGCTCATGTCCCGGCCGCTGGTCTCCTCCAGCACCGACAGCAGGTCACCGAGGCGCGTGTTGCCGTACGCGTGCCGCTTGAAGTAGCGCCGGGCGCCCTCCAGGAACGCGTCCTGGCCGACGTACGCCACGAGCTGCTTCAGCACCGACGCGCCCTTGGCGTAGGTGATGCCGTCGAAGTTCAGCTTGGCGTCCTGGAGGTCCCGGATGTCCGCCGTGATCGGGTGCGTGGAGGGCAGCTGGTCGGCCCGGTAGGCCCACGACTTGCGGCGGTTGGCGAAGGTGATCCAGCCGTTGACGAAGCGGGTCGCGCCGACCAGCGAGAACTCGCCCATGAAGTCCGCGAACGACTCCTTCAGCCACAGGTCGTCCCACCACTCCATGGTGACCAGGTCGCCGAACCACATGTGCGCCATCTCGTGCAGGATGACGTTGGCCCGGCCCTCGTAGGACGCCTGCGTCACCTTGCCCCGGAAGATGAACTCCTCCCGGAACGTCACCAGGCCCGGGTTCTCCATCGCGCCCAGGTTGTACTCGGGCACGAACGCCTGGTCGTACTTCCCGAACGGGTACGGGTAGTCGAAGTGGTCGTGGAAGAAGTCCAGGCCCTGCTTGGTGACCAGGAAGACGTCCTCGGCGTCGAAGTAGGGCGCGAGACCCTTGCGGCACAGGGCGCCGAGGGGGATCTCCAGCCTCGTGCCGTCGGCGAACGTACGGGAGTAGCTGTCCGTCACGTAGTGGTACGGGCCCGCCACCACACACGTGATGTACGTCGAGATCGGCTTGGTCTCGGCGAACCGCCACACCCCGTCGGCCTGTTCGCCCACGCCGTTGCTCCACACCGTCCAGTCCTCCGGTGCCCGTACCTCGAAGCGGAACGGGGCCTTGAGGTCGGGCTGCTCGAAGTTCGCGAAGACGCGGCGGGAATCGGCCGGCTCGTACTGCGTGTACAGGTACACCTCGCCGTCCTCGGGGTCGACGAAGCGGTGCAGGCCCTCGCCGGTGCGGGAGTAGGCGCACTGCGCGTCGACGACCAGCTCGTTGTCGGCGGCCAGGTCCTCCAGCGTGATCCGGGAGCCGTCGAAGACCTCGCCGGGGTCCAGATCCCGGCCGTTGAGTGAGACGGCCGTCACACTCGGGGCGATCAGATCGGCGAAGCTGCTCGCGCCGGGCTCGTTGCAGCGGAACCGGATCGTCGTGACCGACCGGAACGTGCGGGGCCCGCCGGTGCCGTCCTCACCGACCGCGGACCGCAGGTCGAGGGACACCTCGTACCCGTCGACGCCGATCAGGGCGGCCCGCTCCCGGGCCTCGTCGCGGGACAGATTCTCACCGGGCACGGGCGGAACTCCTCAAGCGTCGTCGGATACGGCTGAACAGCACCGATCCTGCCACGTGCCCCTGAAGCGAGGCAGCCGGGAATGACCGGCGCGAGCGGTGGCGTTGCCGGAGAAACGGTTTCCTCATGAGGAGAGACATGTCGGACAAGACCCCCGTCGACTTCTGGTTCGACCCGCTGTGCCCCTGGGCGTGGATGACCTCCCGCTGGGTGCTGGAGGTGGAGAAGGTCAGGGACATCCAGGTCCGCTGGCACGTCATGAGCCTCGCCGTGCTCAACGAGGACAAGCTCGACCAGCTGCCCGAGGAGTACCGCGAGCTGCTCGAGACCAAGGCGTGGGGTCCCGTCCGGATCGTCATAGCGGCACAGCAGGAGCACGGCGCCGAGGTGCTGGGCGACCTCTACACCGCGCTCGGCACCCGCATCCACAACCAGGGCGAGGGCCCCGGCAAGGAGACCGTCGCCGCCGCCCTGAAGGACGTCGGCCTGCCCGAGTCCCTCATGGAGCACTGGGACGGCACCCGGTACGAGCCCGAGCTGCGCGCCTCCCACAAGGAGGGCATCGACAAGGTCGGCCAGGAGGTCGGCACCCCGGTCATCGCCGTCCCCGGCGATGACGGCGAGCAGATCGCCTTCTTCGGCCCGGTCGTCACCCCGGCCCCCAAGGGCGAGGAGGCCGCCCGCCTCTGGGACGGCACCCTCGCCGTGGCCTCGGTGCCCGGCTTCTACGAGATCAAGCGCACCCGCACCAAGGGGCCGGACTTCTCCAACCTGTAAGTCTCACACCGAGGCGTCGGCTCCCGGGTTCTGCAGTTCCTCCGGGAGCCGGCCCCCGCCGGCCTGATGGCCCCAGGGCTGATACCACCGGCAGCCCGGGGCGGTGCAGCGCCACAGGTCGGTGCGATGTGTCCCGAGCGCCTTTCTCTCCTCGGGCTTGAGCGGCGCGAACACCTGCGTTCCGCTGCCGCCACAGGTCGGGCAGTGCTTGTCCCTGAAGAACATCAGCCCCTCCTCGCCATCACCGCCAGGTCCGGGAAGTCGGTTACGACCGCATCGACCCCCATGCGGTAGTACAGCGCGTATTCCGCGAACGCGTCCCCGAAATCGCTGCTTCCGGTGCCGCGCCGGAATTCCGCCGGCAGGAACTGGTTCTCCGCCCGGAAGGTGTACGGCCCCACGCGCAGGCCCGCCGCGTGGGCGTCCGCGAGGAGTGACGTGCCGACGAGCGAGGACTTGTCCGGGCCGATCCAGTCCGCGTACCCGGCGATGTCCGCCAGCCCGGCCGGCGTCATCATCTGCCGGTAGGTCGTCGTGGGCAGCTCGTACGGCCCGCCCGTGGTCCCCAGGGCCTGCCACAGCGGTACGCCCAGGCCCGTCATGCGCTTCAGGCTCGTGGGCTCGAAGGACTGCACGACGCACTCGCGCGGGCCGAGCCGGGCCCGGCGGATCGCGGCGGCCAGCTTCGGCTCCAGCGGCAGGCCGATGGACCGGAAGTACGTCGGGTGCTTGGTCTCCGGGAAGACGGCGATCGTCCGGCCGTGCGCCTTCGACAGCCTCCGTGCCAGAGCGACGACCTCCTGGAAGGTCATGACCTCCTCGCGCCCGTCGAAGACCGTGTTGCGGTTGCGGACCTGCGGCAGCCGCTCCACCGCCCGCAGCGTCTTCAGCTCGGCGAGGGTGAAGTCCTCCGTGAACCATCCGGTCACGGACCGGCCGTCGACCGTCTTCGTCGTGCGCCGGCCGGCGAACTCCGGCCGGCGGGCCACGTCGGTGGTCTGGGAGATCTCGTTCTCGTGCCGGACCACCAGCACATGGTCCTTCGTCGGCACCAGGTCCGGTTCGATCCAGTCGGCGCCCGTCTGCACGGCGTACGTGTAGGAGGCGGCCGTGTGCTCGGGGCGCCAGCCGGCCGCGCCGCGGTGGCCGATGACCACCGGGCCGCTCCCACGGGGTGCGGCCACCGCCGGGGTGGCTGTGGCGGCTGTGGCTGGTCCCGCGGCCGCCGCGAGTAGCAGAGATCTCCGTCCGAGCCGCATGCGACTCCCTTTCCCGGTAGGTGGATTCATGCACGTGCCCGGGCCCGAGCCTGCGCGAGCAGGACCAGATGCTCCTCGTAGCCCTTGCTGTAGGACGCGGCCCGTGCCGGGTCCGGCTCGACGACCTGCGTCGGCCGCGTCCACCCCCGCGCGTCCAGCGGCACCCCGTACCGCTCGGCCGCCGCGAGGACCGCGCCCCGGGCTCCCACCTCGCCCTCGACGACCCGCAGCGGCCGGCCGAGCACATCGGCGAGCAGCCGCATCCAGGCGGGGCTGCGGGTGCCGCCGCCGCACACGGCCAGATTCCCTGTGAGGCCCGCCGCCTCCAGGCAGTGGCGGGCCGCGTACCCGATGCCCTCGCAGGTGGCGCGGACCAGATCGCCCCTGGTCGACTCCAGGGAGACGCCGGTGAGTTCGGCGCGCAGCCGTGGCTCGACGAAGGGGGCGCGTTCGCCGGAGGGCGCGAAGTACGGCAGCACACGCACGCCGTTCGCACCCGGCGGGGTCTCGGCCAGCAGGCCGTCCACCTCCTCGTGCCGCACGCCCGTCGTCGACAGCACCCAGTCCAGGGCCGCCGTGCCGACCATCGCGGGCATGGCACGCAGCCAGTGGCCGGGCCGGTCGGTGGAGATGTACAGGCCCGCCGGCTCGCCCGTCAGGTCCAGTTCGGTCGTGGCGACCAGACTGGCCAGACAGGTGCCGACGATCAGCAGACCGTCCCCCGGGTCCGTCACCCCGGCGCCCAGTGCGCAGGCCGGCAGATCGTACGGCCCGTTCGCGATCCGGGTGCCCGGTGGCAGGCCCTCACCCCGTGCCTCTGCCGTCGCGACCGGGTCGCTCACCGGGGCGAGCAACCCGCGCCGGTGCGTGAGCCCCAGCAGCTCCACGACCCGGTTGTCGTACGTCCGGGTGCGCGGGTCCAGGAAGGGCATCGAGGCGTCCGACACATCCGTCGCCGGACCCGCCCCCGTCAGCCGCTGGAACACCATGTCCTTGCAGTACAGGGCCGCCTTGGCGGCATCCAGCGCCTTCGGCTCGTTGCTGTCCAGCCAGGCCAGCAGCGGCCCGGGACAGCCCGGGAACATCGCGCTGCCGGTCCGCCGGAACACCGTCTCGAACGTGCCGTCGGCCAGCCACCGGTCGACCAGTTCGTGCGCCCGCCCGTCCATCCAGGAGGCCGCCGCCCGCACCGGCCGCCCCTCGCCGTCGACCAGCCACACCCCGTCGCCCTGCCCGGTGAGCCCGGCCAGTTCGACCGGCCCCGGTACGCGTCCGGTGAGTTCGTCCAGCACGGCGACGACCGCCCCGTACACCTCCTCCATGTCCTGCTCGACGAACCCGCCGTGCAGTCTCAGGTCCACCGGGCGGGACGACACGGCCAGTTCCCGGCCCGTGCCGTCGAAGGCCGCCGCCTTGACCATGGACGTGCCCACATCGATTCCGACGTACATGCGGCTCTCCTCCGGCTCCGTCAGGTCAGGCAGTGGGCGAGGGGCTCTCCACGGACCCAGCGGCCCACCTCCTCGGCGGCGATCCGCGCCGCCTTCTCCGCCACCGCGCGCGAGGCGCCGCCCAAGTGGGGGGTGAGCACCACGCGTTCGGAGAGCCCCGGCAGCCGGGAATCCGCCGGCAGCGGCTCCCGCTCGTACGTGTCGAGCGCCGCCGCCGACACCTGCCCGCTCTCCAGCGCGTCGCACAGCGCGCCCTCGTCCAGCAGCGGTCCCCGGGCCACGTTCACCACCACCGCGCCGGACGGCAGCAGCCCCAGCTCCCGGGCGCCGATCAGCCCCCGGGTCTCGGGGGTGAGCCGGGCGTGCAGGGTGATCACCCGGGAGCGGCGCAGGAGTTCGTCCAGCGAGGTCACGCGCAGTCCGTGGATCTCGCCGTGCACATACGGGTCGTACACCATCACCCGTGCCCCGAAGGCGCACAGCACACGGGCCACCCGGCTGCCGACGGCGCCGTACCCGACGAGCCCGACGGGCAGGTCCTCCAGCTCCAGACCGCTCTGCTCGTACGTGTAGTACGTCGCGCCCTCCCAGCTGCCCTGCCGGGCCAGCGGGTCGTGGGCCTGGGGGATGCGGCGCAGCGCGGCCAGCATCATGCCTACGGTGAACTCGGCGGTGGCGGCGGCGTTGCGGCCGGGCGCGAAGCACACCCGCACGTCACGCCGCTTCGCCGCGTCCAGGTTGACGTTGACCGGCCCGCCCCGGCAGACCACGACCAGCCTCAGATCCGGGCAGGCGGCGAGCACCTTCTCGGTGACCGGCCCCATCTGCGTGACCAGCACCTGCGCCCCGGCCAGCGCCTCGATCATCTCGTCCTCGGCGTCACTGGCCTCCTGCACCTCGGCGACCGGCCCGAACGGCTCCAGCGGCCAGTCCAGCCTCAGTTCCGTCACCTGAGCCCGCTCCACCTCGTGCTCCACCGCCCGTGCGATCAGCGAGGGCAGGACGAAGTGGTCACCGGCGGCCACCACACGCACGCTGTTTCCGGCAGTCATCGCAGGGCTTCTCCTGTCTCGGCGTCGAAGACATGGGTGTGCCGGAGGTCGGCGGCGACCCGGACACGCTCGTCGTGGGCGAGCCGCACCTCGGGGTCGGTGAGGACGACCAGGTGCCGTTCGACCCCGTCGAGGGCGAGGGTCGCCAGGCCCGACTCCAGCAGGGGTTCGTGGGCGACGACCCGGGCGGGCAGGCCCTCTTCGGCGGTGAGCCGGACGTCCTCCGGGCGGATCCCGACCACCACCTCCCGGCCCTCCTCCACCGGCACGGGCAGCGCGATCCGCACCGAGTCGGAGAGGCGGGCGTGGCCGTCGCCGTCGGCGATACCGGGCAGCAGGGTGATCGCGGGCTCGCCGACGAAGTCCGCGACGAACACGTTGGCCGGGCTGTCGTAGATCTCGTAGGGGGTGCCGAGCTGCTGGATGACGCCGTCCTTCATCACGGCGATCCGGTCGGCGAGGGAGAGGGCCTCCTCCTGGTCGTGGGTGACCAGGATCGTGGTGTGGCCCAGGTCCTTCTGGATGCGCTTGAGTTCGCGGCGGGTGGTGTCCCGCTGGGCCGCGTCCAGGTGGGACAGCGGCTCGTCGAGGAGCAGCACGTCCGGTTCGCGGATCAGGGCCCGGGCCAGCGACACGCGCTGCTTCTGGCCGCTGGACAGGCCGGCCGGGCGGGCGTCGAGGAGGTCGGTCAGGCCGACCCGCTCGGCGATCTCCTTCACCTTGCGGTCGACGTCCCCACGAGCCTTACGTCCCCGGGCCTTCAGCCCGAACGCCAGGTTCTCCGCGACCGACAGCGGCGGATACAGCGCGTAGTTCTCGAACGCGACCCCGATGTTGCGCTGCTGCGCGGGCCGTTCGACCATCGACGCCCCGCCGACCAGGATGTCCCCGCCGGTGACGGACTCCAGCCCGGCGATCATGCGCAGGGTCGTCGACTTGCCGCAGCCGGACGGCCCGAGCAGTCCGAGCAGCTCCCCGGAACGCAGCGCGAGGTCGAGACCGCGCACCGCGTCCACGCCCGGACGCCCCCGGGCCCGGTAGGTCTTGCGCAGATCACGTAGCTCCAGCTCGGTCATCGCTGCCCTTCGTCGCACAGACCTCGTAACGGACCTTGTGTTCGTCCAGGTCCCGCAGCGCCTCCGCCGACGCCCCGTCGTCCACCAGGAGCGTGTCGAAACGGGACAGCGGGACGACCCGGTGCAGGGCGACCCGGCCGAGCTTGGTGTGGTCGATCAGCAGGACGTTCCGCGCGGCCGCGTCGAGCATCGCCCGCTTCACGGACACGATGTGCTGCTCCTGGTGGTAGGCGTAACCACGGTGCACCGCCGACGTCGACGCGAAGCACACGTCCACCCGCAGCTGCTCGACCGCCTCCACGCAGGAGACCCCCAGGAAGGAGGAGTGCAGCGGGTCGTAGTCGCCGCCCAGCGCCATCAGGTGGATGCCCCGCTGGTCGGCCAGCAGGTTGATCGCTTCCAGGAAGTTGGTGACGACCGTCAGCGGCGTGACCTCGCCTGTGCGCAGGCGCCGGGCTATCTCCAGGGTGGAGGTGGAGTCGTCCAGCAGGATCGCCATGCCGGGCTCCACCATCCGCAGCGCGTGCTCGGCGACGGCGGCCTTCTCGGCCCGCATGGTCTTCAGCCGGTACTGCACGTTCGACTCGAAGACCCCCGACGGCTGCGCGGTCACCCCGCCCCGGAACTTGCGTACGATGCCCTGCCGTTCGAGCTCGTCGAGGTCCCGGTGGATGGTCATCAGGCTCACCCCGAACCGCTCGGCGAGCTCCGCCGCCGTCGCCGATCCGTCGGCCAGCACCTGCTCGGCCATGGCGGCCTGCCGCGCCGCCGGTCCCTGCTGTCCACCACTGCTGCTGCTCATCGCTGTGTCTCTATCCGTCGTCCCGGTCGCTCCGGCCGGTCGGCCTCGAACAGCAGCAGGTTCTCAGGCCGGACCGCGAGCCGTACCGGATCGTCCGGACGAAGGCGCGCCGCGTCCGCCCGGGGCGCCACCAGCGACACCCGCTGCTCGCCGGTCCCGAGCCGGACGGTGACCTCGACGGACCGGCCGAGCACCTCGGTGACGTACACGGTCCCGGTGAGCTCGTGGCCCTCGCCGTGCAGGGCGATGTCCCGGGGGCGGATGCCGACGAGGACCTCGGTGCCGGGCGTGGCCTGCGCGCGGACCGGCAGTTCGACCCCGCCGTCCGACCGCACCCCGCTCTCCGTCACCACCCCTGGCAGCAGATTGATCCGGGGCCGCCCGAAGGCCCGCGCGACCTCCGTGTCGTACGGCCGGTACCAGATCTCCTCCCGCGTGCCCGTCTGCACGATGCGCCCCTGCCGGATCACCCCGATCCGGTCGCCGAGCGCCAGCGCCTCGACGGAGTCGTGGGTGACGTAGAGGGTGGTGGTGTGCTGCACGGCCCCGATCGCCTTCAGCTCGGCCCGCATCTGCTGGCGGAGTTTGGCGTCGAGGTGGGAGAGCGGCTCGTCGAGGAGGAAGGCCCGGGCGGGGCGGACCAGCACCCGGCCGAGGGCGACGCGCTGCCGCTGCCCGTTGGACAGCTGGCCCACGGGCCGCTCCAGCAGCCCCGAGATCCCCAGCAGTTCGGCGATCGCGCCGATCCGCTGCCGGGCCTCGGCGGCGGGCAGCCGGTGCCGGGGTGAACGCAGCGGCGAGGCCAGGTTGTCGTAGGCCGAGCGGTGCGGGTAGAGGGCGTAGCTCTCGAAGCACATCGCCACACCCCGGTCGTACGGCTCCACACCCCGCATGTCCTCGCCGTCGAGCACGACCGTGCCGGAGTCGGGCTGTTCGAGCCCGGCGACGGTCTTCAGCGTCGTGGTCTTGCCCGCGCCCGACGGGCCGAGCAGGCAGAAGAACTCGCCCTCGCGGACCTCCAGTTCGAGTTCGTCGAGCGCGACGGTCTTCCCGTACGTCTTCCGTATCCCGCTCAGCCGGATCATGACTTCACCGCCCCGAACGACAGGCCCCGCACCAGATACCGCTGGATCGTGAGCGCCAGCAGCAGCGGCGGTACGACGGACACCAGCGCGGCGGCGGCCGTCAGGTTGTACTTGGGCCGATCGCCGCCGAGGAAGGACAGCGCGCCCACGGTCACCGTCTGGGCCTCGTTGGAGGTGAGGATCAGCGGGAAGACGAAGTTGTTCCAGGCGAAGATGAAGGCCAGCAGCGACACGGCCGCGATACCGGGTTTGACCAGCGGCAGGGCGACCTTGAAGAACGCCTGCTTGCGGGTGTAGCCGTCCAGCAGCGCCGCCTGTTCCAGCTCCGGCGTCAGATCGGCGAAGTACGACCGCATGATCCACACGATCAGCGGCAGGGTGACCAGTTGCAGCACCCACACCATGCCGACGTACGTGTCGAACAGCCCGAGCTTCTGGTACAGCACGAACAGCGGGATGATCACGGTCAGTTCGGGCGCGAAGCGGAACGACAGCAGTGTGAACATCAGGTTCTCCGAGCCCTTGAACCGCCACCGCGCCGAGGCGTACGCCGCGGGCAGCCCGACCACCAGCGACAGCACCACCGCCCCCACCGACACCACCAGGCTGTTGACGAAGAACCGCACGAACGGGATGCCCTCGCTGTCGCCGAGGACCGTCCGGTAACCGTCGAGGGTGGGGGAGAAGGAGAAGTAGGTGGAGAAGAGCTGGTCCGCCGGCTTCAGCGACAGGATCACCATCCAGGCGATCGGGAACAGCGCGAAGACGAAGTAGAGGACGAGGGCGGCGTCCGCGAGCCACCCCAGCACACGCTTCTTCACTCAGGTCACCTCCGCGGCCCGGCGCTGGATCTTCCCCAGGTGCTTCACCAGCACCATCGCGGCCAGATACACCACGGCCCACAGCACGATCGTGTAGCTGATCCCGAAGGAGTAGCGCTGGAAGCGGATGGCTTCCAGATACGCCCGGATCTGGAGGACGACGGTCGAGTCGCCGGGTCCGCCCTCGGTGAGGGCGTAGATGATGTCGAACACCTTCAGCGAGTCCATGAACCGGAAGATCACCGCCACCAGCACGTACGGCCACAGCATCGGCAGCGTCAGCCGGCGGAAGGTGTACCACCACCCCGCGCCGTCCACGGCCGCCGCCTCGAACGGGGAGGTGGGCAGCGACCGCAGACCGGCGAGGGCGAGGATCGCCACGAACGGCGTGTACACCCACACATCCACGGCGATCGACGACAGCAGGGCGCCCGTCGGGGTGTCGGTCCACTGCACCCCACCCAGACCGAAGGGCCTCAGCAGGTGGTTGACCACTCCCACCGAGGGCTGGAGCATCAGCTTCCAGATGATCGCCGCGATCACCGGGGCGATCATCAGCGGCAGGATGAGGATCTTCTCCAGGATCCGGCCGAGGAGACTCGACCGGTGCAGCAGCAGGGCGACGGCCACCCCGAGCACGGTCTCGACGGCGGCCGCCCCGACCGCGTACAGCACCGTCACCCACGCCGAGTTCCAGAACGCCTCCTGCGTGAAGACGGTCGCGTAGTTCTCGAACCGCACCATGTCCGGCTGCGGTTTGCTCGCCGAGAAGTCGAACAGCGTGTAGTACAGGCCGAGCCCGAACGGGTAGAGGATCCCGCAGGTCAGCAGCAGTGCGGGCACGATCAGGAGGTACGGACGCAGCGCCAGCCGCATGGCTAACGCACCTTGTCGGCGAGGTCGTCCGCCAGCCCGTCCAGGACGGACTTCGCGTCCTTGCCGCCGTAGATCTCCTGGAGGGCGGCGGCCCAGCTCGTCGTCGCGTCGAAGAACTGCGCCTGCGGGGTGAACTGGATCCTCGTCTGGTCGACGACCGTCTCGAAGGTCTCCAGGAAGCCCGGCAGATGCCGCATCTTGTCCTTGTACGCGGCGTCGTCGGCGACCGACTTGCGCACCGGGTCGATGTGGTTGTGCGTGATCGCGCTCTTGCGCAGGTGCTCCTTGCCGGTCGCCCACTGAAGGAACAGCCAACTGGCGCTCTTCTTCTTGCTCTTGGCGTTCATGCCGAGCGACCAGATCCACATGTTGGTGGCCAGGGACCCGTCGGGCCCCTTCGGGCCGGGATGGAAGGCGATCTTCCCGGAGGCCGGGCTGGCGCCCTTCACCGCCTGGAAGTAGGCGGCCGTGTCGGCGTCGAACAGCATCCCGGCCTTCTTCGCGCCCAGGTCGCTGGAGCACTGGTACCAGGTGTACGACGTCCAGGAGGGCGGCCCGCCCCGCTTGACCATGCCGGCCCAGTCCTCCGTGAAGGCGACGGCGTCGGCGCTGTTCATGGCGGGGGTGAGCTTCCCGCCGTCGACGGTGAAGTCCGTCAGCCCGTTGCGGGCGTACATCGTCATGAAGCCGGGGTGGATGGTGGCCCAGCTCCTGGACCCGCGTACGGCGATCCCGTACATCCCGTCGAAGCCCGCGCCCGGCGCCCGCTGCTTGATGGTGCCGGCGAGTTCGGTCAGCTCCTCGAAGGTCTCGGCCGGCTTCAGGCCCAGCTTCCCGAACACCTCCGTGTTGTAGGCGACGACGTTCGTCTCCCAGCCCCACGGCAGCGCGTACTGCCCGCCCTGCCCCAGCGGCGCGCCCGCCTTCAGCGACCACTGGTCGGCCTGGAGCAGGTTCGGGAAGAAGTCCGCCTGGTCCCACTCGGCGCCCGTCGCCGAGGAGTTGCGCATCCAGGGCCCGAGGTCCTCCAGCCAGTTCGGCGGACCGTACTGCCACACCATGTACGCGCCGAGCATGAACACGTCGTAGGAGGCACGCCCGCTGGACAGGTCCACGGTGAGCTTGTCGAAGTAGTTGTCCTCCGGGAAGACGTCGTACTCGACCTTGATGCCGGTCTTCGCGGTGAAGGACTTCAGGTCGGCGATCAACGCGTCCGTGTACGGGTGCTTGTTGAGCAGCGCCTTGACGGTGGTGCCCTGCTCCCGCTTCCAGTCGAAGGAGCCGGTGACGTCGTCCGCGGCGGACCCGTCGCTCTTGTCGTCGTCGCCGCCGAAGCCGGCGCCGCAGGCCGTGAGCAGCGGGGCCGCGGCAGCCCCGGCGGCGAGCGCGAGGAAGCGCCGCCGGTCGTGCACGTGCGTGTCCATCCGTACCTCCACGTGGGGGCTGGGGCTGGTTAACACGTCGAGTCGACTCGCTAACAGAGGGTGGAACGGCTGAAGTTGGGCGTCAATCCCTCGCGCACGGGAAAATATCGGGGCACAGTGAGAAGTTCACAGATCCGGCTGCGACGTCGTGGGAGGTCCCGGATGGCGGACGAGGGTGCGGGCTGGCTGGGCATCGACCTGGGCACACAGAGCGTCCGCGTGCTGCTCGTCACCGCCGCCGGCAGGGTCCTCGGCAGCGGCTCGGCCCCGCTGACGGGGCGGCGGGACGGGGTGCGGCACGAGCAGGACCCGGAGCAGTGGTGGTCGGCACTGTGCACGGCGTCCCGGGCGGCACTCGGCTCCGCGCCGGGCGTGCCGGTCGGCGGCCTCGCGGTGTGCGGCACGTCCGGCACGGTCCTGCTGACGGACGCCTCGGGCCGACAGGTGAGCCCCGCGCTGATGTACGACGACGGCCGCGCGGCGGCGGAGGCCGCGCGGGCCCGGGAGACGGGGCTCGCGGTGCAGGACACCTGGGCGCTGCCGAAGGCGCTGTGGCTGGTGGGGGAGTACGGCGGCGGCGCGAAGGGAGGCCGGGCGGCCGGGGGGCGGACACCCGCCCCCCGGCTCCGCCTCGCCCACCAGCCCGACCTGGTCATCACCCGCCTCACCGGCGAACCGCCCCCGGCGGACTCCAGCCACGCCCTCAAGACCGGCTACGACCTGCACGCGGAGGCCTGGCCGGAGGCCGCCCTGGCGCAACTCGGCGTCCCCGACCGCCTGTTGCCCGGCGTCGTCCGCCCGGGCACCCGCCTGGGCGAGGTCTGCCCGGCCTCCGCCGACGCCACCGGCATCCCCGCCGGCACCCCGGTGCTCGCCGGGATGACGGACGGCTGCGCGGCCCAGATCGCCTCGGGCGCGCTGCGCCCGGGCTCGTGGAACTCGGTGCTCGGCACCACGCTCGTGCTGAAGGGAGCGGCCCGCGACCCGGTCCGGGACCCCACCGGAGTGGTCTACAACCACCGCGCCCCCGACGGCACCTGGCTGCCCGGCGGGGCGTCGAGCGTCGGCGCCGGGGCGCTCACGGCGCACTTCCCGGACGCCGACCCCGCCGCGATGGACGAGCGGGCGGCGGCGTTCGAGCCCTCCCGTGCGGTCGCCTACCCGCTGGTCTCGGCGGGGGAGCGGTTCCCGTTCCGGGCGCCGGACGCGACCGCCCTGATCCTGGGCGAACCCGAGGGCGACGCAGGCCTGTGGGCCGCGCTGCTCCAGGGCGTCGGCTTCGCCGAACGCCTCTGTCTGGACTACCTGCACCACCTCGGCGCCCCGCTCGACGGCCCGCTCACCTTCACCGGCGGCGGCGCGCGCAGCCGCTACTGGAACCAGCTGCGCGCCGACATCCTGGCCCGGCCGGCCCGCGTCCCCGAGCAGACCGAACCGGCCCTGGGCATGGCCGCGCTGGCCGCGTACGGGGCGTCGGGGGCGGACGCCCTCGCGGACGTCGCCGACCGGATGGTCCGCGTCCGGACCGTCCTGGAACCCCACCCCGAGCGCACGGCGGCTTTCGCCGAGCCGTACGCCCGCCTCGTCCACGCCCTGCGGGAACGCGGCTGGCTGCCCGCCCCCGTAGCGGAACACGCCCTGACCCGTCTGCACCCGGACACTGGGGAGTCATGACCACCACGCTCCTGCTGGCCCGCCACGGGCAGACCGTCTGGCACGCCGAGAACCGGTACGCCGGCGTCAGCGACATCGGCCTCACCGACACCGGCCGCGCCCAGGCCGACGCCCTCGGCCGCTGGGCCGCCGCCCACCCCGTCGACGCGATCTGGACGTCCCCGCTCTCGCGGGCCGTCGCCACCGCCGAGCCCGCCTGCCGTGCCCTGGGCCTCACCCCGCAGCGCGAACCGGGCCTGCGCGAATGCGACTTCGGCGTGGTCGAGGGCCGCACGCTCGCCGAGTTCGCAACCGAGGACCCGGAGTGGGCCGCGGCCTACCGTGCCGACCCGGTGGCCAACGCCTTCCCCGGCGCCGAGGACCCCACGGCGGCAGCGGCCCGGGGCGTCCGCGCCCTGCGGGAGATCGCCGCCGCCCACCCCGGCGGACGCGTCCTGGTCGTCGCCCACAACACCCTGCTCCGCCTGGTGCTGTGCAGCCTGCTGTCGATCCCCGCGAGGGAGTACCGCAGAGTGCTCCCGCGGCTGCGGAACGCGGCGATCAGCGAACTGCGCATGAACTCCGACGGTTCCGCCGCACTCCTCTCACTCAATGTGCCGTGCGAGCCCGACATGCCGTAGCACTATGGGGCCCATGACGCAGATCGACACGTCGGTCCCGCACTCGGCCCGGATCTGGAACCACTGGCTGGGCGGCAAGGACAACTACCCGGTGGACGAGGCGGCCGGTGACGCCTACACCGCCGTCTTCCCCGGCATCGTCACCATCGCCCGCGGCAGCCACGCCTTCCTCGGCCGCAGCATCCGCCACCTGGTCCGGGAGGCGGGCGTACGGCAGTTCCTCGACGTCGGCACCGGCCTGCCCACCGTCGACAACACCCACGAGGTCGCCCAGCGCCTGGCCCCCGAGGCGCGGATCGTCTACGTCGACAACGACCCGCTGGTCCTCGCGCACGCCCGCGCCCTGCTCACCTCCACCTCCGAGGGCGCGACGGCGTACGAGCCCATCAGCATCTACGAGCCCGAGGAGATCCTCGCGGCCGCCGGCAGGACACTCGACCTCAACCGCCCCACCGCCCTGATCCTCAGCGGCATCCTGGGCCACGTGGCCGACTACGAGAAGGCCCGCGACCTGGTTCGCCGCCTGATGGCAGGACTGCCCTCGGGCAGCTACCTCTCCCTCAACGAGGGCTCCCGAGGCACCGACCCGGCCTACGAGCAGGCGCAGGACGCCTACAACGAGACGGGCGCCGTCCCGTACTTCCTGCGGCCGGTGGAGCAGATCGAGGCGTTCTTCGAGGGCCTGGAGCTGGTGGAGCCGGGGGTGGTGTCGGTCCCGCTGTGGCACCCCGAGCCGGGCGGGCCGACGGAACCGATCGGCCAGCACGGAGGGCTGGGCCGCAAGCCCTGACCACCGCCGCCGCACACACACGGGAAACCCCCGCGAGTCACGTCCTCGCGGGGGCTTCCTTCTTTCCGCCTGCCGTGCGTGAAGGGTGAGAAGACGATCACGAGGCAGGACGCTTCACAGGACCGCCCTCAGGGAGCCAGCAGCAGCACGTCCGCCCGGGACTTGGCGGCCTCGTAACGCCGCGCCACGTCCTGCCAGTTGACGACCTGCCACATCGCCTCGATGAAGTCCACCTTCTGGTTGCGGTACTGCAGGTAGAAGGCGTGCTCCCAGGCGTCGAAGACCAGGATCGGGGTGGCGCCCTGCCCCACGTTGCCCTGGTGGTCGTAGACCTGCTCCACGATCAGCCGCCCGCTCAGCGGCTCGTAGGCCAGCACGCCCCAGCCCGAGCCCTGCGTGGTCGCCGACGCCTTGGACAACTGTGCCTTGAAGTTCGCGAACGACCCGAACGACTCGGCGATCGCGTCCGCGAGCTCACCCACACCGTCCTGCGCCAGCGGCTCACCGCCGCCGTCCTTCGGGCCGGTCATGTTCTGCCAGTAGATGCTGTGCAGGATGTGCCCGGACAGGTGGAAGGCCAGGTTCTTCTCCAGCCCGTTGACCGCCCCCCACGTCCCCTTGTCCCGCGCCTCCGCAAGCTGCTCCAACGTGTCGTTGGCGCCTTTCACGTAGGCGGCGTGGTGCTTGTCGTGGTGCAGCTCGATGATCTCGGGGCTGATCACGGGGGCGAGCGCGGAGTAGTCGTACGGCAGGTCGGGCAGCGTGTAGACGGGCATGGGCGGGATCCCCTCCGGCTTATTGCGATGAGCTTGCAACTGCACGCTAACAGCAAGAGAGGAGGCGCCGGGTGTCACGGCACACAAAAAGGCCCCCGCGTGTCTCGCGGGGGCCTTCCGTCAGGGGCGCCAAGAGACGCCAGGGGGTCCTACTGCCGGGCGCGCGCCTTCTGCCACCCGTACCCGACGGCCGCCAGGACCAGCGTCATCCCGCCCGTCGAGTACAACTGCACCCGCGTGTCGGGCTGGCGGGCCATCAGGACGAAGACGGCGGCCATGCCGGCCAGCGCGACCCACGTCAGCCACGGGAACGCCCACATCCGCACGACCAGCTTCTCCGGCGTCTCCCGCTCCAGGCGCCGCCGCAGCCGCAGTTGGGAGACGGCGATGAAGATCCAGACGACCAGGATCACCGCGCCGATCATGTTCAGCAGCCAGGAGAAGACGTCGTTCGGCCGCCAGTAGCTCAGCAGCACGCACAGGAACCCGAAGACGGAGGAGGCCAGCACGGCGATCCGCGGCACCCCGCCCGAGACCCGGCCCAGCACCTTCGGGCCCTGACCGCGCTCCACCAGCGAGTAGGCGATGCGCGAAGCGCCGTAGATGTTGGCGTTCATGGCGGACAGCAGCGCCACCAGCACGACGACGTTCATCAGCTGGCCGGCGCCCGGGATGCCGAGCTGGTCGAGGGCGGCCACGTACGGGCCCTTCTCGACGACCTCCTTGGAGTCCCACGGCACCAGGGTGACGATGACCGCCATCGAGCCGACGTAGAACAGCGCGATACGCCACATCGCCGTACGGACCGCGCTCGCCACGCCCTTGACGGGGTTCTCCGACTCGGCCGCCGCGATGGTGACCGTCTCCAGCCCGCCGTAGGCGAAGACCGAGGCGAGCAGACCGATGACCAGGCCCTCGCCGCCGTTGGGGAGGAAGTCGGCGAGGTGCGAGGCGCCGGGGGAGTCCGTGCCGGGCAGGATCCCGAGGATCGCCAGGACACCGAGCGCCAGGAACAGGGTGATCGCGCCGACCTTCAGGGCCGCGAACCAGAACTCGAACTCGCCGAAGTTCTTCACGGCCGCGAGGTTCGTGCCGCAGAACACGACCATGAACAGCGCCACCCACGCCCATTCCGGCGTGCCCGGCAGCCAGCCGCTCACGATCTTCGCGGCACCGATGCCCTCCAGGCCGACGGCCGTGCAGAGCAGCACCCAGAAGGCCCATCCGGCGGTGAATCCGGCCCAGGGGCCGATCGCCCGCTCCGCGTGCGCCGAGAACGAACCCGACGACGGATACGCGGCCGACATCTCGCCGAGCATCCGCATCACCAGCATCACGAGGAGGCCGGAGAGGGCGTAGGCGACCACGATCGACGGACCGGCGGCGGCGATGCCCGCGCCGGAACCGACGAACAGTCCGGCGCCGATCACCCCGCCGAGAGCGATCATCGACAGGTGGCGCTGTTTCAGGCCATGGGAGAGGGAGACGTCGTCCGTGCTGGGCGGTGTCTCTGTGGTGGTGCTGCTGGGCATGGGCGCGGATCGTCCAATGCGTGAGAGGCGTGAGAGGGCAAAAACGCCGCCAGTCTGGGCGGTCCCTCCGTCCGGCAGGGAGGGCTGTCCATGATGCGGACACCCGGAGCGCGCGCTGTGAGTGTCCGTAACCGGAGGGTTGACAACCGCCCAGAAGGCGATTTGGCGAAACCCTACAGTCGTCCTGCCCGCCCGCCCCGTGACCGAAGCCTCGCTGCCTCCGTGACCGGCATCACTTCACGCCCGGTGTACCCCCCACCTTTTGTCCGGAGTCAACCAACCGCGCGTTCGCGCCTTTGTCGAGCGCTGACGGTGAACCCGGCGAGCGCGCCGGGATAGCGTCACGGTGTCCCGAACGGCCCTCACTCCCGCGGAGTCCCCATGAGCACCGCTGCTGCCACACCCGCCCGCACCGGGCAGGTCCTCGCCGACCTGCTGCCCGCATCCCGTGTCCGGGACGCGGCCCTCGTGCTCGGCGGAGCGGCGCTCACCGGCCTCGCCGCGCAGCTCTCGGTGCCCGTGCCCGGTTCCCCGGTGCCGGTGACCGGCCAGACCTTCGCCGCGCTGCTCGTCGGCACGTCCCTCGGTGCCGGCCGCGGCTTCCTCGCGCTGGCGCTGTACGCCGTGGCGGGCCTCGCCGGTGTGCCGTGGTTCGCGAGCGGCACCTCCGGCGTCGCCCCCTCCTTCGGCTACATCCTCGGCATGATCCTCGCCTCCACGGTGGTGGGCGCCCTGGCCCGCCGCGGTGCCGACCGCTCGATGCTGCGCATGGCGGGCACGATGCTGGTGGGCGAGGCGATCATCTACGCCGTCGGCGTGCCCTACCTGGCCCTCGCCACCGGCATGTCCGCCACCGCCGCGATCGCCGCCGGCCTCACGCCGTTCCTGATCGGCGACGCGCTGAAGGCGGCGCTGGCGATGGGGGCGCTGCCGACGGCATGGAAGTTCGCCGACAAGCGGTGAGGCCGTAGTACAAGCGGTGAGGCCGCAGTACGTGACGTACTCGGCCGACGGAGAGGCTCGCCGGGGAGGGAAACTCCCCGGCGAGCCTCTCCTGTTGTGTGTCGCGTCAGCCCGCCCGCTCAGACCCCCTGCCGCGCCGGCCGCCGCTGGGACCACCACATCCCCGCCACGCCCGCCGCGAGCAGCGACGCACCGGCCGCCCCCAGCGGCAGCAGATCGCGCGCCGGACCGGTCTTCGGCAGCTCCTTGCCGCCCGGGGAATCCGGCTTGCCGGGGGACACCGGCTCGTTGTCGGTGCCGAGCAGCAGCGGCGTCGCCGGTGCGTCCGGTGACGGATTCGTCGTGCCGAACGGCACCGGGCCCTGCTGCCAGAACGTCTTCTTCCCGTCGCCCGTCTGCACGGGCAGACAGATCTTCCCGGTCTTGCCCAGGTCGTACGTCGCGTCGACGGAGTACGACTTCGACGCACCGGCCGCGAGATTGTCGAGGGGGCAGCTGAAACCGCTGTTCGAACCCTCCGGAAGGTTGTTCTCGGCTATCGGGGAACACCCTTGGACGTTCTTGACGGTGAGCCCGTCGAAACCGACGACCAAAAGCTGGATCTTCCCGCTGTCCTTGGTCCCCTCGTTCTTCACCGTGGCGGTGAGTGCTGATTTTTCGGAGCCGTTGTCGACCGAGATCTTCTCGGGCAGCAGCGTGGTCAGCTTCACCCCCGCCGGCGCCTCGTCGACGACCTTTCCCCCCTTGCTGCTCGCGGGCCCTTCGTCTTCCGCTCCGGCCGTTCCGGAAAGGATCACTACGGCCGTGAAGGATGCCGCCACCAGCGATCCCGCGACCGCCGCCGCGCGACGAGAACTCATGTTCGCCCCCCTTTGCGTCCCCCTGGACTGCCCTGGCCTGCACCAGAATTCGCCAGTACTGAAAGAGCTACCACAAGATTTCCCGGCACTATCCTGATACGGCACGAAGTGTGACCGTTGTGTTTCACTGGAGTGGGTCGCGGCGTCGCGGAGGGGGTGCATCGGATTGCCGGGGAATGCGAACATCGGCGGTGTTCCAGGGATATTGGTGACGGGGCGCTATCGGCTGGTCGAAAGTATCGGCCAGGGGGGAATGGGGCGGGTGTGGCGAGCCACCGACGAAATACTCGACCGGCAGGTCGCCGTCAAGGAAATGCGTATCGACGGCCTCGACGCGGAGGACAGCGGGACGCGCCGCGAACGCACCCTGCGCGAGGCCAGGGCCACGGCCCGGATCGACCACCCCAATGTCGTACGGGTCTACGACGTGGTCGACGAGGGCGAACGCCTGTGGATCGTCATGGAGTTGGTCGCGGGCCGCTCCCTCGAACGGATCCTCGCGGAGGGCGGCCCACTGACCCGCGGCGACACGGCCCGGCTCGGACTCGGCCTGGTCGCGGCGCTACGGCAGGTGCACGCGCGGGGAGTACTGCACCGGGACATCAAGCCGGGCAACGTGCTGGTGGAGACCTGGGGCGGATCGGCCGGGCCGGGACGCGGCACCGCCTCCGGGCGCGTCGTCCTCACGGACTTCGGCATCGCCGCGATCCAGGACGCCAAGGCGCTCACCATGGTCGGCATGCTGGTCGGCTCGCCCGACTACATGGCCCCCGAGCGCATCTCCGGCCGCCCGCAGGGCCCACCGTCCGACGTCTGGTCCCTCGGCGCGACGCTCTGCGCGGCCCTCGGCGGCCGTTCCCCCTTCGCCCGCGACACCACGCTCGCGACCCTGCACGCGGTCCTGTACGAGGAGCCCGAACTCCCCGCCACGTCCGGCCCGTTGCGCGGCATCCTGACGTCCCTGCTGGAAAAGGAACCGTCGGTCCGCCCGGGTTTGGATGAACTGGAAGCGGCCTTGGAGCCGGTCGCGTTCCCGGCACCGACGCCCACGGTGCCGGTGGGGGCGATACGGGAACGGCTCGAGCGGACTGCGGGGCTGCCGGAGCCGGAGCCGTCGGATGTGGAGCCGGTGTCGCATGCGGCCCCCGCTCAGGACCCCACCGCCGCGAGGCCGGACCGCCAGCCCACGCCCGAGCCCGAGCCCGCACCCGACCCGGACAAGCCCCCCGACGCGCACGAACACCCGCAGCCGGACGAACACCCCACCCCGACCCCCACACCCCCGGCGAAGCCCCAGCCGAACAGGGCCGGTTCGCCAACCCCCGCCACCACCCCTACGCCACACACCACAGCGCCCCACGCCACCCCGACCACCCCCCGCCCGAGCCCCGTCTCCCTCAGCCGAGCACAGGCGGCGACGGAGTGCCGCCCCCACCCGGCACCCACCGCGATGCCGCCGGGCGAACTCCCCGGCCCCGCCACACCGGCCGCAGCCCGCCCCCGCGCCGGCCACCGCCGTACGATGCTCGCCGCCGCGGCAGCCACGGTCGCGACGGTCGGCGCCGTCGTAGGAATCGTGCTGGCGACGACATCCGGCTCAGCAGGCGACGACGCCCCCCGCGCAGGCACCTCGGCCTCCGCACCACCCACCTCCGACTCCACCCCTGACTCCACCTCCGACTCCACCCCTTCACCCACCGTCGAGGGCACATCCAGGCCGCACAGCCTGCCGCCGGGCGCGCACCGGGAGGCCGGAGGATTCGCCTGGGCGACCCCTGACGGCTGGCGGCGGGACGTGAAGACGGGCGCGGAGGTGCACTACACCTCCCCGGACGGCACCCAGGAACTCGTCGGCAAGTCGTCCCTGGCCCGCGGCGACCTGCTGGAGACCTGGCAGACCTCGGAGCGCAACGCCCAGCAGGGCGAGGACTACCGGAAGGTCCGCCTGGAGGAGACGACGTTCCGCGGCCATCCGGCGGTGGTCTGGGAGTACACGTTCACGCTGAGGGGCGTCCACTGGCACGCCCGCCTGCTCGGCTTCAACTCGGGCGGCAAGTCGTACCAGATCAACACCTGGTACGACTCCGGCATCGAACCGGAAGCCCTCCGCACGTACGAGAAGGTCAAGGACAGCTTCACGGTGCTGTAGGCGGCAACGGAAAAGCCCCCCGTTCACCACGAACGGGGGGCATCGGGAAAAGGCCGGTCAGCCGGCCGAAACCTCATCCCGCCTGTCGTCCTGCGCCTGCGCCTGTCCTTGCGCCTGCGTGGCGGCAGCGGCGGCCCGCCGCCCCCCGAGGACCTGCTCCTTCACGAAGGCGACGACGAGGACGAGCGCCGCGACGAGCAGCGACAGCAGCATGGTCTCGCGGCCGTCGTGCTCGGTGTCGGTGAGCATGTAACCGAGGATGAACACGATCAGCGCGGCCGTCGCCCAGGTCAGGTACGGGTACAGCCACATCTTCACGACGAGCTTCTCCGGCGCCTCGGCCTGGATGATCCTCCGCATCCGCAGCTGGGAGAAGCAGATCACCAGCCACACGAACAGGGCGACAGCGCCACTGGAGTTCACGAGGAAGAGGAAGACGGAGTCGGGGAACTTGTAGTTGAAGAACACGGCGACGAATCCGAAGGCGACGGACGCGAGGATCGCCGTGCGGGGCACGCCGTTGGCGGTCGTCCGGGCGAAGCCCTTCGGGGCGTCACCGCGCTGGCCGAGCGAGAAGGCCATGCGGGAGGCGGTGTAGAGGCCGGAGTTGAGACAGGACAGCACCGAGGTCAGCACGATGAAGTTCATGATCTGGCCGGCGTGCGGAATACCGAGGGAGTCGAGCGCGGCGACGTACGAGCCGTCCTTGGTGATGGACTTGCTGTCCCAGGGCAGCAGGGACACCACGACGAAGATCGAGCCGAGGTAGAACACGGCGACACGCCAGATGATGCTGTTGGTGGCCTTGGTGACGGCCTGCTGCGGGTTCTCGGACTCACCGGCGGCCAGGGTGGCGATCTCGCTGCCCATGAAGGAGAAGACGACGAGCAGCACACCGGTGAGGATCGCCCCGGGACCGTGGGGCAGGAAGCCCCCGTGCTCGGTGAGGTTGCTCAGCCCGGCCTGCTCACTGTCCACACCCGGCAGGAGCCCGAACACGGCCAGCCCGCCGATGACGATGAACGCGGCGATCGCGACCACCTTGATCCCGGCGAACCAGAACTCGAACTCTCCGTACGACCCGACGGAGACGAGGTTGGTGGCGGTGAGCACCAGCATCACGATCAGGGCCCAGGCCCACTGCGGCACGGCCGGTATCCACCCCTCCAGGATCACCGCACCGGCGGTCGCCTCGACCGCCAGCACGACCACCCAGAAGAACCAGTACAGCCAGCCGATGGAGAAACCGGCCCAGGACCCGAGCGCGCGGTCGGCGTGCGCGGAGAAGGAACCCGACGTCGGGTTGGCGGCCGACATCTCACCGAGCATCCGCATCACCAGCACGACGAGCGTGCCGACGAGGGCGTACGACAGCAGGATGCCGGGCCCGGCGGTGGCGATGCCGGAGCTGGACCCGACGAACAGGCCCGCCCCGATGACGCCACCGATGGCGATCATCGACAGATGCCGGCTCTTCAGCCCGGCCTGGAGCCCGGAGCCGTCACCGGGGTCTCCGGGCCCTCCGCGTTCGTGTCCTGTGTTCTTGAGAGTCGGCTGCGAGGTCATGGAACGGATTTCCTTTGCGCCGGGGAGCTGTTTTCCGTACGGACCGCCACAGCCGCACGAACGGGGTAGGTCGCGGGGTGACGGTGTACAGGGGCCCATACGAGCGGTGTACGAGCCGGTCCAGTGAATCGGAGGCGAACGGATAGGAGAACCTTTGAATCCAGATTGTTACTTGAGGTTTTCCTGAGCTTCCGTAATCCGGCTCACACTCACGTCAAGTTTTCATGAGCGCCACCCCGCGCGCCTGCCCCGAAACACCCGTGTCACACTCGTCCCATGCGCGTGTACCTCGGCTCGGACCATGCGGGCTACGAACTCAAGAACCACCTCGTCGAGTGGCTGAAGGCGGCGGGTCACGACCCCGTCGACTGCGGCCCGCACATCTACGACGCCCAGGACGACTACCCGCCCTTCTGCCTCCGCGCCGCGGAGCGGACGGCTGCGGACCCCGACGCCCTCGGCATCGTCATCGGCGGCTCCGGCAACGGCGAGCAGATCGCCGCGAACAAGGTCAAGGGCGTCCGCGCGGCCCTGGCCTGGAGCGAGGAGACGGCGGCGCTCGGCCGCCAGCACAACAACGCGAACGTCGTCGCCGTGGGCGCGCGCATGCACTCGCAGGACGAGGCGACGGCGTTCATCGAGACGTTCCTCAGCACGCCGTTCTCCGGTGACGAACGTCACATCCGCCGAATCGACATGCTCGACACGTACGAGTCGACCGGCGACCTCCCGCCCATCCCGCCCCACCACCCCCAGCAGTAAGCCCCTCAGCCCCACCCCCTGGGGGCAGGCGGCTGCTCCACGCGGCACAGGGCCCGGCCCGACGGGCCACGCCCCAACCGGAGGCGGGGCTCCCCCCCACCCCGCTTCCGGCCTCCGAGCCGGACCGGGTCCCCAGCGTCTGACCCGAAGCGGAGCGCAACGCCCGAACGCATCACGGACCCGAGCTCAACCGTGGGCTCGGCCCCCAAGGGGCTTACCCTCGGGGGGCCCGGGCCCCATGTGGGGCCCGAATGACCTCCACGCGGGCTGAGCCCAACGAGGGACTTGAGCCCTCGAGCCCACCCAGCGCATCCGAGCCTGATGCGAGGGCACGGAGCATCCGGAGCCGGCCGCGGTGACCGATCGCACTCGGCCCCGGACGCGGGTGTCCAACGCACTCGGGCCGGACGCGGGTGTCCAGCAGACTCGGGCTCCGGCGGACGCCGGACATCCGGGCCGCGTGCGGGTGTCCAGCACATCCGGGCCCGATGCGGGACGAGGGGCGCAGCCCCTCTTCGGGGTGCAGGGGCGGAGCCCCGCGAGGGGTGCGGGGGACGCAGTCCCCGCCGGGGTCCGGGGCGGAGCCCCGGGGCTTTCGACCTCGGCCCCTTGAGGAACTGTTTCGGCCGGTGCGGGGGACGCAGTCCCCGCCGGGGTCCGGGGCGGAGCCCCGGGGCTTTCGACCTCGGCCCCTTGAGGAACTGCTTCGGGCGGGCGGGTGGGAGAGCTCGCAAGGCGACAAACACAGGAGGCACCCGTGCCGGAAGGCCACACCATCCATCGACTGGCCCACGACTACGCCACCTCCTTCCTCGGCACAACCCCCCGCATCACCAGCCCCCAGGGCAAGTTCACCGCCGCCGCCACCCTCCTCACCGGCTCGGAACTCACCCACACGGAAGCCCACGGCAAACACCTCTTCCTCGGCTTCCGCACCACCGACTGGATCCACATCCACCTCGGCCTCTTCGGCAAGGTCACCTTCGCCCCCACCCCCGCACCCCCACCCACCGACACGATCCGCCTCCGCCTGGCGAACGACACGACCTGCGTCGACCTCCGCGGCCCCAGCACCTGCGCCCTCATCACACCCCCGGAGAAGCAGGCGATACACGACCGCCTCGGCCCCGACCCCCTGCGCGACGACGCCGACCCGGACACCGCGTACCGCCGTGTCTCCCGCAGCCGTACGACCATCGCCGCCCTCCTCATGGACCAGAAGGTCATCGCCGGCGTGGGAAACGTCTACCGCGCCGAGGTCCTCTTCCGGCACCGCATCGACCCGTACCGCCCCGGCAAGGACATCACCCCGCCCGAGTGGCACGCGATCTGGACCGACCTGGTCGAGCTCATGCACGAGGGCGTCCGCAACAACCGCATCGACACGGTCCGCCCGGAGCACACGCCGGAGGCGATGGGCCGCCCACCCCGCGTGGACGACCACGGCGGCGAGGTGTACGTCTACCGCAGGGCCAACCAGCCCTGCCACATCTGTGGCGGCGAGATCCGCACCGCCGATCTCGCCGCCCGCAACCTCTTCTGGTGCCCGGCCTGCCAACGCCCCTGAGAATCCCCCGATGTCAGAAACCGTGCGGCAACCACGGCGCCACCGCCCCGCTCCCGAACCCCAGCGACGCCTCCGCCAAGGCCCCCGGCCGCACCTCCCGCACACGCCCCGCCGCCCCCAACGCCCCGAGGCTCACCCCACCGAGATACGCCGCCCCCAACTCCCGTACGGACAACGCGACATCAGCCGCGTCCGCCGTACGCTCGCAGGACGCCCCCTTCGCATCGCCGCTGAGCCGCCAACGCCCGCTGTTCCAGGGACAGAACGCGTCCTCCACCTCGAACACCACGTCCACCGGCGTCTGATACGTCCGCGCCTCCAGCGCGGCCCCGACATCCACCAGCCGTACGTACAGCGAATCCCGCAACCGCGGCTGACACCGCCGTATGTCGGACACCAGGTACTGCCACGCGTCGTCGACCGGCCGCCCCCGCAGCACCAGCGTCGACGTCAGGTCGATACCGAACAGGAACCGCAGCAGCGCCGCGTCCGCCGCGGGATCCAGCGCGGCCGAGTTCTCCAGCGTCACCGTGCCGTTGGCCCCGGTGTACTCCCAGCCCGGCTTGACGCGGTACCGGGCGTACCCGACCGTCTCGCCGTCCCGTTCGGCGAGGACGCACTGGAGCGGCGACGTCCCGGCCCGCTCGCTCTCCGGATCGAGCACCCCGACCCGCTCCCAACCGGGCTGCCGCGCCAGCATCCCCGGCCGTGACGGCACCAGTTGCGCGTACACGGCCTCGCACACGTCGACGACCTCGGCCGGATCGGCGTAGCGCAGGCGTATGTCGTCCGTACCCGCCGGCAGCGAGGCCAGCCGCACCCGGCTCGTGTCGATCTCGGCGTTCAACTGGAAGGTGGCCGCGCCGTATCCGAACCGGCCGTAGATCGCCGGCTCGGAGGCCGTCAGCACGGCCAGGGGCTCACCCCACGCACGGACGTCGTCCAGCTGCCGCCGCATCATCGACGTCAGGACACCGCGCCGGCGGTGCGTGGCGGCCACGCTCACCATCGTGACGCCCGCGGCCGGCACCGAGGCCCCGCCGGGCACGGTGAGCCGGAAGGAGAACGCCCCCGCCGTCCCCACACAGGCGTCCCCCTCCCACACACCGAGCGAACGGTCGCACTCGGTCAGCGAGTCCCACAACTCCCGCTCCTCGGCGGACTCGGGCACTCCGCCGAAGGCGCGAATGAGAGTGTCGTACCACTTGTCCCAGTCGTCCCGCTGAAGCACCCGCAGGGTCGCCGCAGGGCCGGTCGTGTCAGTCACCATGGCCCATGCCTATCAGGGCAATGCGGGACGAGCGAGGGAATTTCTCCCGGCCGGCGACAGGCGGCGCACCACGAAGGTCACTGGGAAATCGGCCCTCTGACGGGGGACAAGTAGGACCTCCCGTGCCAAGTGGCCGGTCCGATGGATAGGGTCCCGAACTAATGGCAGCAGGACGAGAGCGGCGCGCGGAAGCCGAGACGTTCACGGCCCGGTTGAAGAAGCAGTGGCACCGGGCCCGCGTCGGCGTGCGCCGGGCCGCCGTGGACTACTTCCGCGGCGACGGCTCGGACTGGATCGCCCTGGCCGGCCTGCTCCTGATGGTCCCGCTGGTCGCGGCGGCGACGCTGGCCAATTCGGTGTGGTTCTCGCCGGCCGCGCTGGTCCTGCCGGTCGTCGTGGGCGGCCTGGTGCTGCGCCCGGCGAGCCTGCTCGGCCTGTACGCGGCGGCGGCCACGGCCCTGATCGTGGAGTCGGTGCGGCTCGGCCCCTACACGGAAGGCCCGTCCAGGGTCACCCCGGGCGTGGTGCTCGTGGTCGCGGCGTGCGGTTTCTTCGGGCTGCTGCTGGCGCAGTTCCGCAGCCGGGTCGGTGTGCCGTGGCGGCGCGGCGGCACCATGCTGTTCGACCTGCGTGAACGCATCCGGGTGCAGAGCAAGCTGCCCGGCCTGCCGGACGGCTGGCACCGGGAGATGGCGCTGCGCCCGGCGGGCGGCCAGTCCTTCTCGGGTGACTTCGTGGTGGCGGCCCGCACCAACGGCGGCCGTACGCTTGAGGTCGTCCTCACCGACGTCTCCGGCAAGGGCATGGACGCGGGCTCCCGCGCCCTGCTCCTGTCCGGCGCGTTCGGCGGCCTCCTGGGCTCGCTGCCCCCGCACGCCTTCCTGCCGGCAGCGAACGGCTATCTGCTCCGCCAGGACTGGGACGAGGGCTTCGCCACCTCCATCCATCTGGTCCTGGACCTCGACTCCGGCGACTACGAGCTCTACTCCGCCGGCCACCCGCCGGGCCTCCAGCTCAGCGCGGGCAGCGGCCGCTGGGAGGAGAAGACGGCCGAGGGCCCGCTCCTCGGCGTGTACGACGGCGCCCAGTTCGACCCGGTCAAGGGCTCGCTCCGCCCGGGTGACGTGCTGATGCTGTTCACGGACGGCCTGGTGGAGACCTCCGACCGCGACATCGTCGAGGGCATCGACCGTCTCACCGGCGAGGCCGACCGGTACGTGGCGGGCGGCTTCCACGGCGCCGCCTGGCACCTCATCGAGGCGGTGGCCAAGGACGTCAACGACGACCGGGCGCTGCTGCTGATCTGCCGGGAGGGCCCGACGGCCGCCGCTCCCCGCTGAAGTGCGCTTCTGCGGATGCACACTGGAGCCGTGACCGAGACACCCCGCACCCCGCTGACCCTGGCCGAGGTCGAGGCCACCGCCCGCGCCGCGCACGCAGGCCAGACCGACAAGGCCGGACGGCCCTACGCGGAGCATCTCCAGGCCGTCGCGGAGGGCGTCCGGGCGCGGGGCGGCGACGAGGAGCAGATCGCGGCAGCCTGGCTGCACGACGCCGTCGAGGACGACGCGCTCTCACCCGAGTGGCTGCGCCAGGCCGTGCTGAGCAGCCGTACCAAGGACATCGTCCTGGCGGTCACCAAGCGGGCCGGGGAGCCGCCCGAGGCGTACGCCGCGCGTATCCTCGCCACGCCCGGCGCGCTGCTGGTGAAGGAGTCGGACCTGGCGCACAACGCGGACCCGGCACGCCTCGCGGTCCTCGACGAGGCCACCCGCAAACGACTGACCGAGAAGTACACGCGGATGCGCGCACTTCTCGGTCTGGTCGGATGAACCGGGGTAGGGGCGTCAGGCGTTGACCTTCTCGCGCTCGCGCTCGCGCTCGCGCCGCTCGGCGCTCTGGCGCTCACGGGCGACCTCGGCCGCGTCCCGCTTGAAGGCCCACTCCATCTTCGGCTCCATCGCGAACCGGAAGACCCGCTGCACAGGCTTGGTGCAGAGCACCGTCACGACGGCGGCCGCGGCGACGGTCACGGCGATCTCACCGAGCGGCCGGTGCATCCACGCCGGCTCGAACCAGCCCTGGTAGTCGCCGGCCTTCACCAGGAAGCCGTGCAGCAGGTAGCCGTAGAGCGTGCCGGCGCCGAGCGCGGTGAACCACATGTGGCGGCGCGGCACCCAGGCGAAGAAGCAGGCGGTCAGCACCAGGGAGCAGCCGAACATCGCGAGCACCATGACCGGGCCGGTCCACCACGGCGCGCCCAGCTCCTGCGCGGCGTCCCGGTGGTAGAACCAGGCGGTGTTCATGCGCGGCACGGCCCACCAGCTGAAGGCAAGCGCGGCGGCGAAGACGGGCACCGAGGCGATCCGCACGGAACGCCGGCGCACCATGTGGAAGTGCTCGGGCTTCATCACGAGGCCCAGCACGAAGAACGGCAGGAACTGCAGGACCCGCTGGAGGTCGAGGTCGTCACCGATCTCCGGGGAGACGGTCGCGAGCATCGCGAGGCCGAGCGCGAGCGGCAGCGGCCAGCGCGCCATCTTCCAGATGGGCGTGGTCAGCCGCCAGATGAACAGCGCGCACAGGAACCAGGTCAGGTACCAGGGGTCGAGGAGGCTGATGTCCTGGTGCGGATCGTTGTCGATGAACCGCTTGAAGAGCGGGTAGGCCGTCTCGAAGACGATGTACGGCACGGCCACACCGGTGATCAGGCGCTTGAGCCGGTCGGGCCGCATGTCGAAACTGCGCGAGAAGTAGCCGGAGATGATGATGAACGCCGGCATGTGGAACGCGTAGACGACCTGGTACGCGGCCTCGAGTATCCGGCTGTCGCCCTTGAGCGGTTCCCAGGCGTGGCCCATGGCGACCAGCACGATCGCGAGGTACTTGGCGTTGTCGAAGAACGCGTCGCGCTGCTTGCCGTTCTGCGTCTTCTGGGGGCTCTGCGGCGAGCGCGGGCTCGGCACTCCGTCGGCAGAGGACTGTGCCGGGGGAAGTGGCGCCCTGCGGTCGCCGTTCGGTCGCAGCGAGTTCGTCACAGACCCTCCCACCAGGAGCTCGGGGAGACGATCCGGGACCTCGCTGCGCTTGCGGGGGACGAGGCAGCGTGGAACATCTGAGGCACCCTAGCGTTCCCTGCGGCTATTCGTAAAACGCCGGATGTGAATCCTGGCTATTCGCTGTGGGTACCCCGGATTTCGGGTAGTTGACGTCCTTGCGGGAGTGATGACCAACACATCGTCCGGCGACGGCTGGGTCCATTGCACCCCGCCCTGCTTGTCATGATACTTCCGGACTATGCGGTGCATAAGACCAGCAGGCGACTCCGGCGGAATGTCCCCTTCCGTGCCTCTCCGGAGTTCGCCCGCGGGGTCGTTGGGAACTTGCGGGGGCAATTCGAATTAGCTGCGAACGCGTTGTGTGGGCGTGGAAACGATTCGGTCGAATTCCCTGTGCGGGTGGTGGCTCGAATTCCCTTACGAGTCCCTGCCGTTCGGCCTCCGGCCGCAAGCGTCGCGCACCGGTCCGGACACGAGTGAGGTGGTCGATGCGTCACGATCCGCATAGCCCGGCCGGGTTGGTGGCACGATGGTTCTGGCGGGGTGCGCGGGGTCGCGTCCCCGGGCCGGGAGAGCGGACCGACCGAGGGTGTGATCAGTTGTGGCCATTTCACTGTCTGTGGTGCTGCTGTTGGCGATCATCCTTGTGGTGTTGCTGAGAGGGGGATCCATCAAGGCAGGGCCCGCGATCGTGGCGATCCTCTTCGGCTTCTTCCTCGCCTCCACCGGCATGGCCCCCTCCATCCAGCGATTCCTCAACTCGATAGCGGAGACCATCAACTCCATCAGCTTCTGACCGGGCCGCTGCTGTCGGCTCGGCGCACGTGCGGATACGCCCCTCCCCGACCAGGGGACGGTGCGTGACGGGGGAACGTAACGGGGAGGGCGCTGCGCGACTCGGACCCGGCCGAGCTGGGCGGCCACCGCATCGAGGACCGCCTCGGCCCTGGCGGCATGGGTGGGTCTACCTGGCCCGTTCGGCCTCTGGCCGGCCCCTCGCGATCAAGGCCGTGCACGGCCAGTACGCCGACGACGACGAGTTCCGCGCCCGTTTCCGCCGCGAGGTGGCCGCCGCCCGCCAGGTCGGCGGAGCCTTCACGGCCCCCGTCGTGGACGCGGACGCCGCCGCGCCGCGCCCCTGGATGGCCACGCTCTACATCCCGGGCATCGACCTCGGCAGCCACGTCCACGAGCACGGCCCGCTTCCCCCGCCCCGCCTGCGCGAACTCGCCGCCGGCCTGGCCGAGGCGCTGCGCGACATGCACCGCGCCGGAGTCGTCCACCGCGATCTGAAGCCGGCCCACGTGAAGCTCGCCGACGACGGCCCCCCCCCGCGTCATCGACCTCGGCATCGCCCGCGCCGCCGAGTTCGCCGCCTCCGACGTCCTCACCCAGACCGGCCGGGATGGGGGCACCTCCCGCTCGACCCGGTTCGTCGACCCCACCGCGCCGGACGGCTCCGCCTTCGACGAGGCGCGATCATCGGCACGGAGCGGACGACTGCCTGCTGCGCGCTGCGGCCGAGCGCGCCCACCGCGCACCGGCCGGGCGCTGTGGGACAGCGACCCCACCGTGGAACGGCAGCGCCCCCGGGCCGCCTCAGCCACCCACCTGTACCTCGCGTCCCCCAGCGGCCGGGTGGCCGCCCTGGACGCCGTCACCGGCAAGGTCGAGGGCACCCGCTCCGGACGCGACGACGGCGGCCGGACCGCCAACACCTCCGGCGCCCCCCTCACCCCGGTCCGCGACGCCCTGTACGTCCCGTACGGCGAGCGCTCGGTCCGCACCGTCGACGTAGGGGACCTGCGAACCCCGTCCGCCGGATCAGGCCGAAATCGCTCGACCGGTCGAGCGCCGGCGGGATAGAACGAACGCCATGAGCTGGGTTGCCAACGTGATGGTCTCTGCCGCCGACGCCGATCGGGCCAACGTCGAGGCACTGAGCGCCTGGCTGCGCGAGGAGGCTCCGTACCGCGGGCAGCCGGACGCCTCCGGGGTCGGCGACCTCAACCTGCTCACCGACCAGGACCCCGGATGGGGTGGCTGGAAGTGGCCCGAGTGCCGGGTGTGGGCCGGAGCTCTCAACCACTGCGACCTCGACGCGCTCAGGAAACGGGTCGCCGAGACACCCTGGCGGGAGCCGAACGTGGTGCAGCTCTTCGTCATGGACCAGGAGGAATCGTTCTTCCGCCTGTGGATGATCCGGGGCGGCGAACTGAGGCAGTACGCGCCCCTGACCCCGTCCGAAGAGGACGCCGGCTTCTACCTGACCTGATCGTCGGAGGGGCGAAGGCCGGCGACGAGGCGGAAGCGTTCCACAACCGCCGGCGTCGTGTCGTCGACGCACCGGCAAACGATCAGGGCCAGGCCGAGGAATGACCCTCTGACCTGGCCCTGAGCCGTAAGAGCGGGCGACGGGAATCGAACCCGCGTAGCTAGTTTGGAAGACTAGGGCTCTACCATTGAGCTACGCCCGCACAGCGCGCGCCGCAGGTCGGATGGACCGCGGCACTGAAGGCATCGTAGCGGGTCGGCCCCGTCCGTCGCACACCGCATTCCCGCCGTGGCCGACGCGGCACAGGGCCCTGTGGAAATGCGGCGGCCCCACCGCCTGGCGGCATGTACCCTACGTGTCGCACCAGACGGGGTGTGGCGCAGCTTGGTAGCGCGTCCGCTTTGGGAGCGGAAGGCCGTGGGTTCAAATCCCGCCACCCCGACCAGCCACCCGGTCACCTCGCGTGATCGTCTCCTGATCACTCGCGTGATCGCCTTTTGGGCGGTGTAGTCGCTGCCGTTACTATGCAAGCTGCACGCCCGTGTGTCTCATCGTCTGAAGTCCTCCGGGCGGCGAAATCCGCCGGGCCGCTCTGGCACCGGCAGAACCCAAGAAGTCAGCCACAAGGAGACCGAACCGTGAAGAGCGCCGTGGAGACCCTGAACCCGACTCGGGTTCGGCTCACTGTCGAGGTGCCCTTCGAGGAGCTCAAGGACAGCCTCGACGCGGCGTACAAGAAGATCAACCAGCAGGTCACGGTGAAGGGCTTCCGCAAGGGCAAGGTCCCGGCCCGGGTCATCGACCAGCGGTTCGGCCGCGGTGCGGTGCTGGAGGAGGCCGTCAACGACGCGCTGCCGAAGTTCTACACCGACGCGGTCAACGAGGCCGAGCTCAACCCCCTGGGCCAGCCGGAGGTGGACATCACGGAGCTGAAGGACGGCGAGACGCTGAACTTCACCGCCGAGGTCGACATCCGCCCCGCGATCGAGATCCCGGACTACTCCGGCATCGAGGTCGAGGTCGACGCCGTCGAGGTCACCGAGGAGGACGTCGACAAGGCGGTCGAGGAGCTCCGTGAGCGCTTCGCCACCACCGCCCCGGTCGAGCGTGCCGCCGAGGACGGCGACGTCGTGACGATCGACCTGGAGGCCAAGGTCGAGGGCGAGGTCCTCGAGGACGGCGTCGCGAACGGCGTCTCCTACACCATCGGCTCCGGCGAGCTGCTGGACGGCATCGACGACGCCGTGAAGGGCCTGGAGGCCGGTGGCGAGGCCACCTTCACCTCCGAGCTCAAGGGTGGCTCCGCCGCCGGCAAGGAGGCCGAGGTCACCGTCAAGGTCACCCAGGTCGCCAAGCGTGAACTGCCCGAGCTGGACGACGAGTTCGCGCAGCTCGCCTCCGAGTTCGACACCATCGAGGAGCTGCGCGCCGACAGCCGCAAGCGCCTGGAGAACATGAAGCAGTACGACCAGGCCACGCAGGCCCAGGAGCGCGTCCTGGAGAAGCTGCTCGAGCTGGTCGAGGTCCCCGTCCCCGAGAAGCTGCTCGAGGACGAGGTCAACACGCGCAAGCACAACCTCGAGCACCACCAGCTCGGCCAGATGGGTCTCGACCTCGCGAAGTACCTGGAGATCCAGGGCAAGAGCGAGGAGGAGTTCGAGACCGAGACCCGCGAGGCCGCGGTCAAGGGCATCAAGACCCAGTTCGTCCTCGACGAGCTCGTCAAGCAGGAGAAGCTCAACGTCAACCAGGAGGAGCTCACCGAGCACCTCATGCGGCGTGCCGCTTCCTCCGGCATGTCCCCCGACCAGTTCGCCCAGGCGGTCGTCGAGGGCGGCCAGGTTCCGCTCCTGGTCGGCGAGGTCGCCCGCGGCAAGGCCCTGGCCGTCGTGGTCGAGAAGGCCACGGTCAAGGACACCAACGGCGAGATCATCGACCTCGACGACGAGGAGGAGTCCGAGGCCGAGGCCACGGAGGCCTCCGCCGAGGAGACCCCGGCCGAGGCCGCCGAGGAGAAGGCCGAGGAGAAGACCGAGGGCTGAGCCCCCGGGCACTTCGCAACGCCGTGAGGACGGGCCCCGAGACACACAGTGCTTCTCGGGGCCCGTCGCGTTACCGGCCCCCGAGTCGCTACGCCCCCGGCGAACACTCCCATCTCCGGGATTCCCCGAAGGGACCCGCGCGTTAGGGTCCATGAATACCAGGGCAGTGGAGTCTCCGATACGGCTCCCGCCCCGCAGGGAACACGTGAGACGGCCCGGCGCCGTCGTAAGACGAGCAGGTGGATACGTGACGAATCTGATGCCTTCAGCCGCCGGCGAGCCTTCCATCGGTGGTGGCCTCGGCGACCAGGTCTACAACCGGCTGCTCAACGAGCGGATCATCTTCCTCGGCCAGCCGGTCGACGACGACATCGCGAACAAGATCACCGCACAGCTGCTGCTCCTTGCCGCCGATCCGGACAAGGACATCTACCTGTACATCAACAGCCCCGGCGGTTCGATCACGGCCGGCATGGCGATCTACGACACCATGCAGTTCATCAAGAACGACGTGGTGACGATCGCCATGGGCCTCGCGGCCTCGATGGGACAGTTCCTGCTCAGCGCCGGCACCCCCGGCAAGCGCTTCGCGCTGCCGAACGCCGAGATCCTCATCCACCAGCCCTCCGCCGGCCTGGCGGGCTCGGCATCGGACATCAAGATCCACGCCGAGCGGCTGCTGCACACCAAGAAGCGCATGGCCGAGCTCACCGCCCAGCACACCGGCCAGACGGTCGAGCAGATCACCCGCGACTCGGACCGCGACCGCTGGTTCGACGCCTTCGAGGCCAAGGAGTACGGCCTCATCGACGACGTGATCCCCACGGCCGCCGGCATGCCGGGCGGCGGCGGCACCGGGGCCTGAGAGGTCCCCACGGGGCCTGTGGCGCCCCGTGAGGCCCACGGAGCCCTCCCGGGCCCCCGAGACCCCAGACAGCCCCAGCCGACCGCCTCAGCCCTTTTCAGGAGACACCGTGAACCAGTTCCCCGGCAGCGGGATCTACGACCGTATGCACGCCGTGCAGGACATGCGTGCCGCTCAGGGCGAGTACACCGGCCCGCAGGCCGAGTCCCGCTACGTCATCCCGCGCTTCGTCGAGCGCACCTCCCAGGGCATCCGCGAGTACGACCCGTACGCGAAGCTCTTCGAGGAGCGCGTGATCTTCCTCGGCGTCCAGATCGACGACGCCTCCGCCAACGACGTCATGGCGCAGCTGCTGTGCCTGGAGTCGATGGACCCCGACCGTGACATCTCGGTCTACATCAACAGCCCCGGTGGCTCCTTCACGGCGCTCACGGCGATCTACGACACGATGCAGTACGTGAAGCCGGACATCCAGACGGTCTGCATGGGCCAGGCGGCCTCCGCCGCCGCCGTCCTGCTCGCCGCCGGTACGCCGGGCAAGCGCATGGCCCTGCCGAACGCGCGCGTGCTGATCCACCAGCCCTACAGCGAGACGGGCCGCGGCCAGGTGTCCGACCTGGAGATCGCCGCCAACGAGATCCTCCGGATGCGCTCGCAGCTGGAGGAGATGCTGGCCAAGCACTCCACGCAGACGATCGAGAAGATCCGCGAGGACATCGAGCGCGACAAGATCCTCACGGCCGAGGACGCGCTGAGCTACGGCCTGATCGACCAGGTCATCACCACCCGGAAGATGGACAACTCGAGCCTGCGCTGAGGCGAGAGGCTGTATCGTCTGCCGCCCCTTGGCACGGTTTCGGACGGTCCACGTCAAAGTGAACCGCGCCAAGGGGGGCCCGAACGAGGGGCCCGGCAAGGTACCGTCGGACATAAGGCAGCACCAGGAGTCCGCTTGGACGTCGGCGTCCAGGAGTCTCCCAGGCGAAGGGGAAGCACACCGTGGCACGCATCGGTGACGGCGGCGATCTGCTCAAGTGCTCGTTCTGCGGCAAGAGCCAGAAGCAGGTCAAGAAGCTCATCGCAGGGCCCGGTGTGTACATCTGCGACGAGTGCATCGACCTCTGCAACGAGATCATCGAGGAAGAGCTGGCGGAGACCAGCGAGGTCCGCTGGGAGGAGCTCCCGAAGCCCCGCGAGATCTACGAGTTCCTCGAGGGGTACGTGGTCGGCCAGGAGGCCGCCAAGAAGGCCCTCTCCGTAGCGGTCTACAACCACTACAAGCGGGTCCAGGCCGGTGAGAACGGCGGGGCGAACGGCCGCGACGACGCCATCGAGCTGGCGAAGTCCAACATCCTCCTCCTCGGCCCCACGGGCTCAGGCAAGACCCTCCTCGCGCAGACCCTCGCGCGGATGCTGAACGTCCCCTTCGCGATCGCCGACGCCACGGCCCTCACGGAGGCCGGATACGTCGGCGAGGACGTCGAGAACATCCTGCTCAAGCTGATCCAGGCCGCCGACTACGACGTCAAGAAGGCCGAGACCGGGATCATCTACATCGACGAGATCGACAAGGTCGCGCGGAAGAGTGAGAACCCCTCGATCACGCGCGACGTGAGCGGGGAGGGCGTACAGCAGGCCCTCCTCAAGATCCTCGAGGGCACCACGGCCTCCGTCCCGCCGCAGGGCGGCCGCAAGCACCCGCACCAGGAGTTCATCCAGATCGACACGACGAACGTGCTGTTCATCGTGGGCGGTGCCTTCGCGGGCCTGGAGAAGATCATCGAGTCCCGGGCCGGCGCCAAGGGCATCGGCTTCGGCGCGCAGATCCGCTCCAAGCGCGAGATGGAGTCCAAGGACCAGTTCCAGGAGGTCATGCCGGAGGACCTGGTCAAGTTCGGCATGATCCCCGAGTTCATCGGCCGCCTGCCCGTGATCACCTCGGTCCACAACCTCGACCGCGAGGCCCTGCTCCAGATCCTCGTCGAGCCGCGCAACGCGCTCGTGAAGCAGTACCAGCGCCTCTTCGAACTCGACGGCGTGGAGCTGGACTTCGAGCGCGAGGCCCTCGAAGCGATCGCGGACCAGGCCATCCTCCGCCAGACCGGCGCGCGAGGCCTGCGCGCCATCATGGAGGAAGTCCTCCAGGGCGTGATGTACGAGGTCCCGTCCCGCAAGGACGTGGCCCGGGTCGTCATCACGGCGGACGTCGTCCAGTCGAACGTCAACCCGACCCTGATTCCGCGGGACGCGCGCGGACGCGGTCCGGGAGAGCAGAAGACGGCCTAGTCACTCACTGCACGCGAAGGCGCCCAGCACTTCCGCTGGGCGCCTTCGTCGTTTCCGGCGTCAGGCCTTGACGCGGACTTCCCCGCGGACCTTGGTGGTGAGGTCGATCGCGACGTCCTTGGTGACGTCCTGCGCCGCGTCACCCGGCGACACGATGGCGATCGTGCTGTAGTCGGCCCACGCGCAGAACCAGTTGGTCTGCTCCTTATTGGTCGCCCGGTTCTGCCCCTTGACCGACTGGCACTTCATGACCGCGCCGTCGAGGTCGGCCGCCTCGGGCTCGCCGATCAGTTCGGGCTTGCCGGACCCGGTGGAGGACTCCTTCTCGGCCGACTTCTTGAAGTTGGCGAAGAACAGGTCCAGAGTCGCCTCCGGGTCGGAGATCTCACCGTAGGCACCGGCCACCGAAAGGGTCTTGGCCGTCGCCATCTTCGCCGCGGACGCCGGGTCGTCGGGGTCGTAGTCGCTCAGGTCGACCGTGTTGTAGAGCCCCGCCGCGGACTTGGCGTTCTTGACGCCGCTCTTCTCCAGCTCCGCCGTCGAGTCGGCGCCGACGGTGGACCCGTCCTTCGTGGTGCGCTTGTAGTCGCTGAGCACCGTCGCCGGCGTCGTGAGCTTGTGCGGACCGTCGTCCTCCAGGCCGCCACCACCCCCGCCGATCACGAAGTACGCGCCCACGGCGATCGCCGCGACCACCGCGACCGCGCCGATGACGATGCCTGTCTTCTTCTTGCCGCCGCCCGGGGCCGGGGGCTGGGGGACGCCGTACTGGGGCTGCTGGCCGTGGGGCGGCTGCTGGCCGTACTGGGGCTGCTGGCCGTACGGGGGCTGCTGGCCGTAGGGGCCCGGCTGGGGCGGGGCGCCCTGCGGGGCCTGCTGCGGGTAGCCGTAGCCGGGCTGGGGCGGAGGGGCCTGCTGGGGGTAGCCGTAGCCGGGCTGGGGCGCCTGCGGCTGCTGACCGTACGGACCGGGCTGGCCGTACGGTCCGGGCTGCTGGGGCTGCCCGCCGTACGGGCCCGGCTGGTTGTAGCTCATCTTCTGGGTTCCCCTCCAGATGCTTGTGCGTTCGAGACATCCTGGCGCAGACCCGTCGTGTGCATGGCATCGGGGCCTCCACCGTTACAAAGCAAACGCGTTTCGGGACGGGGTAGTGACACCTCTAAACTGACCCCCGTGACCGAGAACGCTCAGCAGCAGCCACCAGCGCCCAGCACCGACCTGCCGACCCAGTACGCGCCGGCCGACGTAGAGGGGCCGCTGTACGAGCGCTGGGTAGAGCGGGGTTACTTCGAGGCGGACGAGAAGAGCGACAAGCCGCCCTACACGATCGTCATCCCGCCGCCGAACGTCACGGGCAGCCTGCACCTCGGGCACGCCTTCGAACACACCCTCATCGACGCCCTGACCCGCCGTAAGCGGATGCAGGGCTACGAGACGCTGTGGCAGCCCGGCATGGACCACGCCGGTATCGCCACGCAGAACGTCGTCGAGCGCGAGCTGGCGAAGGAGAACAAGTCCCGGCACGACCTGGGCCGTGAGGTCTTCGTCGAGCGGGTCTGGCAGTGGAAGGGCGAGTCCGGCGGGCAGATCAGCGGACAGATGCGGCGCCTGGGAGACGGCGTCGCCTGGTCGCGTGAGCGCTTCACCATGGACGAGGGCCTCTCCCAGGCCGTCCAGACCATCTTCAAGCGGCTCTACGACGACGAGCTGATCTACCGCGCCGAGCGCATCATCAACTGGTGCCCCCGGTGCCTGACCGCCATCTCGGACATCGAGGTCGAGTACCAGGACGACGACGGCGAGCTCGTCTCCATGAAGTACGGCGACGGGGACGACACCATCGTCGTCGCCACCACCCGCGCCGAGACGATGCTCGGTGACACGGCCGTCGCCGTTCACCCCGAGGACGAGCGCTACAAGCACCTGGTCGGCAAGCTGGTGAAGCTGCCGCTGACCGACCGCTCCATCCCGGTCGTCGCGGACGAGCACGTCGACCCCGAGTTCGGCACGGGTGCCGTCAAGGTCACCCCGGCCCACGACCCGAACGACTTCGAGATCGGCCAGCGCCACGACCTCCCGGCCCTGACGATCATGGACGAGCACGCGGTCATCACGGCCCACGGCCCCTTCCAGGGCCAGGACCGCCTGGAGGCCCGCTCCGCGATCGTCGCCGCGCTGCGCGCCGAGGGCCGGATCGTCGCCGAGAAGCGGCCCTACGTCCACTCGGTCGGCCACTGCTCGCGCTGCAAGACGACCATCGAGCCGCGCCTGTCCATGCAGTGGTGGGTCAAGGTCGGACCGCTCGCGAAGGCCGCCGGTGACGCGGTCCGCGACGGCCGGGTCAAGATCCACCCGCAGGAGATGGAGAAGCGCTACTTCGACTGGGTCGACAACCTCCACGACTGGTGCATCTCGCGGCAGTTGTGGTGGGGCCACCGCATCCCGGTCTGGTACGGCCCGAACGGGGAAGTCGTCTGCGTCGGACCCGACGAGGAGCCCCCGAGCGGCGAGGGCTGGCGTCAGGACACCGACGTCCTCGACACCTGGTTCTCCTCCGGACTGTGGCCGTTCTCCACGCTGGGCTGGCCCGAACAGACCGAGTCGCTCGCGAAGTTCTACCCGAACTCGGTCCTGGTCACCGGCTACGACATCCTCTTCTTCTGGGTCGCCCGGATGATGATGTTCGGCCTGTACGCGATGGACGGCACCCCGCCGTTCCACACCATCGCCCTGCACGGCATGGTCCGCGACCAGTTCGGCAAGAAGATGTCGAAGTCCTTCGGCAACGCGGTCAACCCGCTGGACTGGATGGACAAGTACGGCAGCGACGCCCTGCGCTTCACCCTCGCCCGTGGCGCGAACCCGGGCGTCGACGTCCCGATCGGCGAGGACTGGGTCCAGGGCTCCCGCAACTTCGCCAACAAGATCTGGAACGCGACGCGCTTCGCGCTGATGAACGGCGCGACGGTGGACGGCCCGCTGCCGGACCCGTCGAAGATGTCCCCGACGGACCGCTGGATCCTCTCCCGCCTGAACACGGTCGTCGCGGAAGTCGACGCGTACTACGACGACTACCAGTTCGCGAAGCTGTCCGACGCCCTGTTCCACTTCGCGTGGGACGAGGTCTTCGACTGGTACGTCGAGCTGTCCAAGACGACGTTCCAGGCGGGCGGCGAGGCGGCCGAGGTCAGCAAGCGCGTCCTCGGTGAGGTCCTCGACGTCACGCTGAAGCTGCTGCACCCGGTGGTCCCCTTCGTCACCGAGACCCTGTGGACCACGCTCACCGGCGGCGAGTCGGTCGTCATCGCCGACTGGCCGAAGGACAGTGGCTTCCGGGACGCCGATGCCGAGCGTGAGATCGAGAGCCTCCAGTCGGTCATCACCGAGGTCCGCCGCTTCCGCGCCGACCAGGGCCTCCAGCCCGGCCAGCGGGTCCCGGCCCGGCTGACCCTGGACGGCACGCCGTTCGCGACGCACGAGGCCGCCATCCGCCAGCTGCTCCGGCTCCAGCCGGAGGGCGACGCCTTCACGGCCACGGCGACCCTGCCGGTCGCGGGCGCGGAGGTCGCCCTCGACCTGTCCGGCACGATCGACGTGGCGGCGGAGCGCAAGCGCCTCGCGAAGGACCTCGCGGCGGCGGAGAAGGAGAAGGCGCAGGCGAACGCCAAGCTCGGCAACGAGGCGTTCCTGGCGAAGGCCCCCGACCACGTCGTGGACAAGATCCGCACCCGCCTGGCCAAGGCGGAGGAGGACATCGCCCGGATCCAGGCACAGTTGGAGAGGCTGCCGCAGGCCTAGAGGTTCGTACGGTCGTGGAGGCCCCCGGAGCAGTCAGGTCCGGGGGCCTTTGACGTGGCTCAGGGGCACGTACTCAGGGGCGCGGGGCTGTATCGATGTGCGGCTCCGCCGCGTGGGCGCGACCGGCCACACACAACCCGCACACACACGACGACACAAACCACCCCCGACCTCTGTCACCCCCGCTCCGTAGACTGGGCCCCGTGAGCGAGCTCCCTCCAGACCACAGCGCCGACGACCAGCCCGACCCCCTCGACACCTTCGACGAGATCATCGCGGAGGAGACCACCCGCGACCCCGACCTCGCGGTCATCGAAGCCGGCAGCCGAACCCTGCGCACCCAGGGCGGCCCGCCCGACGCCGACATCCCGACCCGGCCCGCCGACCCCGAGGTCGACAAGGCCCTGCGCGAGGTCGAGGCGGAGCTCGCCACGCGCTGGGGCGAGACCAAGCTGGAGCCCTCCGTCAGCCGGATCGCCGCGCTGATGGACGTGCTGGGGGAGCCGCAGCGCTCGTACCCGTCGATCCACATCACGGGGACCAACGGCAAGACCTCCACGGCCCGCATGATCGAGGCTCTGCTCGGCGCCTTCGAGCTGCGGACCGGCCGCTACACCTCGCCCCACGTGCAGTCGATCACCGAGCGCATCAGCCTCGACGGCGCCCCCATCGCGCCCGAGCGGTTCATCGAGACGTACCAGGACATCAAGCCGTACCTGGAGATGGTCGACGCGTCGCAGGAGTACCGGCTGTCCTTCTTCGAGGTGCTGACCGGCATGGCGTACGCGGCGTTCGCCGACGCGCCCGCCGACGTCGCCGTCGTCGAGGTCGGCATGGGCGGCTCCTGGGACGCCACGAACGTGATCGACGCCGACGTCGCCGTCGTCACGCCCATCGACCTCGACCACACCGACCGGCTCGGCACCACGCACGCGGAGATCGCCGCCGAGAAGGCCGGCATCGTCAAGCAGGGCGCGACGGTGATCCTTGCGCAGCAGCCGGTCGACGCGGCGCAGGTGCTGCTGAAGAGGGCCGTCGAGGTGGACGCGACGGTGGCCCGGGAGGGCCTGGAGTTCGGTGTCGTGGAGCGGCAGGTGGCCGTCGGCGGTCAGCTGCTGACGCTGCGCGGCCTGGGCGGCGAGTACCCGGAGGTGTACCTGCCGCTGCACGGCGCGCACCAGGCGCACAACGCGGCCGTCGCGCTCGCCGCCGTCGAGGCGTTCTTCGGTGTCGGCGCGCAGCGGGCCGAGCCGCTCGACTTCGACACGGTCCGCAAGGCGTTCGCGGCCGTCGCCTCACCGGGCCGGCTGGAGGTCGTGCGGCGTTCCCCGACGGTCGTGCTCGACGCCGCCCACAACCCGGCGGGCGCCCGGGCGGCCGCCGAGGCGATCGGTGAGGCCTTCCAGTTCAGCCGGCTCATCGGTGTCGTCGGCGCGAGCGGCGACAAGAACGTGCGGGGGCTGCTGGAGGCCTTCGAGCCGGTGTTCGCCGAGGTCGTGGTCACGCAGAACTCCAGTCACCGCGCGATGGACGCCGACGAACTGGCCGGTATCGCCGTCGAGGTGTTCGGCGAGGAGCGCGTCCAGGTCGAGCCGCGGCTGCCCGACGCGCTGGAGGCCGCGATCACGCTGGCCGAGGAGGAGGGCGAGTTCGCGGGCGGCGGTGTGCTCGTCACCGGTTCCGTCATCACCGTCGGCGAGGCCCGACTGCTCCTGGGGAGGGGCTGAGATCCGTGCGTACGCTCTGTTCTTCGACCCTGATCGGCGAGTTCTTCATCATCGGCTTCGCCGGTCTGGTCGCCATGAAGGATCCCGACCTGTCCATGACGACCGTGTGGACGGTCAGCGGTGTCGCGATGTTCCTGTGCCTGCTGCTGTGCGGTCTGGTGACGCGCCCGGGCGGGGTCGCGCTCGGCTGGGCGCTGCAGATCGCGCTCATCGCGTCGGGCTTCGCCGTGCCGATGATGTTCTTCCTGGGCGTGGTCTTCGCGGCCCTGTGGTGGGCGTCCGTGCACTACGGGCGGAAGGTGGACGAGGCGAAGGCGAGATTCGCGGCTCAGTCCAGCTCCTCCACACCTGACGCTGCGTAACAGGCTCCGTGACACGCCGGGTAATCTCGTCCCACCGCACAACCTTGATACATAAGGAGCCCGTCGTGAGCCAGCGCACCCTCGTCCTCCTCAAGCCCGACGCCGTCCGTCGCGGCCTGACCGGCGAGATCATCAGCCGCATCGAGCGCAAGGCGGGCTGGGCGATCACCGCGCTGGAACTGCGCACCCTGGACCAGGACACGCTGGAGCAGCACTACGGCGAGCACAAGGGCAAGCCCTTCTACGAGCCGCTGGTGGAGTTCATGGCCTCCGGCCCGGTCGTGGCGATGATCGTCGAGGGTGAGCGGGTCATCGAGGGGCTGCGCGCGCTCGCCGGGCCGACCGACCCGATCGCCGCGGCCCCGGGCTCCATCCGCGGCGACTACGGCGTCATCGTCCGGGAGAACCTGATCCACGCCTCCGACTCGGAGGAGTCCGCCGAGCGTGAGGTGAAGATCTTCTTCCCGGGTCGCGCCTGAAGTGAAACGGTGAGGGAAGTCTGGGAGCCGCGGCTCCCGGACTTTTCTGGCATATGCGTGGCGATCGAGGGAACGATGGTCCCCGAACGCCCGTCTCCACAAGCGAACCCGCACAGCATCTGCTGACAATGGCGGAGACCCTCCCGCAGTGTTCGCGAAGGCGCGTCTACGATGGAAGCCTTCACGTCACAGCACCCACCTTTGCCTACCTGAAAAGCCCTCAAAAGCTAGTGGGAAGGCCAGACGAATCCTGATGGGGAACTCAATGTCGTTCATCGGCCGTGACATGGCTGTCGACCTCGGGACCGCCAACACGCTGGTGTACGTCAGGGGTCGCGGGATCGTACTCAACGAGCCGTCCGTCGTTGCGATCAACACCAACACCGGTGGCATCCTCGCGGTCGGTGCCGAAGCGAAGAAGATGATCGGGCGCACGCCCGGCAACATCGTTGCCGTTCGTCCGCTGAAGGACGGTGTGATCGCCGACTTCGAGATCACCGAGCGGATGCTCCGCTACTTCATCCTGAAGATCCACAAGCGGCGGTATCTGGCTCGTCCGCGGGTCGTCGTCTGTGTGCCCTCGGGCATCACGGGCGTCGAGCGCCGTGCCGTCATCGAGGCGTCGTCCCAGGCCGGCGCCCGCCAGGTGCACATCATCGAGGAGCCCATGGCCGCTGCCATCGGCTCCGGCCTGCCGGTCCACGAGGCCACGGGCAACATGGTGGTCGACATCGGCGGCGGCACCACGGAGGTCGCGGTCATCTCCCTCGGCGGCATCGTCACCGCCCAGTCCATCCGTGTCGCGGGCGACGAGCTGGACAACGCGATCATCCAGCACATCAAGAAGGAGTACTCCCTCCTGCTGGGTGAGCGCACGGCCGAGCAGATCAAGATCACGATCGGTTCTGCGTACGACCTGGACACCGACGAGCACACCGAAATCCGCGGCCGGGACCTGGTCTCCGGGCTGCCGAAGACCGTCGTGGTCTCCGCCGCGGAGGTCCGCAAGGCGATCGAGGAGCCGGTCAACGCGATCGTCGACGCCGTCAAGACGACCCTCGACAAGTGCCCGCCGGAGCTGTCCGGCGACATCATGGACCGAGGAATCGTTCTGACCGGCGGCGGAGCGCTGCTGAGGGGCCTGGACGAGCGGCTGCGCCGGGAGACCGGCATGCCGATCCATATCGCCGAGGACCCGCTGGACAGTGTGGCGCTCGGTTCCGGAAAGTGCGTCGAGGAGTTCGAGGCGCTCCAGCAGGTGCTGGACGCTCAGCCGCGCAGATGACGTAACTCTTCGATTCCGCCGTACGGGACGATCTCCTCTCGTACGGCGGATCGTTGATATAGATGCATAAGCTCCCACAATGCAGCCCCTCGGGTTTCCCTGGGGCTTCCCGAATTCCTATGAGGAAGGGCACGGCCGCCGCACGTGAGGGACACACGAGAGAGCCGGCTGCTCCTGGTGCTGCTGATCGCCATCGCGTTCGCGTTGATCACGGTGGACATTCGCGGTGGGGAGGATTCCCCGGTCGACGGTGCCCGGCAGGGCGCGGCGGCGGTCTTCGGCCCGATCGAGAGCGGTGTGTCGGCCGCGGTCGACCCGGTCGGCAACGCGGTCTCCGCCATCCGGGAGTCCGGTGAGCGGCATGACCGGCTCGCCGCGCTGGAAGAGGAGAACGCGGCCCTGAAGGCGCGGCTCGGCAGCGACGACCGCAGCCGCAGCCGCCTCAAGCAGCTCGACAAGATGCTGAAGATCGCCGGCCAGGGTCAGTACGGCATCAAGGGCGCCGAGGTCATCGCCATCGGGGCCGCGCAGGGCTTCTCCTGGACCATCACCATCGACGTCGGCGCCAACGACGGCATCAAACGCGACATGACCGTCCTGAACGGGGACGGGCTCGTCGGCCGGGTCACCACCGTCGGACCCAACACCGCCACGGTCCTGCTCGCCAGCGACCCCGACTTCACGGTCGGCACCCGGATGGAGGCCAGTGACGAGCTGGGCTTCGCCTCCGGGCAGGGCGACCGCCCGCTGCGCGTGGAACTCCTCAACGGCAAGGCGGAGGTGAAGAAGGGCGACCGCCTGGTCACCTTCGGCTCGCAGGCCGACCGTCCGTTCGTACCCGGCGTGCCCGTCGGTGTGGTTTCCCGCGTCGACCCGTCCGGCGGCAATCTGACCCGCACGCTCTACGTCACGCCGTACGCCGCCTTCAGCAAGCTCGACATCGTCGGCGTCGTCGTCGAGGCCCCGAAGAAGGACCCGCGCGACACGGTGCTCCCGCCCAAGCCGAAGCCGACTCCGAGGCCGACGGTGACGGTGACCGTGGCGCCGTCCGCCGAGGCCCCCGCAGACGGCCAGAACCAGCAAGAGCAGTAGGAGCTGTCACCCCATGCGCGTCAACCGGATCCTGCTCTCCTCCGCCCTGGTCGTCGTCGCCCTGGTGATCCAGGTGAGCGTCCTCGCCCGCCTGCACCTGCCGGGCGCCGTGCCCGACCTGATGCTCCTCACCGTCCTCGGCCTGGCCCTGGTGTACGGCCATGTGGGTGGCGCCCTCGTCGGTTTCGGCGCGGGCCTGCTCGCCGATCTGGCCCCGCCGGCCGACCACGCCGCCGGGCGCTACGCGCTCGTGCTGTGCGTCATCGGCTACCTCGCGGGTCTGGTGAAGCCGGAGACGGGTCAGCTGAAGTCCGCCACCGGCCCCATGGTCGTGGTGGTCGCCGCCGCCCTCGGCTCCACCCTGCTGTACGCCGGGGTCGGTGCCCTCGTCGGGGACACCGCCGCCCGCCATGTGGGCCTGGGCAGTCTGCTGTTCACGGCGGCCCTGTACGACCTGCTGCTCGCCCCGTTCGTGGTGCCGGGAGTGATGGCGCTGGCCAGACGCGCCGAGAACGATCCGCTCGCCGAGACCGGCTCCGGGGCGAAGGCCACGGACATCTCCTCCGGCTGGCTCTCCGGCGGCACCGGTCTGAAGATCGGCAGCCAGCGGAACGGGCTGCGGGTGAAGGCGGCCCGGGCGCGGATGGCGCGGGCCGGGCGCATCAAGGGGGTCAAGCGGCTGTGAACACAGGGAAGTTCACCCGAACGGATCCCTCCGGTCGGAACGACGGCTCGTGGGCCCGTCGTTCCTCACTCGTATCCGCACACACGTGCCCGGACAGACGCTCGCACCCGGGCTTGGCTTCGCACCCGGACCCTGTCTCGAGCTCGGGCCCGGCTCTGTACAAGCACATCCGTACGCGCACTGAGAGGGGGAGGCAGCCGCAGTGACCAACATCCCCGAGACCGGGCGGAATCCGCGGGTCCAGATCCGGCTCGTCGTCATCCAGGTCCTCGTCCTGTCCCTCCTGCTCACCCTCGGCGGACGCCTGTGGTACCTCCAGATCCGTGAGGGCGCGGCATACGCCAAGGAGGCGTCGGGCAACCACGTCCAGCAGGTCGTCCAGCCCGCAGTCCGCGGCTCCATCCTGGACGCGCGCGGCGTGGCCCTCGCCGACAACGAGACGCGACTGGTCGTCTCCGCCTCCCGCACCGACCTGCTGAAGATGCCGGACGACGGCAAGGACGTCCTCACCAAGCTCGCCGGAGTCCTGGGCATGACGCCCAAGGAAGTCCAGGAGAAGGTCCGGCTCTGCGACGCCAAGACGCCCCAGCCCTGCTGGAACGGCTCGCCGTACCAGCCCATCCCCATCACCGACGAGGCCACCCCCAAGCAGGCCCTCCAGATCCGCGAGCGCGCCGAGGACTTCCCCGGCATCACCGCCGAGCCCGAGGCCGTGCGCCGCTACCCGAGCCCGGGCAAGGCCAACACCGCCCAGGTCCTCGGCTACCTCTCGCCGGTCACCGACGAGGAGATCAAGAAGGCGCAGAACACCAACTCGCCGTATCTGCGCTCCGACCAGGTCGGCCGCTCCGGCCTGGAGCGCCAGTACGACAAGCAGCTGCGCGGCAAGGCCGGCGTCACGCGCTACGAGGTCGACAACCTCGGCCGCGTCATCGGCCAGGCCGAGGCCGACCCGGCCCACCCCGGTGACAACCTCGTCACCAGCATCGACGCCCGCGTCCAGCGGATCGCCGAGTACGAGCTGAACGAGGCCATGAAGCAGGCCCGCAAGGAGCACGACCGCAACACGGGCACGAACTACAAGGCCGACTCCGGCGCCGTCGTCGTCATGGAGGCCAAGACCGGCCGCGTCGTGGCCATGGCCTCCAACCCGACGTACGACCCGAACGCCTGGGTGGGCGGCATCTCCGCCAAGGACTACGCGCGCCTCACCGGCAAGAGCTCCAACTACCCGCTGCTCAACCGCGCGATCCAGGGGCAGTCGGCCCCCGGCTCCGTCTTCAAGGTGATCCCGACGGCCGCCGCGGTCAACGCGGGCTACTCCTTCGACGGCCCCTACCAGTGCTCCAGCTCGTACTCGATCGGCGGCCAGGTCTTCAAGAACTTCGAGTCCAAGGGATACGGCCCGATCAGCCTCGGCCGCGCCCTGGAGGTCTCCTGCGACACGGTCTTCTACCGGCTCTCCCACGAGGAGTGGAAGAAGGACGGCGGCACCAAGCCGAAGAAGCACCCGAGCGACTGGTTCTACAAGACCGCCCACCAGTTCGGCCTCGGCAAGGAGACCGGCATCGACCTGCCCAACGAGGTCACCGGCCGCGTCCCCGACCGCAAGTGGAAGCTGGACTACTGGAAGGCCAACAAGGACGCCTGGTGCCGCACCGGCAAGCGCGACGGCAGCTACGCCGAGAAGATCGCCTACGAGAACTGCCTCGAAGGCAACCGCATGCGCGCCGGCGACTCCGTCAACTACTCCATCGGCCAGGGCGACACCCTCGTCACGCCCATCCAGATGGCCACCATCTACTCGGCCATCTCCAACGGCGGCACCCTCTACAACCCCTCCGTCGGCAAGGCCGTCATCAGCGCCGACGGCAAGACCGTCACGCCGATCAAGCCCCGGTCGCACGGCAAGCTGCCGATGACGCAGGAGACGCGTAACGCGATAGACGAAGCCCTCGCGGGAGTCGCCACCCGCGGTACGGCCGCCTGGCGGTTCGGCGGCTGGCCGCAGGACAAGATCCCGATGCACGCCAAGACGGGTACGGCGGAGGTCTACGGCAAGCAGACCACCTCCTGGTTCGCCACGTACACCAAGGACTACTCGATCGTCATGACGATCTCCCAGGGTGGTACGGGCTCCGGCGCCTCGGGCCCCGCCGTCCGCAACATCTACAACGCGCTGTACGGCGTCTCCCCGGACGGCGACATCGACCGGAAGAAGGCCCTGCTGCCCAACCCGCAGACGACCCTGCCGAAGGTCAAGACGGACGGCACCATCGCCTCCCCGAAGGTCCCCAAGGACCCGGCCAAGGACCGGCAGGCGGACAAGAAGGACCCGAACGCCCCGGCCGACCCGCTCCAGCCGGCCACGTCGGCCCCGCCGTCGCCGGAGAACCGAGACACCCGAAGGCGTCGGCGCCGGCGGGGAAGCCGGAGGTTGCCGACATGACCGGCGGTGTGAACAGCTTTCAGGTCTCCGGCTACGGCCCCGAGCGCTCCGGCTGGACCAGACTCCTCGCCCGCGACTCGGTGGCGCGGCGGCTGGACTGGCCGATCCTGATGTCGGCGATGGCCCTGTCCCTGCTCGGCACGCTCCTCGTCTACTCGGCGACCCGCAACCGCACGGAGCTCAACCAGGGCGACCAGTACTTCTTCCTCATCCGGCACCTGCTCAACACCGGTATCGGCCTCGCCCTGATGGCCGGCACGATCTGGCTCGGCCACCGCGGCCTGCGCACGGCCGTGCCGGTCCTGTACGGCTTCTCGGTCCTGCTGATCCTGCTGGTGCTCACCCCGCTCGGCTCCACGATCAACGGCGCCCATTCGTGGATCAAGCTCCCCGGCGGCTTCTCCCTCCAGCCCTCGGAGTTCGTGAAAGTCACGATCATCCTGGGCATGGCGATGCTGCTGGCGGCCAGAGTCGACGCCGGCGACCGGCAGTACCCCGACCACCGCACGGTCATGCAGGCCCTGGGCCTGGCCGCCGTGCCCATGGTGATCGTGATGCTCATGCCCGACCTCGGGTCGGTCATGGTGATGGTCATCATCGTGCTCGGCGTCCTGCTCGCCTCCGGTGCCACCAACCGGTGGGTGTTCGGGCTGCTCGGCGCGGGCGCCATCGGCGCGGTCACCGTCTGGCAGATCGGGGTGCTCGACGACTACCAGATCGCCCGCTTCGCCGCCTTCGCCAACCCCGAGCTCGATCCGGCCGGCGTCGGCTACAACACCAACCAGGCCCGCATCGCCATCGGCTCCGGCGGCCTGACCGGCTCCGGCCTCTTCCACGGCTCGCAGACCACCGGCCAGTTCGTGCCCGAGCAGCAGACGGACTTCGTCTTCACCGTGGCCGGGGAGGAACTGGGCTTCCTCGGCGGCGGCCTGATCATCCTGCTGCTCGGCATCCTCCTGTGGCGGGCCTGCCGTATCGCCCGCGAGACGAGCGACCTGTACGGCACGATCGTCGCCGCCGGCATCGTCGCCTGGTTCGCCTTCCAGACGTTCGAGAACATCGGTATGACGCTCGGCATCATGCCGGTCACCGGCCTGCCGCTGCCGTTCGTGTCGTACGGCGGCTCGTCGATGTTCGCCGTGTGGATAGCGGTCGGTCTGCTGCAGTCGATCCGGGTACAACGACCGATGTCGGCCTAGCGGGGACCGGCGTACGAGGACACAGTCGATGTGCCCGAAGCCACCCACGTCACCCCGCAGGGCCACTTCGTCACCTGCGACGGCGACGGCTCGCTCCACCTGCCGGTCGCCTACCTCTACTCGGTCGACGGGGCCTGCTCGGCGAGGACTGCTGGGCGCCCCTGACCGGCTGGACCAGCGAGGAGGGCGCCTTGCGGCCGGAGTTCACTGCGGCCCTGCTGACGACCTGAACGCGACGCCCCTCGTGAGGGCCCCGACCACTGCCGTCCCGGCCGGTCTGCCACTAGATTCAATGTCATGGCGGAGACCAAGCGCGAGGTCGAGCGGAAGTACGAGTCCGAAGACAGCGGGCTTCCCGACCTGACCGGTGTCGCCGGGGTCGCGGCCGTGCTCGACAAGGGTGTCGCCCACCTCGACGCCACCTACTACGACACCGCCGACGAACGCCTCGCCGCGTCGTCCGTCACCCTGCGCCGCCGCACCGGCGGCTCGGACGCGGGCTGGCATCTGAAGTTCCCCGTCGCCCCCGGCGTCCGCGACGAGATCCGGGCCCCGCTCTCCGACACCCTCCCGGACGACCTCGCCGGGCTCGTTCGCTCCCGCGTCCGCGGTGGCGAACTGCTGCCCGTCGTCCGGCTGCGCTCCGACCGTGACGTGCGTCACCTCGTCGACGCCGACGGCCGGCTGCTCGCCGAGGTCAGCGTCGACGCCGTCCAGGCCGACCGGCTCACGGCCGGCGGCGGTGCAGCGCAGTGGACGGAGATCGAGGTGGAGCTCGCCGACGGGGGAGACCCGGCCTTCCTCGACACAGTGGAGAAGCGGCTGCGCAAGGCGGGCGTCCGGCCGTCGGCCTCGGCGTCGAAGCTGGCGCGGGCCCTGGCGGAGACGGCGCCGCACGACCAGCGCGCGTCCGCCCCCGCCGCGGAACCGGTGACGGCCTCGGACCACGTCCTGGCGTACGTGCGCGCCCAGCGGGACGCCCTCGTCGAACTCGACCCGGCCGTGCGGCGGGATGCCGAGGACTCCGTGCACAGCCTGCGCGTGGCCACCCGCAGGCTGCGCAGCGCCTTCAAGTCCTACGGCGAGATCCTCGACCGGACCGTCACCGACCCGGTCGGCGACGAGCTGAAATGGCTGGCCGGTGAGCTGGGCCTGGACCGGGACCGCGAAGTGCTGACCGAACGGCTCACGGCGGCCCTCGACGAGGTGCCGGCCACCCTGGTGCGCGGCCCGGTCGGCGAGCGGCTGCACACCTGGGCGAGAACCGAGCACGGCGGGGCCCGAAGCCGGCTCATCGGCGTCCTGGACTCCCGCCGCTATCTCGCCCTGCTCGACACCCTCGACGCGCTGATCACCGACCCGCCCCTGCGGAAGGCGGCCGGCAAGAAGCCCCGCAAGCCGATCACCAGAGCCGTGAAGAAGGACTTCCGCAGGGTCGCCGGGCTGGTCGAGCGGGCCGTGGAACTGGAGCCCGGCACCGACCGCGACGTCGCGATCCACGAGGCCCGCAAGAAGACCAAGCGCGCCCGCTACGCGGCAGAGGCGGCCCGGCCGGCCCTCGGCAAGCCGGCCAAGGGCCTGGTCAAGTCCATGAAGGCGCTCCAGGCCCTGCTCGGCGAGCACCAGGACAGCGTGATGGCCCGGCAGGCACTGCGCGAGCTGTCGGCGGTCGCCCACGCGGCCGGGGAGAGCGCATTCACCTACGGCTTGCTCCATGAGCGCGAGGAGCAGCGGGCGGCGCGCGTGGAGACCGAGCTGCCCGGATTCTGGGACCGGATCAAGAACGGGGCGGCGGGCCTGTGATCCTCCGCTGATCTTCCGCGCGTACGAAGGTGCGTCCGGGGCGCGTTAGTCTGGATGGTCACCCTGTCCGTTCAGTCCAGCCCACGAAGGTGCGCGACATGCCTGCCGAAGTCGCTGCGTCGGTGTTCCCGCAGCTCGAAGCTCTGCTCCCGCACGTGCAGAAGCCGATCCAGTACGTCGGCGGAGAACTCAACTCCACGGTCAAGGACTGGGACTCCTGTGACGTCCGCTGGGCGCTCATGTACCCGGACGCCTACGAGGTCGGCCTGCCCAACCAGGGCGTCCAGATCCTCTACGAGGTGCTCAACGAGCAGCAGGGCGTCCTCGCCGAGCGCACCTACAGCGTGTGGCCGGACCTCGAGGAGCTGATGCGGGAGCACGGCGTCCCGCAGTTCACGGTGGACAGCCACCGGCCCGTGAAGGCCTTCGACGTGCTGGGCCTGTCCTTCTCCACGGAGCTGGGCTACACCAACATGCTGGCGGCCCTGGACCTCTCCGGGATTCCTCTGGAGTCCAAGGACCGCGGCCTGGACGACCCGATCGTCATGGCCGGCGGTCACGCCGCGTTCAACCCCGAGCCGATCGCGGACTTCATCGACTGCGCGGTGATCGGTGACGGCGAGCAGGCCGTCCTGGAGGTCACTGCGATCATCCGCGCCTGGAAGGCCGAGGGCCGCCCCGGCGGCCGCGAGGAGCTCCTCTTCCGCCTGGCGAGGACGGGCGGGGTGTACGTGCCCGGCTTCTACGACGTCGAGTACCTGCCGGACGGCCGTATCGCCCGCGTCGTACCGAAGCGCAGCGGTGTCCCGTGGCGCGTCTCCAAGCACACGGTGATGGACCTCGACGAGTGGCCGTACCCCAAGCAGCCCCTGGTCCCCCTCGCGGAGACCGTCCACGAGCGCATGTCCGTGGAGATCTTCCGCGGCTGCACCCGCGGCTGCCGGTTCTGCCAGGCCGGCATGATCACCCGCCCGGTCCGCGAGCGCTCCATCACGGGCATCGGCGACATGGTCGAGCAGGGCCTGAAGGCGACGGGCTTCGAGGAGGTGGGCCTGCTGTCCCTCTCCTCGGCGGACCACTCGGAGATCGGCGACATCGCCAAGGGCCTCGCGGACCGCTACGAGGACGACAAGGTCGGCCTCTCCCTCCCGTCCACCCGCGTGGACGCCTTCAACATCGACCTGGCGAACGAACTCACGCGCAACGGCCGCCGCTCCGGCCTCACCTTCGCCCCCGAGGGCGGCTCGGAGCGCATCCGCAAGGTCATCAACAAGATGGTCTCGGAAGAGGACCTGATCCGCACGGTCGCCACCGCCTACGGCAACGGCTGGCGCCAGGTGAAGCTGTACTTCATGTGCGGCCTGCCGACGGAGACCGACGACGACGTCCTCCAGATCGCCGACATGGCGACGAAGGTCATCGCCAAGGGCCGTGAGGTCTCGAAGTCCAACGACATCCGCTGCACGGTCTCGATCGGCGGCTTCGTCCCCAAGCCCCACACCCCCTTCCAGTGGGCGCCGCAGCTGTCGGCGGAGGAGACGGACGCCCGCCTGGAGAAGCTGCGCAACAAGATCCGCGGCGACAAGAAGTACGGCCGCTCCATCGGCTTCCGCTACCACGACGGCAAGCCCGGCATCGTCGAGGGCCTGCTGTCCCGCGGCGACCGCCGGATCGGCGCCGTCATCCGCGCGGTCTACGACGACGGCGGCCGCTTCGACGGCTGGCGCGAGCACTTCTCGTACGACCGCTGGATGCGGTGCGCCGAGAAGGCCCTGGCCCCCTTCGGCGTCGACGTCGACTGGTACACGACGCGCGAGCGTACGTACGAGGAAGTCCTCCCCTGGGACCACCTGGACTCCGGCCTCGACAAGGACTGGCTCTGGGAGGACTGGCAGGACGCACTCGACGAGACGGAGGTCGAGGACTGCCGCTGGACGCCGTGCTTCGACTGCGGGGTCTGCCCGCAGATGGACACCCAGATCCAGATCGGCCCGACGGGCAAGAAGCTCCTGCCCCTGACGGTCAAGAACGCGGCCCCGGCGCCGAGCGGTCACGCGCACTGACGGCCGTCCGGCGGCGGCACCGCATCCGTCTCGCCGCACGGGGAGCCCCCTCCGACTCGGAGGGGGCTCTTTTTCGGGAAGCTGGTCGTTGTTCGTGCAGTGGGTGATGGTCCCGCTCCTGGCCACCGACCGGACAATGCACTGATGGAGAACATCAGCATCCGCCCGGCTCGGTCCGCCGAACTGGCGGCCGTGGCGGCACTTCGCTGGGAGTGGCTCGTCGAGAACGGTGGCGAGGCCCTCGGCGAACGCGAGGAATTCTTACGGCACTTCGTCGCCTGGGCCCGGGACAACGCAGGTTCGCACCGGTGCACGGTGGTCGTGCGGGACGACGGCGTCGTCATCGGTATGGCCTGGCTGGCGGTGGTGCAGCGGGTGCCCACGCCGCGGGCGCCCCGGCGGGCCTCCGGCGATCTGCAGTGCGTGTACGTCGTACCCGGGGCGCGCGACGGCGGGGTGGGCGGTGCGCTGATCAGGGCCGTGCTGGACGGGGCCCGGGAGCTCGGGCTGGAACGGGTGACCGTGCACTCGAGCCCGCGGGCGATTCCCGCCTACGCCCGGTGCGGCTTCCAGGAGTCGCCCCGGCTGCTGCAGGCGCGGATCGCGGGCGCGTGAGCCGTATGATCATGACGCCAGGTGGAGGATCTGCGGAAGAACGGGGCGGGGCTGTGCGGTGCTGGATCCGGACGGGCCGCTGAGGCGTCTACGACGGTATGGATCTGGAGAAACCGGCCCGCGAGGGCTCCGGGACGCGAGTCGATCTGCGGAAACGGGTGCCTGAACCGTCCGCGCCGCCGGTGCGTGAGGCGGCGCCCGAGGGGTGTCTCGCCGTCGCGATCCGGATTCCCGTGCGGATCGTCGTGCTCGTGCTGGTCGTGCCTGTACGGATGGTGTGGGACGCGCTCGTCGTGGCCGGGCGGTTCCTGAACGACGTGCTGCTGCGGCCGCTGGGCCGGGCGCTGCTGTGGCTCGGGCGGGCGGTGTTCGTCTGGCCGTTCGTGGGGCTGTGGCGGTATGTCGTCGTGCCCGTGGCCAAGGCGCTCGGGTGGCTCGGGAACGTCCTGCTCGTCGTGCCGCTGGTGTGGTTCTACCGGCAGGTGCTGACGCCGGTGGGCCACGCGGTCGCCTGGGCCGCCACCTGGGCCGCCAGGGGCGTCGGCGCCGCGCTCGGCGGGGTGTACTCGTATCTGCTCACGCCGGTCGGGCGTGGCGTGATGTGGGTGCTGAAGGGGCTCGGCGCCGTGCTCGCCGCGGTCGGGGCCGGCGTGTTCGCGGTCGTGGCGTGGCTCGCCCGGTATCTCGTCGTCGTACCCGCTGTGTGGCTGTACACGTGGGTGCTCGCGCCCGTGGGGCGGGCGATCGCCTGGTGCGTCAAGGGGCTGGTGTGGCTGGCGAGCATGGTCGTCACCGGCGTCGGGACGGCTCTCCACTGGATCGCCCGGATCCTGTTCGTCCTTCCCGCGCTCGCCGTGTGGCGCTGGGTCCTCACGCCGGTCGGGCGGGTCCTCGCCGTCGTCGGGCGGGAGGTCGGGGACGCTCTCGGGCACGCCTGGCGGATCGCCGGGCACATCTCGCTCGCCGTCGGGCGGTTCCTCGCGACACTCTTGAGGTGGATCTTCGTCGAACCGGTGCGCTGGGTGTACCGGAGCGTGCTGACGCCCGTCGGGCACGTCGTGCGGGACGCAGTCCTGCGGCCCGCCGCCGAGGCCGCCCGCAGTGTGGGACGGGCCACGCGGCAGGCGCTGGCCTCCGCCCGGGAATCCGTACGTCAGGCGCGTGCCGATTTCCGGCGGATGCTCTTCGGCGAGCCCGGGCAGCCGGGGCCGGTCGACCTCGGGGAACCTTCGGGCCGCGAGGCACGTACTCTTGGTAGTAGTACGACCGCTCTCACGAAGGACTGAACGACACTGGGCAAGCGACAGCCCGAAGGCCCGCCGCCCGCACCCGCGGTGCAGCGCATCCGACTGCGCTACACCAAGCGCGGCCGCCTCCGGTTCACCAGCCACCGTGACTTCCAGCGCGCCTTCGAGCGTGCGTTGCGCCGTGCCGAGGTGCCGATGGCGTACTCGGCGGGCTTCACACCGCACCCGAAGGTGTCGTACGCCAATGCCGCACCCACCGGCACGGGCAGTGAGGCGGAGTACCTGGAGATCGCGCTCACCGCGCCCCGCGACCCGGAGCAGCTCAGGGCCCTTCTCGACGAGTCGATGCCCGCCGGACTCGACATCGTCGAGGCGGTCGAGGCCCACACCTCGGGGCTGGCCGACCGGCTGACGGCTTCCGTGTGGGAGCTGCGACTGGACGGCGTGTCGCAGGAGGACGCCCGCCGGGCGGTGGACGCCTTCAACGCGGCCGAGACCGTCGAGGTCCAGCGCCTCATGAAGAACGGCGTCCGCACCTTCGACGCCCGCTCCGCCGTGGTGAGCCTGGAGATCCCCGGCCTCACGGAAACACAGAGTTCCCAGGCTGATAGGCCGACCGACCAGCCCTGTGCGATACTGCGGCTGGTTGTTCGGCACGTGACGCCTGCCGTACGACCCGACGACGTCCTGTCCGGTCTCCGCGCCGTGGCCGACCTGGCGCCGCCGGTCCCCGCAGCGGTGACCAGGCTGGCGCAGGGGCTGTTCGATGAAGAGACCGGCACGGTGACCGACCCGCTCGCGCCCGACCGCGAGGCAGCGGAGGCCCGCTCAACGGCCGAACCGCCTGCCGCCGCGACGGCGCCGGCGTAGGTTCCGCGAAGGGACGGACGTCGTAGCGCCGCCCTCGGACTCGGGAGCCACCTGGGTCGGGCAGCGCACCGACCAGAAGACTTTCGCCAGGCCGTACGCATTCGGCGTACGGAACCGGCGAGACAGGACACAGAGAGCTCCCGTGCGGCGCCCGCGCCCCGGACGGCGGCGACGCGCACAGCGCGAGCCGCGGACGTCACCGGCACAGCCGGACCAGGTGCGGCGCCCGGGAGCCTGACGGGAGAAAAGCCCGCATGCTCGGACCGACCGAACCCACAGAGTCCGCCACGGACTCCGAACGGAACACCCCCAGCGACACCCTGCCGCCCCGGCGGCGGCGCCGTGCCGCTTCCCGCCCGGCGGGTCCGCCCGTCGGCGCCTCCTCCGACGCTCCCGTGGAGACCGTCACGCCGGCCATACCGGCCGCGGAGCCCGACGACCTCGCGGCCGACGCCGTAGAGGCCGGCGAGATCGAGGAGACCGCCGCCGAGGAGACCGCCGCGGCGGCGCAGGAGACTCCCGAGGGCGCCGAGAGCGCCGAGGAGGCCGCGCCTGCCGCCCCGAAGAGGCGCCGGGCGGTTCGCCGTGCCGCCGCGCCCGCAGGGGCTCCGGCGGGCGCTGAGGCCGCCGAGACCGTGGTGCCGGTGACCGCAGGTGCTCCCGCCGCCTCCGAGGCGCCGGAGCAGACCGAGACCGCCGCGCCCGCCGAGGTGTCCGAGGACGCTGCTCCTCGGCGCACCCGGCGTCGTGCGACGCGCACGGTGACCTCGCCCGCCGCGGCTCCGGCGGAGGCGGTGGAGACGGCGGCGCCCGCTGCCGCCGCCGCGCAGGCCGAGCCGAGCGCCCCCGAGGCCGCCGCGGCCGCCGACGGCGCCGAGACCGCCGAGGAGGCTGCGCCGCGCAGGACTCGCCGTCGTGCCACGCGCCGGGTGACCGCCCCCACCGCTGCACCCGCCGCCGCGCAGGCGGCGGAAGCAACCGCCGACGCGGGCCTGTCCGGCTCCGTCACCACGACCGACGCGCCCGCCGAGGCCGCCGCCGTGTCCGGTGGGCCTGCCGAGGCCCCCGCCGGCACGCCCGCCGAGGAGGCGAAGGCACCCGTGACCGAATCCCCTGCCGCCGAGTCCGACGGAGCCGACGAGGCCGCTGCCGCCGAGGCCCCCGCCGAAGCCGCCGCCCAGGCGTCCGAACCCGCCGAGGATGCCGCCCCGCGGCGCCGTCGCCGGGTCGTCCGCCGGGCCGCCAGTGGTTTCGCCGAGCCCGCGCAGTCCTCCCGGGCCTCCCGGGGTTCGAAGTCCGCGCGGGGCGCCGCCGGTGCCGAGGCCGCCGGTGAGGACGAGACGTCGGTGCGGCCCGCGCGGCCCGCCGTCGCCCTGTTCCAGGCGCCCGTGTTCACCGAGCCCCAGTTCCAGACGCCGGAGAGGGCCGCCGCCGCAGCCGCCGCCGAGGCGGCCGGGGCCGAGGAGCCCGAGGAGGCGGAGGAGTCCGCGCCGGCGGAGGTGCGGGAGGAGCAGCCCAGCGGACCGCGCCGCCGGCGTCGCCGCCGGGGTGCCGCGGACGAGCCCGAGGCCCAGGCCGCCGAGGCTCCCGCCGAGAGTGCCGCCGCCGAGAGCGGCGTCGACGAGGAGGAGCCCGAGGAGTCCGCCGAGGGCGACGACCAGGACGACTCCGAGGGCGGCGGTTCGCGCCGTCGCCGCCGCCGGGGCGGCCGCCGCCGTCGGCGTGGTGAGTCCGCCGAGACCGACGCCGAGGCGGGCGAGGGCACGGACGCCGAGTCCGAGCAGGTCGCCGCCGCGCAGGACGCCGACGACACCGCGGCGCAGACCGAGGAGGACCAGGACGAGTCCGACGAGGGTGCTGACCGCGACGAGTCGTCCGGCGGGGGCTCCAGCAGCAGCCGCCGTCGCCGTCGCCGCCGTCGCCGTGCCGGTGACAGCGCGCCCGAGGCCGAGCCGTCCGTGGACGACCCGGAGCGCACGGTCGTCAAGGTCCGTGAGCCCCGTCCCAAGGCCGAACCGTCCGACGAGGTGCAGTCCATCAAGGGCTCGACCCGTCTGGAGGCCAAGAAGCAGCGCCGCCGGGAGGGCCGCGAGCAGGGCCGCCGGCGCGTCCCGATCATCACCGAGGCCGAGTTCCTGGCCCGGCGCGAGGCCGTCGAGCGCGTGATGGTCGTCCGCCAGCACGGCGACCGTACGCAGATCGGCGTCCTGGAGGACGGCGTGCTCGTCGAGCACTACGTCAACAAGGAGCAGGCGGTCTCGTACGTCGGCAACGTCTACCTCGGCAAGGTGCAGAACGTGCTGCCGTCGATGGAGGCCGCCTTCATCGACATCGGCAAGGGCCGCAACGCGGTGCTGTACGCCGGTGAGGTCAACTTCGAGGCGCTCGGCATGGCCAACGGGCCGCGGCGCATCGAGTCCGCCCTGAAGTCCGGGCAGTCCGTGCTCGTCCAGGTGACGAAGGACCCCATCGGGCACAAGGGCGCGCGCCTGACCAGCCAGGTCTCCCTCCCCGGGCGCTACCTCGTGTACGTGCCCGAGGGCTCCATGACCGGCATCAGCCGCAAGCTGCCGGACACCGAGCGGGCGCGGCTGAAGACGATCCTCAAGAAGATCGTCCCCGAGGACGCGGGCGTCATCGTGCGCACCGCTGCCGAGGGCGCGAGCGAGGACGAGCTGCGCCGGGACGTCGAGCGGCTCCAGGGGCAGTGGGAGGAGATCCAGAAGAAGGCCAAGAACGGCGGCAGCGCGCCGACGCTGCTGTACGGCGAGCCGGACATGACCGTCCGGGTCGTGCGCGACATCTTCAACGAGGACTTCTCCAAGGTCGTCGTCAGCGGAGACGAGGCATGGCAGACCATCCACGGCTACGTCTCGCACGTCGCGCCGGACCTCGCCGAGCGGCTCCAGAGGTGGACCTCCGAGGTCGACGTCTTCGCCACGTACCGGATCGACGAGCAGCTCGCCAAGGCGCTGGACCGCAAGGTCTGGCTGCCCAGCGGCGGTTCGCTGGTGATCGACCGGACCGAGGCGATGGTCGTCGTCGACGTCAACACCGGCAAGTTCACCGGTCAGGGCGGCAACCTCGAGGAGACCGTCACCAGGAACAACCTGGAGGCGGCCGAGGAGATCGTCCGCCAGCTGCGGCTGCGCGACCTCGGCGGCATCATCGTCATCGACTTCATCGACATGGTGCTGGAGTCCAACCGGGACCTGGTGCTGCGGCGCCTGCTGGAGTGCCTGGGCCGGGACCGTACGAAGCACCAGGTGGCCGAGGTGACCTCGCTGGGGCTCGTGCAGATGACCCGCAAGCGGGTCGGGCAGGGGCTCCTGGAGTCCTTCTCCGAGACCTGCGTCCACTGCAACGGACGCGGTGTCATCGTGCACATGGAGCAGCCGACCAGCGCCGGCGGAGGCGGCGGCAAGCGCAAGAAGCGTGCGCGTGCCGGTGCCGCCGATCAGCCGCACGTGCACGAGGCGGCCGTCGAGACCGCCGAGCAGGAGGCGGAGACCGAGGCCGAGGTCGGTGCCGAGATCGCCGAGCCGATCGCGCTGCCCGAGCCGGCCTTCGAGCCCGACGAGGAGCTGTACGGCAGCGCCGCGGAGGCGGAGGCCGCGGCCACGCGCGGTCGGTCGCGGCGCCGGGCGAGCCGGCGGGCGTCGGCTCCGGCGGGCGCGCCGCGCGGTGAGACGGCGGAGCCGAAGGCCGAGCAGGACAGGAGGGCCGAGCAGGCCGAGGTGGCGACGGCTCAGGACGTGACCGTCGCCGAGGAGGTCGCCCGTCCGGTGCAGCCGGAGCCGGCCGCCGAGGCGCACGCCGAGCCGAGCGCCGTCGAGGACCCGGTCGTCGAGGCCCCGGCCGCCGAGGAGGCCGCGCCCAAGGGCCGTGGCCGCCGGCGGGCGACGCGCAAGGTGTCCGCGCCGGCCGGTTCTCCGGCGGGTGCGGAGGCGGCCGTGGTGACGGTGTCCGAGACCGCGCCCGCCGCGGCCGAGGCCGCACCGGTGCCCGAGCAGGCCGAACAGCCCGCGGCGGCTGCCGAGGCGGCTGCACAGGCGCCCGCCGAGAGCGCCGCTCCGGCCCGTCCGCGGCGTCGCGCCGTGCGCAAGCCCACCGTGTCCACCGCGCCCGAGGAGGCGGCCGTCGTGGTCGTCCCGTCGGCAGCCCCGGAGGAGGCCCCTGAGGCCGCCGCCGCGGCTGACGGTGCCGCCCCGCAGGAGGCCGCCGAGGAGGCCGCCGAGGAGTCGGCCCCGGCCAAGAAGACGGCCCGTAAGACGGCCAAGAAGGCCACGGCGAAGAAGGCCGCCGCCAAGAAGACCGCGGCGAAGAAGACCGCGGCCAAGAAGACGACGGCCAAGAAGGCGGCGGCGAAGACGACCAAGACCGCCGCCAAGAAGACCACGTCGAAGAAGACCGTCGCGGCGGAGCAGTCCCGCTCCTCCGTCTCGGCCTCCACCGACGAGGACTGACCGCCTCGACGTCCGCCGGGGCGTGCGCGAACCTGCGTACGCCCCGGCGGACGCGACCGGCGTGACCGGTCGCACAGGCGGCGGGCCCGGCTCGGTTTGACCCTCTTGGCCGCGGCCCCGTAACCTTGACCGTCGGCGTGTCGAATGACGCGTCACATCCCCGTAAACCTCATCCTCCGGGCGCCGGGCGCCCAGGAGAGGCCGCTCTTCGTGTCGGGCGGCTGGCCTGCGGGGGTGCCGTTTCCCCGAGCGAGAGAGTGAGTCCGCGTGTACGCCATCGTGCGCAGCGGTGGTCGCCAGCACAAGGTTGCTGTCGGCGACATCGTTGAGGTTGACAAGATTTCCACTGCCAAGGTTGGCGACACGGTCGAGCTCTCGACCCTGCTCGTTGTCGACGGCGACGCCGTGACCAGCGACCCGTGGGTGCTGGCCGGCATCAAGGTCCAGGCCGAGGTCGTGGACCACCACAAGGGCCAGAAGATCGACATTCTGCGCTACAAGAACAAGACCGGTTACCGCCGTCGTCAGGGCCACCGCCAGCAGTACACGGCGATCAAGGTCACTGAGATCCCCGCGGCTGCGAAGTAAGGGACTGAGGAGAGATGGCACACAAGAAGGGCGCATCGTCCACCCGTAACGGTCGTGACTCCAACGCTCAGCGCCTCGGCGTGAAGCGCTTCGGCGGTCAGGTCGTCAACGCGGGTGAGATCCTGGTCCGTCAGCGCGGCACCCACTTCCACCCGGGCGCCGGTGTCGGCCGCGGCGGCGACGACACGCTGTTCGCCCTCCAGCCCGGTTCGGTGCAGTTCGGCACCCACCGTGGCCGCAAGGTCGTGAACATCGTTCCGGTCGCCTGACCGGAAGCTTTCGCGAGGCGGACCTCACTTCCCTCACGGGAAGCGGGTCCGCCTTTCGCGTGTTACGCAGAGAACAACCCCGTACAACCCGTACACAACGGCCGTACATCACTGGAGGCACCCACCATGACCACCTTCGTGGACCGCGTCGAGCTGCATGTCGCCGCGGGTAACGGAGGTCACGGCTGTGCCTCCGTCCACCGTGAGAAGTTCAAGCCGCTGGGCGGGCCCGACGGCGGCAACGGCGGTCGTGGCGGGGACGTGATCCTCACCGTCGACCAGTCCGTCACCACGCTCCTCGACTATCACCACTCCCCGCACCGCAAGGCCACCAACGGCAAGCCGGGCGAGGGCGGCAACCGCTTCGGCAAGGACGGACAGGACCTGGTCCTGCCGGTGCCGGACGGCACGGTGGTGCTCGACAAGGCGGGCAACGTCCTCGCTGACCTGGTCGGGCACGGCACGTCGTTCGTCGCCGCGCAGGGCGGCCGGGGCGGGCTCGGCAACGCGGCGCTGGCGTCCGCGCGGCGCAAGGCGCCCGGGTTCGCGCTGCTCGGCGAGCCGGGAGACGTGCGCGAGGTCGTCCTGGAGCTGAAGACCGTCGCCGACGTGGCGCTCGTCGGATACCCGAGCGCCGGCAAGTCGTCGCTGATCTCGGTGCTGAGCGCCGCCAAGCCGAAGATCGCCGACTACCCGTTCACCACGCTCGTGCCGAACCTCGGTGTCGTCACGGCCGGCTCGACGGTGTACACGATCGCCGATGTGCCCGGTCTGATTCCGGGAGCCAGCCAGGGCAAGGGCCTGGGCCTGGAGTTCCTGCGGCACGTGGAGCGGTGCAGTGTGCTCGTGCACGTCCTGGACACCGCCACGCTGGAGTCGGACCGCGACCCGGCCTCCGACCTCGACGCCATCGAGGCGGAGCTGCGGGAGTACGGCGGGCTGGACAACCGTCCGCGGATCGTCGTCCTGAACAAGATCGACGTACCGGACGGCAAGGGCCTGGCCGAGATGGTGCGGCCCGACCTGGAGGCGCGCGGGTACCGCGTGTTCGAGGTGTCGGCCGTGGCGCACATGGGGCTGAAGGAGCTGTCGTACGCGCTCGCGGAGCTCGTGGCGAAGGCGCGGGCCGCGAAGCCGAAGGAAGAGGCCACGCGGATCGTGATCCGGCCCAAGGCCGTGGACGACACGGGCTTCACCGTGACGCGTGAGGACGATGGGCTGTTCCGGGTGCGCGGTGAGAAGCCCGAGCGCTGGGTGCGGCAGACCGACTTCAACAACGACGAGGCGGTCGGCTATCTGGCGGACCGGCTCAACCGGCTCGGCGTCGAAGAGGAACTGATGAAGGCCGGGGCCAGGGGCGGCGACGGTGTCGCGATCGGTCCCGAGGAGAACGCCGTGGTCTTCGACTGGGAACCGTCCGTGATGGCCGGGGCCGAAATGCTCGGCCGACGCGGTGAGGACCACCGGTTGGAGGAGGCGCGCCCGGCCGCGCAGCGCCGCAGGGACCGGCAGGCCGAGCGGGACGAGGCGCAGCGGGAGTTCGACGACTTCGAGCCGTTCTGACCGGCGCCGGATCCCTGGGCCGGCGTTAGGGCCCTTCTGATGGATCTCCGCGGCGTCGCGACGCCCGGCACGCACGCCGCTCCTTCCTCCACGGAGATCCATCAGAAGGGCCCTAACGGTCGGTGAAGTCGTGGGGTAGGTGAGGGCAACCAACCGGTTGCCCCGGGAGTCGTACGGGGCAACGCGGATGAGGATCTTGTTCCTCTGCGCGGTCAACTGCCTCTCGGATTCCCGGAGTCGACGTGACCCTGTCCCTCCAGCCCGCCAAGCCCGTGCCGCCCGGAACACGGCGTGCCCTGGTCGTCGCCACAGCGCTTCTCGCCGCGATCGGTGGTGCGCTGCCCGCCGCTCATGCGGAGCCGTCCGCTCCCTCGGGGCTGCGGCAGGACTTCAACGGGGACGGGTACCAGGACCTGGCCGTCGCCGCGCCCGACGGAGCCGTGAACGGCGTGCACCAGGCCGGGTATGTCGCCGTGCTGTACGGGGGCGCGAGCGGGCTGAACGCCGGTTCCAGGAAGGTGTACACCCAGGCCTCCCCGGGAGTTCCCGGGGCCCCTGAGGCGTACGACCACTTCGGATCCCGGCTCACCGTGGCCGATCTGGACGGGGACGGGTTCACCGATCTGGTCGTCGAGGCCTCCGGCGAGTCGTGGGTGCAGGGCGGCAACGCGCGCAACGGCAACCACACCGTGCTGTGGGGCGGTCCCGGCGGCTTCACCTCAGGCAAGGTGCTGCCCGCCGTCGGCAGCGGTTCGTGGCAGGCCGGTAAGTTCGCCGCCGGTGACTTCAACGGCGACGGGCACCAGGACCTGGCGGGATTCGGGCCCGTGCGCTTCGGGCCTTTCGGGCGTGACGGCGTGCCCGCCTCCACCCAGAGCGGTGCGCCGCTCATCGACGGCGACATGTACGAGCTCGCCACGGTGGCCGGGGACACGGACGGCGACGGCATCACCGACCTCGTCACGATGTCCCGCGCGTACGACTGGGACGACGATCACGAGTACGGCTACTACCTCAACTACGTGCGCGGCAGCCGCGACGGCCTGCAGCCGCCCGTCATCCTGAAGGACGGGCAGGGCGAACACCTCGACCCGCAGAACGCCACCCTGGCCCTCGGCGACCTCAACGGCGACCGCCGGGCCGACCTCGTCATGGGCGGCAACGCCCTGCGGATCGTCTACGGCACCCAGAACGGCCCGGCCGCCGCGACGCCCCAGGTGATCACCCAGGACACCCCCGGCGTGCCGGGCGCGCAGGAGAGCACCGACGACTTCGGCGCCGCGCTTTCGGTCGGGGACGTCGACGGCGACGGGTTCGGGGACGTGCTCGCCGGCATCCCCCACGAGGACTTCGGCGGGCTGCGGGACGCCGGCACCTTCGCCGTCGTACCGGGCGGCGCGAACGGGCCGACCGGCGCCGGCACCAAGGTGCTCAGCCAGAACAGCGCCGATGTGCCCGGCACCGCCGAGAGCGGGGACCTCTTCGGGGGCAATGTCCACCTCGTCGACGGCAACGGCGACGGCCGGGCGGAGCCGGTGGTGGCGGCGACCGAGGAGGACGCGGTCGCCGGTGCCGTATGGGTGTTCCGGTCCGGTTCCGACGGCGTCACGGCCGAGGGCTCCTTCTCCTTCGGCCCCCGTGCCCTCGGCATGGCCATGCCCGACGGAGCCCACCTCGGCACCTTCCCGCGCTGACCCCCGACTGCGACAAAACCGGCCACAGGCACCCTCGGTACGGGCTTCACACGCTGAACACCTCTTTCCACGACAGGAATCACATGACCTCGCGTTCCCGCCGGCGTTCCCCGCGCAGACGCCTCGTCGTCGCCACCGGCGTCACCCTCGTCGCCGGCGCCCTGGCGATACCCGGCGCCGGCGCCGTGACCTCGGCCACGACCGCCACCACGCCCAGCGCCAAGCGTCTGCACGACGACTTCAACGGCGACGGCTACGCCGACCTGGCGATCGGTGCGCCGGGCACCACGGTGAACGGCCAGCGCTCGGCCGGGGCGGTCAGCGTGCTGTACGGCTCCTCCAGCGGGCTGTCGACCTCCCGCAAGCAGGTGGTGCAGTGGCCGGGCGCTCCGGACGCGGAGTACGGCTCGGGCTCGTACGGCACGAACATCGCGAGCGCGGACCTCGACGGTGACGGATACGCCGATCTGCTCTCGTCCGTCCACCAGTACATGATGGACGTCGACGACGGCTACGCGGTCGTCGTCAACTGGGGCGGGCCGGGCGGCCTTTCGTCGTCCGCGCGGACCCTGACCTGGAGCCCGTACAACGAGTCGCAGGGCCAGTTCGCCGTCGGCGACGTCGACGGTGACAAGCACCCGGACCTGGTGACGTTCGGCGCGGACGCCTGGCTCGACGAGACCCCCGACACCGACAACGGGGACGGCACGGTGCGGCACGGTCCGTTCACCCGGGAACACCTCGAGGCGAAGAAGACCTACTTCGAGGTGGACCCGCAGCGGGACGGCTACAAGTCCCTCACGGCCGGTGACGTGACCGGCGACGGTATCGCCGACATCGCCGTGCGCGCCGGCAGCTCCGGCACGTCCGATTCGCGTGGGGTCGCCCTGCTCACCGGCGGTGCGAACGGCCTCACCCCCAAGGGCTGGCTCAAGGACGCCCAGGGCCGCAGCGTCGGCGGCGAGGAGGTCGCGATCGGCGACCTGGACAAGGACGGGTACGGCGACATCGTCGTCGGGCACTCCGACGACAGATACGACGCCGCCCTCGGCCTGCCCACCAAGGGCGGCGCGCTGGGCGTCGTCTACGGCGGCCCGGGCGGCGTCTCCACCACCCGCAAACCGGTGTGGATCAACCAGGACACCACGAGTGTGCCGGGCACCGGCGAACTCGGCGACGGCATGGGCTCGAGCCTGTCGATCGGCGACACCAACGGCGACGGCTACCTCGACGTGGCGACCGGCCTGCCCGGTGAGGACCTCGACGGCATCACCGACGCGGGCAGTGTCCTCGTCCTGCGCGGCGGCGCGAACGGGCTGACCGGCACCGGCGCCAAGTCCTTCAGCCAGAACACCGGCGGCGTCCCCGGAAGCGCCGAGAAGGGCGACAAGTTCGGCGCGCGGACCGCCCTCGTCGACGCCGACGCGGACAAGAAGGACGGCCTGGTCGTCGGCGACCCGGCCGAGAACGCGGACAACGGCGCCGTCTGGCTCTTCTCCGCGACGTCCACCGGCATCACCGCGACCGGTTCCCTCTCGTTCGGCTCGGCCACGATGGGCCTGCCCGCGACCGGGGCCCGGTTCGGGGCGTGGCTGGCGGACTGACGCCGGCCATGTCCACGTACGACCACGAATCTGACCACGACAGGAGAAACCACCGGATGAGCAGGCACCGAGGAACGTGGCGCACCGGGCTCGCCGTCGTCATGGCGGTGACCGGCGGCGTCGCGCTCCCCGCCGCACACGCCAACGCCGACACGCGCCAGGCCACCACCGAACTCCGTGACGACTTCAACGGGGACGGCTACGCCGACCTCGCGGTGGCCGCTCCGGCCGCGACTGTCGGCGGCCAGAAGGGGGCCGGCTACTTCGCCGTGGTCTACGGCTCGGAGAACGGGCTGAACACGACGACGAGGCAGGTGCTCAGCCAGAGCACGGCCGGTGTGCCCGGAAGCCCCGAGGTGGGCGACGCGTTCGGCAGCGCGCTGACCACCGCCGACTTGGACCGCGACGGATTCGCGGACCTGGTCGTCGGCGTGGGCCGGGAGGACACGGCTGACGGCGGCACCGAATCCGGGCTGGTCGAGGTCCTGTGGGGCGGTGCGAAGGGACTGTCCGCAGGTGCCGTCCTGGCCACGGGGAAGGCCTACGACGGGCTCGGCGGCCAGGGGCGCCTGACCGTCGGGGACATCAACGGTGACGGTGCCGAGGACCTGGTGACCGTGGAGAACCAGTTCAACCTCCGCGTGCTGAAAGGCCCCTTCGCCCGGGACGGCTCCACGGCCCAGGGCGAGCAGATCGTGACGGACGAGTTCGACAGCCGCGTCCTGGACCTGGCCACCGGTGACCTCAACGGCGACGGTGTCACCGATGTCGCCGCCACCGAGAACGACGGCGATGAGTTCGACGCCCGCCGGGTCGTGTACTGGCTGGGCACCGAGCAGGGGCTCACGCCGTACACCACCGTGCAGGGCGCTGACGGCTACCGGCTCAAGGGCGGCGAGAACCTCGACATCGGGGACGTCGACCGGGACGGCTACGACGACATCGTGGTCGGCCGGGCCGTCGACGGGTACGACAGCGACCTCGACACCCCAGCAGCGAAGGGCGGCCGGGTCACCTGGATCCCGGGCGGCCCTGACGGCCCCGACGGCGTGCAGGCCACGCACCTCAATCAGGACAGCGCCGGCGTGCCGGGCAGTGCCGAGAAGGGCGACGGTTTCGGGACGGACGTCCAGATCGCCGACGTCAACGGCGACGGATACCCGGATGTGGCGACCGGGCTGCCCGGTGAGAACCTCGGCAGTGTGGCCGACGCGGGAGCTGTCGTCGTACTGCGCGGCACCGCGCGCGGGCTCAGCGGCACCGGCGCCCAGGTGGTCACGCAGAACACGCCCAACGTGCCGGGCTCCGCGGAGGGACTCGACGCCTTCGGCAAGGCCGTGCACCTCGCGGACGCGAACGGTGACGGCCTGGCCGACCTGGCCGCCGGTGCGCCGGGGGAGAACGGCAACGCCGGGTCCGTGTGGTACTTCAGGTCAGGCCCCACGACCGTCGTGAGCCCCAACGCCACCACGGCCTTCGGCAACACGCTTCTCGGCACGACCGCCACGGGTGCCCGGCTGGGCGCCGGCTTCGCTTACTGATCACCCGTCAGACCCGCCCCGGCAACGGCTTGTTCCGACGCTGGCGGTGGGTCTTCTTTTGTCTGCTTAGTTGTCATGTACGTGAACTCCGGCGTTCAGCGGGCGGACCGCCCGCGAGCGTGAAGCTTCCCAGTGTCCAAGTGGCCAGCGAGGTAAGGGAGTCAGTCGATGACCGGAGCAGTATCCCCCGACCGACGCCGTTTTCTGACCGCCGGTGCCGCGGTCCTCGGCGCGGCGGCCTCCGCCCAGCTGTGGCTTCCGGCCACCGCCCACGGGGCCGAGACGCCGCTGCCCGACGGCGTGTTCAGCCTCGGCGTCGCCTCCGGAGACCCGCTGCCGGACGGCATCGTGCTGTGGACCCGGCTCGCCCCGGACCCGCTGAACGGCGGCGGTATGCCTGACCGGGTGGTGCCCGTGGAGTGGCAGCTCGCCGAGGACCACCGGTTCAGAAAGCTCGTCCGCCGGGGCACCGCCCAGGCCCGGCCCGAGTACGGGCACAGCGTTCACGTGGACGTACGCGGGCTGCGGCCGGGCCGTGCGTACTGGTACCGCTTCCGCACCAGCGGGCAGCTCTCGCCCGTCGGCCGCACCCGCACCGCGCCCCACCCCTACAGCTCCGGTGGCTCCCTGCGCATGGCGCTGGCCTCCTGCCAGAACTGGCAGCACGGCTATTTCACGCCATACGCCGACATGCTGCAGCAGGACCCGGACGTCGTGGTGTTCGTCGGCGACTACATCTACGAGTCCACGCCGTCGGCGACGGCGCTGCGGCGGCACGAGGGGACCGGGGAGCCGTTCAGCCTCGCCCAGTACCGCAACCGGTACGCCCAGTACCGCACCGACGCCGACCTCGCGGCGATGCACGCGAACGCCCCGTTCGTGGTGAGCTTCGACGACCACGAGGTCGACAACGACTTCGCCGGCGAGATCCCGCAGGACCCGGACAAGCAGCCGCACGACGCGTTCGTGGCCCGGCTGACCGCGGCCTACCAGGCGTACTACGAGCACATGCCGGTCCGTGCGACCGCCGTCCCCGACGGCCCGCACATCCGGATGTACCGCCGCCTGGAGTTCGGCCGGCTGGCCCGGCTCAACGTCCTGGACACCCGGCAGTACCGCAGCGACCAGGCCACCAGCCAGGCCGGCGCGCAGGACCCGTCGCTGACCATGCTGGGAGCACGGCAGAAGCAGTGGCTGCTGAACGGGCTCCAGTACTCGCCGGCCCGCTGGAACCTGATCGCCTCGCAGATCATGATGGCCGAGACGGACCTCCAGGTCGGCGAGGGCAAGCTCTGGTTCTACGACGCCTGGGACGGCTACCAGGCCGAACGCAACCGCTTCCTGAAGGAGTTCAAGCAGGTCCGCAACCCCGTCGTGCTCTCCGGCGACCGGCACCTGACGATGATCAGCGACCTGAAGGAGGACTACGCCGACCCGGACTCCACGGTCGTCGGCGCCGAGTTCGTCGGCACCTCCATCTCCAGCAACGGCGACCAGGACCAGGCGGCCTTCCGCAAGGAGTGGGACCCGCGGCGTCCGGACAACCCGCACTGGAAGCTGCTCGACGCCCACCGCGGCTACCACCTCTTCGACATCGGCCGCGCCGGCATCGACGCGCAGGTGAGGGTGGTCGACACCGTACGGCAGCCATCGGCGACGCCGAGCACGCTGGCCAGGCTGCGGGTCGAGGCGGGCCGGCCGGGCGTCGAGGTGGTCTGACCCGGCCCCTGACGCAGGCGTGAGCCCGGTACTCCTCGGAGTGCCGGGCTCTTCCTCGTACGCGGCGCGTGAGCCGTGTGAGAAGTCCGACCCGGGCTGCCGGCCTATTGCTCTCGCCGAGACCGAAATGCTGCGGAATCTTAATCAGGAATTCCGCGGCAATGAACGGCCGGGCGAGCCGTATTCGCGCCCGGGCCTATGAAGAACGCGTGCAACCCCTCGCCCCGGGACGTGAAGATCCGCGCACCAGGGCAGCGGGGTCCGCCGCGGCGAGCGGCGGGGCCGGTACGCAGCGCACCTTCAAAGCGCGTACCGTGCACCGGACATCGTCCAAGGAACTCGTGAAGGTCCTCGGTCACCGCCGTCCCGAGCGGCTCCGACGTCGCTGAGCATCTGTGGAGTTACTCACAGCGCATTTCCCCGGGGCCCGCGCAGCCGTCTCACCAATCACCAGGAGTGGGAGGTGAATGACAGGTTGCGCGCACATATGCGGCGGAGGTCGCTCACCTTGCACTGCGGTAACCACAAGTGGGACCATTTCCAAGTTCCCTGTCGCCCCAAGGTAGGTCACCTGTGTCCCAGCACATAGCCAAGCCCCGTACCACCGCAGTGATCCTGGCCGGTGGCACCGGTCAGCGGGTGGGTCTGTCGATCCCCAAGCAGCTGCTGAAGATCGCCGGCAAGGCAGTCATCGAGCACACGCTGACCACCTTCGAGAACGCCGACTCGATCGACGACATCATCGTGCTGATGGCACCCGGCTACGTGCCCGACATCGAGAAGATCGTCGCGAAGGCCGGATTCAAGAAGGTCTCGAAGATCATCGAGGGCGGCGCCACGCGGAACGAGACGACCGAGCGCGCCATCTCGGCCCTGGGCGAGGGCCTGGCCGAGGGCGAGGACGCCAACGTCCTCTTCCACGACGCCGTGCGCCCCCTGCTGTCGCAGCGCGTCATCGACGACTGCGTCACCGCGCTGGAGCGCTACCAGGCCGTCGACGTGGCCATCCCCTCCGCCGACACCATCATCGTCACGCGCACGCACGGCGAGGACGGCGAGTTCATCACCGAGATCCCGGACCGCTCCCGGCTGCGCCGCGGCCAGACCCCGCAGGCCTTCAAGCTGTCCACGATCAAGCGGGCCTACGAGGTCGCCGCCGGCGACCCCAACTTCCAGGCCACCGACGACTGCTCCGTCGTGCTCAAGTACCTGCCGGACGTGCCGATCCACGTCGTCGCGGGTGACGAGTACAACATGAAGGTCACCCAGCCCGTCGACGTCTTCATCGCCGACAAGCTCTTCCAGCTGGCCTCCACGGCCGCGCCCGAGCAGGTCTCCGAGGAGGCCTACCGCGAGCTGCTGACCGGCAAGACGGTCGTCGTCTTCGGCGGCTCCTACGGCATCGGCAAGGACATCGCCGAACTCGCCGAGTCCTACGGCGCCAAGGTCTACGCGCTGGGCCGCTCCACCACCGGCACCCACGTGGAGAACCCGGAGGAGGTCGACGACGCCCTGTCCAAGGCCTACGCGGAGACCGGCCGCATCGACTACGTGGTCAACACCGCCGGCGTGCTGCGCATCGGCAAGCTCGCCGAGACCGACAACGCCACCATCGAAGAGGCGCTGAAGGTCAACTACCTGGCCCCGGTGCAGATCGCCCGTTCGTCGTACAAGTACCTGTCCGAGACCAAGGGCCAGCTGCTGCTGTACACCTCCAGCAGCTACACCCGCGGTCGCGCCGAGTACAGCCTCTACTCCTCGACCAAGGCCGCCATGGTGAACCTCACCCAGGCCCTGTCCGACGAGTGGGCCGGCGACGGAGTCCGCGTCAACTGCATCAACCCCGAGCGCACGGCCACCCCGATGCGCACCAAGGCGTTCGGCCAGGAGCCGGCCGGCTCGCTGCTGTCCTCCGAGGCCGTGGCCCGCACCTCGCTCGACGTGCTGCTGTCCGAGCTGACCGGCCACGTCATCGACGTCCGCCAGCAGGACCCGACCGCCGGTGCGGCCCGCGCCTCCGGCTTCGAGCAGGCGCTCGCCTCGGTGCTGGACCGGCAGGACGGCGTGTAATAATTGGCGCCAAATAGACTTCGGTAATTCAGGCCTCTGCGCCCTTCTGTTAACGGCTTCGTCAACAGGGGTGTTCGCAGGGGCCTGAATCCATACCGTCTCGCGAATATTCACAGACCAGCCGCATTTCAGAACCAAGACCGGCACACCCCTCCCAAGAGCAGGTTTCTCCGTGATATCCACCGCTATTCGCGTCGCCCGGGTGGGCAGCGCGGCCCAGCTGGCCGCGGCGGTCCTCATGATGGCGGGCTTCCCCGCCCTCATGCTGGCCGCGCTCGTCCCGAGCGTCCCCGCCTTCACGGCAGCGGCCGCCGTGACGTACCTGGCGGACCACTATCTGCACCGCAAGGGCAGCTACCTGATCAACCGCCTCAGCAAGGTGCGGGCCGGCCTGTCGATCCGCTTCCTGATCCGGCAGCTGCTCCTCGTCCTGCTGCTGGCCCGGCTGTCCCTCGCGGACAACCTGATCTACTACGGGGCGATCGCCTGCTTCATCGCCTTCTACGGTCTGCAGGCCCCGCACGGCGCGCTGGTCCAGCTGATCCGCAACCGCCGCCGCATGCCGGTCGCCACCCGCAACGTCGACCTGAAGTCGCGCATCCGCATCCCGGACGCCCCGCCGCGCAAGCTGCTGCACCGCTCCGCCGAGAAGATGCTGCACCTCGACCTCTTCGCGGTCGCCGGTATCCTGCTCGCCGCGCAGGTGAAGTCGGCCCTCGTCGGCTTCGTCGGCATCGGCATCACGGTGGCCGTCGCCACCCTGTACGTCCTCGCGCTCATGCCGTACGTCCGGGGCCGGAGGATCCCGCCGAACGCGGAGAAGGTGCTGGCCGCCGTCGACGACTGGCTGGGCGCGTACAAGCCGGAGACGGTCCTGTACTTCTCCGGTTCCAAGGACTCCGCGTACCAGGTGAACATGTGGCTGGACACCATGGAGAAGCTGGACTCCAAGCCGCTGATCATCCTGCGTGAGCGGGCCATCCTGAACAACCTCGCACCGACCACGGTCCCCGTCATCTGCGTGCCCGGAGGGGTGCACCTGATGAACATGGACCTGTCCACGGTGCGGGTCGCGCTCTACGCGGCGAACGTCGGCAAGAACATCCACATGCTGCGCGTGCCCACCATCAAGCACGTCTTCATCGGCCACGGCGACAGCGACAAGCTCGCCAGCGTCAACCCGTTCAGCAAGGTCTACGACGAGGTGTGGACGGCCGGCCGCGCGGGCCGCGACCGCTACGCCATCGCCGACGTCGGTGTCCGCGACGACGACATCGTCGAGGTCGGCCGCCCGCAGCTCGCCCCGATCCAGACCTGGCAGGGCGTCCCCGAGGGCCGCATCCCGACCGTGCTGTACGCCCCCACCTGGGAGGGCTGGGACGACAACCCCGGCAACACCTCGATCCTGCTGGCCGGCGAGAACATCGTGCAGAAGCTGGTCACGGCCGACCCGCCGGTGCGCGTCCTGTACAAGCCGCACCCGTTCACCGGCACGCGCAGCAAGGAGGCCAAGGCCGCCCACCAGCGCATCACCGCCCTGGTCCGGAAGGCCGCCGCCGAGCGCGCCACCGACTCGCGTTTCGTCACCGACAGCGCCGCCCAGGCGCAGGCCAAGACCGAGCTGGCCCGGATCGAGGCCCGGATCGCCCAGCTGGTCGGCAACGGCGGCGACAAGGGCCGCGACGAGGCCGAGGCCACCCGTGACGGGCAGGTCGACGTCGCCCGGCACGAGGAGGTCGCCCGGCTGCGCGCCGAGTGGAACGACGTCTACTGGCGTTCCTTCCCCACCTGGGAGCACCGCGTCATCACCGGCGCCGAGCCGCGGCTGTACGACTGCTTCAACGTCTCCGACGCGATGGTCTCCGACATCTCCAGCGTGGTCTCCGACTTCATCGCGAGCGGCAAGCCGTACGCGGTCACCGACTCCGCGGAGGTGGGCGCCGAGGAGTTCAAGCGGAACAACACGGCCGTGCGTGCCGCGGTGATCCTGTCCAACAGCGCGGACGAGCTGGGCGAGCTGCTCAGTGCCGTGCGGGACCCGGCCGCCGATCCGCTGGCCGAGGACCGCAAGGAGCTCAAGCAGTACCTGCTGGGCCCGGACGAGCCGGCCTCCATCGACCAGTTCAACACCGCCGTCGCGAACCTGGCGCTCAAGGCCGAGACGCGCAACGTCGGCCAGGAGTCACGGGTCGCGGCCGCCACGGCCGAGTCGGAACTGGCGAACGCCGTGCCCGGGCAGCGGGTGTCCTCCGCCGGTGACACGGACGGTGTCGGCACGGGCTGAACCGCCGCCGTCCGCTTCAGAGTTCGGCCCCCGAGGAGCGTTCCTCGGGGGCCGGACTCTTTCGGTTTCCCGCTTCCTGACGGTTCACCATGTGAGGTGACTCACTAAAACGGGTGATCGAGGCAACCGCTTGTCCCGATCACCCGTCTACCAAGTAGCGAATGAGGCGATACAGGGGGAATATCCCATTGACTAGGGGGAAACGTGACCGTTGCGCAACCTGATGTGAGTGTGATCATCGGTGCGTACGAAGCGATGCCTTATCTGATCGAGTGCCTCTCCTCCGTCGAGGCCCAGACCATCGATCCGGAGCGCGTCGAGGTCATCGCGGTGGACGACGGATCGACGGACGGTACAGGGGAGTACCTGGAGGAGTTCGCCGAGCGCGCTCCCATGCACGTCCTGGTGATCCGGCAGGAGAACTCCGGCGGTCCCAGCGGCCCGCGCAACGTCGGTCTGGGCAAGGCGACCGGGCGTTACGTCTTCTTCCTCGACGCCGACGACCGGCTGGGCCCCGAGGCCCTGGAGCGGATGGTCGACATGGCCGACCGCGCCGGGACGGACGTCGTCCTCGGCAAGGTCGAGGGCGTCAACCGCTCGGCGCCGAAGTCCATGTGGGGCAAGACGGTGGAGCGCACGGACGTCTACTCGTCCAACATCAAGTTCACGCTCAGCGCGCAGAAGCTGTTCCGCCGCGCGCTGCTCGACCGGCACGGCATGCGGTTCGACGAGTCGTTGTTCACCGGCGAGGACGCCCTGTTCACGATGGAGGCGTACCTGCGGGCGGACGGCGTCTCCGTGGTCGCCGACCACACCTGCTACTACCTGGTCGGCCGGGACGACGGCAAGCACGTGACCAAGAGCGGCAGTTACACGCTGCGCTTCGACTCCGCGCGCGCCCTGATGAACCTGATCGCCGACCTCGTCCCCGCGGGCGGCCGACGCGACCAGCTGATGGTCCGGCCGTTCCTCGTCACGCTGCTGCCGCAGTTCGGGCCCAAGTACCTGACGGACAGCGAGGAGATACGCCGGCACAAGTTCGAGCTGGCCAAGCCGCTGATGGACGCGTACTGGACCGAGGGCGTCGCCCAGCGCCTCAAGGTGCACGAGCGGCTGCGGCTGCATCTGGTAGCCGAACAGCGTCCCGAACTGCTGCTGGACGTCGTGAAGTTCGTCAAGGCCAAGAAGCAGGCGGCGGCGCTGCTGGAGAAGAAGGGCCGCCGCGTCTACCTGGTCTACCCGCACTTTCGCGACCGCGCCGCCGGCATCCCCGACTCGGTGTACCTCGCCGAGCCGCGCGAGGCCCGTGCCTTCCCGGGCTACCGCGAGGGCGGCGTCGACACGTTCGTACGCCGGGCGGTGCGCAAGGCGCGGCGGGTGCTGACGTCGCGTGAGGTGCGGCCGGCGGCGTGAACGCGGGCGCGGGGCCGGTGGGCGATCGCCCACCGGCCCCGCGGTTGCCCGGTCGGTTCTTCTGCTGATTCCTGTTCGTCCCGCAACCGGGCAGTTCCCGACCATCACGGCCCGTGTTGCCGTGCTGCTAGCGCGGTGCCGTCGTCGGCAGGCCGGCTCCGCCGCTCGCCGGCTGCGTGCGCTGGCCGGGCAGTTCCGCGGCCGGGCGCTCCGCCGCCAGGCGCTCCGCCACCCGTGCCCGGTGGTCCCGGGCCTGAGCGCACAGGGCCCGTACGGCCGCGTTGAAGCGCTCCTGCGACGGCGGGTCGGCCGGGCCCAGCAGGCGCAGCTTCAACGCGGCGCGTGCCTCGGCCAGCATGTCCATCTCGGGATGCCGGACCGTTTCCAGCAGGCTCGGCACCCCGGCCGCGTCCGGTGTCAGCACGGTCGCCGCCGCCACCGTCGGGAACGCCGTACGGAAGGCATCCTCGGGCAGCCCGCTGGTGTTGGCCACCGCGTACGGCTTCTCGCTCGCCAGGAAGTCACTGATCACGCTCGACACGTCACTGATCAGCAGGTCGGCCACGTTGAAGCAGGAGTAGAGCGCGGGCCGGGCGTCCGTGATGATCTGGTGCTCGCCCTCCGGCAGCGAGGCCCAGTACGCCTCCTCCCAGGCCGCCGTCGCCCGTGCCACCGCCTCCGCCCGGCCCGGCTCCGGCGCCGACTGCACGAGCATCCGCTCTACTGTGTCGGCCCCGGACCGGAAGTCGGCCGTGGTGAGCCGGTCCAGCTCCTCGGTGAGACGGGTCAGCTCGGCACCGGCCGTGGGGCGACGCGCCCCCGTGCGCTCCCGGTTGGCCGTCCGGATCAGCTCCCGGATGCGCAGATCGGCCGCGCCCGCGCGCGGGTCCACCGAGCCCGTCAGCGGATGCGGCTTGTACAGCAGCCGCACGCCCGGGTCCGCGAGCAGCGCCCGCACCAGGTTCTCGCCGGCCGCGATCACCGACGTGTTGCCGGGGTTGCCGTCCCAGCCCTCCCAGGTCGGCGCGTACAGCACGGTCGTGTACGGCCCTGTCGGCGGGCCCGCGTAGGGGAGCACGCCGTCCAGCTGCGGGCGGCCCGTCTCCACCACGTCCTTGTCCTCGACGCCCACCTCGGCCAGCGCGTAGCGCTCGCGCGCGGCGGGACCGGCCACCCAGACCTCGTCGTACGCCTTCGCGTACGGGTTGCACGAGGAGAGCTTGTCGCTCTCGCCGTGGTTGACGAAGGTGTGCCGGATCGTGGGGATGCGCAGCACCTGGGAGGTCTTGCCGGAGTTCGACGGGTGGATGAGGACCTGGAGCGTGGAGTGCTCCAGACGCATCAGCGTCGACACCTTCGGCAGGCACACGATCGGGATGTCCGTCGCCGCGATCTTCTGCACCATGAACCGCTCGCGCAGCACGATGACCGGCTTCCCGTCGAGCCCGGCGAGCGGCTCCAGCCACATGTTCGCCTGGTAGGCCGAGGAGGCGCCGCCGGAGAAGTACAGACCCACGGTCGGCCGGTACTCGGCCAGCCACGCGTCGAACCAGGCGAGCACCTCCTCCTCGCCCGCCGGGCGGCGTCCCGGCAGCAGCCGGAGGAGCAGTGCGCCGAGGCCGGTCAGCGCGAGCGCGAGGGAGAGCGCGATGCCCGCGGCGGCGTACACCGGCTCGTCGCCCGGCGCGGCGGCCAGCAGCCCGGCCGTCGCCGGCAGGCCGAACACCAGGAGCCGGTGGCCGGGGCGGCGCAGCAGCATGGACGGGGCCGGGGACAGCCGCAGGGCCGAGGCGTCGATGTTGCGGGTCACCACCGGCAGGGTGCGGGTCCGGCGCACCAGCACGGAGAGCGCCTGGATCGCGCAGTGCAGCACGTAGAAGGCGAGCAGGCCGGCCACGAGCGGGGCGTACACCGTCTCCCGGTCCTGCTCGCCGAGCCGTAGCAGACCCACGACCAGCAGCAGGTCCCGCATGACGTGCCGCACGGTGATGTCCGCGTGCGACTTGGCGAACAGCGACAGCACCCCGCGCTGCCACCGGTACAGAACGCCCTCGGTGGCCAGGGAGACGGTGGTCGCGGCGAGCAGCAGGGGCACGTGGGGCAGCAGCGCCGCGGCCGCCTGAGCGGCGAACGCGGCGGCCAGGACGAGGGTGACCAGCCCCTTCAGCAGGGCCGGTGGGCGGGGGAGAGGTAGGGGCACTGCGGTCACTCCAGGAGCGTCGGTTCGGCGCGGCGCAGGTCGGCCGTCCGGGTTAACGTGCGGCGACCTCCCGACGACACGCGCGTGTCGTCAAGGCGTGGGGGTGGCTGCCGTCCCGCGTGTCGTGGACCGTAGCGGAAGATCACGTTCCTGTCGTGGGGTGGGGTGGCACCGAAGCAGGGCGACGGCGCTCCCGTGACGTGAGCAGCACCGTCCGTAGCGTGGACCGGCGCCGCGCCCGCTCCGCCCGTCCCGTAGATTTCCTGGTGAGCGAACGGATCGACGCGAGGGGACGGACGGGGACGTGGCAGGGGCAAGGCAGGCCGTGGGCGAGGCCCGCAGGATCGTCGTCAAGGTCGGATCCTCCTCGCTGACCACCGCCTCGGGCGGCCTGGACGCGGACCGCGTGGACGCGCTGGTCGACGTGCTCGCCAAGGTGCGCAGCGGTGGGGAGCGCGAGATCGTCCTGGTCTCCTCGGGCGCCATCGCCGCGGGCCTCGCCCCGCTGGGCCTGCGCCGCCGCCCCAGGGACCTCGCCCGGCAGCAGGCCGCCGCCAGCGTCGGCCAGGGCCTGCTGGTCGCCCGCTACACCGCCTCCTTCGCCCGTTACGGCGTCGGCGTCGGCCAGGTGCTCCTGACCTCCGACGACATGAGCCGTCGCGCCCACCACCGCAACGCCTCCCGCACCCTGGACAAGCTGCTAGCGATGGGCGCGTTCCCGATCGTCAACGAGAACGACACCGTCGCCACGGACGAGATCCGCTTCGGTGACAACGACCGCCTCGCCGCCCTCGTCGCCCACCTCGTCCGCGCCGACCTGCTGGTCCTGCTGTCCGACGTGGACGGCGTCTACGACGGCGACCCCGGCAAGCCCGGCACCTCCCGCATCGCGGAGGTGCGTGACCCGTCCGATCTCGCGGGCGTCGAGATCGGCAGCGCGGGCAAGGCCGGCGTCGGCACCGGCGGCATGGTCACCAAGGTCGAGGCCGCCCGGATCGCCGCCGCCGCAGGCATCCCCGTCGTGCTCACCAGCGCCGTCCACGCGGCCGACGCCCTGACCGGCCAGGACACCGGAACCTTCTTCCACCCCACCGGCAAACGCTCCGCGGACCGGCTGCTGTGGCTCCAGCACGCTTCCACCCCGCAGGGCTCCCTCACCCTGGACGACGGCGCCGTCCAGGCCGTCGTGGAGCGCCGCAAATCGCTGCTCCCGGCCGGCATCGCCGCCGTCGAGGGCGAGTTCAGCGCCGGCGACCCGGTCGAGCTGCGGGACGACACGGGGCACGCCGTCGCCCGCGGGCTCGTCAACTTCGACGCCAAGGAGATCCCCCGGCTGATCGGCCGCTCCACCCGGGAACTCGCCCGTGAACTCGGACCCGCGTACGAACGCGAGGTCGTACACAGGGACGACCTGGTGCTCCTGCACCCGTAATGTGTCGAAACGTCCGCCCCCGGTGGTGGACGTTCCGCAAAACCGCCCCGCGATCTCCTGCGGCCTGCTCAACTTTGTCCCGGGGACATATTCCGCAGCAGCGCCACAGTGCAAAGGAGGCCGTCGTGAGACGAGTGCGCCCTGGGGCCGCGGCGTCCCGTGGTGGTACCGGCTCCCGCGCGGCCGGTGAGGAGCGGGCCCTGACGAGCGTGGCGGCGGGGGGCCGCTTCGAGGGCGAGGAGCCCGGTGACACCCCGCGCCTGTGGCACGTCACCCTCAGCGTCTCCGGCAAGGAGGCCCCGCTCCCCGAGGTCCGGCGTGCCCTGGAACAGCTCGCCCACGACCACCCCTTCCTCCTGACCAGCCGATACGCCGTCGACCACGCGGAGATCCGCTACTGGGAGGAGGCCCGCGACCTGCACGACGCGGCCGCCGTCGCCCTGCGCCTGTGGGGCGAGCACCGGCAGAGCGCCGGGCTGCCGCCCTGGGAGATCGTCGGCCTGGAGGTCATCGACCGAGCCACCTACCACCAGCGCATCGCCGAGGGCTACGGGCCCCCGCCGGCGTCGCCGGTCGGAGTTCATCCGTTCTGACCCGCTCCGGCGGATGTCTCGGGAGGTGTCTCGGGGTGTGGAACGCGCCGTGAACGGTCCAGCCCGGCACACTACGCTTCCCTTATGACCACGCTTTCGCCGTACGACTCCATGTCCCCGGTCACCGAGGCCGCCTACCGCGCCAAGGCCGCCGCCGCGAGCCTCGCGCCGCTGCCACGGGCCGACAAGGACGACGCGCTGCTCGCCATCGCCGACGCGCTGGAGGTCCGCACGAGCGAGATCGTCGAGGCCAACGCCAAGGACGTCGCCAAGGCCCGCGAGGCCGGAATCAGCGAGGGCATGATCGACCGGCTCACGCTCACCCCCGAGCGGGTCCGCGCCATCGCCTCGGACGTCCGCGACGTCGCCGCGCTGCCCGACCCGGTCGGCGAGGTCGTGCGCGGCTCCACGCTGCCCAACGGCATCGACCTGCGCCAGGTCCGCGTGCCGCTCGGCGTCGTCGGGATCATCTACGAGGGCCGGCCGAACGTCACCGTCGACGCCGCCGCCCTCTGCCTGAAGTCCGGCAACGCCGTCCTGCTGCGCGGCTCGTCCTCGGCGTACCAGTCGAACAGCGCCCTCGTGCGCGTCCTGCGCGACGCCGTGGGCGGGGCGGGGCTGCCCGCCGACGCCATCCAGCTCGTGCCCGGCGAGAGCCGCGACAGCGTGCGCGAGCTGATGCGCGCCCGCGGCCTGGTCGACGTGCTCATCCCGCGCGGCGGCGCCTCCCTGATCAACACGGTCGTCCAGGAGTCCGTCGTCCCGGTCATCGAGACCGGCACCGGCAACTGCCACGTCTACGTCGACGCCCAGGCCGACCTCGACATGGCCGTCGAGATCCTGATCAACTCCAAGGCCCAGCGCGTCGGCGTCTGCAACGCCGCCGAGACCCTGCTGGTCCACCAGGACATCGCCGCCGAGTTCCTGCCGCGGGCCCTGGACGCCCTCGCGGAGGCCGGGGTCACCGTACACGCCGACGAGCGTGTCCTGGCCCACGCCAAGGACTCCAAGGCCACGGTCGTCGAGGCGACGGCCGAGGACTGGGAGACGGAGTACCTGTCGTACGACATCGCCGCGGCCGTCGTGGACTCGCTGGACAAGGCGGTCGAGCACATCCGGCTGTGGACCTCCGGCCACACCGAGGCCATCGTCACGACCTCCCAGCAGGCCGCCCGCCGCTTCACCCAGCTGGTCGACTCGACCACGGTCGCGGTCAACGCCTCCACCCGATTCACCGACGGCGGCCAGTTCGGCTTCGGCGCCGAGATCGGCATCTCCACGCAGAAGCTGCACGCCCGCGGCCCGATGGGGCTGCCCGAGCTGACCAGCACGAAGTACATCGTCACCGGGGACGGGCACGTGCGGCGCTGAGCGCCCGCCGCGGGGTCTGCAAGGCGGCGCATGTGTGTGCGGCGGGGGTGGCCGGGCCGCGCGTGCGCCGTGCGGCACCCCGTGAACGCCGTCTCAACCGGCGGATGAATCTCCCTACCGTCTGCCCAAAATGACACCCCAGGTCTACTCTGGAAGCGTGCCGGAGGACGTGGGGGGCACGCCGTTTCCTGACGGCCGGGAGCCCGACGACGACCACGACCGCGGGGTGTCGGACGAAGAGTTCGCCTCCGTGGTCTTCGACGAGGCCTTCGTACGCGCGGCCGTGGTGCACGAGCCGACCGCCGTGGAGCGCCTCCTGGCCGCCGCCAGGGCGAGAGCCGAGGCCTCCGAGGCGGAGGCGCGCCGCGCCCACTCCAGAGGCGAGCGGTACGACGACGGGTACGGCCCGGACGGGCACGGCGATTTCGGCCATGATCCCGAACCGGACGAGCTGGACGACCCCGACATCCTCGAGGACCGCTACGGCGGCACGGGGCCGTACTCCAAACAGGTCCGCTGGCACCGCCCCGTCGCCTGGCTGCTCGCCCTCGTGATGGGCATCGGCATGGTCGCGCTGGCCTTCACCGCGGTCTACCGGGGCGCGTCCTCCAACCGCGAGGAGCCCGTGCCGGCGCCCACCTCGACCGGGCTGGAACAGGGCAGCGGGGCGGCTCCCTCCGCTTCCGCCGACTACTCCCAGCCTGCCGTCTCGGTGATCCCGCGCAACCCCTGACCGGAACCCGCCCCGTCCTGGTGAGGACCTGTCAGAACTTGTGGTGTGGCCGGGCGTTTACCCGAGCTTCCGGAGACCTACCCTGAAGATATGGGCGGGCCTGGAGACCCACCTGAGGGGACACCAGAGGGCGCTCCCGGAGGTGGAGAGGACGAGTATCGATCCGTCGTCTTCGACGAGTCGTTCGTCCGTGCTGCCCGCCTCCAGGAGTTCTCCGCGCAGGAGCGCATCGCCGACCACGCGCCCGCCGTGCGACGCCGGCCGCCCCTGCGTCGGGGCCTGTCCCGGCAGGCACTGGTCCTGGTCCTGCTGATCGCCGTCGCCTTCGGCACCGCGATCTACATGGGGGTACGCCACCCCTACCAGACCCCCGCCGCCCGGGAGTCCGCCGAGCCCCTGCGGATGACCGTCATCCCGCTCGCCCCCGAGGGCAAGGTGCCCGGCACGGCCGACACGGCGTACCTGTACGAGCGCAGCCCCGCCGCGCAGTTCAAGAGCGGCGCGGAGGGCGTGCCGCTGCCCGCCTCGCGGCGCACCGCGCACTTCTCGGACAGCCAGGTCGTCAGCGCCCTGACCACCGCCAAGGACTACGTCGTCCGCTCCGCCCTCGACCCGGACGTGCTCATGGGCGGTGAGGTCCGCGCCGTCCGCGTCCTGCTGGACCCCGACCAGCTGGACCAGTTCGACCAGAGCTTCGCCCGGCCCACCGCGGACGGACGCCACGCGCCCACCGGCTGGCTCGTCCGCTTCGACCCCTCCCGCGCCGAGCTGGCCGACCGCAGGGTGCGGGTCCAGGGCACGCTCCAGGCCGCCGAGGTCGACTCGTCCACGCTGGAGGTCACCGCCGACCACACGCTCGTGTACGCGCTGCGGCCGGCCGGGGCCGGTGGCAAGGCCGAGGTGTCCCTGTTCACCGTCCGGCGCGAGCTGCACTTCCGCTTCGACCGCGACGACCTGCGCCTGCACCAGGGCCAGCTGGTCGTCTCCTATGTCCAGGCCGGCCCGCTCTCCTGCGCCGAGGACTCCACGAACCACCTGCGCCCCCTCCTGGCCGGCCAGACGGCCAAGGAAGGCGGCCCCGCGGGCACGGACCCCTACGCCACGGGCAGCGCCACGGCCCTGTGCGGCACCCTGGCGACGAGCGCGCAGCCGAGGGTGTGAGGGCGGGCTTCCGGGCTTCCGGGGCGCTCCCGTCGGCGCTGACGCTGTGGTCTTCCCGGTGCTCCTCCGAGCTCCTCAGCTGTCGTCCCGCGGCGGCTGGTCGTCTCCCGGGGAGTCCGACGGGCCCGGCGTCTCGGGCCCCCGGGGCGGCTTCTGAGCCGGGTTCGCGAAACCGCCGAAGCCCCGGCGGACACGGTCGCCCAGGTCGCCGGCGCCTCCGGCGAGGTCCGTGACCAGCTTCATCAGCGGGTCCTTGGAGTTCTTCACATGGGTCGTGTAGTGGTTCGCCGAGTCCCGCCAGGAGTCCCGTACCGAGGTGTCCTTGTCCTCGTCGCGCCGCGGGTAGTGGCCGTCCATGATCCGCTGGTAGTCCCGCGACTCCGCCCACTTCTTCAGCTCGGCGGCCCGCACGGTGGTGAAGGGGTGGGAGCGCGGCAGCACGTTCAGGATCTTCAGCACCGAGTCGCGCAGGTCGCCCCCGGCCTCGTACTCATCGGCCTGGGCGAGGAACGCGTCCACGTTCATCTCGTGCAGGTGGTTGCCGCCCGCGATCTTCATCAGGCCCCGCATGGAGGCCTGGAGGTCCTGCCCGACCAGCAGCCCCGCCCGGTCCGCGGACAGCTCCGACTTGCGGAACCACTCCCGCAGCCCGGTCACGATCGCCATGATCGCGAGGTTGCCCAGCGGGATCCAGGCGACCCGGACGGCGAGGCTGGTCAGGAACAGCAGGATGGTTCGGTAGACCGAGTGCCCGGACAGCGCGTGCCCCACCTCGTGCCCGATGACCGCCCGCATCTCCTCCTCGTCGAGCAGCTCGACGAGCCCCGTCGTGACGACGATGATCGGCTCGTCCAGGCCGATGCACATCGCGTTCGGCTGCGGGTCCTGGTTCACGTACATCGGCGGGACCTTCTCCAGGTCCAGGATGTAGCAGGCGTCCCGCAGCATCACGTTCAGATGCGAGAACTGCTGGTCCGACACCCGCACCGAGTCGGACAGGAACAGCAGCCGCAGACTGCGCTCGGGCAGCAGGCCGCTGAGCGCCTTGAACACCGTGTCGAAACCGCTCAGCTTGCGCAGGGCGACCAGGGCGGAGCGGTCGGCCGGGTGCTCGTACGTACGCGAGGAGATTCCGGGGAAGCGCCTGCGCTGCCTGCTCGGCACGTGCTCGTGCCCGTTGTGCTCGTGGCCGTCGGACATGTCTTCCCCCATGTGCGTCTGTATGGCCTTTGCGGCCCCTTGTGCGGCCTTTTGCTTCCCCGAGGCAGAGCCCAGCCTAGGCGGAGTTACGGTGGTCGGGCAGTGCAGCGAAGGAGACCACCGCCATGGAGCACCACCCCGCAGCCGCCTGGCTCGCCGAGGCCGCGACCGCCGCCGAGCGGCAAGGGGGGCCGGGGATGCTGCGGTACGTCCTGCTCGTGATGATCGTGGGCTGTGTGCTGACCGCGTGGTTCCTGCTGCGTGGCTACAGACGGAAGGACGACTGAGCCACCGGGAAGGTTCCCCGCCGGGCCCCGGGACCGGGCCGGGCGGGACCGCGCACCGTCTCCGTGTCACAACAGGCGGAGTCGGGGTGATCGCGGTCGGGGCGCCCGCTTACGATGAGCCGACGTCTTTAACCCGCCCACACGCGATAGGTCCTGCCGAAGATGAGCTTCCACAGCACCGCTGCCCAGTTGGTCACCCTCGCCGCCGAGGGCGAGGAGCACGGCGGTAACCACGAGAGCCTCAGCCCCTACCTCACCGGTGGCGGCGCCCTCTTCGCCCTGCTGCTCCTGCTGTGGATCACCACCCGCTTCAACCGCGACCGCTGAGCCCGGCCGGGCGCCCCGCGCGGGGCGCCCCGGGGACCACGGGGGCGGCCGGAGCCCTCAGGCGGGGCCGGTAGGGTCTGCACGCATGGGAGAGCAGGACATGCCTACCGGTCCGGCGAACGAGACGCCGTACGACCCGGCACAGGACACGGCGAGCGGCACCGAGCGACACTCGGAGCCCCGGCGTGCCGCGACGGAGCACCGCCAGATCGACGGTCCCGGAAACGGCCGGCCCCAGCCGGGCAAGCGCCGCCTCGGCGTCATGGGCGGCACCTTCGACCCGATCCACCACGGGCACCTGGTGGCGGCCAGCGAGGTCGCCGCTGCGTTCCACCTCGACGAGGTGGTCTTCGTCCCGACCGGCCAGCCCTGGCAGAAGAGCCACCGCAAGGTCTCCCCGGCCGAGGACCGCTACCTGATGACGGTCATCGCGACCGCGGAGAACCCCCAGTTCTCCGTGAGCCGCATCGACATCGACCGCGGCGGCCCCACCTACACGGTGGACACGCTGCGCGATCTGCGCGCGCTCAACCCCGACACGGACCTGTTCTTCATCACCGGCGCCGACGCGCTCTCCCAGATCCTCACCTGGCGGGACAGCGAGGAACTGATCTCCCTCGCGCACTTCATCGGGGTCACCCGGCCGGGGCACCACCTGAACGACCCAGGACTCCCGGAGGGCGGTGTCTCGCTCGTCGAGGTGCCCGCCCTCGCCATCTCCTCCACGGACTGCCGTGCGAGAGTCGCCAAGGGCGACCCCATCTGGTACCTGGTGCCGGACGGAGTCGTGCGCTATATCGACAAGCGCGAGCTGTACCGCGGCGAGTGAGCCGAGAGGGGCACCGGTGAACGACCGATACGACCCGGGGTACGGGGGCGACCAGTACGAACTCGTCGGCTACGACGAGTACGGCCGGCCTGTCTACCGGCAGGTCCAGGCACAGCAGACCCAGCAGCAGCCGTACGACCCGTACGCCCAGCAGCAACAGCAGGGCTACGGCTACGACCCGTACGCCCAGGCCGGGCAGCAGCACCCGCCCGCGTACGACTACGGCACGAGCGGGCAGCAGCCCGGCTACGGCTCCTACGACCCCTACGCCTCCGGGCAGCACCAGGGCGGCACCGCCGCTCACGACCCCTACGGCCGGGCCGCGGCCGGCGCCGGTACGGCCCAGCAGCCCCGCGTCGCCGAGCAGACCGCCCACATCCCCCAGCAGGCGGGCCCGGCCGACGAAGGTGACGTCCGGGGCGGCCCCCAGCGGGACTACCACACCGAACAGTTCGCCTTCGTCGAGGAGCCCGACGACAACTCCGAAGACGTCATCGACTGGCTGAAGTTCACCGAGAACCGCACCGAGCGCCGCGAGGAGGCCCGGCGCCGCGCCCGCAGCCGGATCGTCGCCCTCGCCGTCGTCCTCGCGCTCGCCGCGGTCGGAGGCGTCGGTTACCTCTGGTACGCGGGGAAGCTGCCCGGCCTGTCCTCCGACGGCCCCGCGACGGGCACGGCGACGGCCGCGGGCGCCCAGAAGCGCGACGTGATCGTCGTCCACCTGCACGACATCAAGGGCAGCGGCACCGCCACGGCCCTCCTCGTGGACAACACGACCACCAAGCGGGGCACCACCGTCCTGCTGCCCAACTCCCTTGCCCTGACCAGTGACGACGGCACCACGACGACGCTCGCCAAGTCGGTCGAGGACGACGGCTCCGACGGCACCCGCGACGCGCTCGACACGGTCCTCGGCACCGACATCGAGGGCACCTGGCGCCTGGACACCCCCTACCTGCAGAACCTCGTCGACCTCGTCGGCAACATCGACGTCGACACCGACACGGCCGTACCCGACCCCGACGCCAAGAAGAAGGGCGAGGCCCCCCTGGTCAACAAGGGCAAGGCCCAGACCCTCAGCGGCAAGATGGCCGTCGCCTACGCCACCTACCGCGCCCCGGGCGAGGCCCAGAACGCCCAGCTGGAGCGCTTCGGGCAGGTCCTGCAGGGCGTCCTGCGCAAGCTGTCCTCCGACCCGCAGGCCGCGACGACCACGATCCAGACGTTGCAGCAGATCCTCGACCCGTCCCTGACCGACAAGGACCTCGGCACCTTCCTCGCCGGGCTCTCCGACCTGGCCAAGGGCGGCGACTACCGGACGGACCTGCTGCCCGTCCAGGGCGATGGCACGCTCAGCGCCCAGGCCAGTGCGGGGGTGGTCAAGAACGTCCTCGGCGGCACCGCCAAGAGCCCCGACAAGGGCGCCGCCGTCAGCGTCGCCGTCCAGAACGCCAGCGGTGTGAAGGACAACACGGAGAAGGCCCGCGTCGTGCTCCTCAACGGCGGCTTCACCTTCCTGGAGGGCGGCACGCCCGGCTCCGCCCAGGCCACGTCCAAGGTCACCTACTCCGACGCCGCCGACAAGGCCGACGCGGCCGAGGTCGCCAAGACCCTGGGCCTGCCCCCGGGCTCCGTCACCAAGGGCAGGGTCTCGGCGAGCGCCGACGTCGCCGTCGTCCTCGGGCAGGACTACAAGCCGTCGTCCGACTAGCCGGCAGGAGTGCGCTCCCCACGTGGTCCACGTAATCGCGTGGGGGGCGCACGGCGGTCCGTGAGACCCTTGGTGGCAAGTGACCGCCGACGGAAAGCCTTGTAGTGACCGTGACCGACCGCTCTCACGAGCTGATCAACACCGCCGCCCAGGCGGCCGCCGACAAGCTGGCACACGACATCGTCGCCTACGACGTCAGTGACGTGCTGTCCATCACGGACGCCTTCCTGCTGGCCTCCGCGCCCAACGACCGCCAGGTCAAGTCGATCGTCGACGAGATCGAGGAGCGCCTCAACAAGGAGCTCGGCGCCAAGCCGGTGCGCCGCGAGGGCGACCGCGAGGCCCGCTGGGTGCTGCTCGACTACGTCGACATCGTCGTCCACGTCCAGCACAGCGAGGAGCGCGTCTTCTACGCCCTGGAGCGGCTGTGGAAGGACTGCCCCGAGCTGGAGCTGCCCGAGGACGCCAAGGCCACCCGCGGCAAGGCCGAGGAGCACGCCAAGCTGCGAGCGGCCGAGGAGGCGGCGGAGCTGGACGGTGAGTGGCGGTGACCTCCTTCACTGAGGCGTCCGCCGGCACGGGCCGGGGCCGCCGCATCATCCTCTGGCGGCACGGCCAGACCGCGTGGAACGTGGAGCGCCGCTTCCAGGGCACCACGGACGTCGAGCTCACCGAGACCGGCGTCGCCCAGGCCCGGCGCGCGGCCCGGCTGCTGGTCGCCCTGAAGCCGGACGCGATCGTCGCCTCCGACCTGAAGCGCGCCGCGGACACGGCCGCCGAACTCGCCGCGCTCACGGACCTCGACGTGACCCACGACGAGGCGCTGCGCGAGACGTACGCGGGCGCCTGGCAGGGCCTGACGCACGAGGAGATCATCGCCCGGTACGGCGACGAGTACGCCGCCTGGAAGCGCGGCGAGCCGGTGCGCCGTGGCGGCGGCGAGCTGGAGACCGAGGTCGCCGACCGCGCCGCCCCCGTGGTGCTGCGGCACGCCGAGAAGCTCCGCCAGGACGGCACGCTCGTCGTGGTCAGCCACGGCGGCACCATCCGCACCACCATCGGCCGCCTCCTCGCGCTGGACTCCCACAACTGGGAGAGCCTCGGCGGACTCTCCAACTGCTGCTGGTCCGTCCTCGGTGAAGGCGCCCGCGGCTGGCGCCTGCTGGAGCACAACGCCGGCACCCTGCCGGAACCGGTGCTCGGCGACGACGACTGACCCCGGATTTCACTTTCCGGCAGGTCGCAGGCTAAAGTTCTTCTTGTTCGCCCGGCCCGCCGGGAAGGAACATGAGGGGCTATAGCTCAGTTGGTAGAGCGCCTGCATGGCATGCAGGAGGTCAGGAGTTCAATTCTCCTTAGCTCCACGCTTCAAGATCCCGTTCCCGTCAGGGGGCGGGATTTTTCATGCTCCCTCTTGAGTCACCGGGGCACTCTGAGGCGTATACCTCTACGGCCCCGCCGGGTTGCCGTGTCCGGACTGGTACTGAGGCGTCGCTGACCGTATTGGTCCGGTCGTGGCAGAATCAAACGGCCGGAAGGGGGCGCGGCCCGACGGGAGGGAGTAGCGATGCCTGCGAGCATCCTCGAGGAGGTCGACCACCTCCTCGGAGCAGCGTTGACATGGGAGATGTCCACCCGCCTCAGCTGCCCTTCCTGCGGATCCGCGCACGTGGCCCAGATGCTCGGCGACAACGGCGGGATCTCCTACGTGTGCACGGCCTGCGGCCACAGCTGGAGCTGATCGATGGGTGCACACAGGCGGAAATGCGACTGGTGTGGCAGCGGGACTCCGATCGTCCGCGACATGGAGCCGATCAATCCCGACTACCAGTACTGGTGCGAGGAGTGCGCACGGGCGCTGATCATAAAGGGCGACCCGATCGAGACGTACCGCGAGCTGGAGGGTGAGCCGATCTACGGCCGGCTTCTGGAGGAGCACTGCACGCTCAAGCGGTTCTATTCGTTCGTCACGGCTTAGCTCCGCACGGTTGGCGCAAGTCGGGCATAACGGGCATCTCCGTGCGAGGCGAAATGGATTTGGTGTTGGGCCCGGAGGACCAGTAATGTTGGCGTCGCCGCCGGGGAAACCCGGAGGGGCGCAGCAAGGGGCTATAGCTCAGTTGGTAGAGCGCCTGCATGGCATGCAGGAGGTCAGGAGTTCAATTCTCCTTAGCTCCACAGCAGATGAGAAGGCGGGCCATCCGATCGGATGGCCCGCCTTCTTCGTGTGCGGTCTCCAGGCGCGGTAGTCCTGGTACGCCTACGGCGGGCTCCCCTGGGGGAAGCCCGCCGTACGACGTCTGTTCAGCGGCCGAGAGCGCGGCGGCCGCGGCCCTGGGACAGGACAGGGAGGTTGCGGGACGGCGCGCCGCCCTGAGCGCGCGTGTCCTCCTCGATGCGCAGGGCCAGCGCCGGACAGCGGCGCACCGCGCGTAGAGCTTTGGCCTCGGCGTACCGCGGCACCTGCGCCTGCGCCACGGTGGGGAATCCGTCCGCGCCGAGCTGGAACACCTCGGGGAGGATGTCCGCGCACAGGCCGTGGCCCCGGCACAGCGTCCAGTCGACGTAGATCTTCTGTCGGCTGGGGCCGTTCTCCTCGGACTCGCCGCCGCCCGGGATGCCCGCAGGGGCCCTGCCGCCCTCGAAGAGCGGCAGCACGCCCTCCACGGGCCGTCCGCAGCCGTTTCCGAGGACATGGGCGGCCAGGTCGTCCGTGAACGCCTTGATGGTCGACTCCAGGAACATCGCGGAGCCGTCCGGGTGCGAGCAGGCGCCGCGCCGCTTCACGTTCTTGGCGACCTGCTTGAGCGCCTCCAGGGCGGCCGGTCCGCCGCCGTTGAGGATGTCCTCCATGCCGCGCGCGGCGGCCGGCAGGCCGAGGTAGCAGGGACCGCACTGGCCCGCGCTCTCCTCCGCCAGCCACTGGGCCACGCGCAGTGACTCGCCCAGCGGGCAGGTGTCCTGAGTGATCGGCAGGATCGCGCCGGCACCGAGCGCACCGCCCACGGCGTCCAGGGAATTGCGCGAGACGATCGCCTCGTTGACCGTCGCCGCGTCGATCCACTTGCCGTGGTAGCCGCCGGTGAGCACGCCCTGGGGCACCGGCGGGGCGCCGGCGAGCTGGAGGACGTACCGCAGCGGCACGCCCGTCGGGACCTCGATCACCATGGGGCGGGCGACCGCACCGGAGACCGTGAGCATGACCGTGCCCGGCTCGTCGTACAGGCCGGTGTTGCCGTAGCGCTCCGGGCCGATGCGGGCGGCGATGGCCAGTTGGGCGAAGGTCTCGGCGTTGGACAGCAGCGTGGGCGCGCCGCCGACGCCGTTCTGCGAGGCGCTGACCTTGCGGCCCGGCGGGATGGCCGGGCCACCGTCGATGGAGCGGATCAGCGACGCGGCGGCGCCGGTGACCATACGGACCGGGTTGCGCTGCACACGCGCGCGCAGAGCCGATCTGCGGCCGTTGCTGAGCCCGCGTTCGGCGAGCGCGGCCTCCATGGAGCGCTGTGTGGACTCACGGGTGACCCCCACCACGAGCGTGCGGGCACCCAGTGCTTCGGCGCACAGCAGCGCGCCGTCCAGGATCAGGTGCGGGGCACGGTTGATGAGCACCGTGTCCTTGCGGCAGGCCGGCTCGTCCTCGCTGCCGTTCACGACGACGACCGGGCGGACGCCGCGCTTGATCGCCGCCTCGGCGACCGAGCGCAGCTTCTTGTGGAAGGGGAAGCCCGCGCCGCCGCGGCCCTTGAGGTTGATGCGTTCGGCGAGTTGCGCGAGCTGCTCGCCGCCCATCGGCTCGAGTGGCCCATGCACCTTCAGGTGCATGGGCAGATCGAGCCGATCGACAAGGTCGAAGCCAGACGTGAGCTGGGGAAGGCCGACCACGCGGACTTCGGGTACGTCAGGCAAAGCCTCGTTCACTTAAAGCCTCCGGAAGGCGTGTTCCAAGGTTCGCCCGATCCCGGTGCGTCGAAGTCGTAGGACGCACCGGGCAGTGTTTCAGTGGCGGGACCGCTGTTGTACGTGTCGTTCGGGTAGTACGTGTCGTAGACGGCGTTCGTCTCACCCGTGTCGTACACGTCACTCGATCCATAGCCGGCGGCGCCTGGATTGCCATAGGCCGGGATGCTTTGTCCGGTGTCCTGCAGGGGGTCGTAGGGCGGGATGTTGAAGCCCGTGTCCTGGAGCGGGTCGTAGGCCGACGGCGGGGCCTCGCCGACCGGCGGCGGGGACGGGATCGGCCAGTTGCCCGAGGTGCTGGAGGGGCCGTCCACGGTCGGGATGGTCTGGGTGGGCTGCATGTCCAGCGGCAGTTCCGCGCGGTCGGTCGGCCCCGGTGCGAACGCCTGCTGACCCAGGGGCGGGCTCGAGACGGCCCGGTACGCCGCGGCGAAGCCATTCGTGGACTCCTGCGGCGCGGGGCGCTCCGCCTTCTCGTACAGCGGGCCCGACGGGGAGGCCATGGCCCCCACGGGCGTGTCCCGGCTCTCGAAGCCGGGCAGCGCGGAGCCCGTGCGCGCCCGGGCCCGGCTCTCCTCCAGGTCCCTGCGTCCCTGGCCCTCCCCGGGGCCGATGAACTGGGCGAACTTGTCGGCGACCTTGCGCTTGACCGGGCGCGGAGCGGCGCGCAGGGCGAGGGCTCCGGCCACGCCGGCCAGGGACAGGCAGTACAGGATGACGAAGATCGGCTTGGCCTGGCGGCCCGCGTAGAGGCCGTGGATCAGGGCGGCGCACCAGGCCGGGTAGGCCAGCATGTGCATGGCCCGCCAGCGGGCCGCGACGGGCGCCGGGGACGCGAAACGGTTGCGCAGCACGCCGGTGACGCCCACGAAGATCATGAGCATGCTGGCCAGGGTACCGAGGCCGACGAGGAACGACCGGCCCATGAGCTCGTCGTTGTCGCTGGCGATGAGCCCGAAGGGGATGAACACCGCGACCCACGTGGTGTGGGCGAGAGCCAGCTTGACTCCGATGTGCACCAGGAGGAAGACGATCGAGGCGACCGCCGTGGTCCGGTGCACGGCCTGCGCCAGGATGCGCCTGCGCGTGTCCAGCAGGACCCGGTCCTGGGCGACGAGGCCCCAGATCACCGAGCAGGTGAGGAACACGAGGGACAGCACGCCGGCGCCGAAGTTGAGGAACTCGGCAAACGTGTCGTCTGCCGTGGAGTCGTAGTTCGTCACGGCCGGCCTCCTCGCATCCCGGTGACCGGGCGTAGCGAGGTGTTACTGCGATGAGGGTTCATGGGGGCAACTCCGAGCGGTTCGGGAAAGCGGTCCCGCTGTCGCACTCTAAGCGGCGCCATACCCATGAGTACGAGGTTTGAGTTATTGCGTTGTTACCAAAGGACAATGTGGCTGCTGTGATGTCCCATAGCGGTTGTTACGCGAAGTAACTTTTGACCCATGTTCAGCTTTTTGGGTGCCGAGACAGCCCAGTCGGAAGCGCGTCGCGGTGCGCTGGGGGGCTGCGGTACCCTAACGCCATGCGTGCCGTACGCCTTCTGCTTAGCGGGCCGCGCTGATCAGTCCCGGCCACCGGACGAGTCGAGTGGCCGGAATCGGCGCGGCGTCCCCTCCTGCGTGAGGGGATTTTTCGTTTCTCGAACGACACAGCCGCAGGCAGAGACGATCGATGGAGCTTTGAGGATCATGAGCGAGACGAACCCCGCTGCCGCCTCCGAGGTGGCAGCGCCGCACCGCTACACGGCCGCGACGGCTGCCGAGATCGAAGCACGCTGGCAGGACTTCTGGGACGCCGACGGCACCTACGGCGCGCCCAACCCGAAGGGTGACCTGGCGGGCGACCAGGGGACCGTCGCCAAGCCCAAGAAGTTCATCATGGACATGTTCCCGTACCCCTCGGGTGCGGGCCTGCACGTCGGCCACCCGCTGGGCTACATCGCCACGGACGTCTTCGCCCGCTTCCAGCGCATGACCGGCCACAACGTCCTGCACACCCTGGGCTTCGACGCCTTCGGCCTGCCCGCCGAGCAGTACGCGGTGCAGACCGGCACGCACCCGCGCGCGTCCACCGAAGCCAACATGGAGAACATGAAGTCCCAGCTGCGCCGGCTGGGCCTGGGCCACGACAACCGCCGGTCGTTCGCCACGATCGACCCGGAGTACTACAAGTGGACCCAGTGGATCTTCCTGCAGATCTTCAACTCCTGGTACGACCACGAAGCGAAGAAGGCCCGTCCGATCTCCGAGCTGATCGGGCAGTTCGAGTCGGGTGAGCGGCCCGTACCGGGCCACACGCGCGCGTGGAGCGAGCTGAGCGCCGCCGAGAAGGCCGACGTCCTGGGCGAGTTCCGGCTGGCCTACGCCTCCGACGCGCCGGTCAACTGGTGCCCCGGGCTGGGCACGGTGCTGGCCAACGAGGAGGTCACCGCCGACGGCCGCTCCGAGCGCGGCAACTTCCCGGTCTTCAAGGCCAAGCTGCGCCAGTGGAACATGCGCATCACGGCCTACGCCGACCGGCTGCTGGAGGACCTGGAGGAGCTGGACTGGCCCGAGGCCATCAAGCTGCAGCAGCGCAACTGGATCGGCCGCTCCGAGGGCGCCCGCGTCGACTTCCCCATCGACGGCGAGCGCATCACCGTCTTCACCACCCGCCCGGACACCCTGTTCGGCGCCACCTACATGGTGCTGGCGCCCGAGCACCCGCTGGTCGAGAAGTTCACCCCGGCCGCCTGGCCGGAGGGCACCCACGAGGTGTGGACCGGCGGCCACGCGACCCCCGGGGATGCCGTCGCCGCCTACCGTGCGCAGGCCGCGTCCAAGTCCGACGTGGAGCGGCAGGCCGAGGCCAAGGACAAGACCGGCGTCTTCATCGGCGCGTACGCGACCAACCCGGTCAACGGCGAGCAGATCCCGGTCTTCATCGCCGACTACGTGCTGATGGGCTACGGCACCGGCGCGATCATGGCGGTCCCGGCACACGACACGCGTGACTTCGAGTTCGCGCGCGCCTTCGAGCTGCCGATCACCTGCGTCGTCGAGCCGACCGACGGCCGCGGCACCGACACCTCGACGTGGGACGCCGCCTTCGTGTCGTACGACGCGAAGATCGTCAACTCCACGGGGGAGGGCGTCTCCCTGGACGGCCTGGGGGTCGTCGACGCCAAGACGCGCATCACCGAGTGGCTGGAGCGGTCCGGCATCGGCGAGGGCACCGTCAACTTCCGGCTGCGGGACTGGCTGTTCAGCCGTCAGCGCTACTGGGGCGAGCCCTTCCCGATCGTCTACGACGAGGACGGCATCGCCCACGCGCTGCCCGAGTCGATGCTGCCGCTGGAACTGCCCGAGGTCGAGGACTACTCGCCGCGCACCTTCGACCCGGACGACGCCGACACCCAGCCCGAGACGCCGCTGTCGCGTAACGAGGACTGGGTCAACGTCACGCTGGATCTGGGCGACGGCCGTGGTCCGCGCACGTTCCGGCGCGAGACCAACACCATGCCCAACTGGGCCGGTTCCTGCTGGTACGAGCTGCGCTACCTGGACCCGCACAACAGCGAGCAGCTGGTCGACCCGGAGATCGAGCGGTACTGGATGGGCCCGCGCGAGGGGCAGCCGCACGGCGGTGTCGACCTGTACGTCGGCGGCGCCGAGCACGCCGTGCTGCACCTGCTGTACGCGCGCTTCTGGTCCAAGGTGCTGTACGACCTGGGGCACATCTCCTCGGCCGAGCCGTTCCACAAGCTGTTCAACCAGGGAATGATCCAGGCCTACGTCTACCGCGACAGCCGTGGCATCGCGGTGCCGGCCGCCGAGGTGGAGGAGCGCGACGGCGCCTACTACTACCAGGGCGAGAAGGTCTCCCGGCTGCTGGGCAAGATGGGCAAGTCCCTGAAGAACGCGGTCACTCCGGACGAGATCTGCGACGAGTACGGCGCCGACACGCTGCGACTGTACGAGATGGCGATGGGCCCGCTGGACGTCTCCCGGCCCTGGGACACGCGCGCGGTCGTGGGCCAGTTCCGGCTGCTGCAGCGGCTGTGGCGCAACATCGTCGACGAGGCGACCGGCGAGGTGACCGTCGTCGACGCCGAGCCGGACGAGGAGACGCTGCGCGCCCTGCACAAGGCGATCGACGGCGTGCGCGGGGACCTGGAGGGCATGCGGTTCAACACCGCCATCGCCAAGGTCACCGAGCTGAACAACCACCTGACCAAGACGGGCGGGCCGGTGTCGCGGTCCGTCGCCGAGCCGCTGGTGCTGATGGTCGCCCCGCTGGCCCCGCACATCGCCGAGGAGCTGTGGCGCAAGCTGGGACACGAGGACTCGGTGGTCCACCAGGACTTCCCGGTGGCCGACCCGGCGTACGTGGTCGACGAGACCGTGACCTGCGTCGTACAGATCAAGGGCAAGGTCAAGGCGCGGCTGGAGGTCCCGCCGTCGATCGCCGAGGACGAGCTGGAGAAGGTCGCCCTGGCCGACGAGAAGGTCGTCGCCGCGCTGGGCGGGGCCGGGATCCGGAAGGTGATCGTGCGGGCGCCGAAGCTGGTGAACATCGTTCCCGCGTAGGCGCCGGGCACCGCGGAACCCTCTCGGGGTGGTCCCCTACGGGCAGGTTCGGGGTTTTTCTGGAACTCCGGGCCTGCCTGTTGCGTTTACCGTTGAAGAGCGGCGTGAGATGTCCCGAGACGCCCCGAGGAGGAGCCGGTGGAAGCAGTGATCGCAGTATTCGCCCTGCTCTTCGTACTTTTTCTCGGGCTGGGCGCGTACGCCACGGTGAAGGTGGTCGGCGCCGCCAAGCGCGGCGTGGACCGCGGCCTCACCCAGGCCCGCCGCACGGTCGAGGACCACACCCTGCGCGCCAAGTCCTTCGCCCAGCCGGGCGCCGCGGGGGAGCTCGCCCAACTCCGGCTGAAACTGCGTACGTCGATGCGTGCCACCCAGGAGGCGCTGCACGCGGCCGTCGCCGAGGACGAGTCCCTGAAGGAGTCCGTCGGCCTCTTCGAACGGCTCAGTGCGCACGGCCACGAGCTGGACGACGAGCTGAAACGCCTGGAGTCCGAGCCCGACCGCGCCACGCTCACCGAGCGGCTGCCCGAGCTGCGTGAGCGCGCCGACCGCATCACACAGTCGGCGGACGCCCTGCGCTGGGCGGCCCGCGACCGCGCCCACCGCTTCGCGGGGGACGACCTGGACACGCTCAGCGCCCAGATCGACATGGAGGCCGGGGCGCTGCGGCACTGGACGACGGGGCCGGAGTCCCGGCCCGCCGCCTCGCAGAAGCCGGAGCCGGCCGCGAGGCCGTGGCCCGAGGCCCCCGCCGCCGACGCCGCCACGGCCGGGCAGACCTGGCCGGAGACCCCGCAGCCGAGCCCGGCGCACGAGCCGGCACGGCCCGCCATCAGCCCGGCGGGACCGCGCCCGACCTACCCCTGGCAGAAGAAGCCCCGCCCCGAGAGCACCACTTGATCCGGCCACTCGCGTCACAAGGCGCGGGGGCCGGGCTGCCGCACGGGCACTACGGCAGGTAACCTCCAGCTCATGTCCCGCCATGTCGCGATCGTCACCGATTCAACGGCCTACCTGCCGGCCCGGACGATGGAGCGCCATGGCATCACAGCGGTACCTCTGACCGTCGTCCTCGGCGACCGCGCGCTGGAGGAGGGCACCGAGATCTCGACCCGCGCCCTCGCCCAGGCTTTGCAGAAGCGGCGCCCGGTGACGACCTCGCGGCCCAGCCCTGTCCTCTTCGAGGAGACGTACCGCAAGGTCGCCGAGTCCGGCGCCACCGGCATCGTCTCCCTCCATCTCTCCGCCGAGCTCTCCGGTACGTACGACGCGGCCGTCGTCGCCGCGCGGCAGGCGCCGGTGCCGGTGCGGGTGGTGGACACCGGCATGATCGCGATGGCGCTCGGCTTCTGCGCGCTCGCCGCGGCGGAGACGGCGGAGTCGGGCGGCACCATGGACGAGGCCGTCACGGCCGCGGAGAAGCGGGCCGCGGGCACGTCCGCCTACTTCTACGTCGACACTCTCGACTACCTGCGCCGCGGCGGCCGTATCGGTGCCGCGCAGGCCCTGCTGGGCTCGGCGCTCGCGGTGAAACCGCTGCTGCAACTGGCCGACGGCCGTATCGAACCGCTGGAGAAGGTGCGGACCGCGTCGAAGGCGATCGCCCGCCTCGAGGAGATCGCGGCCGAGCGTGCGGGCAGCGCCCGGGTCGACGTCGCCGTCCATCATCTCGCCGCCCCGGACCGGGCGTCGGCCCTCGCCGACCGGCTGCGGGCACGGGTGCCCGGGCTCGCCGATCTGCATGTCAGCGAAGTCGGGGCGGTGATCGGCGCACACACGGGGCCCGGGTTGCTGGGGGTCGTGGTTTCGCCGCAGTGAACGGTCACGGCGGGACACTGCGGCCTCTGATCACCCGTGTGAGTGGCCGCGTTATCCACAAGCCGGCTGTTGTCCCCGGGAATTGACCAAGATCATCGCGAGTGTGCCGAGGTGGCCGATCCTCGTCGCATGGCACTTCGATCACGTTCACGCACAGCGACTGCGACCAGCGGGCCGGGCCGTGGACCGGCGTCCGACGGCCGCGTCCGCCACCGTCGCCACCGGCCTGTCGCGCGCGGCCGGGCACGGCATCGTCAGGCCTCGGCGGAGGAACTCCGCCGACGCGCGGAGGCGCTCTTCGGCGAGCATGCCGAAGGGGCCGGGGAGCGGCGGGAGTCGGGGCATGGCCCGCCCGAGGAGACGGTTGCGGTAGGACGTGCTGGGCACGGACTGGATCGGCCGGGGGCCATCGCGGAAGCCGGTGTGGAACCTGATGCGGAGTCCGTCCGTGTCCCCGTCGGTGTCGATGTCGGTGTCGACGGTGGGGCGGGCGCCGGAACAGCCGACGGGGAGGGCCGTCTTCGGGAAGGGGCCTGGCGGGAGCGGGCCGGGCTCGCGGTGCGGGAGCGGATGCCCGTGTGGTTGCAGGCGAGGTGTGGCCTGGAGCCGCGGAGCGTGCTCGCGCTGACAGTGGTTCTCGTCGTCGCCGCGGCCTTCGCCGTGCAGCACTTCTGGGCGGGCCGGACCCAGTCCGTGCGGCCACCCGAGGTGGTGCGCGCGGCAGCCCCCTACGAGCAGCAGCGCTCACGTGTCGCGGACGCGCTGCGCGCGGCGGGCGGGGTGAAGCCCGGCGCGAAGACCGACGGTCTCAACCGCGCCCGGTTCCTCGTGGACGGAGAGCAGGTGATTGTCGGGGCACCGGCTCCCGCTGCGGGCACCGGGGCGGGGACCGGGACGGGCGGTACGGCTGCCGGGGGAACGGGCGGTGTGGGGGCGGGCGGTGTGATGCCGGGGGCTCCCGTCTCGCTCAACACGGCCACCGCCGACCAGCTCGACACCTTGCCAGGGGTCGGCCCGGTGCTGGCGCAGCACATCATCGACTACCGCACGCAGCACGGCGGCTTCCGATCGGTGGACGAGCTGCGTGAGGTGAACGGCATCGGCGACCGCCGCTTCGCCGATTTGCGGAACCTCGTACGGCCATGAGGAGGGCCCATGAGCCGCCGGCGCGGCAGGACGAGTCGACGCCTGAGGCCTGCACCGGCGGGTCGGTCCTTCCCGCCGGGTCCGCCTCTCCCGCCCGTTCGTCCGTGCACGCCTCCTCCGGTAAGCGGCTGGGCAGCTCCCGTCCACGGCAGGAAGGACCCACGGACCTGCGGCTCGTCCCACCCGCCCTGGCGGCCTGGGGCACGGCGGCGCTGGTGCTCGACGCGCCGCCGGGGTGGGTCCTCGGCATCGTGGCCGGCTGTCTGGCCGTCGTCGGCCTGCTGCCGCTCGCCCGGCGGGCGGGATGGGCCTCCTGGCCGCGAGCTTCGGCCGCAGCCGTGCTGCTGTGCGTGGCCGCGGCTGCCGCCTCGGCCGGGCTGCACGGGGCCGATCTGCGCCGGGGACCTGTGCCCGGCCTGGCGCGGGAGTACGCGACGGCGACCGCCGAGGTGGAGCTGACCTCCGATCCCCGGCTCACCCGGCCGAAGGTCCGGGGCGATCACGTCGCTCCGACCGCCTTGCTGATCGAGGCCGAGGTGCGGCGCCTGCAGGAGGCCGGCGGCGCGACCGTGGGGACGCGGACGCCGGTGCTGATGATCGTCGACTTGGGGCCGGCCGGCCGGACGGCCGAGGACGGGCGGCCGGCACCCGCGGATGAGGCCACGGGGGGCGTGGGGGGCGGGCGGTCGGCCCCCGCGACCGGGGCCGTCGAAGGCGGGCGGTCTGCCGCCGGCGGGCCGGGGCGGTCGCCGTGGATGGGGCTGCTGCCGTCGACGCGGCTGCGGGTCAGCGCGCGGCTGGCTCCCGCGATGACAGGCGGTGACCGGATCGCTGCGGTGCTGCGGGTCCGGGGCCGGGCGGAACCGGACGTGGTCGGGGAACCCTCGGCCGCTCAGCGGCTCGCCGGGCGGCTGCGGGCCGGGCTGAGGGAGGCGACCGACGGGCTGCCGGCTGATGCCCGGGCACTGTTGCCGGGGCTGGTCGTGGGGGACACCTCGCGGATCACCCCGGAGCTGGAGGAGGCCTTCAAGGAGACCGACCTCACCCACACACTGGCGGTGTCCGGGGCCAACTTCACGATCCTGCTCGCCCTGCTGCTCGGCCCGCCGGGCCTGGCGCAGCACGTCGAGCGGAGGGGGCTCGCGCCTCGCCTCGGGGTCTCCCTGCGGGCGACCGCCGTGCTCGGGGGCGTGCTCTCCCTCGGGTTCGTCGTCGTGTGCAGACCGGATCCGAGCGTGCTGCGGGCCGCCGCCTGCGGAGCCGTCGCGCTGCTCGCCCTCGCGACCGGCCGTCGCAGGTCACTCGTCCCGGCGCTGGCGACGGCGGTCCTGCTGCTGGTGCTGTACGACCCGTGGCTGGCGCGGAGTTACGGGTTCCTGCTCTCCGTCGCGGCCACCGGCGCCCTGCTCACGATCGCGCCGCGCTGGAGCGCCGGGCTGCGACGGCGCGGGGTGCCGCCGCGGCTCGCCGAGGCGCTGGCGGCCGCTGCCGCCGCGCAGGCCCTGTGCGCGCCCGTCGTCGCCGTGCTGTCGGCGCGGGTGAGCCTGGTGGCGGTGCCGTGCAACCTGATCGCGGAGTTCGCGATCGCTCCGGCCACGGTGCTGGGTTTCGCCGCGCTGGCCACGGCACCGATGGCGATGCCCGTGGGCAAGGCCCTGGCGTGGTGCGCGCGGTGGCCGGCCGAGTGGATCGCGGAGGTCGCCCGTACGGGGGCCGCGCTGCCGGGAGCGGGAGTGGACTGGCCGGGCAGCTGGGCGGGTGCGGCGCTGCTCGCGGCCGTGACGCTGGTCGTGCTGCTCGTGGGGCGGCGGCTGCTCGGGCATCCCTGGTGGTGCGGGGTCTGCGGCCTGGTGCTGGTGCTGGTGCTGGTGCAGCCCCCACCGGTGACCCGGGTGATCACGGGCTGGCCGCCGCCCGGCTGGCGGCTGGTGATGTGCGACGTGGGGCAGGGCGACGCCATGGTGCTCGCGGCGGGCGGGGGCGCCGGTGTGGTGGTGGACGCGGGGCCCGATCCGCAGCTCGTCGACCACTGCCTGCGCTCACTCGGCATCACGAGGATCCCGCTGGTCGTGCTCACCCACTTCCACGCCGATCACGTGGCGGGCCTGCCCGGTGTGCTGCGCGGGCGGGCGGTGGCCGGGATCGAGACGACCGGCTTCGAAGAGCCCGCGGACCAGGCCGCGTTCGTACGCAGACACGCGGCGGCCCGGCGGGTTCCCGTGACGCGGGCCGCCGCCGGGGAACAGCGCCGCGCGGGGGAGTTGTCCTGGCAGGTGGTGTGGCCGCCCCCGAGCCCTCCATCAGGCCGGCTCCCGGCCCCTCCACCGGGCCCCCATCCGCAGGTGCTCCCGGCCCTCCCGCCCCACCCGGCGCCGGAGGGGCCGAACGACGCCAGTGTCGCCATGCTGGTCCGGTCGGCCGGACTGCGCCTGCTGCTCCTCGGGGACCTCGAACCCCCGGCCCAGCGGGCGCTGGCGAGATCACCGGTGGCCGAGTCCCTGGAGAGCGTGGACGTGCTGAAGGTCGCCCATCACGGATCGGCGTATCAGGACCCGGGCCTGATGGGTCGGGCGGCCCCGCGGCTGGCTCTGATCAGTTGCGGCGCCGGCAACAGCTACGGGCATCCGGCGCCCGGCACGGTCGCGGCGTTGCGCGCCGGGGGTGCGATGGTGCTGCGGACGGACCGGGACGGCGCGCTGGCGGTCGTAGGAGGGGGCGGGAAGCTGAGGGTGGCGCGAGACTGAGGGCATGAACTCAGCACAGGTTGACGCCTATCTCCGCCGTCTGGGAGTCGATCACCCGGCGTGGCCCACCGTCGACGTGCTCCGCGAACTGCATCTGTGCCACCTCCGATCCGTGCCGTTCGAGAACCTGTCGATCCATCTCGGCGAGGAGATCGTGCTGGAGGAGAAGCGGCTGCTGGACAAGGTGGTGGGCGCCCGGCGGGGCGGGTTCTGTTACGAACTCAACGGCGCCTTCGGGGCGTTGCTCGCCGCGCTGGGGTACGACGTGGCGCTGCTCGCGGGGCGGGTGTACGGGGACGGGGAGCGGCTCGGCATCCCGTACGACCATCTCGCGCTGCGGGTGCGGACGGTGGACGGGGGCGACTGGCTGGCCGATGTCGGGTTCGGGGCGCACAGCCACCTGCCGCTGGCGTTCGGGGAGCGGGGAGAGCAGGAAGACCCCGGGGGCACGTTCCGGATCGTCGAGGCGCAGCCGGACGCGGCCGGGGTGCGCGGTGGGCACGACACGGTGGAGGCGGCGGACCTGGACGTGATCCGCGACGGCAGACCGCAGTACCGCCTGGAGGTACGGCCGCGGGTGCTCGGGGACTTCGTGGCCGGGGCGTGGTGGCACAGCACGTCGCCGGTCTCGCACTTCACGCGGTCGCTGGTCTGCTCACGGGTCACGGAGGACGGAGGGAGGATCACGCTCAGCGGCCGCAGGTTCACGGTGACCGGAGCCGACGGGACCCGGGAGGAGCGGGAGCTGGGGACGGACGAGGAGGTGCTCGGGGTGTACCGGGAGCGGTTCGGGATCGAGCTCGGCTCGGTGCCGACGGTTCGGGGCACCGGCCAGGACGGCTGATCCGGGCCGCGGGCGCGGGCCGGGAGCGGCAGGACCAGAAGGGGCAGAGGGGCCAGACACCCCACTTGGCCCACATGGGTGCTACTCGTGCGTAGTCCCAGCACAAGTGCTGGATTCCCGTGATGTGGTCCCGTGTTGCCTCGAAAGCCTCATCGGTGGTCGAATGCCTCTCCGGTGAACAGTGATCAAACCGCTGACTTCGAGTCGGACGAGGTGTCCAGATGATCGGCCGCTGGCTGGGAAACAGAACCAACCGGGTGCAACGGACGGGCCCCCTGGCGGCGGTGCTGACGCCGCCCAGCGCCGGCGTGCTGGCCTGCCGCGTGCTCGACCCGGTCAACGAGCCGGTGAGGCATGCCGAGTTCACGGTCACCGACGCCGCGGGGCGTCCGGTGGTCAGCGGGGGAGCGGACCCCTTCGGGTCGTTCATGACGACGGTGCCCGCCGGGGAATACCGGATCGCGGTGTCGGCCGAGGGGTACACGCCGTACCGGGCGACCACGCAGGTCGCCGAGAACTCGCTCGCCTCGCTCGGTGACGTGACGCTCCAGGTGGCCCGGCCGCCGGAGCTGCCCGAGCCCGGCGACTGGGAGATCGAGGCGGCGCACTCCTCGATCGGGTTCACCGCGCGGCACATCGGCATGGCCCGCATCCACGGCCAGTTCAAGTCCTTCGCGGGCGTCATCCGGCTCGGCGAGCCGCTGGAGCGGTCGGCGATGCACGTGGTGATCGACGCGGCGTCCATCGACACGAACATGAAGATGCGTGACGACCATCTGCGGTCGGCGGACTTCCTGGACGTCGCGAGGTTCCCGACCCTCGAGTTCTACAGCGAACGGTTCGTGCACAAGGGCGGGAACCGGTGGGCGGTGACGGGGGCGCTGTCGCTGCACGGCGTGACGCGCACGGTCACGCTGGACACGGAGTACCTGGGGCTGGGCAACGGCATGGAGGGCGAGGTGCGGGCGGCCTGCCGGGCCACGACCGAACTGCACCGGGACGACTTCACGGTGAGCTGGCAGACGATGCTGGCCCGCGGCATCGCGGTGGTGGGGCCGAGCATCAAGGTCAACCTCGACGTGCAGGTCGTCCGCAAGGGCTGAGCGGCCGGCTCGTGAGCCGGTGTCGGACAATGGCCGGCGTGAGTGATGTGCGACATGTGCTGGTGCTGCCCGACAGGGACGCGGCGGAAGAGGTGGTGCAGGCGCTTGCCGAGCGCTTCGGCGTCGTCGAGGAGCCGCGGCTGGTGCGGGACGCGCTGGCCGGTGAGGACGACGCCGAGGACGCGCAGTGGCTGGTCGTCCTGAGGGACGAGGAAGAGCGGCTGGATCCCGGCGAGCTGGACCGGTTCGCCGGTGAGTGGGAGGGCTGGCGGGAGGAACCGTAGGCCCCTCAAGAACCGTCCGGCCCGGTTGTCAGTGCCGCGTGGGATGCTTGTCACGATGGCCAGGAAGACTGCGAATGACGACCCTCTCGCCCCCGTGACGCTCGCCGTGGGCCAGGAGGAGCTGCTGCTCGACCGTGCCGTGCAGGAGGTGGTGGCCGCCGCGAAGGCCTCCGACGCCGACACGGACGTACGGGACCTGACCCCGGACCAGTTGCAGCCCGGCACGCTCGCCGAGCTGACGAGCCCGTCGCTGTTCGCGGAGCGCAAGGTCGTCGTCGTACGCAATGCGCAGGACCTGTCGGCCGACACGATCAAGGACGTGAAGGCCTATCTCGGGGCGCCCGCCGAGGAGATCACCCTGGTGCTGCTGCACGCCGGCGGGGCCAAGGGGAAGGGGCTGCTCGACGCGGCCCGCAAGGCCGGGGCGCGCGAGGTGGTCTGCCCGAAGATGACGAAGCCGGCGGACCGGCTGGCGTTCGTGCGGGGCGAGTTCCGGGCGGTGGGCAGGTCCGCCACGCCGGAGGCGTGCCAGGCCCTCGTCGACGCGATCGGGAGCGATCTGCGGGAGCTGGCGTCGGCGGTCTCGCAGCTGGTCGCGGACGTCGAGGGGACGATCGACGAGGCGATCGTCGGGCGGTACTACACGGGCCGGGCCGAGGCGTCGAGCTTCACGGTCGCCGACCGGGCGGTCGAGGGGCGTGCGGCGGAGGCGCTGGAGGCGTTGCGCTGGTCGCTGTCGACCGGGGTGGCGCCGGTGCTGATCACGAGCGCGCTGGCACAGGGCGTCCGGGCGATCGGGAAGCTGTCGTCGGCGCGTGGCGGACGTCCGGCCGATCTCGCGCGGGAGCTGGGCATGCCGCCGTGGAAGATCGACCGGGTGCGGCAACAGATGCGGGGCTGGACCCCGGACGGGGTGTCGGTGGCGCTGCGGGCGGTGGCCGAGGCGGACGCGGGCGTGAAGGGCGGCGGGGACGATCCCGAGTACGCCCTGGAGAAGGCGGTGGTCACGATCGCGCGGGCGGCTCGCTCCAGGGGACGCGGATAGGCATCCGCCGGCCGAGCTGGCCCTGGAGGGTGTCTCAGTAGACCGGCTCGATCCCCAGCAGGTTCCCCTCGCTGTCGTGGAACCAGGCGCCGCGCTCCCCCCCGGGCGCCCTTGCTCGGGTAGTCCCCCTCGACCTCGGCGATCCCGCCCACCGTGCGGAAGCCGGGCACATCGACCTCCTCGAAGACCACGCCGCGCCGCTTGAGCTCCGCCGTCCGCCCCGTCGTCCGCGTTCATCTCCCCACTGCGCCGCGAGAGTCATCCGGAGGGAGAATCGGGAGTGTCAGCCGTACCCGCCAAGCGACGGAGAGGTGGCGAAGGCCATGGCTGAGCACCCGCACGCAGCGCTGGTCCGCAAGGGATTCGAGGCCTTCTCGCGCGGTGACATGGACACCCTGCGCGGGCTGATCGCCGGGGACGCCACACACCACGTGCCCGGAGATCACCCGTTGTCGGGCGACTTCAAAGGGGTGGACTCGATCATCGAGATGTACGAGCGGCTCGGAGCGGAGACCAACGGGACGGCGCGTGCCGACCTGATAGGCGTCGCTGTCGACGGCCGCGGCCACGCGGTCGGCATGACCCGCTTCACGGCCGAGCGCAACGGCAAGCACCTGGACGACACCGGCTGCATCATCTTCCGGATCGTCGGGGACAAGGTCACCGACCTCGACGAGTGTGTCGAGGACATCGACAAGAACAACGAGTTCTGGTCCTGAACAGGCCGAAGGCCGGGTGCCCTCCCATGGGGAACAGGAGGACACCCGGCCTTCGCTTCAAGCTGTTGGATCCGCGCCCGCGTGGCGAACGCAGGCCGCGCGCGGACCCGCGGGGTGCCGGACGGGAGCGGATGAGAGAGGGCCCGCTCGATTCCCTCCGGCGTCACATCAGACGTCAGCCCTTGAGCGCGGCGACCTTCTGAGCCAGCGCCGACTTCTTGTTGGCAGCCTGGTTCTTGTGGATGACGCCCTTCGAGACGGCCTTGTCGAGCTGACGCGCGGCAGCGCGCTGGTACTCGGTGGCCTTCTCGACGTCACCCGCGGCAGCAGCCTCACGGGCCTTGCGGATCGCGGTCTTGAGGGAGGACTTGACGGCCTTGTTGCGCAGCCGCGCCTTCTCGTTGGTCTTGATCCGCTTGATCTGGGACTTGATGTTCGCCACGAATGAGCCTTCTCAGGTTCTGGCACGGGGCCGCACGAGTGCCGCACGGTCCTGTACCGGGTGATTTCTTGAGGAGTGCCTCCTGCGAGAGGGCATGAGGCACAGCCCCCCACGGTACCAGCGGGCTCATTCATGGCCCAAACCCGTCCATGGTCCCCACCCGTGGGACCATGGAGGCTACGTATCGATCCGATCCGACCCGAGACCGCAGACACTGCGGACGCCTCAAGAATCAGGACCCTGCGTGCCCGCGATCCCTAGCCATGTGCCCGAGCCGAGCCGTACCGACCCGGCTCTGATCCGCAACTTCTGCATCATCGCGCACATCGACCACGGCAAGTCCACGCTCGCCGACCGGATGCTCCAGCTGACCGGAGTGGTCGAGCAGCGGCAGATGCGTGCTCAGTACCTCGACCGCATGGACATCGAGCGTGAGCGCGGTATCACGATCAAGTCCCAGGCGGTGCGACTCCCGTGGGCCCCGTCCCACGACAAGAGCAAGACGCACATCCTGAACATGATCGACACCCCGGGGCACGTCGACTTCACCTACGAGGTCTCGCGATCACTCGCCGCATGCGAGGGCACCATCCTCCTGGTCGACGCCGCCCAGGGCATCGAGGCGCAGACCCTCGCCAACCTCTACCTGGCGATGGAGAACGACCTCACGATCATCCCCGTGCTGAACAAGATCGACCTGCCGGCCGCGCAGCCCGAGAAGTTCGCCGAGGAGCTCGCCCACCTCATCGGGTGCGAGCCCGACGACGTGCTCAAGGTCTCCGCCAAGACCGGGCTCGGCGTCGAGGCGCTGCTGGACAAGGTCGTCGAGCAGGTCCCCGCTCCGGTCGGCGTGAAGGACGCCCCCGCGCGCGCCATGATCTTCGACTCCGTCTACGACTCCTACCGGGGCGTGGTGACGTACGTCCGTGTCATCGACGGGCAGCTCAACAAGCGTGAGCGCATCAAGATGATGTCCACCGGTGCCACGCACGAGCTGCTGGAGATCGGCACCAACTCGCCGGAGATGCTGGCGTCCGACGGTCTCGGTGTCGGCGAGGTGGGCTACCTCATCACCGGCGTGAAGGACGTCCGCCAGTCCAAGGTCGGTGACACCGTCACCAGCCAGTCCAAGGGTGCCGTGGAGCCGCTGGGTGGCTACAAGGACCCCAAGCCCATGGTCTTCTCCGGCCTCTATCCCCTGGACGGCTCGGACTACCCGGAGCTGCGCGAGGCCCTCGACAAGCTCCAGCTCAACGACGCCGCGCTGGTCTACGAGCCGGAGACCTCCGCCGCCCTCGGCTTCGGCTTCCGCGTCGGTTTCCTCGGCCTGCTGCACCTGGACGTGATCCGTGAGCGACTGGAACGCGAGTTCGGGCTCGACCTGATCGCGACCGCCCCGAACGTGGTCTACCGCGTCGTCATGGAGGACGGCAGCGAGCACACGGTCACCAACCCGAGCGAGTTCCCCGAGGGCAAGATCTCGGAGGTCTACGAGCCGGTCGTGCGGGCCACCATCCTGGCGCCCAGCGAGTTCATCGGCTCGATCATGGAGTTGTGCCAGACCCGGCGCGGCACCCTGCTCGGCATGGACTACCTCTCCGAGGAGCGGGTCGAGGTCCGCTACACCCTGCCCCTCGCCGAGATCGTCTTCGACTTCTTCGACCAGCTGAAGTCCAAGACCCGCGGCTACGCCTCGCTCGACTACGAGCCCACCGGTGAGCAGACGTCCAGCCTGGTCAAGGTCGACATCCTGCTGCACGGCGACAAGGTCGACGCGTTCTCGGCGATCACCCACAAGGACCAGGCGTACGCCTATGGCGTGCGGCTCGTCGCGAAGCTCAAGGAGCTCATCCCGCGGCAGGCCTTCGAGGTGCCGGTCCAGGCCGCCATCGGCTCCCGGGTCATCGCCCGCGAGACCATCCGCGCCATCCGCAAGGACGTCCTCGCCAAGTGCTACGGCGGTGACATCTCCCGTAAGCGGAAGCTGCTGGAGAAGCAGAAGGAGGGCAAGAAGCGGATGAAGATGGTGGGTTCCGTGGAGGTTCCGCAGGAGGCGTTCATCGCCGTCCTGTCGAGCGATGACAGCGCGGGGTCGGGCAAGGGCAAGAAGTAATCACGGATTACCGCGGGTTACACGGCAAACCGGGTAGAACAGGGGCCCGTCGTGCGAAAGTGCGGCGGGCCCTGTGCGTACGCGGGGTAGCTCTCTGTAGGAAGTGACAGGCCGCGGACCCTTACGCCGGGGCCGGTCGGCCTTTACTCTGATCCCTGCTCGATAGTTACTCGTGAGTTAAACAAAGGCTCGCGAACAGCAGCTCGTGAGTGAAAACCAGCCGCATTTGAGCCAGCCGCGCCGTCGCGGGCCCCGGAGGATGTCGTGAGCGACACACAGACACTGATCGAGAACCGTCCGCCGTCCGTGGCGGGCCTCTTCCTGGACCGCGTGGCCGCCACGCCGGACGCCGAGGCCTACCGCTATCCGGTGCCCGCGTCCTCGGGGCAGGGGCCGGACGACTGGAAGTCGCTGAGCTGGGCGCAGGCCGCCGAGCGGGTCTACGCCATCGCGGCCGGGCTCATCGAGCTCGGCGTGCAGTCCGAGCAGCGCGTCGCCCTCGCGTCCAGCACCCGCATCGAGTGGATCCTCGCCGACCTCGGCATCATGTGCGCCGGCGCCGCCACGACCACGGTGTATCCGCAGACCAACGCCGAGGAGTCGGCCTACATCCTCTCGGACTCCGAGAGCCGGGTGCTGATCGCGGAGAACGTCGAGCAGCTGGCCAAGGCGCAGGAGAAGCGCGCCGAGCTGCCCGACCTCACCCATGTCGTGGTCGTCGACCCGGCCGGGGTCGAGACCGCCGACTGGATCCTCACCCTGGACGAGCTGGAGAAGCGCGGCGCGGCCCGGCTGGAGAAGGATCCCGACCTGATCAAGGAGCGGGTCGGCGCGATCACCAAGGACCAGCTGGCCACCCTCATCTACACCTCCGGCACCACCGGCCGCCCCAAAGGCGTGCGCCTCCCGCACGACAACTGGTCGTACATGGCGAAGGCGATCGCCGCGACCGGGCTGATCAGCGGCGAGGACGTGCAGTACCTGTGGCTGCCCCTGGCGCACGTCTTCGGCAAGGTCCTCACCTCCGGCCAGATCGAGGTCGGGCACGTCACCGCGGTGGACGGCCGCGTCGACAAGATCATCGAGAATCTGCCGGTGGTGCAGCCGACGTACATGGCGGCCGTGCCGCGCATCTTCGAGAAGGTCTACAACGGTGTCGCCGCGAAGGCCCGTGCGGGCGGTGGCGCCAAGTACAAGATCTTCCAGTGGGCCGCCGAGGTCGCCCGCGAGTACGCCAAGGTCGCGCAGGACAACTTCCGGCGTACCGGGACCATGTCCGTGCCGTTCGGTCTCGGCGCCAAGCACAAGGTCGCCGACGCGCTGGTGTACGCCAAGATCCGCGAGGCCTTCGGCGGCAACCTGCGGGCCTGCGTCTCGGGCTCGGCGGCGCTGGCACCCGAGATCGGGTACTTCTTCTCCGGTGCCGGCATCCACATCCTGGAGGGCTACGGCCTGACCGAGTCCTCGGCGGCGTCGTTCGTCAACCCGGGCGAGGCCTACCGCACCGGCACGGTCGGCAAGCCGCTGCCCGGCACGGAGGTGCGGATCGCCGACGACGGGGAGATCCTGCTGCGCGGTCCGGGCATCATGGAGGGCTACCACAAGCTGCCCGAGAAGACCGCCGAGGTGCTGGAGGCGGACGGCTGGTTCCACACCGGGGACATCGGGGAGCTGTCGCCCGACGGGTATCTGCGGATCACCGACCGCAAGAAGGACCTCATCAAGACCTCCGGCGGCAAGTACATCGCGCCCGCCGAGGTCGAGGGGCAGTTCAAGGCGGTGTGCCCGTACGTGTCCAACATCCTCGTGCACGGCGCCGACCGGAACTTCTGCACGGCGCTGATCGCGCTCGACGAGGTCGCGATCACGGAGTGGGCGAAGGAGAACGGGCTGGCGGGGAAGTCGTACGAGGAGATCGTTTCCTCGCCGGTCACGGTGGAGATGGTCGACGGGTACGTGAAGCAGCTCAACGAGGGGCTGCAGCGGTGGCAGACGATCAAGAAGTTCCGGTTGTTGCCGCGGGATCTCGATGTGGAGCACGGGGAGATCACGCCGAGCCTGAAGCTGAAGCGGCCGGTTGTGGAGCGGGAGTACAAGCATCTGATCGAGGAGATGTACGAGGGGTCTCGCGAGGCGTAACCGGGGTGGCGCGGGGATGCGTCGGCGGCTGCGGGTCGTTCGCGCCCACGCGGCGGAGCCGCACATCGACACAGCCCCGCGCCCCTAAGTACCTGTTTCCACTCGGCGTTTGAGCTCCTGGACCTCCCTGCGCAGGCGCTCCACCTCTCTGCCCTTGCGGTAGAGGTCCAGGAAGACGCCGACCTTTGCCCTGAGGACCCAGGGATCGAAGGGCTTGGTCACGTAGTCGGCGGCGCCCGTCGCGTAGCCGCGGAAGGCGTAGCCCGAGTCGTCGTCCGCGCCCGTCAGGAAGATGATCGGGACGTCGCGGGTCTGGTCCAGGCGTTTGATGTGGGCGGCCGTCTCGAAGCCGTCCATGCCGGGCATGCGGATGTCGAGCAGGACGAGGGCGACCGGTTGCCGCAGTACGGCCTTCATCGCCTCCTCGCCTGAACGGGCGCGTATCAGAGGCTCGTTGAGGGAGGCCAGGACGGCCTCCAGGGCGGTCAGGTTGTCCTCCATGTCATCGACCAGGAGGATTCCGGCGCGTTCGGTGCTCATGACGGTCGGGCCTCCTCCGTGTCCTCCGGTTCCGGCGTGTCATCCGGGTCCAGCAGTTCGCACACGACCGTCAGCAGCCGGTCGATGTCCACCGGCTTGGGCACGTAGTCGTTGGCGCCGCGGGCGATGGACTTCTCCCGGTCGCCGGGCATCGCCTTCGCGGTCAGGGCGACGATGGGCAGGTCCGCCCAGCGCGGGGTGCGGCGGATGGCGGAGATGGTCTCGTAGCCGTCCATCTCCGGCATCATGATGTCCATCAGGACCAGTTCGATGTCCGCGCTGCGCTCCAGCATCTCGATGCCCTCACGGCCGTTCTCCGCGTACAGCACGGTCATGCCGACGCGGCCCAGGACGTGGGTGAGGGCGAAGACGTTGCGGATGTCGTCGTCGACGATCAGCACCCGCCGCCCGGCCAGGATCCGGCCCGGCCTGCCGGACGTCCACGTCTCCAGCCTGGCCGGCGAGGGCCAGGCGTCGTCCGTGTCGTACGCGGCCGGGAACGGTCCCGCGGTGGCCGGCTGGAGAGTCGGGGGCGGTCCGGGGGGAGCCTCGGGGGCCGGTCCGGGCGCCGTGTGACCGGGGCTTACGACCGGCACGTACAGGGTGAACGTGGAGCCCTTGCCGGGTTCGCTCTCGGCGACGATCCGGCCGCCGAGCAGGCCCGCGATCTCCCGGCTGATGGACAGGCCGAGGCCGGTGCCGCCGTACTTGCGGTTGGTGGTGCCGTCGGCCTGCTGGAACGCCTCGAAGACCACGGGGAGTTTCTCCGGCGCGATCCCGATTCCCGTGTCGGACACGGTGAAGGCGATGACGTCGTCGGTGTCCCGGACTCCACCGCTCTCGGCCTCTCCCCGGGCGGACCCCCATCGGTGCTCGGCGTCCTTCACCCGGTCGACCCGCAACTCGACCTTGCCCGACGCGGTGAACTTGATCGCGTTGGAGAGGAGGTTGCGCAGGATCTGCTGAAGGCGCTGTTCGTCCGAGTACATCTCGCGCGGTACGTCCTCGCCGACCGCCAGCTCGAAGGCGAGCCCCCGGTCGATGGTCAGGGGACGGAACGTGGCGTGGACGTAGTCCAGCAGCTTGATGAGGGGGAGCCGCTTGGGGCGTACGTCCATCCGGCCGGCCTCGATCTTCGACAGGTCCAGGATGTCGTTGATCAGCTGGAGCAGGTCCGAGCCCGAGCGGTGGATCGTCGTCGCGAACTGCACCTCCTGGTCGGAGAGATGACCGTCCGGGTTGTCGGAGAGCAGCCGGGCCAGGATCAGCAGGGAGTTGAGCGGCGTGCGCAGTTCGTGCGACATGTTCGCCAGGAACTCCGACTTGTACTGCGAGGACGTGGCCAGCAGGGCGGCCTTCTCCTCCAGTTCGGCGTTGGAACGCTGGAGTTCGCCCTGCTGCTTCTGGAGTTCGTCCGAGCGTTCCTGGAGCTGCATGGCCAGGCGCTGGGACTCGCCGAGCAGCGACTCCGTGCGGGAGTTGGCGATGATCGTGTTGATGGCGACGCCGATGGTGTTGACGAACTGGTCGAAGAAGGCCAGGTGCACGTCGGAGAAGCGGGAGAAGGAGGCGAGCTCGATGACGCCGAGGAGCTTGTTCTCGAAGAGGATCGGGATGATGACGATCGTCGTGGGAGCCGCCTCGCCGAGGCCGCTGTTGATCTTGATGTAGTCGGTCGGGGCGCCCTCGACCAGGATCCGCTTCTTCTGCCGGGCCGCCTGCGCGACCAGGCCGTGCACCGGGAGGGCCCCGGTCTCGACGGTCGCGTCCTGGGCGGCGCCGTAGCCGGCGACGAAGGCGAGCCCCTTGGTGGGAACCGTCGCTCCGTCCTGCTCCGGATCGGCCAGGTAGAACGCGCCGTACTGGGCGTTCACCAGCGGCGTCAGCTCGCGGAGTATCAGGTCGGCGACCTCCATCAGATCGCGGTGGCCCTGCATCAGGGCGGCCAGGCGCGCCAGGTTGGACTCCAGCCAGTCCTTCGCGCGGGTCGTCTCGCGCAGATTGGCCACCATCAGGTTGATGTTGTCCTTGAGCTCGGTGACCTCGCCGCGGGTCTCGACCGTGATGGAGCGGGACATGTCGCCCTGGGCCACGGCGGAGGCGACCTCGGCGATCGCGCGGACCTGGGTGGTGAGGTTCGACGCCAGTTCGTTGACGTTCGTCGTCAGGCGCTTCCAGGTGCCGTAGACGCCCTCGACCCGGGCCTGGCCGCCGAGCTGCCCCTCGGAGCCGACCTCGCGGGCCACGCGCGTGACCTCCGAGGCGAAGGAGGACAGCGTGTCGACCATGGTGTTGATCGTGGTCTTCAGCTCCAGGATCTCCCCACGGGCGTCCACGTCGATCTTCCGGGACAGGTCGCCCTGCGCCACGGCCGTCGCGACCTGGGCGATGTTGCGCACCTGGGAGGTGAGGTTGTCGGCCATGGAGTTGACGTTGTCCGTCAGGTCCCGCCAGACGCCGGAGACGCCCAGCACCTGGGCCCGGCCGCCGAGCCGGCCGTCGGTGCCGACCTCGCGGGCGACGCGGGTGACCTCGTCGGCGAAGGCGCGCAGCTGTTCCACCATCGTGTTGACGGTGTCCTTCAGTTCGAGGATCTCGCCACGGGCGTCGACCGTGATCTTCTTCGACAGGTCGCCGTTGGCCACGGCCGTCGTCACCTGGGCGATATTGCGGACCTGCGAGGTCAGGTTCACCGCCATGAAGTTGACGTTGTCGGTGAGGTCCTTCCAGACGCCGGAGACGCCCCGGACCTGGGCCTGGCCTCCGAGGTTGCCCTCGGTGCCGACCTCGCGGGCGACGCGGGTCACTTCGTCGGCGAAGGCGGAGAGCTGGTCGACCATCGTGTTGATCGTGGACTTGAGCTCCAGGATCTCGCCCTTGGCCTCCACCGTGATCTTCTTGCCGAGGTCGCCCTGGGCGACGGCGGTGGAGACGAGGGCGATGTTGCGCACCTGGGAGGTGAGGTTGTCGGCCATGAAGTTGACGTTGTCGGTGAGGTCCTTCCAGACGCCGGAGACGCCCCGGACCTGCGCCCGGCCTCCGAGGTTGCCCTCGGTCCCGACCTCGCGGGCGACGCGGGTCACTTCGTCGGCGAAGGCGGAGAGCTGGTCGACCATCGTGTTGATCGTCGACTTGAGCTCCAGGATCTCGCCGCGGGCGTTGACCGTGATCTTCTGCGACAGGTCGCCGTTGGCCACGGCCGTCGTCACCTGGGCGATGTTGCGGACCTGCGAGGTCAGGTTCGACGCCATGAAGTTGACGTTGTCGGTGAGGTCCTTCCAGACGCCGGAGACGCCCCGGACCTGCGCCCGGCCGCCCAACTGCCCCTCGGTGCCGACCTCGCGGGCGACGCGGGTCACTTCGTCGGCGAAGGCGGAGAGCTGGTCGACCATCGTGTTGACGGTCAGCTTCAGCTCCAGCAGCTCGCCGGTCGCCTCCACCGTGACCGTGCGGGTCAGATCGCCGCGTGCCACCGCCGTCGTGACCGCCGCGATGTCCCGCACCTGGGCCGTCAGCCGGGACGCCATCGTGTTGACGGCCTCGGTCACGTCCCGCCAACTGCCCGACAGCCCCTGCACCTTGGCCCGGCCGCCGAGCCGGCCCTCGGTGCCGACCTCGCGAGCGACCCGCGTCACCTCGCCGGTGAACAGGGAGAGCTGGTCCACCATCTTGTTCACGGCCCGGCCGAGGCGCCGCAGGTCGCCGCGTAGCTCCCGCGTCCCGTCGTGCAGGTCGACCCGCTGGGTCAGATCGCCGCCGGCCACGGCGTCCAGGACGCGCGTGGCGTTCGCCGCCGGGGCGACGAGGGCGTCGAGCAGCTGGTTCACGTCGTTGACGCGGGACGTCCACAGGCCCTGACCCGGACTGGCCGAAAGCCGCTCGTCGAGCCGGCCGTGCCGCACCAGGTCCCGTCTGACCCGCTGCACCTCGGTGGTGAAGTGGATGCTGCGGTCCATGATCTGGTTGAAGACGGCGGTGAGTTCGGCCACCATCCCGTGGCCGGTTTCCGGCACCTTGGTGAAGTCGCCGTCGCGTGCGGCTGTCATGGCTGCGAGCAGGGGACGCAGATCGGATGCACGAATCTGACCGTCTTCGTACCGGTCTTCGACCACAGGAGTAGCACTGTTCTCACTCATGACGGCCCACTTCGGTAACTCGGCGCTTATGGGCGTGGCCAGTCTGTCACCCTGTCGGCATCGACTGTGGCGTATTCGTACGAACTGCCCGGGGAGCTGTCCATGGGGGCCATTCCGACGCAACGGGAGACCGCTTCCCGTGCCTCAGAGGCGCCTGCGCACGCTTCGGAGGTGCCTGGGGCCCAGCACGAGGGGGCCGTCTCCGAGGAGTGTGCGCCGCCTTCCGAGGCGCCGGCGCTCGGGGCGGAGGCGCCCGTGCTCGCATCCGGGAGGGCCGTGGTGGCTTCCGAGTCGTCCGTGGCCGCATCCGAGAGGACCCCGCTCGGGCCCGAGGCGCCCGTCGTAGCTTCCGGGGCGCCTGCCATGGAGCGTGCGCGGGCGTACGCGACGCTGCCCGGCAGCTCTCTCGCGCCGGGCTCCGCTCGCGCTCTGCTGCGCGAGGCGATCGACGAGTGGACCGGACTCGGCCTGCCCGGCGCCGAGCATCTCACCGACCGTCTCGCCGACGACGCCCTGCTCGTCGTCAGCGAACTCGTCACCAACGCCGTCGTGCACGCCGGCACCGACGTCCAGCTGGAATGCCGGCTGGAAGACGACGACAAGGACACGGCCGCGCTCCTCGTGGAGGTCTCCGACCACCACCCCTCACGCGCCCCGCGCGGCGGCGAGCCGGAATCGCCGCACGACACCCCGGAGTACGGGCGCGGACTGCGGCTCGTCGGCGCGCTCTCCGAGGCCTGGGGCATCACCTACCGCACGGGCCGGAAGACCGTGTGGGCGCGGCTGCCCGCCGGGGGATGTGACGCCGGCGATCAGATCGAGGCGTACGCCGGGGAGCACGCGCTGGCGCGCGGGCTGCGCGTGGCGGAGATCCTGGCGCCGGATCCGCCCCCCGGGCAGGAAGCCCCGGAGAGGGGGCCAAGGGACGCACGCGAACCGCGTGACCCTGGCGGCGGCTCGGGCGACCTGCGCGACTGGCAGGACCTGCGGGACTGGCGGGAGCGGTACGAGGACTGCGACGGCCGTGACGGACGCGACGGCTCCTGGCTGGGCCGCGGGGCCCTGTCCTTCCTCGCCGAGGCGTCCGACCTCCTCGCCGGACAGCTCGACGAGGACCTGGTCGCCGCGCTCGCCGGGCAGTTGATCGTGCCCCGGCTGGCCGACTGGTGCGCGGTGTGGCTGGAGGACGAGGCCACCGCCGGCGGCTGGAGCGGCGGGGCCGGAGCGGGCGGGCCCCGGCTGGCCCGGGTCTGGCACGGCAGCGAGAACCGCATCGAGGAACTGCGCCGGGCCCTGGAGAAGGACACACCGCACCCGTCCGACCCGTCAGGGGCCGGGCCGTCCGACTACCCCTGGCCCGGCGAGGCGCTCGGTGACGCCCCCGGCGAGCCGGGCTCGGCCCTGGCGTACCGGCTCGTCGCCGGCGGACGCCCGCTGGGCACCCTCGTCATCGGACGGTCCGGGTCCGCCGGTTTCCCCGACGAGATCACCGGCCTGGTCGAGGACCTCAGCCGCCGGGTCGCGCTCGCCATCGGCGCCGCCCGCCAGTACGCCCGCCAGGCCACCATCAGCGCCGTACTCCAGCGCGGACTGCTGCCCGGCGCCGTGGCCGAGATCCCCGGGGTGCGCAGCGCCCTCGTCTACGAGCCGTGCGACAAGGGCGGGCCCAGCGGCGACTTCTACGATCTGTTCCCGGCCGGTGACGGCCGCTGGTGTTTCGCCGTCGGGGACGTCCAGGGCAAGGGCCCCGAGGCCGCCGTCGTGATCGGCCTGGCCCGGCCCTGGCTGCGGCTGCTGGCCCGTGAGGGCTATCGGGTCGCCGACGTCCTCGACCGCCTCAACCAGCTCCTGCTCGACGACGCCACGGAGGCCGCGGACGCGGCGGCCCGGGCGCTGGTGGCGGCGGGCGCGCGGCCGACCCCGCCAGGCGACGGCCCCCAGACGCGCTTCCTGTCCCTGCTGTACGGCGAACTCGTCCCCTTCGACGGCGGCGTCCGCTGCACCGTCGCCTCCGCCGGGCACCCGCTGCCCCTGCTGCTCGGGGCGGGCGGCGAGGTCCACACGGCCGCGCAGCCCCAGACGCTCCTGGGCGTCGTCGAGGACGCCACGTACGCCAGTGAGACCTTCGAGCTGCGGTCCGGCGACACGCTGCTGTGCGTGACCGACGGCGTCACCGAGCGCCGTTCCGGCTCGCGCCAGTTCGACGACGGGGACGGACTGGCGACGGCGCTGGCCGGGTGCGCGGGGCTGGACGCGCAGCTGATAGCCGAGCGGATCAAGCGGCTGGTGCACGAGTTCGGGGCGCGGCCCCCGGCGGACGATCTGGCGCTGCTGGTGCTCCAGGCCGAGTGACCGCCCGGGTGCTGGACAATGGAACGTATGCCTTCCGCACTCCCCGACGGCGAGCCCGTCCCCGACGACGGCGCGCTGCCCGCGTCCGCCCTCGCCGGGGCCGCCGACCGTCCGCTCGGGTTCTACCTGCACGTCCCGTACTGCGCGACCCGCTGCGGCTACTGCGACTTCAACACCTACACGGCGACCGAGCTGCGCGGCACCGGTGGCGTGCTGGCCTCACGCGACAACTACGCCGAGACGCTGGTCGACGAGGTCCGGCTGGCGCGGAAGGTGCTCGGGGACGACCCGCGGCCCGTTCGTACGGTGTTCGTGGGCGGGGGGACGCCCACCCTGCTCGACGCCGGTGACCTGGTGCGGATGCTCGCGGCCGTCCGTGACGAGTTCGGGCTGGCGGAGGACGCCGAGGTCACGACCGAGGCGAACCCGGAGTCGGTGGATCCGGCGTATCTGGAGGCCCTGCGTGAGGGGGGCTTCAACCGGATCTCCTTCGGGATGCAGAGTGCGCGGCAGCATGTACTGAAGGTGCTGGACCGGACGCATACGCCGGGGCGGCCGGAGGCGTGTGTCGCGGAGGCCCGGGCGGCCGGGTTCGAGCATGTGAACCTCGACCTGATCTACGGCACGCCGGGGGAGTCCGACGACGACTGGCGGGCGTCGCTGGACGCGGTGCTGGGGGCCGGGCCGGACCATGTCAGCGCGTACGCCCTGATCGTCGAGGAGGGGACGCAGCTGGCTCGGCGGATCCGCCGGGGCGAGGTGCCGATGACCGACGACGATGTGCATGCCGACCGGTACCTGATCGCGGACGAGGTTCTCTCGGGCGCGGGCTTCGAGTGGTACGAGGTGTCGAACTGGGCCACGTCGAAGGCGGGGCGCTGTCTGCACAACGAGCTGTACTGGCGGGGAGCCGACTGGTGGGGGGCCGGGCCGGGCGCGCACAGCCATGTGGGCGGGGTGCGGTGGTGGAACGTGAAGCATCCCGGGGCGTATGCGGCGGCGCTGGCGGCGGGGCGGTCGCCCGGTGCGGGGCGTGAGGTGCTGTCGGAGGAGGACCGGCGGGTCGAGCGGATTCTGCTGGAGTTGCGGCTGCGGGACGGTGTGCCGTTGTCGTTGCTGCGGGAGGAGGGGCTGGCTGCCTCGCGCAGGGCGTTGTCGGACGGGCTTCTGGATGCCGCTCCGTACGAGGAGGGGCATGCTGTGCTGACGTTGCAGGGGCGGTTGCTGGCCGATGCGGTGGTGAGGGACCTCGTGGACTGAGGTGCTGCGGCGTTGGTGCTGGGCCGGGTGGGACCGCAGCCCGGCGGAGCGGGGTGCCGCTGCGCCCACCCGTGCCGCCCCTAGGGCCTGTTGCGAAAGTGCCCTCTGCCGCGCGACGCCCGGCACCCCCACTGCCTTGAGGGCGTGGGAGGTGCCCCCACTCGCCGCACTGCCCGAAAGCCCGAGTACGCCCAGCACGAGGGCTTCCGGGCGGCACTCCCCCAGCCTTCGGCCGGGGGGACCCCCAGAGCACGCACCGGACGCCGCGCGGCCGTCCTCCGGGCGACGAGGCCACTTTCGCAACAGGAGCGGCACGACTGCCCGCAGCTAGGGAGCCGTCACGAAGTCGATCAGTTCCTCGACTCTGCCCAGCAGTTCCGGCTCCAGGTCCTTGTACGACCGGACGCCCGACAGGATCCGCTGCCAGGCCGCTCCCGTGTTCTCCGGCCAGCCCAGCGCCCTGCACACCCCCGTCTTCCAGTCCTGGCCGCGCGGGACCCGGGGCCACGCCTCGATGCCCAGGGACGACGGTTTCACCGCCTCCCAGATGTCGATGTAGGGGTGGCCGACGACCAGGGCGTGGTCGCTCGTCACCGACTGCGCGATGCGCCACTCCTTCGAGCCCGGCACCAGGTGGTCCACCAGGACGCCCAGCCGCGCGTCCGGGCCGGGGGCGAAGTCGGCGACGATCGACGGCAGGTCGTCGACGCCCTCCAGGTACTCCACGACCACGCCCTCGATGCGCAGGTCGTCGCCCCAGACCTTCTCGACCAGCTCGGCGTCGTGCCGGCCCTCGACGTAGATGCGCCCGGCGCGGGCCACGCGGGCGCGGGCGCCGGGGACGGCCACCGAACCGGACGCCGTACGGGTGGGACGGGCGGGGCCTGCGGGCGAGGGGCGGACCAGGGTCACGACCCTGCCCTCCAGGAGGAACCCGCGCGGCTCCAAGGGGAACACCCGGTGCTTGCCGAAGCGGTCCTCCAGGGTCACCGTGCCCGCCTCACAGCGGATCACCGCGCCGCAGAAACCTGTCCCGGTCTCCTCGACCACCAGGCCCGGCTCCGCCGGAACCTCGGGGACCGGCTGCGGCTTCTTCCACGGCGGAGTCAGATCGGGCGAGTACTGGCGCATTCTGATGACGATAGGAGAAGCCGGTGGGTGGTCACGGAGACACGCCGAAACCGGCGGCCAGCGCGTCGCGCTGGGCGCGGACGAACGCCGCGTCCACCACCGCTCCGTGACCGGGCACGTACAGCGCGTCCTCGCCGCCCAGGTCGAGCAGCCGGTCCAGGGCGGCCGGCCAGTGCGAGGGCACGGCGTCGGGGCCCGCCTGCGGCTCGCCGGACTCCTCGACCAGGTCGCCGCAGAAGACGACCTCCGGATCGCCCGGCACCAGGACCGCCAGGTCGTGCGCGGTGTGCCCGGGGCCCACGTTCGCCAGCAGGACCTGGCGCCCGCCGCCCAGGTCGAGGGTCCACTCGCCGGAGACCAGGTGGCGGGGCGCGACCAGCCGGTCCGCCGCCTCCCGCGCGGTGGTCTCCGCCAGGCCGTGGCGCACCGCGTCCGCGCGGAGCTCCTCGTGGTCCCGCAGGCGCGTCAGCACCGCGTCCACGCCCACCGCGCCGAACACCTCCGCGTCCGTGAACTCCGCCACCCCGAAGACATGGTCGAAGTGGGGATGGGTCAGCGCGAGATGCGTCACACGGTGACCGGTGAGGGACCGCGCCTGCTCGCGCAACCGCGCGCCCTCGGCCGGGCTCGACCCCGCGTCGATCATGAGGACCGCGCCCTCACCGGCGACCAGCCCCGCCGTGCAGTCCCACACCGGGAGCCGGCACCGCCCCACCCCCGCGGCCACGCGCTCCCATCCGAGCTCTTCCCAAGTCACCGTCATACAGCGACGCTAGCGGTGACCGCCGCCCCGGGCACGACAGCACGCGACCAGCCTTGCCGGGGGCGTACCCCACAGCCGTACACTGGGCGGGGAATGCTGGCACTCGCACGCGCAGAGTGCCAGGCCCACAGGCAGGACACCAGGCGGACGACTTCTGGAGGTGCGCGCGAATGCTCAGTGAACGCAGGCTCCAGGTGCTGCGCGCCATCGTCCAGGACTACGTCGGCACCGAGGAGCCGGTCGGCTCCAAGGCCCTCACCGAGCGGCACAACCTCGGCGTCTCGCCGGCCACCGTCCGCAACGACATGGCGGCCCTGGAGGACGAGGGGTACATCGCCCAGCCGCACACCAGCGCCGGGCGCATCCCCACCGACAAGGGCTACCGGCTGTTCGTGGACAAGCTGGCCGGCGTCAAGCCGATGACCGCGCCCGAGCGGCGCGCGATCCAGAACTTCCTCGAGGGCGCCGTCGATCTCGACGACGTCGTGGCGCGGACGGTACGGCTGCTGGCCCAGCTCACACGCCAGGTCGCCGTCGTGCAGTACCCGTCGCTGACCCGCTCGACCGTGCGGCACGTGGAGCTGCTCGCTCTCGCGCCCGCGCGGCTGATGCTCGTGCTGATCACGGACACCGGGCGGGTCGAGCAGCGCGTGGTCGACTGCCCGGCGCCCTTCGGCGAGGCCTCGCTCGCGGATCTGCGCGCGCGGCTCAACAGCCGGGTGGCGAACCGCCGTTTCACGGATGTGCCGAGTCTGGTGGAGGATCTGCCGGAGGCGTTCGAGCACGAGGACCGGGGTACGGTCTCCACGGTGCTCTCCACACTTCTGGAGACGCTCGTCGAGGAGAACGAGGAGCGGCTGATGATCGGCGGCACCGCCAACCTGACCCGCTTCGGGCACGACTTTCCCCTCACGATCCGGCCGGTGCTGGAGGCGCTGGAGGAGCAGGTGGTGCTCCTCAAGCTGCTCGGCGAGGCGCAGGATCCGGGCATGACCGTACGGATCGGTCATGAGAACGCCCACGAAGGACTCAACTCCACGTCCGTCGTGTCGGTCGGCTACGGTTCGGGCGGCGAGGCTGTCGCCAAGCTCGGCGTGGTCGGACCGACCCGCATGGACTACCCGGGAACGATGGGAGCGGTACGCGCAGTGGCACGGTACGTCGGACAGATCCTGGCGGAGTCGTAGTGGCCACGGACTACTACGCCGTACTCGGCGTGCGCCGCGACGCGTCGCAGGAAGAGATCAAGAAGGCCTTCCGGCGGCTCGCGCGCGAGCTGCACCCGGACGTCAACCCCGATCCGAAGACCCAGGAGCGGTTCAAGGAGATCAACGCCGCCTACGAGGTGCTGTCGGACCCGCAGAAGAAGCAGGTCTACGACCTCGGCGGCGACCCGCTCTCGCAGGCCGGAGGCGGCGGCGCGGGCGGCTTCGGGGCCGGCGGCTTCGGGAACTTCTCCGACATCATGGACGCGTTCTTCGGCACGGCGTCGCAGCGCGGACCGCGCTCGCGCACCCGCCGCGGCCAGGACGCGATGATCCGCATCGAGGTGGAGCTCGACGAGGCGGCCTTCGGCACGACGAAGGACATCCAGGTCGACACGGCGGTCGTCTGCAACACCTGTAACGGTGAGGGCGCGGCGCCGGGCACCTCCGCCCAGACGTGTGACATGTGCCGCGGTCGCGGTGAGGTGTCCCAGGTCACGCGGTCCTTCCTCGGCCAGGTCATGACCTCGCGCCCCTGCCCGCAGTGCCAGGGCTTCGGCACGGTGGTGCCCACGCCGTGCCCGGAGTGCGCGGGCGACGGGCGCGTGCGGTCCCGCCGTACGCTCACGGTCAAGATCCCGGCCGGTGTCGACAACGGCACGCGGATTCAGCTCGCCGGTGAGGGCGAGGTCGGGCCCGGCGGCGGTCCCGCGGGCGACCTGTACGTCGAGATCCACGAACTGCCGCACTCGCAGTTCCAGCGGCGCGGCGACGACCTGCACTGCACGGTCACGCTCCCGATGACGGCGGCCGCCCTCGGCACGAAGGTGCCGCTGGAGACGCTGGACGGCCTGGAGGAGGTCGACATCCGCCCGGGCACCCAGTCCGGCCAGTCGATCCCGCTGCACGGGCGCGGTGTCACGCACCTGCGGGGCGGCGGACGCGGCGACCTCATCGTCCACGTCGAGGTCCAGACCCCGAACAAGCTGGACGTCGAGCAGGAGCGCCTGCTGCGCGAGCTGGCCAAGCTGCGCGGCGAGGAACGGCCCACGGGTCAGTTCCAGCCAGGGCAGCAGGGGCTGTTCTCTCGGCTGAAGGACGCGTTCAACGGGCGCTGAGGTCGGTGGCCCGGTGGCTGCTGGGGGTCCGGGGGTCGGCCCCCGGGCGGGCGCGGTCAGCCGGGGCAGCAGGGGTTGTTCTCTCGGCTGAAGGACGCGTTCAACGGGCGCTGACGCCGGCTTCCCAGGGGGGCGGCAGGTGGCTTTTCCTCTGGTCTATGCCACACGGCAGGCCGGTTTCGGAGTAGTCCGGAGGACGTGACAACATGCGGTCATGTCCTCCGCGCTGACCGATCTCTTCCCCCACCCGATCGTGCAGGCCCCCATGGCGGGCGGCGTCTCCGTGCCGAAACTCGCCGCCGCCGTGTGCGAGGCGGGCGGGCTCGGGTTCCTCGCCGCCGGGTACAAGACCGCCGACGGGATGTACGAGGAGATCAAGCAGCTGAGGAGCCTCACCGGCAGGCCCTTCGGCGTGAACCTCTTCATGCCGCAGCCGGAGTACCCCGGTGCGAGCACCGGCTCCACGGGAGCGGCTGGCGCCGCGCCCGCTTCTGCCGCCGCCATCGACGTCTACGCCCACCAGCTGGCCGGCGAGGCCTCCTGGTACGAGGCCGAGCTCGGCGACCCCGACAGCGGCCGCGACGACGGCTACGAGACCAAACTCGCGGTCCTGCGCGACAACCCCGTGCCGGTGGTGTCGTTCCACTTCGGCACACCGAGCCGGGAGGTCGTCGACGCCCTGCACCGGGTCGGCACCTTCGTCCTGGTCACCGCCACCACCCCCGACGAGGCCCGGGCCGTCGAGCGGTCCGGCGCGGACGCGGTCATCGCGCAGGGCGTCGAGGCCGGCGGCCACCAGGGCACGCACCGGGACATCCCCGAGACGGACGGCTGCGGCATCGGGCTGCTGTCGCTGGTCGCCCAGGTCCGGGAGACCGTGAACATCCCGATCATCGCCGCCGGCGGCATCATGCGCGGCGGCCAGATCGCCGCGGTCCTCGCGGCGGGCGCGAGCGCGGCCCAGCTCGGCACCGCGTTCCTCGCCACCGCCGAGTCGGGCGCGAACGCCCTGCACAAGCAGGCGCTGACCAACCCCCTGTTCGTCCGTACGGAGCTGACCCGGGCCTTCTCCGGACGCCCGGCGCGCGGCCTGGTCAACCGCTTCCTGCGCGAGCACGGCCCGTACGCGCCCGCCGCCTATCCCGAGATCCACCACCTCACCTCGCCGCTGCGCAAGGCCGCCGCCAAGGCGGGGGACGCGCAGGGCATGGCGCTGTGGGCCGGGCAGGGGCACCGGATGGCGCGGGAGCTGCCCGCCGGGCAGCTGGTGGAGGTGCTGGCCGGTGAACTCGCCGCGGCGCGGACAGCGCTGTCGGGCGGAGGCGGAATCCGATGACGGCTCCGGTGTTCGTGGTCGAGCACTTCGACGCGGCCGGGGGCGGCCGTCATGTCCTCGACGGCCCGGAGGGGCGGCACGCCGTCTCCGTGAAGCGGCTGCGGCCCGGTGAGGACGTCGTCCTCACGGACGGGGCCGGGCGCTGGGCGGACGGCGTGGTGCTCGACACCGAGGGCAAGGACCGGCTGATCGTCCGGCTGGACCCCGTGATCGAGGAACCGCCGGAGCAGCCCCGCCTCACCGTCGTCCAGGCGCTGCCCAAGGGCGACCGCGGGGAGCTGGCCGTCGAGACGATGACGGAGGTCGGCGTCGACGCGATCGTGCCGTGGGCGGCGGCGCGCTGCATCACGCAGTGGAAGGGCGACCGCGGACTGAAGGCGCTGGGCAAGTGGCGGGCGACGGCCCGGGAGGCGGGCAAGCAGTCTCGCCGGGTGCGCTTCCCGCAGGTCGCGGAGGCGGCGACGACCAAGCAGGTCGCCGCGCTGCTGGCCGCTGCCGACTTCGCCGCCGTGCTGCACGAGAGCGGGGACGAGGCACTGGCGACGGCCGAACTGCCGTCGTCCGGTGACATCGTGCTCGTCGTGGGACCCGAAGGGGGCGTGGCGCCGGAGGAGTTGGCGCTGTTCGCACAAGCGGGGGGCAAGGCGTATCGCCTCGGGCGCAGTGTGCTGCGCACATCGACTGCCGGGACGGCGGCCGCGGCCGTGCTCCTGGCTCGCACCGGCCGCTGGACCTGAACCCTTCTCGGAGGCACCGTGGAACTCGCACAGGTACGACTGCTCGTGACCGACTTCGCCGCCTGCTACCACTTCTACGGCGAGGTCCTCGGCCTCAAGCCGCAGTCGGGGGCGGTGGACGGGCCGTACGAGAAGTTCAGCCCCGCCGTCGGCTCCGCGGGGATCGCGTTGCAGGACCGCTCGATGATGGCCGAGATCCTTGACGAGCTGGGCGACACGGCGAACGGCCACCGCTCCCTGGTGGTCCTGCGCGTCGACGCCCTGAACGGGTACTGCGAGGAGATCACGATGCGCGGCGCCACGATCCTCCACGGCCCGACCCACCTGACCGACCGCCTGCGCGTCGCCCACCTCAAGGACCCCGAGGGCAACTTGGTCGAGCTGCAGGAGTGGTTGCTGCTGCGCGGCTGACGCCTTTGCGCCCTACCGCGCGGCCCCCGACGGTGGCAGGCTCCCCTCCATGGGGGCACTGAGGAGGATTTGGCGAGGGCCGCGCAACCGTACGGTGGCGGTCGCGGTGACCTGCGCGGTGGCTGTCGTCGGCGGCGTGGTGGCGTGTGAACCCGGTGGCGGGATCAGCTCCGCGACCGTCGCGTACACCACCGACGAAGCCGTCACCAAGGAGCTCAACCGGCAGAAGGCGGGCGTGCGCTGGCTGACGTGCACCGGGTCCTACGGGGATTCCGGCCAGGGCGGGAAGCCGTCGCCGTCGGCGAGTGAGAGGACCGTCGTCACCGTCGACTGCGAGGGGGAGACGGAGGACGGGAAGGACATCACCGTCGACGGCGAGGTCACCCACGCTGTGGACGGCGCCTGTGTACGCGGGAACATCACCGCCAAGGTCGACGGCAAGGTGTGGTTCGAGGTCGACGGACTCGGTGACTGCGACTCCACCAGCCCGCCGCCCGTCGGAGGCGGTCCCTCGAACGGGCAGCCCGGTCCCACCGTCACCGTGACCGTCACGCAGACCATCTGGTGCGATCGGTACCCGGACTGCCGCCCTGTGGAGGGCAAGTGATCCGAACCCTGTCCGTACGACGGCCTCCCTGCATAGGGTGATCGGGTGACACAGTCCGCATCGCCTGCTTACCTCCGCTTCCCCCACGTGCACGGTGACCTGGTCGCCTTCACCGCCGAGGACGACGTGTGGCTCGCTCCCCTCGACGGCGGACGGGCCTGGCGGGTCAGCGCCGAGAACGTGCCGGTGACCCTGCCCCGTATCTCGCCCGACGGCACCACGGTCGCCTGGACCTCCACCCGCGACGGTGCCCCCGAGGTGCACATCGCCCCGGTCGACGGCGGCCCCGCCAAGCGCCTGACGTACTGGGGCAGTCTGAAGACCCAGGTGCGCGGCTGGACCCCGGACGGCGACGTGCTCGCGATCAGCTCCCAGGGCCAGGCGAGCCTGCGCCGCACCTGGGCGCGTGCCGTCCCGCTCGACGGCGGTCCGGCCACCATCCTGCCGTACGGGCCGGTCGGTGACATCGCCTACGGGCCGAGCGTCGTCCTGCTGTCCGCGCCGATGGGGCGTGAGGCCGCCTGGTGGAAGCGGTACCGGGGCGGTACGGCGGGCAAGTTGTGGATCGACCGGGACGGCGACGGGGAGTTCGCCCGGCTGCACGAGGAGCTCGACGGGAACATCGAGTATCCGCTGTGGGTGGGGGACCGGATCGCCTTCCTCTCCGACCACGAGGGCACCGGCGCGCTGTACTCCTCCCTCGCCGACGGGTCCGACCTGCGCCGGCACACCCCGCTCGACGGCTTCTATGCCCGGCATGCCGCGACCGACGGCACCCGTGTCGTCTACTCCAGCGCCGGTGAACTGTGGGTGCTGGACGACCTGGACGGGGCCGAGCCGCGGCGGCTCGACGTGCGGCTCGGCGGACAGCGCGTCGACCTCCAGCCGTTCCCCGTGAACGCCTCCCGCTGGTTCGGGTCGGCGTCCCCGGACCACACCGCGCGCGGCAGCGCCGTGTCCGTGCGCGGCTGCGTCCACTGGGTCACCCACCGCTCCGGCCCGGCCCGCGCCCTGGCCGCGACGCCCGGCGTCCGGGCCCGGCTGCCGCGGACGTTCCGCGCGGACGGCGAGGAGTGGGTGGTATGGGTCACGGACGCGGAGGGCGACGACGCCCTGGAGTTCGCGCCCGCCACCGGCCTCGCACCCGGGGCGACACCGCGCCGGCTCGCCGCCGGGCAGCTCGGCAGGGTGCTGGAGCTCGCCATGGCACCGGACGGCAGTCGCGCGGCCGTGGCCTGCCACGACGGCCGTCTGCTGCTCGTCGAGAGGGAGACGGGCGAAGTGCGGGAGGTGGACCGCAGCGATGACGGCGATGTCTCGGGGCTGGTCTTCTCCCCCGACTCGTCCTGGCTCGCCTGGTCCCACCCCGGCCCGCGGCCCCTGTCGCAGCTGAAGCTCGCCAACACCACCGACCTGTCGGTCACCGAGGCGACCCCGTTGCGCTTCCAGGACTACGCGCCGGCGTTCACGACGGACGGCAAGCACCTCGCGTTCCTGTCGACGCGCTCCTTCGACCCGGTCTACGACGAGCACGTCTTCGACCTGGCCTTCGTGGAGGGCGCCCGGCCGCATCTGATCACGCTCGCGGCCACCACGCCCTCCCCGTTCGGGCCGCAGCGGCACGGCCGGTCCTTCGAGACGCCCGACCGGGAGGAGACCCCCGACAGCGAGGGCACCCCCACCACCCGTATCGACCTCGAAGGCCTCGCCGACCGCATCGTGCCCTTCCCGGTCGAGGCCGCCCGCTACTCCAACCTGCGGGCCGCCAAGGACGGCGTGCTATGGCTGCGCCACCCGGTCGCCGGTGTGCTCGGCGCGTCCCGGGCCACCCCCGACGACCCCGAGCCCAAGTCCGAGCTGGAGCGCTACGACCTCGCCCAGCAGCGCGTCGAGCATCTCGCCGTCGACGCCGACCACTTCGAGGTCAGCGGCGACGGCAAGCGGGTGCTGTTGTGGACCGACGGGCGGCTGAAGGTCGTCCCCAGCGACCGGCGCGCCTCCGGCGACGACGACAGCGACACCAACATCACCGTCGATCTGGGCCGCGTACGCCAGTTCGTCGACCCGGCCGCCGAGTGGCGGCAGATGTTCGACGAGAACGGCCGCATCATGCGTGACCACTTCTGGCGGCCGGACATGAGCGGCGTCGACTGGGCCGGCGTCCTCGACCGCTACCGGCCGGTCGTGGACCGGCTCGCCACCCACGACGACCTGGTCGACCTGCTGTGGGAGGTGCAGGGCGAACTCGGCACCTCGCACGCCTACGTCACCCCGCGCGGCGGCTTCGGTGGCGGCCCCCGCCAGGGCCTGCTCGGCGCGGACATCTCCCGTCACGAGGACGGCAGTTGGCGCGTCGACCGCATCCTGCCCTCCGAGACCTCCGACCCGGACGCGCGCAGCCCGCTGGCCGCGCCCGGCGTCGCCGTACGCCCCGGGGACGCGATCCTCGCCATCAGCGGCCAGCCGGTCGACCCGGTGACCGGCCCCGGCCCGCTGCTGATCGGCACGGCGGGCAAGCCGGTCGAGCTGACCATCTCCCCGTCCGGCGGCGGCGACCCGCGGCACGCCGTCGTCGTCCCGGTCGCCGACGAGGAGCCGCTGCGCTACCACGCCTGGGTCGCCGACCGGCGCGCCTACGTCCACGAGAAGTCCGGCGGCCGCCTCGGCTACCTCCACGTCCCGGACATGCAGGCCCCCGGCTGGGCCCAGATCCACCGCGACCTGCGTGTCGAGGTGGCCCGCGAGGGCCTGGTCGTCGACGTCCGGGAGAACCGCGGCGGTCACACCTCCCAGCTGGTCGTCGAGAAACTCGCCCGCCGTATCGTCGGCTGGGCCGTCCCGCGCGGCATGCGCCCCTACAGCTACCCCGAGGACGCCCCCCGCGGCCCCGTCGTGGCCGTCGCCAACGAGTTCTCCGGCTCCGACGGCGACATCGTCAACGCCGCGATCAAGGCCCTGGGCCTCGGCCCGGTGGTCGGCACTCGCACCTGGGGCGGCGTCATCGGCATCGACAGCCGCTACCGCCTGGTCGACGGCACCCTGGTCACCCAGCCCAAGTACGCCTTCTGGCTGGAGGGCTACGAGTGGGGAGTGGAGAACCACGGGGTGGATCCCGACGTGGAGATCCTCCAACGCCCGCAGGACTATGCTGCGGGAAGGGACACCCAACTGGACGAGGCGATCCGGCTGGCGTTGGAGGCCCTGGAGTCCAGTCCCGCCAAGACGCCCCCGAGTCTGCCGGCCTCTTAGGGGCGCGGGGCTGCGTCGATGTGCGGCTCCGCCGCGTGGGCGCGACCAGCCACAAACGGCCCGCACCCGACGACGATACGATGCCCGACCAAGACCGCATTCGGCTGACCCTCGGAGGGAAAATGGCAGGGGAGCCCCAGGAAGACTGCCTGTTCTGCAAGATCGTCGCCGGAACCATCCCGGCGACGATCGTCCGCCAGACAGACACCACCGTCGCGTTCCGCGACATCAACCCCCAGGCCCCCACGCACGTCCTGATCATCCCCAAGGCGCACTACGAGAACGCCGCCGTCCTCGCCGCCGCCGACCCGGCCCTCACCGCGGACGTGCTCCGCGAAGCCCAGGCCGTCGCCGACGAGGAAAAGCTGGACAGCTACCGCCTCGTCTTCAACACCGGCAGCGGCGCCGGCCAGACGGTCTGGCACGTGCACGGCCACGTGCTCGGCGGCCGCGGCCTCGAATGGCCCCCCGGATAACGGGACAACGCCTTGTCCGTACGCGAACTCGTGGTGCTCGGCACCGCCAGCCAGGTCCCGACCCGCCACCGCAACCACAACGGCTACCTGCTCCGCTGGGACGGCGAGGGCATCCTGTTCGACCCCGGCGAGGGCACGCAGCGCCAGATGGTGCGGGCCGGGGTCGCCGCGCACGACCTGAACCGGATCTGCGTCACGCACTTCCACGGCGACCACGCACTCGGTCTGCCCGGGGTCATCCAGCGCATCAACCTCGACCAGGTGCCGCACGAGATCACCGCCCATTACCCGAAGTCCGGGCAGCGCTTCTACGAGCGTCTCCAGTACGCCACGCCCTACCGCGCGACCGTCTTCATCACCGAGGCCCCGGCCGACGGGGACGGCGTGCTCGCGGTCACGCCGTCGTACACGCTGGACGCCCGCAGGCTGTCGCACTCGATCGAGTCGTACGGCTACCGGATCGTCGAGCACGACGGCCGCCGGATGCTGCCCGAGCGGCTCGCCGCGCACGGCATCAAGGGACCGGACGTCGGCCGGATCCAGCGCGAGGGTTCGCTCGGCGGGGTCTCCCTCGAGGACGTCAGCGAGGTACGGCGCGGGCAGCGGTTCGCGTTCGTCATGGACACCCGGCTGTGCGAGGGGGTGTACGCGCTCGCCGAGGGCTGCGACATGCTCGTCATCGAGTCGACCTTCCTCGACGAGGACGAGCAACTCGCGGTGGAACACGGCCACCTGACGGCTGGTCAGGCCGCCCGGGTGGCCCGGGACGGCGGTGTGCGGCACCTCGTGCTGACCCACTTCAGCCAGCGCTACACCGACCCGGACGAGTTCGAGCGGCAGGCGCGGGCGGCGGGCTACGAGGGGGAGCTGACCGTGGCGCACGATCTGCTGAGGGTGCCGGTTCCGAAGCGTCGGTGAAACGGCCGTACGATGAATTGATGTCCCTCCCCAAAGCCGAACTGCACCTTCATATCGAAGGCACCCTGGAACCGGAACTCGCCTTCGAGCTCGCCACGCGCAACGGCCTCACGCTGCCGTACGCGGACACGGACGAGCTGCGCGAGGCCTACCGGTTCGAGGACCTCCAGTCGTTCCTGAACCTGTACTACGAGCTCATGGCCGTCCTGCGCACCGAGCGGGACTTCGAGGACCTCGCGAACGCCTACCTCGAACGCGCCGCCGCCCAGGGCGTGCGGCACGCGGAGATCTTCTTCGACCCGCAGGCCCACACCAGCCGCGGTCTGGAGCTCGGCACGGTCGTCGAGGGGCTGTGGCGGGCGCTCGGCGACAGCGAGTCCCGGCACGGCGTCTCGACCCGGCTGATCCTGTGCTTCCTGCGCGACGAGTCCGCCGAGTCGGCCCTGGCGACCCTGGACGCCGCCAAGCCGTACCTGGACCGGATCACCGGCGTCGGACTCGACTCGGCCGAGGTCGGGCATCCGCCGGCGAAGTTCCGCGAGGTGTACGAGGCCGCTGCCGCGCTCGGTCTGCGGCGGGTCGCGCACGCCGGTGAGGAGGGGCCGCCGGAGTACATCACCGAGGCGCTGGACGTCCTCGGCGTCGAGCGGGTCGACCACGGGCTGCGCTGCGTGGAGGACCCGGGCCTGGTGGAGAGGCTGGTGCGGGAGCGGGTGCCGCTGACGCTGTGCCCCCTGTCGAACGTCCGGCTGCGCACCGTCGACACTCTCGCCGACCATCCGCTGCCCGCCATGCTGGAGGCGGGCCTGATGTGCACGGTGCACTCGGACGATCCGGCGTACTTCGGCGGGTACGCCGGTGACAATTTCGACGCCGTCCGCGACACCCTCGGCCTGAGCGAGGAGCGGCTGCGCGAGCTCGCCCGCAACTCCTTCCTCGCCTCGTTTCTGGAGGACGACGAGGAGCTGCGGGCGCGGTATCTCGCCGAGGTGGAGGCCTACGAGTTCCGCTGAGGAACCCGCGGCCGTGGCAGACGCCCCGGCCTCGGAGGACCCCCGGCCTCACAGGACCTGCGACCCCGCCTTGCCGTAGGCGCGCTGGGCCGGGACGGCCGGGGCTTCCACGGGGATCTCCACCACCTGCTGTTCGCGGGCGCCGATCTCGGGGACCGCGCCGGTGGGGGTGCCCGTGGTGGCGGCGACCAGGGCGGCCGGGTGGCCGCCGCGGCGGCGGATCGCCCCGGCGAGCAGCGGACGCCCGCTCGTGTGCAGGGCGACGGCGGTCATCGGCAGGGCGACCACCAGCAGACCGGCGGCCAGGATCGCGCCCATGACCGGGAATCCGGCCTGCGCCGACAGCACGCTGCCGGCGAGCGGCCCGGCGGCCGTGCCCAGCGAGGACGCCGAGCCGACGAGCACCGCCCAGCGGCCGCGCGGGTCGAGCGAGGCGGCGAGCCCGATCAGGTACGACAGCACCACCGGATACAGGGTGTTCCAGGCGATCTCGCCGGTGGCGAAGCTCGTCAGGTCGGTCGCGGAGGCGCTGAGCACGATGCAGCCGGCGATCAGGACCGTGCCCGCTCCGATCGGCACCGCGCGTCCCAGCCGCGCCCCGAGCGCGCCCGCCGCGAGGACACCGGTCAGTCCGGCGCCCAGCGCCACGGCGAAGACCGCTCCGACGGTGGCCTCGCCGAGGTGGGCCTGGGTCAGCCCGATCTGTCCGCTGACGCCCCACAGGGAGTTCTGGGCGAGCGACCAGCACAGCATGGCGGCGGCCAGCACCAGGCCCGAACGGGCGTGGGGCAGCCGGGCCTTGTGGTGCCGCGTGGGCGCGGCGGGCGCGCCGGCGGGCAGGCGGCCGGTCAACGGCCATACGGCCAGGGCCGTGAGGGCGATCGCGGCCAGGGGCAGGCCGTGCCCCGGGCCGAGGTGCGGGACCGTCAGATACACGGCGCCCGCGAGGGCGGAGACGGTGAGCAACCCGGCCGTGGAGGCCCGGTGCGGATCCCGCTGGGCGGCTATCAGGGTGGCGGCCACGGTGGTGGCCGTGCCGGATCCGAAGCCGCCGACCATCGCGCCCGCGACGACGGCCGGGACGGCGGTGGTCAGTGCGGCAGCGCCGTAGCCGAGCAGGGCGAGTGCGAGCCCGAGCCGGGCGAGCGTGCGGGCTCCGAGGGCCTCGACCCGTGAGGCCAGGGCGAACCCGGCGGCCGCCGAACTCAGCAGCAGCGCACTGCCGACGGCGCCGGCCTGGGTGGCGGAGAGCGGAAGGCCCGAGTCGAGTCTGCCGACGGTGGTCGGCAGCAGGTACGGGGCGAGGTACCCGGCCGTGAAAAGGGCGACGAGGGGCCAGGGGGTGGTGCGGGGGGCGAGCACGGGCGTTCCCAGGGCATGCGAAAGGAGCGGTGGAGGTGGGGGATTGGCGACGACCGTCGACGGACAGGAACGCGCGGGCAATTTGTATCAAGCAAGTAGTCGTACGAGTTAACCCGCAGCTTGTGATGTGTACCACGTTGTGTTTGATGCGGTGAAGGCCGGGTAGGCGAAGGCCTTTCGCCAGGTGGCGGGGGCGTTTCCGCTAACGCCAGTGCACCGATCCGGCCCCCGGGACCGTCGCCTCCGCCTTCGCCCGGATCTCCCGCATCACGGCGATGATCCGCTCCTCGTGCTCCGGCGTGAGCCGGGCCACCGGCACCGAGCAGCTGATCGCGTCCAGCGCCGGGGTGTCGTAGCGCAGTGCGAACCCGAAGCCGACGATGCCGGTCACGCCCTCTTCCCGGTCCACGGACCAGCCACGCGCCCGTACCTGGGCGAGGTCGGCCGCCAGGGACGCCCGGCTGGTGTGCGTGTTCGGGGTCAGCGCCTCGTACGGCCCCTCGGGCAGGTCCGCGTCCGGGCGCTGTGCCAGCAGGGCCTTGCCCAGGGCTCCGGCGTGCGCGGGCAGGCGCCGCCCCACCCGGCTGATCGTGCGCAGGTACTCGTGCGACTCCCGCGTCGCCAGGTAGGCCACGTCCCGGCCGTCCAGCCGGCCCATGTGGATCGTCTCGCCGAGTGCCTCGGACGCCTCGTCGAGATACGGCCGTACGGCCCGGACCCGGGGGTCGGAGTCGAGGTAGCTGGTGCCGGTGAGCAGGGCGTGGATGCCGATGCCGTACAGGGAGCCGGTGACGTCCGTGCGGACCCAGCCGCGCGAGACCAGGGTCTGGAGCAGCGCGTACATCGAGCTGCGCGGCACGCCGAGTTCGTCGGCCAGCTCCTGCAGCCGGGCCGGGCGGTCGCCGCGCGCCGCCAGGAGTTCCAGCAGTTCGACCGTGCGGGCCGCGGACTTCACTTCGCGGACGCCACCTGTGTCTGACATGTGCCGATCGTAATCGGGCCGCCCCGTGCGGTTGACGTTCGCCCACTCAACCTTCATTCTCATACATAAACGACGTCTACATAAGGAGATGGCGAGGGGATGACCGAGGAGACGACCGTGAGCGCCGGCCCGGGTGCGGTCGCACACCGGCTGCGGAAGGGCATGGCGGGGGGCGTGCTGTCGTTCCCGCTGACCAGCTTCCGCGACGACGGCGGCCTCGACCCGGACGGCTTCCGCGCCTACGTCGCGGACCGGCTCGCCGCCTCGCCCGGAGCCGTCTTCCCCGCCTGCGGCACCGGCGAGTTCTTCTCGCTCGACGAGGACGAGTACCGGCAGGTCGTCACCATCACGGTCGAGGAGGCGGCGGGCCGCGTCCCCGTCGTCGCGGGCATCGGCTACGGCTGGGCGCAGGCCGTCCGGTTCGCGCGCATCGCCGAGGACGCCGGCGCCGACGCGCTCCTCGTGCTGCCGCACTACCTCGTCGCAGCCCCGCAGGACGGACTCGTCGCCCAGCTGGAACAGATCGCCGCCCGCACCCGGCTGCCCCTGATCGCCTACCAGCGCGGCCAGGTCACGTTCACCGCCGAGTCGCTCAGACGCATCGCGGCCCTGCCAGGCGTCATCGGCCTCAAGGACGGCCACAGCGACCTCGACCGGCTCCAGCGCCTCACCCTCGCCGCGCCCGAGGACTTCCTTTTCTTCAACGGCGCCGCCACCGCCGAGATCCAGGCCCGCGCCTACGCCGCCGTCGGCGTCCCCGCCTACTCCTCCGCCGTCCACGCCTTCGCCCCCGAGATCGCCGACGCCTTCTTCACCGCCCTGCGCGACGGCGACCACGGCACCGTCGACAAACTGCTGCGCGGCTTCTACGTCCCGCTCGTCGAACTGCGCGACCGCGTCCCCGGGTACGCCGTGTCGCTGGTGAAGGCGGCGGCCCGGTTGCGCGGCCACCCGGTGGGGCCCGTCCGCGCCCCGCTCACCGACCCCTCGCCCGCCCACCTGGCCGCCCTCACCGCCCTCCTCACCGCGGGACTCGACCTCGTAGGAGCCGCCCAGTGAACCTCGACATCACCGACGTACGGCTGACGCCGATCCTGGTCGCGGACCCGCCGCTGCTCAACACGCAGGGCGTGCACCAGCCCTACACGCCCCGGCTGATCGTCGAGGTCGTCACGGCGGACGGGGTTACCGGCGTGGGGGAGACCTACGGTGACACCAAGTACCTGGAGCTGGCCCGGCCCTTCGCCGAGCGGCTGAAGGGACGGCGGGTCAGCGACCTCAACGGGCTGTTCACGGTCGCGGACCAGGTCGCCGTCGACCGCTCCCGGGTCGAGAACGCCGTGGACGTCGGCGGGCTGCGCGGCGTCCAGACGGCCGACAAGCTGCGTCTCTCCGTCGTCTCCGGCTTCGAGGTCGCGTGCCTCGACGCCCTCGGCAAGGCCCTCGGACTGCCCGTGCACGCGCTGCTCGGCGGCAAGGTGCGCGACGCCGTCGAGTACAGCGCCTACCTGTTCTACAAGTGGGCCGGCCACCCGGAGGGCGTCGCCGGCGAGAAGGACGACTGGGGGGCCGCCGTCGACCCGGCCGGAGTGGTGGCACAGGCCCGCCGGTTCACCGAGCGGTACGGCTTCACCTCCTTCAAGCTCAAGGGCGGTGTCTTCCCGCCCGACGAGGAGATCGCGGCCGTGCGGGCGCTCGCCGAGGCGTTCCCCGGGCACCCGCTGCGGCTCGACCCCAACGGCGCCTGGTCCCCGGAGACCTCGCTGAAGGTGGCGCGGGAGCTCGGGGACGTCCTGGAGTACCTGGAGGACCCGACCCTCGGCACCCCCGCCATGGCCGAGGTCGCCGAGCGGACCGGGGTGCCGCTCGCCACCAACATGTGCGTGACGACCTTCGCCGAGATCAAGGAGGCGTTCACCAGGGGCGCCGTTCAGGTGGTGCTCTCCGACCATCACTACTGGGGCGGACTGCGCAACACCCAGCAGCTGGCGGCCATCTGCCGCACCTTCGGCGTCGGCGTGTCGATGCACTCCAACACCCACCTGGGCATCTCGCTCGCCGCGATGACCCACGTGGCGGCCACCGTCCCGAACCTCCACCACGCCTGCGACTCCCACTACCCGTGGCAGTCGGAGGACGTGCTCACCGAGCGGCTCACCTTCGAGGGCGGCACGGTGGCCGTGCCCGACGCGCCGGGGCTCGGTGTGGAGCTCGACCGTGAGCGGCTGGCCGTGCTGCACCGGCGGTGGCTGGACGACGACGGTGCGCTGTGCGACCGCGACGACGCGGCGGCCATGCGGGTCGCCGACCCGGAGTGGGTGACGCCCTCGATGCCCCGCTGGTAGCCCCCGCTCCCGGTCGCGTGGGGGCGCGCGGCGGCCGGTGCGAGCTGACGGAACGAGTGGGCCTGACGTGATCGGCGTCACGTTGTCGGTGGAGTGGTGCACACTGGCCTGATCCGCACCACGTCAGGGAGCGCATCGTGATCGCGTCCACCGCCCCGGCAGGAAAGGGCCCGGCCGGAAAAGGATCGCACCGCCAGAGCCAGGTCGATCCCCTCGCCCCGCTGCGCGCGCCGGACGACCCGCCCTGGGACGTCTATCTCACCGGCACCGTCTTCCTCGACATCATCTTCACCGGGCTCGACTCCGCCCCGGTGCGCGGGACCGAGTCCTGGGCGCGCGGGATGGGGTCGAGCCCCGGCGGCGTCGCCAACATGGCCACCGCCCTGGCCCGCCTCGGCCTGCGTACGTCCCTCGCGGCGGCCTTCGGCGACGACCACTACGGCGACTACTGCTGGGACGCCCTGGAACACGGCGAGGGCATCGACCTCTCCCCGTCGCGCACGGTGCCCGGCTGGCACTCCCCGGTGACGGTCTCCATGGCCTACGAGGGGGAGCGCACGATGGTCTCCCACGGCCACGAGCCGCCCCCGGAGGAGCCCGCCCCCGAGTGCCCGCCCCGCGCGCGTGCCGCCGTCGCCTCCCTCGCCCCCGGCGTGAGCGCGCCCTGGATCGCCCAGGCCGCGGGCAAGGGCACGCGGGTCTTCGGCGACGTCGGCTGGGACGACACCGGCGCGTGGGACCTGGCGGCGCTGCCCGACCTGCGGCACTGCGAGGCGTTCCTGCCGAACGCGGAGGAGGCCATGCGGTACACCGGCGCGGACTGCCCCAGGGCGGCGGCGCACGCGCTGACCGACTACGTGCCGCTCGCGGTGGTCACGCTCGGGGCGGACGGGGCGTACGCGGTGGACCGGCGTACGGGGGAGACCGCGGAGGTGCCGGCGATCGAGGTCGAGGCGCTCGATCCGACGGGGGCGGGGGACGTGTTCGTCGCCGGGTTCGTGACCGGGACGCTGGCCAACTGGCCGCTGGCGGACCGGCTGGCCTTCGCCGGGCTGACGGCGGCGCTGTCGGTGCAGGAGTTCGGGGGGTCGCTGTCGGCGCCGGGGTGGTCGGAGATCGCGGCGTGGTGGCGGCGGGTGCAGTCGGTGGCGGGGCAGGCCCCGGAGGCCCTGCAGCGGTACGGGTTCCTGGCGGGGCTTGTCTCGGAGGAGTTGGTCAGGCCCTGGCCGTTGCGGCGTGCCGTGCCGACGATCGGGTTCCGGCGCTCGGCGTGACCGTCCCGGCCGAATCGCTCGGCCGAGAGGCCCTGTCGCCTCGGATTCCAACCCCGCCCCCAAAACCCCTACGGCGTTGTCAGTCCCCCGTCGTACCCTGGGAATCGCGAGGCCGCCCTCAGCTACGCGGCCGTGAAGAGGAGGAACCGCAGGCCTTCAGCGCCGGCCCATGACTCAGACACCCACAGCTCACACCCCCGCGCAGGAGCAGGCTAGAGCGCAGTTCACCGTCCCCGCCCAGCACCCCATGGTGACCGTGCTGGGTTCCGGCGACGCCCTCCTGCGCGTGATCGAGAAGGCCTTCCCGGCGGCCGACATCCACGTCCGGGGCAACGAGATCAGCGCGGTCGGCGACCCCGTGGACGTCGCCCTCATCGCCCGCGTGTTCGACGAGATGATGCTGGTGCTCCGCACCGGACAGCCGATGACGGAGGACGCAGTGGAACGCTCGATCGCCATGCTCAAGGCGAGCGAGAACGGGGAGAGCGACGGCCAGGAGACCCCGGCCCAGGTGCTCACACAGAACATCCTGTCCTCGCGAGGCCGCACGATCCGCCCCAAGACGCTCAACCAGAAGCGCTACGTGGACGCGATCGACAAGCACACGATCGTCTTCGGCATCGGCCCGGCGGGCACCGGCAAGACGTACCTGGCGATGGCCAAGGCCGTGCAGGCCCTGCAGTCCAAGCAGGTCAACCGCATCATCCTGACCCGCCCGGCGGTCGAGGCCGGAGAGCGGCTCGGATTCCTCCCGGGCACGCTCTACGAGAAGATCGACCCGTATCTGCGCCCGCTCTACGACGCGCTGCACGACATGCTCGACCCGGACTCGATCCCGCGGCTGATGGCGGCGGGCACGATCGAGGTCGCGCCGCTGGCCTACATGCGCGGCCGCACGCTCAACGACGCCTTCATCATCCTGGACGAGGCCCAGAACACGAGCCCCGAGCAGATGAAGATGTTCCTCACCCGCCTCGGCTTCGACTCGAAGATCGTGATCACCGGTGACGTGACGCAGGTCGACCTCCCGGACGGGACGAAGAGCGGTCTGCGGCAGGTGCAGGACATCCTGGACGGCGTCGAGGACGTCCACTTCTCCCGGCTGTCGTCCCACGACGTCGTCCGGCACAAGCTCGTGGGCCGTATCGTCGACGCGTACGAGCAGTACGACACCAAGCACGGCACCCAGAACGGCGCGCACAAGGGCCGCGGCAAGTCCGGGCACAAGGGGAAGTAGACCGAGCACCAGCATGTCGATCGACGTCAACAACGAGTCCGGTACCGAGGTCGACGAGCAGGCGATCCTCGACATCGCCCGCTACGCGCTCGCGCGGATGCGCATCCACCCGCTCTCCGAGCTCTCGGTGATCGTCGTGGACGCCGCCGCCATGGAGCAGCTCCACATCCAGTGGATGGACCTGCCGGGCCCCACGGACGTCATGTCCTTCCCGATGGACGAGCTGCGCCCGCCGTCCAAGGACGACGACGAGCCGCCGCAGGGGCTCCTCGGCGACATCGTGCTGTGCCCCGAGGTGGCGGAGAAGCAGGGCAAGGAAGCGGACACGCAGCACTCCATGGACGAGGAGCTCCAGCTCCTCACCGTCCACGGGGTGCTGCACCTGCTGGGCTACGACCACGAGGAACCGGACGAGAAGGCCGAGATGTTCGGCCTCCAGGCGGCCATCGTGGACGGCTGGCGCGCGGAGCGGGGCCTGACCGGCCCCTCCCCGGCGCCGACGGTCTCCTAAGCCCGCCGATGAGTCCGCAACTCGCCCTGGGCGCGATCGCCCTGGTCGTCGTGGCCTGGCTCGCCGCCTGCGCGGAGGCGGGCCTCGCGCGCGTCTCCAGCTTCCGCGCCGAGGAGGCCGTGCGCTCCGGCCGCAGGGGCAGCGCCAAGCTCTCCCAGGTCGCCGCCGACCCCACCCGCTACCTCAACGTGGCGCTGCTGGTCCGCGTCGCCTGCGAGATGGCCGCCGCCGCGCTGATCACCTACGGCTGCCTCAAGGAGTTCGACGGCACGACCGAGGCCCTCCTGATCGCCATCGCGGTCATGGTCCTCGTGTCGTACGTCGCCGTCGGCGTCTCCCCGCGCACCATCGGCCGCCAGCACCCGCTGAACACGGCGACGGTCTCGGCGTACGTCCTGGTGCCGCTGGCCAGGATCATGGGCCCGATCCCGTCGCTGCTCATCCTCATCGGCAACGCGCTCACCCCCGGCAAGGGCTTCCGCCGGGGCCCGTTCGCCTCCGAGGCCGAGCTGCGGGCACTGGTCGACCTCGCCGAGAAGGAGTCGCTCATCGAGGACGAGGAGCGCCGCATGGTGCACTCGGTCTTCGAGCTGGGCGACACCCTGGTCCGGGAGGTCATGGTCCCGCGCACGGACCTGGTGGTCATCGAGCGCTACAAGACCATCCGCCAGGCCCTCACCCTCGCTCTGCGCTCCGGCTTCTCGCGGATCCCGGTGACCGGCGAGAGCGAGGACGACATCGTCGGGATCGTCTATCTGAAGGACCTGGTGCGCAAGACGCACATCAGCCGCGAGGCCGAGTCCGAGCAGGTGTCCACGGCGATGCGCCCGGCGTTCTTCGTGCCCGACACCAAGAACGCGGGCGACCTGCTGCGCGAGATGCAGAAGGAACGCAACCACGTCGCCGTCGCCGTCGACGAGTACGGCGGCACCGCCGGCATCGTCACCATCGAGGACATCCTCGAGGAGATCGTCGGCGAGATCACCGACGAGTACGACCGCGAACTGCCGCCGGTCGAGGACCTCGGCAAGGACCGCTACCGGGTCACCGCCCGCCTGGACATCGGCGACCTGGGCGAGCTGTACGGCCTGGAGGCGTTCGACGACGAGGACGTCGAGACGGTCGGCGGTCTGCTGGCGAAGGCGCTGGGCCGGGTTCCCATCGCCGGCGCTTCGTCCGTCGTCGGCCTCCCGGACGGCCGGGAACTGCGCCTGACCGCGGAGGCCGCGGCCGGCCGCCGGAACAAGATCGTGACGGTGTTGGTGGAGCCGGTGGATCCGGCGGATCCTGCACCGGACGAGGAGGAGAAGCCGGAATGACACCGCAGGAACTGCGCGCGTTCTGCCTGTCGTTCAACGCGGCGGTCGAGGACTTCCCGTTCAGCCCGGAGATCTCGGTCTTCAAGGTTCGGGGCAAGCTCTTCGCCCTGTCGCACCTCGACGCGCGTCCCCTGAAGGCCAACCTCAAGTGCGACCCGGACGACGCGATCCGGCTCCGCCGCGAGCACGAGGGCCTGATCGTCCCCGGCTGGCACATGAACAAGCGGCACTGGAACACGGTCACGTGCGACGGGGGGCTCCCGGACCGGCTGGTCCGGGAGCTCATCGAGGACTCGTACGACCTCGTCGTCGCGGGCCTGCCGCGAGCGGACCGCCTCCGCCTCGACCGGCCCTGACGCTTACGTATGCTCGCATCATGACCGACAGCAGCGCGCTCGACCCCGAGGACCGCAAGATCGTCACCCTGGCCCGCTCCGCACGGGCCCGCAACGGCGTGCCCGAGGGGGCGGCCGTGCGCGACGAGACCGGACGTACGTATGTCGCGGGGACCGTGGCCCTCGACTCCCTGAAGCTCAGTGCCCTCCAGACGGCCGTGGCGATGGCGGTGGCCTCGGGCGCGAAGTCCCTGGAGGCCGCGGCCGTGGTGACGGAGGCGGAGTCCGCGTCCGAGGAGGACCGGGCGGTGGTACGGGATCTCGGGGGCGCGCAGACGCCGGTGTTGGTGGCCGGGCCCGACGGGACGGTGCGGACGACCGTGACCGCTGGCTGAAGTTCGCTGTAACCGGCGGTAATTAGGCGGGAATTCAACCTTGCCGCCGTCTGCCCCCCGCGCATCAATGGGATCCGTACATTCCGACGGACCGTCAGGTTCGGCGCTCGTGTGGCGTGCCCGCACTCACGTGCCGAGCGTCCCCCCACGGAAACGGAGCCGGAATCCCATGAGATGCAAGCGAATCGGAGCAGGCGCGGCCCTGGCGGCCGGGGCACTCGCCGTCACCGGGCTCGCCTTCGCCCCCGCCGCACTCGCCGTCACCCCACAGACGGCGACGATCAGCGCCGACTGCGGCACCTTCGGCAGTGGCGAGGCCACGCTCACGGCCACGCAGGAGGGCACCGCCGCCACATTCACCGTCAAGTCCTCGGCGATCACGGCGCCGATCGCCCTCGGCGAGGACTCGATAGCGTCCACCCTCACCCTGGTGAAGGCCGGCGGTGGCACCGTCGACTTCACCGGCGCGGAGAACCCGGCGATGGCCGCCGGCGCCCCCGTCGAGGTCGGCCCCCTCGGCGGCACCGTGGCCTCCGGCGACAGCCTGGAGGCCTTCGGCGGCTCGCTGAAGATGACCGTCTTCGGCATCACCATCACCTGCACGGCGTCCGGGCCGCAGTCGCCGGGCCCGTTCGTGTTCGACTGATCCCGGCCGGGCCGGGCGCGGGCTACAGCGCGTCCGGCCCGCGCTCGCCCGTCCGCACTCGCACGATCGTGTCCACGGGCAGCGCCCACACCTTGCCGTCGCCGATCTTGCCGGTGTGCGCGGCCCTCACGACCGCGTCGATGACGGCCTCGGCGTCCGCGTCCTCGACGACGACCTCGATCCGGACCTTCGGCACCAGGTCGACCTGGTACTCGGCGCCGCGGTACACCTCGGTGTGGCCGCGCTGCCGGCCGTAGCCGCTGGCCTCGCTCACGGTCAGGCCCTGCACGCCGAGTTCCTGCAAGGCGTCCTTGATCTCGTCGAGGCGGTACGGCTTGACGATCGCGGTGATGAGCTTCATGCCTGGGGAGTGACCTTCTGGGCGGAGGGGACGACGGAGGAGGAGACCGGGGCGCCGTGGCCCAGGACCCCGTGATCGTAGGCCGTCTCGGCGTGCACCGTAAGGTCCAGGCCGGTCTGCTCCTGCTCCTCGCTCGCGCGGAAGCCCAGCGTGGCGTCGATCAGCCTGCCGATCCCGTACGTCACACCGAACGCGTACACCGCCACCACGACCACGGCCAGCAGCTGCTTGCCGAGCTGGCCCAGGCCGCCGCCGTAGAGGAGGCCCTCGGCGCCGCCGGTCATCGACTCCACGGCGAAGACGCCGATGAGGAGCGTGCCGATGATCCCGCCGACCAGGTGGACGCCGACGACGTCGAGGGAGTCGTCGTAGTCGAGCTTGAACTTCCAGCTCACGGCGTACGAGCAGACGGCCCCGGCGGTCAGGCCGACGACCAGGGCGCCGAGCAGGGAGACCGAGCCGCAGGACGGGGTGATGGCGACCAGGCCGGCGACCGCGCCGGACGCGGCGCCCAGGGTGGTGGGGTGGCCGTCGCGCTTCTGCTCGACGAAGAGCCAGCCGAGCAGGCCGGTGCAGCCCGCGGCGAGGGTGTTGAGGAACGCGGCGGCCGCGAGGCCGTTGGCGCCGAGGGCGGAGCCGGCGTTGAAGCCGAACCAGCCGAACCAGAGCAGGCCGGCGCCGAGCATCACCATGGGCAGGTTGTGCGGGCGCATGGCGTCCTTCTTGAAGCCCAGCCGCGGGCCCAGGACCAGGCACAACGCGAGCCCGGAGGCGCCGGAGACGATCTCCACGGGCAGTCCGCCGGCGAAGTCGAGGGCACCGAGCCTCTCCAGGATCCAGCCGCCCGGGCCCCAGACCCAGTGCGCGACCGGAACGTATACGAGCAGCGCCCACACCGGCACGAAGACCAGCCACGCCCCGAACTTCGCCCGGTCGGCGACCGCGCCGCTGACCAGGGCGGCGGTGATGATCGCGAAGGTGAGCTGGAAGGTGGCGAAGAGCAGGGTGGGGACCGTGCCCTGGAGGCTGTCCGGCCCGAGGCCGCTCATGCCCGCGTGGCCGAGCCCGCCGATGAGCCCGCCCGCGGTGTCCTCGCCGAAGGCGAGGGAGTACCCGGCGGCCAGCCACACCACGGTCACCAGGGCGATCGACACGAAGCTCATCATCAGCATGTTGAGCACGCTCTTCGTGCGGACCATGCCGCCGTAGAACAGGGCCAGGCCCGGGGTCATCAGCAGGACGAGAGCGGTGGCGGCGAGCAGCCAGGCGGTGTCGCCGGTGTCGGCGCTTGCGGCGGCCAGAGGCACGGTGTCTCCAACGAGGTGGGGATCCGGGGGCTCGTCAGAGGTTCACCGTCCTGCGTTTCCGGTTGCGTACGGGTGTGTTTCCGTGACGTTTCGTTGCTTGCGGGTTTCGTGAACCTCACGGTGCCGGCGGTGTTCGGGCGTCTGTGCGGCGGGGCTCCGTGGATCAGGGAGAATGGGCGCCATGAGCGTTCGTACCCAGTCATCCGAAGAGCCGGCCGAGGCTGTCCACAGGGCCGGCTTCGCCTGCTTCGTGGGCCGTCCCAACGCGGGCAAGTCCACCCTCACGAATGCTCTGGTCGGCCAGAAGGTGGCGATCACGGCGAATCAGCCGCAGACGACGCGGCACACCGTGCGGGGCATCGTGCACCGCCCGGACGCCCAGCTGATCCTGGTCGACACCCCGGGGCTGCACAAGCCGCGCACGCTGCTGGGCGAGCGGCTGAACGACGTCGTGCGCACGACGTGGGCCGAGGTGGACGTGATCGGCTTCTGCCTGCCGGCGAACGAGAAGCTCGGCCCCGGCGACCGCTTCATCGCGAAGGAACTGGCGTCCATCAAGAAGACGCCGAAGATCGCCATTGTCACCAAGACCGACCTGGTGGACAGCAAGACGCTCGCCGAGCAGCTCATCGCGATCGACCAGCTCGGCAAGGAGCTGGGCTTCGAGTGGGCGGAGATCGTCCCGGTGTCGGCGGTCGGCGACCAGCAGGTGGATCTGCTGGCCGACCTGCTCGTCCCGCTTCTCCCGGAGGGCCCGGCGCTCTATCCCGAGGGCGACCTCACCGACGAGCCCGAGCAGGTCATGATCGCGGAGCTGATCCGGGAGGCCGCGCTGGAGGGTGTCCGCGACGAGCTCCCGCACTCCATCGCCGTGGTCGTCGAGGAGATGCTCCCCCGCGAGGACCGCCCCGCCGACAAGCCCCTGCTCGACATCCACGCCTTCGTGTACATCGAGCGCCCCAGCCAGAAGGGCATCATCATCGGCCCCAAGGGCAAGCGCCTGAAGGAGGTCGGCATCAAGTCCCGCAAGCAGATCGAGGCCCTGCTGGGCACCCCGGTGTTCTTGGACCTCCACGTGAAGGTCGCCAAGGACTGGCAGCGGGATCCGCGGCAGTTGCGCAAGCTGGGGTTCTGAGGCTCCCGGGCGTTATGACGCCGTCGCCAGGCGGGGGCGAGGGCGCAGTTGGGCACGCCGGCCGCGCGGCGGTAGCCGCATATCGATGCAGCCTGGACCTGCATGTGAAGGTGGCGAAGGACTGGCAGCGGGATCCGAGGCAGTTGCGCAAGCTGGGGTTCTGAGGTTCCAGGGCGCGCTATGACGCCGTCGCCAGGCTCGCCCAGACCGCGTTGCCGCCGGTGAGGGGCGAGCGCGTGACTCCCCAGCTGTCGGCTATCTCGCGGACGAGCAGCAGGCCGCGGCCGCCCTCGTCGTCGAGGCCGGGGCAGTGGTCGGGGATGCCCCGGCCCGTGAGGTCGCCGTCGTGCACCTCCAGCCGGAAAAGCCTCTCCGTCCTGCGGCCGACGCCGCACAGGACCCAGGCGCCGGGCGTGTGCAGAACGGCGTTGGTCACCAGCTCGGACACCAGCAGGACGGCGTTCGCGCACACCTCGTCGGGCACCTGCCACGAGGCCAGCCGCGCCTGCGTGGCATGACGGGCGACTCTGACGCTGGTCCGGTGGGACGGCAGTTCCAGCCAGTGCGTGCGGCCCGGGCGCACCGCGTCCAGGAACCGGGGGGTGGAAGTCGTGTGGGGGGACACGGCGTTCGCCTTCCGTGGTGGGTGGGCGCAGTCAGGGAAGGGGCGAGGCGCGAATCGGACCAGCCGAAAGGGGAGTTGGGGGTTCCGGTGCCTTGTTCGCACAAGTAACTATGCTCGCAGAGCAGTTCACGCTGCAACCATCTGCCTGATAATTTCAGGAGGAAGGTATCGCTGCTCCGGGCCGCTTGGTGGAACGATCAACTCCCTGTCAGGCTTGCGCCGGTGACGACCCCTCGGGAGGCACGGCGTGAGCGACGCGCGATCAGGCACCGGCGCCGGCGCGCCCACCGTTCTCCGCATGATCCTGGGACGTCGCCTTCAGGAGGCCCGGCAGACCGCGGGCCTCTCCCTCGACGACGCCGCCAAGGCCCTGCGCGTCACACCGCTGACCATCCGCCGCCTGGAGAAGGCCGAGGTCGGCCTGAAGATCCTCTACGTCGAGAAGCTGCTCCAGACCTACGGGGCCGGCCGGCAGGAGATCGACGAGTTCGTCACCCTGGCCGAGCGGGCCAACGAGCCCGGCTGGTGGCACCCGTACCGCGATGTGATGCCGTCCTGGTTCACCGCCTACGTGAGCCTGGAGACCGGCGCCAGAACACTGCGCACCTATGAGCCGCAGTACGTCACGGGCCTGCTCCAGACACCCGGGTACGCGCGTGCCGTGCTGCGCGGAGGCTTCCCGAACGACAACGACGAGGACCTCCAGCGGCGCGTGGAGCTGCGGCTGCGCCGCCAGAACCTGCTCACGAAGCCGGACGCGCCCACGCTGTGGGTGGTGATGGAGGAGGCCGTGCTGCACCGGGTGGTGGGCGGCCCCGAGGTGATGCGCGAGCAGATCGACCGGCTCCTGGAGGCGTCCGAGCTGGACCACGTCAGCGTCGACATCGTGCCGTTCGACGCGGGCGCCCACGTCGGGGCGTGCGCGCCCTTCACCTACTTCCGGTTCGAGGAGCGGGAGCTGCCCGACATCGTCTACAGCGAGATCCTCTCCGCGTCCGTCTACCTCGACCAGCGCGCCGACGTCGTGGCCCATCTGGAGGCCCACAACCGGCTGTCGCTGAAGACCTCGTCCGCGGACAGCAAGGCGCTGTTGAACCGCATGCGGAAGGAGTACTCATGACCATCGCCGAGGGCGCCGTCTACAACGGAATGCCCGCGTCGGACCTCGGGGAACAGGGCTGGGAGCGGCCGTGGAGCGGCCCCAACGGGGGCCAGTGCGTGGAGACCAAGCAACTGGCCGACGGCCGTGTGGCGGTTCGGCAGTCGGCCGATCCCGCCGGTCCCGCCCTGATCTACACGCCCGAGGAGATCACCGCGTTCGTCGCGGGGGTCAAGCAGGGCCTCGCCGACCACCTCACGGCCCACTCGGCCCACTCGGCCCACTGAGCCCCACCGAGCCGAACGCGCACCACCACCCCCCCACGAGAGGCACCCCCCCATGAGCAACTCGCAGGCCCCGCGCGACATCGACACCAGCAGGCCGCACTCCGCCCGCATGTACGACTACTACCTCGGCGGCAAGGACCACTTCGAGGTCGACAAGCAGGCGGCCGAGCGGGTCGCCGAGGCCTACCCCGCCATCTTCGTCTGCGCCCGCGAGAACCGGGCCTTCATGCACCGCGCCACGCGCGTCCTCGCCCGCGAGCACGGCATCCGCCAGTGGCTGGACATCGGCACCGGCATCCCCACCGAGCCCAACCTGCACCAGGTGGCCCAGTCCGTGGTCCCCGACGCCCGTGTGGTCTACGCCGACAACGACCCGCTCGTCCTCAAGTACGCCGAGCGCCTGATGCGCAGCACGTCCGAGGGCCGTACGACGTACATGGAGGCGGACGTCAACGACCCCCAGGCGCTGCTGACCGCACCCGAGCTGGCCGAGGTCCTGGACCTGAGCCGCCCGGTCGCGCTCTCCCTCAACGCCCTGATGCACTTCGTCACCGACGCCCAGGACCCGTACGGCATCGTGCGCCGGCTGCTGGACGTCCTGCCCTCCGGCAGCGCCCTGGCGCTGAGCCACTGCACGCCCGACTTCGACCCGGCCACCTGGCAGAAGGTCACCGACATCTACACCTCGGCCGGGACACCCGTACAGTTCCGCTCCCGGGCGGACGTCGCCCGCTTCTTCGACGGCCTGGAACTGCTCGACCCCGGCGTCACCGTCGGCCACCGCTGGCGGCCCGACGCCACCGGCGGCGACGCCCCGACGGACGCCGAGGTCAGCCTGTGGACCGGGGTGGGCATCAAGCCGTAGTCCCCTGGGCCCGCAGCACCTCCCGGTACCAGCCGTACGACGACTTCGGGGTCCGCCGAAGCGTCTCGAAGTCGACGTGGACCAGGCCGAAACGGCGTGCGTAGCCCTCCGCCCACTCGAAGTTGTCGAGCAGGGACCACACGAAGTAGCCGCGCACGTCGACGCCCGCCTCCAGCGCCCGGTGCAGGGCCCTCAGGTGGCCGTCCAGGTAGGCGATGCGGTCCTGGTCGTCGACGTCCGGGTACGAGCAGCCGTTCTCGGTGATGACGACGGGCGGGAGCCGGTCGCCGTAGCGGTCCTGGAAGGCGGTGAGGATCTCGGTCAGGCCCTCGGGCACGACCGGCCAGCCGAAGTCGGTGACCGGGTGGCCCGTGATCTCCCGGACCGCGAAGGGGAGTTCGGCGGGCATGGCGACACCGCCGAACGTGATGTCGGTGCCCTGCGGGGCGCCCACCCGCGTCGGCGCGTAGTAGTTGACGCCGTACCAGTCGAGCGGCTCGGCGATCACCTTCAGGTCGGCCTCGACGTCCCCGGGCATCAGCTCGCCGATGCCGTCCGGGTACCGGCCCAGCAACAGCGGGTCCGCGAACAGGCGGTTCAGCAGCACGTCGTAGAACTCGGCCGCCTCCACGTCCTCCGCCTCGGTCGACGCCGCCCAGGTCGGGCCGTGCGAGTTGGCGATGCCGATGTCCGTGGCGCCCGAGGCGCGCAGGGCGCGTACGGCCAGGCCGTGGGCCAGCAGCTGGTGGTGGGCGGCGGGGAGCGCGTCGAACAGCAGCTGCCTGCCCGGTGCGTGCACGCCCAGGGCGTGGCCCAGCAGGGTGTGTTCGGCGGGCTCGTTCAGCGTGATCCACTTCGTCACCCGGTCCCCGAGGCGGCCGGCGACCACCGAGACGTACTCGGCGAAGCGCGCGGCCGTGTCCCGCTCCAGCCAGTCGAGGTCCGCCGGCAGGTCCCAGTGGAACAGGGTCGGCACCGGGCGGACGCCCGCCGCGCACAGGTCGTCCACCAGCCGGTCGTAGAAGTCCAGGCCCTTCTCGGAGCGCACCCGCGGCCAGGAGACCGAGAAGCGGTAGGCGTTCACGCCGAGGCCGGCCAGCAGGGCCACGTCCTCGCGGTGGCGGTGGTAGTGGTCGCAGGCCACCGCCGCCGTCGAGCCGTCCTTCACCCGGCCCGGCCCGGCGGTGAAGGCGTCCCACACGGACGGCTCGCGCTCGTCCGCGGCCCCCTCGATCTGGTGCGCCGAGGTCGACACGCCCCAGAGGAAGCCGGCCGGGAAGCGGGGGATCGGATTGCCTGCGTCAGTCGCCATGCGCTGGATCATCCGTACCGCCGGTAACGGAAGTCAACAGGCCGCCGCGGAAGACCTGTTACGCACCTTCCTTCAGCACGCGCGAGATCAGCTTCCGCTGTTCGTCCGTCAGTCGCGGGTCGGCCGCGTACACCGTCTTCCCGTCCACGGTGATCTGGTAGCTGAACCCGTCCGGGACCCCGATCGGCGGCGTGTGCCGGCCGGCGGCGAACGCCTTCTCGGCCAGGGCGTGCCATTCGGGGGCATCGGGGCGGCCGGAGGTGTCCACCTCGGCATGCCGCTCGATGCCCGCGAACCCGCCCGTGCGCCTCACCTGAATACGCATGGCACCTGTCTAGTACGGAACTACAGGGTCCGCACCCCGACCTGCTCCCAGGCCTTCGACACGGCGTCCAGTTCCTCCCCGTCGCCGAACCGCTCCCGGGCCGCCTTGACGGTGAGCGTGGCGAAGTCGGCGAACATCGCCTGCTGCTTCAGTTCGCCGCCGGTCAGCACGTCGTACCAGATCAGCCCCGCGCGCTCCCAGGCGTGGCCGCCGAGGGCCGTGGCCGCCAGGTAGAAGGCGTGGTTCGGGATGCCCGAGTTGATGTGGACACCGCCGTTGTCGCGGCCGGTGCGCACGTAGTCGTCCATCGTCGCCGGCTGCGGGTCCTTGCCCAGGACGTCGTCGTCGTACGCCGTGCCCGGCTCCTTCATGGAGCGCAGTGCCTTGCCCGTCACCCGTGGGGCGAGCAGGCCCGCGCCGATCAGCCAGTCGGCCTCGGCGGCGGTCTGGCCGAGCGTGTACTGCTTGATCAGCGAGCCGAAGACGTCCGACACGGACTCGTTCAGCGCTCCGGGCTGGCCGAAGTAGGTGAGGTTGGCGGTGTACTGCGTGACGCCGTGGACGAGTTCGTGGCCGATGACGTCGATCGGGAGGGTGAAGTCGAGGAAGATCTCGCCGTCCCCGTCGCCGAAGACCATCTGCTCGCCGTTCCAGAAGGCGTTGTTGTACTCGCGGTCGTAGTGCACGGTCGCGACCAGCGGAAGGCCGTTGCCGTCGATCGAGTCGCGCTGGTAAGCCTTCAGGAGCAGCTCGAAGGTGGCGCCGAGGCCGGCGTAGGCGCGGTTGACGGTGGCGTCCTTGCCGGGCTTGTCGCCCTCGCTGCGGACCTTGTGTCCGGGCAGGTCGGTGCCGTGCCGGGCGTCGTGGACCGTGCGGTGCGGCCGGGCGGGCTCGGCCCCGGCGGTCGGGGCCACGGACGGGGCGCCGACGACCGTGGTCAGCCGGCGGTGAGTGCGCTCCAGGGCGTCGCGCTCCAGGGTCCGGCGAGCGGGTCCGGCGAGCGCGGGATCCCCGGCCTGGGCGAGCTTGTCGAGGACATGAGGTGGAACGATGGTGCAGAAGACGGGCTCGAAGCCCCCGTGAGTCGTCATGCCCGGCACCCTTGCACTGCGTGACGTTACTGTCACTAGTCGCCACCATGATTGGTGAAATACCGGGACAAGGGCCCTCACGCTCCGTGGCGAAGTGGTATAGGGCACTTTTTGTCCCGTATGCGCGCCCGGTCCCGCATACTGATACGGACCCGCGCACCCCGGAGGGCCTCGGCTAGCATGCTGCGCATCATGCGTTTCGGGCTGCTTCTCCTTAGCTGCCGCGGCGAGGGCCTGTAGTCGAGGCCGACTCCCTCCCCGCGGAGCTTGGTGCTGCGTCGTCGGCCGTCCTTCCGGACACCCTCTGAGGAGCCCACAGCATCATGGCGAACCGCCAGCAGCCCAGTTCCATGCCGATCCACAAGTACGGCCGCTACGAGCAGGTCGACATCCCGGACCGCACCTGGCCCAACCAGCGCATCACCACCGCCCCCCGCTGGCTCTCCACGGACCTGCGCGACGGCAACCAGGCCCTGATCGACCCCATGTCGCCCGCCCGCAAGCGCGCGATGTTCGACCTGCTGGTCAAGATGGGCTACAAGGAGATCGAGGTCGGCTTCCCGGCCTCCGGCCAGACCGACTTCGACTTCGTACGCTCCATCATCGAAGAGCCCGGGGCCATCCCCGACGACGTCACCATCTCCGTACTGACCCAGGCCCGCGAGGACCTGATCGAGCGCACGGTGGAGTCGCTGAAGGGCGCCAAGCGCGCGACCGTCCACCTCTACAACGCCACCGCGCCCGTCTTCCGCCGGGTCGTCTTCCGGGGCTCCAAGGACGACATCAAGCAGATCGCCGTGGACGGCACGCGGCTGGTGATGGAGTACGCGGAGAAGCTGCTGGGCCCTGAGACGGAGTTCGGCTACCAGTACTCGCCGGAGATCTTCACCGACACCGAGCTGGACTTCGCGCTGGAGGTCTGCGAGGCGGTCATGGATGTCTGGCAGCCCGGCCCGGGCCGCGAGATCATCCTCAACCTGCCCGCCACCGTGGAGCGTTCGACCCCCTCGACCCACGCGGACCGCTTCGAGTGGATGGGCCGCAACCTCTCCCGCCGCGAGCACGTCTGCCTGTCGATCCACCCGCACAACGACCGCGGCACGGCCGTCGCCGCCGCCGAGCTGGCGCTGATGGCCGGCGCGGACCGTGTCGAGGGCTGCCTGTTCGGGCAGGGCGAGCGCACCGGCAACGTCGACCTGGTCACCCTGGGCATGAACCTCTTCTCCCAGGGTGTCGACCCGCAGATCGACTTCTCCGACATCGACGAGATCCGTCGCACGTGGGAGTACTGCAACCAGATGGAGGTCCACCCGCGCCACCCGTACGTGGGCGACCTGGTCTACACGTCCTTCTCCGGCTCCCACCAGGACGCCATCAAGAAGGGCTTCGACGCGATGGAGGCCGACGCGGCCGCCAAGGGCGTCACCGTCGACGACATCGAGTGGGCCGTCCCCTACCTGCCGATCGACCCCAAGGACGTGGGCCGCTCCTACGAGGCGGTCATCCGGGTCAACTCGCAGTCCGGCAAGGGCGGTATCGCGTACGTCCTGAAGAACGACCACAAGCTGGACCTGCCGCGCCGGATGCAGATCGAGTTCTCGAAGATCATTCAGGCGAAGACAGACGCCGAGGGCGGCGAGGTCACGCCGAAGGACATCTGGGCGGCCTTCCGGGACGAGTACCTGCCCAACCCCGAGAACCCGTGGGGCCGGATCCAGGTCAAGAACAACCAGTCGACGACCGACACCGACGGCGTGGACACGCTGACGGTGGAGGCCACGGTCGACGGCCAGGACACCGTCCTGACCGGCTCGGGCAACGGCCCGATCTCGGCCTTCTTCGACGCGCTGCAGTCCATCGGCATCGACGTACGCCTGCTGGACTACCAGGAGCACACCATGAGCGAGGGCGCCTCCGCGCAGGCCGCCTCCTACATCGAATGCGCGATCGACGACAAGGTCCTGTGGGGGATCGGAATCGACGCGAACACCACGCGGGCCTCGCTGAAGGCGGTCGTCTCGGCCGTCAACCGCGCGACGCGCTGACCAGCCCTGTAGGCGATTTGAGGGCTCCGTCCGCTGATGTCCGGCGGTCGGAGCCCCGTCGCATACCGGCCAATCCCTGTGAGGGTCACGGAAAGGTCTCCTCCGGGGTACTGACTCCTCCTCACGGATGTGGCTAACATCACGCAAGCGCGGCGACGCTGCCGTGCGGCGTGACGGAGGTGCGACGTGCTGCCAGGACGGGTACGAAACGGCCGTGCCGCCAGGTTCTCGAGCATCCTGGGCACCCGTACCGCGTGGACGCCCGCGGGTGACGGGGAGTTCTTCTGCCCCGGCTGCGGCGGCGACCGCAACTACCAGCGGCTGACCGGACAACGCCGCTTCACCCTGCTCGGCCTGCCCGTGCTGCCGCGCGGCGAGACCGGCCCGGTCGTGGAGTGCGCCGCCTGCCGCCGCCACTTCGGCACGGACGTCCTCGACCACCCGACCACCACCCGCTTCTCCGCGATGCTCCGCGACGCCGTGCACACCGTCGCCCTCGCCGTGCTGGCCGCGGGCGGCGCCGGTTCCCGTACGGCGCTGGAGTCCGCGGTGCTCGCCGTGCGCGTGGCCGGCTTCGACGACTGCACGGAGGAACAGCTGGCCGCCCTCGTGGAGGCGCTGGAGGCGGACACCGGCCGGATCACCGGGGAGCCCTGCGGTGCCGGACTGGCCATAGAGCTGCACGAGGCGCTGGACCCGCTCGCCCCGCACCTCGCCGCGGTCGGCCGCGAATCGATCCTGCTCCAGGGCGCGCGCATCGCCCTGGCGGACGGGCCGTACACCCCGGCCGAACGGGACGTGCTCGCGACGGTGGGAGCGGCGCTCACCATCTGCCCCGACGACGTGACGCGGCTGCTGGCGGCGGCGGCGCGTACGCCGTCGTAGAGCGGGGCCCCTGCCCCAGCCGCCCGGGGCCGTTACTCCCCGGGGAGTAATCCGCCGCCCGAACCGCCCTGCGCAGTAACCCCCGACTCGGCCTCGGGCCGGACGAATCCGCCCCCGTGCGCCGGGAGTCTGGAGACCGTTCCAGACACGGATCGGAGGGAGCCCGAACAGTGGGGGCTGACGGCTGCCGCGCGATCCATCAGTACGTATCAGCCCCTCTCGGCTTGTGTCGTGACGGCGTGAAGCTCTCCGACCGAGGATCGTGCGTCATGGCGTGCCCTGCCTTGTAGTGGCCCTGGCCTTTGCCCCCGTGGACGGAAACGAGTGTTCCCTCATCGAATGCGTGGCCTTTGCGGGCGCTGTGCGCTGGGTGCGGTGAGGGAGTCTTCGACCGGGGGGTGAGGCTGCCGAATGAGCGGGAAGTTCCGGCCGCAGCCCGGTTGCGTGGTGCAGGCCTACAGGTTCGCTCTCGATCCGAACGCCGCACAGGAGCGGGCGCTGCGCTCGCACTGCGGTGCCGCTCGTGCCGCCTACAACTGGGCCGTGTCCTGGGTGACCGCCTCGTGGTGGCAGCGCCAGGCCGAAGCCACCCATGGCATCGGTGAAGAGGAGTTGACGCCGTGGCGGCCGTGGTCGCTGCCCGCGCTGCGCAAGGAGTTCAACCGGGTAGTCCACCGAGGCGAGATTCGCCGACTGGTGGCAGGAGAACTCCAAGGAGGCCTACAACACCGGCTCTTTGCGGACCCCTCTAGAGCAGCCCCGCCGCTGCCAGGTACTCGCCGACCCGCTCCACCTCGTCCCGTGACAACGGCACCTGCGGCTCCGCCGTGACCGGGCAGTCGATCACGCCCCGCAGGTGCAGCGCGGCCTTGAAGGCGCCGATCGCCGAGGAGCCGGGACCCATGCGGGCCGGGTCACCGACGCCGGCCAGGCCGAACAGGGCGCACAGCCGCTCCTGTTCGGCACGGGCCTCCTTCCACTCCCCGGCGCGGCACAGGCGGTCCAGGCGGGTGTAGCCGTGCGGGTCGACGTTGCCGAGGCCGGGCACGGTGCCGTCCGCGCCGACAGCGAGCGCCGCGTCGACGATCAGCTCGGAGCCGGTCAGCACGCTGAAGCCGCTGATGCCCGGGTGGGCCTTGGCCCCGGTCACGACCTGGCGGAAGGCGGCCAGGTCGCCGCTGGAGTCCTTGAGCGCGGCCAGGACACCGTCGGCGGCCAGCTCCAGGACCACGTCCGCGGGCAGCTTCGTGTGGACGGCGACGGGAATGTCGTAGGCGACCACCGGGACCGGGCTCGCGGCGGCGACCGCGCGGTAGTGGCGGGTGATCTCCGCCGGGTGGGTGCGGGCGTAGAACGGGGCGGTGACGACGACCGCGTCCGCGCCCGCCGCCGTCACCGCCGCGACATGGTCCACGACCCTGGCCGTCGTCATGTCGATCGCCCCGGCCAGTACCGGGAGTTGCCCGCCCGCGTGGGCCGTGACCGACTCGACCACCAGCCTGCGCTGCGCGTCCGTCAGATACGCCGCCTCGGAGGTCGAGCCGAGCACGAACAGGCCGTGCACCCCGCCGTCCACCAGATGGTCGACCAGCCTGAGCAGCGAGGGGACGTCCACCTCGCGGTCCGGTGTCAGGGGCGTGCAGACGGGCGGGATGACACCGGTCAGCGGGGTGAGGGTCATGGAGCCTCCATCGGGTCGCTCTGGCGGGCGAGGTCGCGGGTCGACTCGTCCTCCTGGACAGGATGGTGGCAGCGGAAGCGATGCGCGGGGGCCGACGCGACCGAGAAGTCCGGCATCACCTCCGCGCACGTCCCGTCCGCCTTCCAGCAGCGCGTGCGGAACGGGCAGCCGCTCGGCGGGCGCGTCGCCGAGGGGACCGGGCCGGCGAGCGGGATCGGCTCGATCGGGTCGAGCAGGCCGGGCGTGGCGGAGAACAGGGCGCGGGTGTACGGGTGCCGGGCCCGGTCGGTGACCAGGGCGGCCGGGGACTCCTCGACGATCCGGCCCAGGTACATGGTGATCACGCGGTCGCTCATCCGCCGGACCGTCTGGATGTCGTGCGAGACGAACACCAGGGCCAGGCCCAGGCGTTCCTTCACGTCCAGCAGCAGATTGAGGATATGGGCACGGACCGACACGTCCAGGGCACTGGTCGGCTCGTCCGCCACGACCAGGTCCGGGTCCAGCGCCAGCGCCCGGGCGATCGCGACGCGCTGCCGCTGCCCGCCCGACAACTGGCCCGGCAGGGCGTCGGCGAGGGCCCGGGGGAGGCCGACCAGGGACATCAACTCCCGGACCCTCTCGTCACGTTGCCCGCGGGTGCCCCGGTCGTGCACGTCCAGCGGGTCCCGCAGGATCTGCCGTACGGTCAGGCGGCGGTTCAGGGCCGTCGACGGGTCCTGGAAGATCATGCCGGTGCCGCCGCCGACGGTCCGGCGGCGCTCGGCGGGCGGCATCGCCCACAGGTCGCGGCCCCGGAACGACACCGTCCCCCGCGTCGGCCGCTGGACCCCGACCAGCACCTTCGCCAGCGTCGACTTCCCGCAGCCCGACTCGCCCACCACGCCGATGGTCTCGCCGGGCGCGATCGCCAGGTCCGCGCCGGTCAGGGCGTACACCCGGTCGCGGGTGAACAGGCCGCCGCTGCGGGCCTTGTGCACGACGTGCGCGTCGGACAGCTCCATCAGGGCGCTCACGACACCGCCTCGGTCTCCGTCGTCGCCAGGTCTATGGCCGGGTGATGGCAGGCCGCCGTGTGCGCCGGCGTACCGGTCAGGACGGGGGCCGTCGTTCGGCACACGTCACTCGCGCGGGGACACCGATCGGCGAACCGGCAGCCCGCCGGGAAATCGGCCGGGGACGGCACGACCCCCCTGATCTGCGTCATCCGCTCCTGCCCCGACTCCAGCGACAGCACGCTGCCGAGCAGGCCGCGCGTGTAGTGGTGGGCCGGCGCCTCCACCAGGTCGGCGGTCACTCCGATCTCGACGATCTGCCCGCCGTACATCACCGCCACCCGGTCGGTGACGTCCGCGACCAGCGCCAGGTCGTGCGAGACGAGGATCAGCGCGAAGCCCAGCTCCTCGCGCAGCCGCAGCAGCAGCTCGATGACCTGGGCCTGCACGGTCACGTCGAGGGCGGTCGTCGGCTCGTCGGCGACGATCAGCTTCGGGTCGCGGGACAGGGCCATGGCGATCAGGACGCGCTGGCGCTGCCCACCGGACAGCTCGTGCGGGTAGCTGCGCAGGGTGCGCTCCGGGTCGAGGCCGACCATCGTCAGCAACTCGGCGGGACGGCGCCGCCCGCCCCGCCGGACGACCTGCTTCAGCTGGGCGCGGATCGTCATCGCCGGGTTCAGCGACGACAGGGCGTCCTGGTAGATCATCGCCATCTCGTGGCCCAGGAGTCTGCGGCGTACGCGCATCGGCTCGGCGAACAGGTCGCGCCCGCCGAACCGGACCTGGCCGCCGACGCGCGCCCCCTTCGGCTGGAGGCCCATGACCGCGAGGGCCGTCAGCGACTTGCCGCAGCCCGACTCGCCGACCAGACCCAGGACTTCACCGGGATGCACTTCGAAGCCGATGCCGTCCACGATGTCCACGCCGCCGTGCCGCTGGTCGAAGCCGATGGCCAGGTTCTCCACCGCCAGCACCGGCTGCCCGTCCCGGGGCAGCTGACGGGCCCGCGCCCGCAGCCGCCGGGCCGCCTCCGTCAGGCCGGGCAGTTGGACGATCTCCCCGCTGCCGGGCTCCGGCGCCCGGAGGCGGTCGTCGTCCCCGGGGACGTCCACCTGGCGCGCCGGCGGGGCCGCCCACGCGTCGGACACCCCCTCGGACAGGATGTTCAGCGACAGCACGGTGACCAGCATCAGCAGGCCGGGGAACACGGTCGCCCACCAGCCGCCGGTCAGCACCATGTTCTTGCCGTCCGCGATGACACTGCCCCAGGACGGGTCGGGCGGCCGTACGCCCGCTCCGATGAAGGACAGCGACGCCTCGAAGACGATCGCCTCGGCGACCTGCACCGTGCAGAACACCAGCACGGGCGCCGCGCAGTTGATCGCCACGTGCTTCAGCACGATGTGCGGGGTGCGGGCGCCGATCACCCGTTCCGCCGTCACGTAGTCCTCGCCGTACTGGTCGAGGACGTTCGCCCGCACCACCCGCGCCACCGGCGGCGTGAACAGGAACGCGATCGCGCAGATCAGCACCGTGATGCCCCCGCCGAACACCGCCACCAGCACGGCGGCGAGCGCGATGCCCGGGAACGCCATGACGACGTCCAGGCAGCGCATCAGCGTCTCGTCGACCGCCTTGCGGGAGGTCGCGGCGATCGCCCCGAGCAGCGCCCCGGCAACCAGTGCCAGGCCGGTGGCGCCGAGCCCGATCGCGAGCGACCAGCGCGCCCCGTACATCAGCCGGCTGAGGATGTCCCGGCCGAGGCTGTCCTGGCCCATCCAGTGCCCGGCGGACGGATGCCCGGTGCCGTCGACGGGCGGCTGCTGGTCGAGCGGGTCGTGCGGGGCGATCAGGGGCGCGAGCAGCGCCAGCAGCACGACGATCGCCAGGAAGCAGACGGCGGCCTTCGACAGCAACGGCAGCCGGCGCCAGCCGCGCAGCCGCAGGCCGGGCCGGGACAGTGCCTCGGTGAGGCTCTTGCGGGTCATCATGCGGGTCATCACGTGGTCGCATCCCTCAGTCGCGGGTTGACCAGCAGGTACAGGACGTCGATGACGAGGTTCACGACGACGAACCCGGCCGCCGTGGTCAGTACGACGCCCTGGACGACGGCCGGATCGCCGTTCTTCACGGCGTCGATCATCAGCTTGCCCATGCCGGGCAGCGAGAAGATCGTCTCGATGACGACCGCGCCGCCCAGCAGATAGCCGACGCGCAGCCCGAGCACGGTCAGCGGGTTGATGAGCGCGTTGCGCAGCACGTTCCGCCCGACCACCACGTGCGGCGGCAGCCCGCTGCCGATCGCCGTCCGTACGTAGTCCTTGTCCAGCTCCTCCACCACGGCCGTCCGCACGATCCGGGTCAACTGGGCCGCCACCGGCAGGGAGAGGGCGAGGGCGGGGAGCGTCATGGTCCGCAGCCAGCCGGTGAAGGAGTCGGCCGGGTTGATGTAGCCGCCGGTCGGGAACCAGCCCAGGTCGACCGCCAGGTACTGGATCATCAGCAGCGCCAGCCAGAAGCCGGGCGCCGCGACACCGGTCAGCGACGCGACCCGGATGATCTGGTCAGGCAGCCGGTCCCGGTGGATCGCCGCGGTCACGCCGCCCACCAGGGACAGTACGACCGCGATGCCCAGGCCCAGGAAGGTCAGCTGGAGGGTGAGCGGCAGCGCGGTGGTGACCTGGTCGATCACCGGCGCCCGGGTCAGCGCGCTGGTGCCCAGGTCGCCGTGGAGCAGGTCGGCGACGAAGTCGGCGTAGCGCACGGGCAGCGGGTCGAGCAGGCCGTGTTCCTCGCGGAAGTCGTGCAGTTGCCGCGGGGTCGGGTTGGCGCCCTGGAAGAACGCGGACGCCGGGTCGACGTCCGAGAACCGCATCACCAGGAACACGAACAGCACGATGCCGAGCATCAGCGGCACGAGCAGGGCGACGCGGCGCAGCAGGATCCGCAGGACTGCCGTCATGCCGCTAGGCCCACTTGGCCTGGAGGAGGTTGATGCCCGGGTAGGGCTGGGCCCTTATGCCGCTGAGCCGCTCCGGGTCCCAGGCCGTCATCAGCTCGTTGTGGACGACCGGGTAGAGCACGGCCTGTTCGGCGACGACGTCGATGTAGTCCTGGACCATCGCCTTCTTCTTCTCGGGATCCGGCTCCCGGGTGGCCCGGTCCATGTCCCGGAAGAGCGCCTTGGCGACGGGGTCGCCCGCCCAGCGCGTGTACTGCATCCACAGGTTCTCGGGCCCGTAGTTGTAGTGCATGATCAGGTCGGCGTCGAGGCCGAACTGGTTGGGGTTCGAGGCGGCGGCGACGACCTGGTAGTCCTGCTTCTGGTCCATCTTCGTGAACACGGCCGTGGTCTCCTGCGGGGACAGGGTCGTCTTCACGCCGATCGCGTCCCAGGACGCCTTAATGGTGGGCAGGCAGTCGACGATCCAGCTCACGTTCACCGCGAGGATGTCGATGCTCAGCCCCTTGACCCCGGCCTCCTTCAGCAGCGCCTTCGCCTTGTCGGGGTCGTGGTCGTAGACGGTCTTCGCCCGGCGGTAGGACGGGTTGCTCTCGTCGAGGAAGGAACTCGACAGCTTCCCATGGCCCTTGAGCGCCACCTCCACCATCTTCTCGGTGTCGATGGCGTAGTGCAGGGCCTGGCGTACGCGCACGTCGTCGAAGGGCTTGTGCTGGGTGTTGAACATCAGGAACAGGTTGTTCATCCCGGCCCCGCCGGCGACGGTCAGCCCGCTGCTCTCCAGCTGCGCGATGTTGGCGTACGGGATGTTGTCCGCGATCTGCGCGCCCGCGCTCGACCCCGAGATCTTCGCGACGCGCGGTGCCGCGTCCACGATCGTCAGCCAGTTCATCTTCCGGAAGGCCGGTTTGCGCGGGCCGTTGTAGCCGTCGAACGCCTCGAAGGTCGTGTTCGACTTCGGGTGGTGCGCGGTCTGCCGGTACGGCCCCGAGCCGATCGCCTTGCCCTTGATCGCGTCGTCCCAGGCGCCCGGCTCGGAGAAGACGTGCTTCGGCATGATCTTGGCGAGGGTCAGCCGTGAAAGCCCGTCGGGGAAGGGGAACTTGAGCACCAGCTCCACGGTCCGCGCGTCGATCTTCCGGACCTCCCTCAGCCAGCTCGCGAAGAAGCCCTTGGCGAGGGTCTGGGTGTCCGGGTCGAGGATCCGCTCGAAGACGAAGACCACGTCGTCGGCGGTGACGGGCTTGCCGTCGTGGAACGTGGCCCCGGCCCGCAGCGTGAACCTCCAGGATGTGCTGCCCGGGTCCTTCGGCACTTCGGTCGCCAGGGCCGCGTACGGCTCGCGGGAGATCGGGTCGGTGTCGAGCAGGCCCTCGTAGATGTGGTGGTTCGCGGCCATGCAGAACGCGGACGCCGTCTGGGTGGGATCCCAGCTGCCGTCGTTGCCGTAGCCGATCACCGCCGTCAGCGTCCGGTTCGCCCCGCTGCCGCCGCCACCGGTGTCGTTCGTCGACTCGGGCCCGGACGAACAGGCCGACAGCGACGCGGAGACGGCGGCGGCCGCGCCCAGCGCGCCCGTGCACTTCAGGAAGGTCCGGCGGTGCGGCGCCGGCACATCGGGGGTCACGTCGCGCACGGGTCCTCCAGCGAGAGGTCTGGGGGGAAGGGACTGGCCCAGGAGATACGACGTCCTACGTCTTGCGGTCAGCGTGACCATAGGAGGGGCCGTGGGGACGGTCAAGGGATCGCACATGAATGGCGTATCTGCCACAGGTCGGACCAATGGCACGGCGCGGGACGTGAGTTGACGCCGTATCAGGACAGGTCCGAGCCGGGAACCGCCAGAGGTGGGACGTGGGACGTCCGGGGCGCGTACGATGCGGCGCATGTCCGAGGAGCCCAGGACCAGCCGGATACAGCGCCAGGTCGTGCAGCTCATCCTCGACCGCAGACTCACCGCCGGCGCGCCGCTGCCCACCGAGGCCGAACTCATGGAGGGCCTCGGCGTCAGCCGCAACTCCGTCCGCGAGGCCCTCAAAGCCCTCCAGGCCCTCGACATCGTCGAGATCAGGCACGGCTCCGGCACCTACGTCGGCCAGGCCTCCCTCACCCCCCTCGTCCACGGACTGACCTTCCGCACCCTGGCCCGGCACGACGACGACACCGGCGCCCTCGCCGAGATCCTCCAGGTCCGCGAGGTACTGGAGGAGGGCCTGATCCGCCGGGTCGCCGCGACGGTCACGGAAGCCGAACTGGACCGGCTGGAGGGCGTGGTGACCCGCATGGAGCGCGCGGGCGGCACGGGGCGCTCCTTCCCGGAGCTGGACCGCGAGTTCCACGAGATCCTGTACGCCTCTCTCGGCAACGCGCTGGTCCCGCAGCTCCTCGGCGCGTTCTGGACGGTCTTCCGCCGGGTCTCCGGCGCCCGCGGCTGGACCGACGACCCGTCCCCCGAGATTACGGTCGGCCGCCACCGCGACATCGTCACCGCCCTGCGCGCCCGCGACGCCGAGGGCGCGCAGCGGGCGATGGCGGTGCACTTCCGGGGGATCGAGGCCCGGGCGGCACAGGAGTCGCGGGGGGTGCGCTGATTCCGCTCCCGGGTCAGCGAGTCGTGGAGCAGGATGAGGGGCGTGACCGAGCTGTGGAGCGAACGTGGCGCCGGCGTCCTGAGACTGCCTTCCGGCCGACTGGTACGGGGGCGCGGTCTCCGCCATCCCATGGACCCCGACGCGCCCCGCCCTTCCTATGGTGTCTATCTGCTCGGCCGACGTCCGCCCGAGGTTCCCTGGGAGGCGTGCTGGGTCCGCTGGCCCGACTTCCGCCTCCCGTCGGACCGGGCAGCCGCCCGCGAGGTGCTGGCCGCCGCCTGGGAACGGGCCGCCGGGGAGCGCGTGGAGATCGCCTGCGGCGCAGGGCGCGGCCGCACGGGCACGGCCTTGGCGTGCCTCGCGATCCTGGACGGCGTGCCCGCCGAGGAGGCGGTGGCGTACGTGCGCCGGCACTACGACCGGCATGCGGTGGAAACGCCCTGGCAGCGGCGGTACGTACGCCGGTTCGGTGCGGGATGAGCCTCTCCTTCGGCGTGCCGCCTCATCCCGTGGTAGCGCCGCCTGGACCGACGGCCGACAGCGGGGCCGGGTGCCTGCGCGGCGGCGGGCCGCCGCGCAGGGCTCGCGGTAGTACGCGGGCGGGCCGCGTCACCTGTAGCGGAGCGTCCTGGGCAGACGCTGCGTCTCGATGGCTGAAGCGCGGTCGTTCCAAGGGGAGGGCCTGGGCGTGGCGAGCGGCTGCACGGGGAGCGGTGCGGCAGCGGCCCGGGCCTGCAACACGGCGATGACGGCGGCCAGTTCTTCAGCGGTGGGGCGCCCGCGCACCACCGTGACGAGGGGCTGGGACATGGTGGGCTCCTTACAGGGGGCTCCCTAGAGCGGGATGTTGCCGTGCTTCCTGCCGGGCCGCGTCTCGCGCTTGGTGCGGAGGGCTCGCAGACCGCGGATGAGGTGCTGCCTGGTCCGGGACGGGCTGATCACGGCGTCCACACAGCCGTGCTCGCACGCCGAGTCGGAGTCGAGGAAGGTGTCTTCGGGCGCGAGCCGCGGTCCGGGCACGGCGATGCGGGCCGTGGGCCAGGCGAGGTTGAGGTCGGCGCCGAGATGCTTGGAACCCATGACGTCGTAGGCGCCGCCGCAGGCCTGACGGGTGATCACGGTGATCAGCGGCACGGTGGCCTCGGCATAGGCGTAGGTCAGTTTGGCGCTGCGCCGGACGCCGCCGTTCCACTCCTGGTCGGCGCCGGGGCGGAAGCCGGGGACGTCGACGAAGGTCACGACCGGCACATTGAAGGCGTCGCAGGTGCGGATGAAGCGGGCGGCCTTCTCGCAGGCGTCGATGTCCAGGCAACCGCCGTACCGCAGGGGCTGGTTGGCGACCACGCCGACGGGGTGCCCCTCGATCCGGCCGAAGCCGGTGATGATGTTCGGCGCGAAGAGGGGCTGGGTCTCCAGGAACTCGTCGTCGTCCAGGGCGTCTTCGATGACCAGGACCATGTCGTACGGCTGGTTGGCCGTGTCGGGGACGATCGAGTTCAGCCGCGGCCGCAGTTCCGCCTCGAGATCGCCCGCACGGCCTTCGGGGTCGACCGGTGGCTCCTCCAGGTTGTTCGAGGGCAGATAGGACAGCAGCGCTCTGACGTACTCGACGGCGTCCCCCTCGTCCGACGCCAGGTGGTGCGCGATGCCGGACACGGTGCCGAGGGTCCTGGCGCCGCCGAGTTCCTCGGGGCCGACGAGCTCCCCGGTGGCCGCCTGAACCGCCTCGGGGCCGGTCACGAACATGTACGACGCCCGGTCGCTCGTCACCACGAAGTCGCTGACGGCGGGGGAGTGCGCCACGTGGCCCGTATGCCCCACGACCAGGGCGATCTGGGGGATGACTCCGGAGGCGAGCACGGTGCGGCGGAAGATCTCCCCCCGGACGCCCACGGCACCTCCGCCGGCGTCGTGGCCATGGAGGGAGACGAGGGGGCACCCCGTCTTCAGGGCGAAGTCCATCACCTTGGTGATCTTCGTACCGGAGAACCCGTCGAGGGCGGCACCGGAAGCGGTCGCGTCCTCGGCGAAGACGGCGACGGGCCGGCCGTCGACCGTGCCGTGGCCGGTGACGACGCTGTCGGGGCGGCGACGTGCCACGGCGTCCAGCTCGACGAAGGAGCCCTCGTCGAGGAGCAGCTCTACGGTCATCCGGATGTTCCCGTCCTGGTGAGTGACGCTCCGACCGCGCATGCGGCGGCGAGCCGGTGTACGCCCGCCTTCTTCCACGAAGAGCGTAGGGATCGTTGAACAATCCTTCAATACCTGTTCATGCCGGCTTGCTCACGGTCGCGCTTCGGCGTACGTCCGGACGAGTTCCTGCTCGGCGTCGTCGAGGTAGTCGGCGAGCAGGAGCTCCGCCTTCACGGTGGCGCCGGCCCTGAGGGCGGCGAGGATGTCACGGTTGCGCGCCAGGTAGGACTCGTGGAACTCCCGCGGCGCGCCCATCACATGGAAGCCGAGGCGCAGTTCCGCCAGGATGCCGCGCATCAGTTCGCTCAGGCGGACGCTTCCGGCGAGGGCCACCACCGCGTCATGGAAGTGCGTGTTGGCGGTGCCGACCCCGAGCCAGTCGCCGTCCTCGGCGGCTTGTTCTCCCTCGGCGACCGCGGCTTCGGCATCCGCCAGTGCGTACGGCGGGTTGCCCAGGTGGCGGACCACCGAGCATTCGATGAGCCGGCGCACCTGATAGATGTCGACGACGTCCTGGACGGTGAGCCTGCGGACGAAGACCCCGCGGTTGAGTTCGTGGACCAGCAGCTTCTCGTGGGTGAGCAGCCGGAACGCCTCTCGCAGGGTGTTGCGTGAGACGCCGAGCGCCTTGCCGATGGTGTCCTCGGAGAGCTTGGCGCCCGGCGCGAGGTGGCCCTCGGAGATATGGGTGCGCAGGATGTCGGCGACCCGCTCGGCGGTACTGGACCGCCCCAGCAGGGCGCGATCGCCCACCAGTACGGCCGGATCCAGCTCGGCAGCCATGGTCCTCGGTCCTCCTCCGTGAGCTCTGCGGGCCAGTCAACCGAAAACGCGGGGATGAAACAACATGACTCTTGTCGGATTGTTCAACAATCCTCTAGCCTGTGGCTGTGGACGCGTGAGCCGTCCTTCCGCGCGGCACACCCGGCGCCGTGATCGGTGATCCCCGGAGTCAGGCTGGAGGCGTTCGTATGAGACTGCTGCCGACCGGGCAGGACTCGCTGCTCATCGATCTGGACGGACCGGGCGAGGCGCAGGCCTGGCACGCCGAACTGCTGCGCCGCCGCGCCGGGGGCACCCTGCCGCCGGTGCGGGAGATCGTGCCGGGGGAGAGGACCGTGCTGTTGTACGGCGTGCACGATCTCCCCGGCCTGGAGGCGGAACTGCGCCGGTGGTACGCCCCTCCGCCCGTGGCGGACAGCGGCGAACTGGTGGAGATACCCGTCCGGTACGACGGTGCCGACCTCGGCGTGGTCGCCGAGCTGTGGGGCATGAGCGAGGACGACGTGGTACGTCTGCACAGCGGCACCGAACACCGGGTGGCGTTCTCCGGTTTCGCCCCCGGCTTCGCGTACATGACGGGACTGGGCGAGGCGTACGCCGTGTCGCGCCGGGCGGAGCCGCGCACCTCGGTTCCGGCCGGGTCGGTGGCCCTGGCCGGCCACTACACCGGCATCTACCCCAGGAGCTCGCCGGGCGGGTGGCAGCTGATCGGCAGTACCTCGGTGACACTGTGGGACCTCGACCGGCAGCCGGCGGCCCTGCTCGTGCCGGGCACCCGGGTGCGTTTCGTGCCTGCCTCCGAGGGGGTCGCCGCGTGAGCGACGGCAAGGTGGAAGTGGTGCGGGCCGGTGCGCTGACCACCGTCCAGGACCTGGGGCGGTTCGGCCACGCGGCTCTCGGTGTACCCCGTTCCGGTGCCCTGGACCAGCCGGCCCATCGGCTGGCGAACCGGCTGGTGGGCAACCCCGCCGACGCCGCCACCCTGGAGACCACCCTGACCGGCGTGGCGATACGCGCCACCCGGCCGGTGACCGTGGCCGTCACCGGGGCTCCCGCGCCGGTGCGCGTCGACGGCAGGCCGGCGGCCTGGGGCAGCCCCGTCCACCTGCCGGCCGGTTCGGTGCTCGACGTGGGCGCCGCCGGCTTCGGACTGCGCGGCTATCTCGCCCTGAGCGGAGGCATCGCCGTCCCGCCTGTCCTCGGCAGCCGCTCCACCGACCTGCTGTCCGGGCTGGGCCCCGCCCCCCTCAAGGACGGCGACGTCCTGCCCCTGGGCGAACCTGCCGGTGCGGGCCCGCCGCACCACCACCTGGCCCTGTGGGACGGGCCCCCGCGTGAACTGGTGCTGCCGGTGCTGCTCGGCCCGCGCGACGACTGGTTCACCGCCGCCGCCGTGCGCACCCTCGCGGCGGGCCGCTTCTGCGTGTCCCCCCGCAGCAACCGCATCGCGCTGCGGCTGGACGGACCCGCCCTGGAGCGGGCGGTGGACGGCGAACTCCCCAGCGAAGGCATGGTGCTCGGCGCGGTCCAAGTACCGCCCGACGGCAGGCCCGTGCTCTTCCTCGCCGACTCACCCACCACCGGCGGTTACCCGGTCATCGGCGTCGTCCCCGAGCACCGTCTGCCCGCCGCCGCCCAGGCCCGGCCGGGCCTGCCCGTGCGCTTCACTCCCCTGCGGGGCCGGCGCCCGGCGGCCGCAGCATGAAGACGTCGACCGGGTCCTGGGATTCGACCGTGAAGCCGTGGCGCTCGTAGAGACGCCGGGCCGGACTGCCCCGCAGGACGTTCAGGCGGACCAGGGCGCCGTCCGCGTCGGTCCGCGTGAGCAGGGTACGAAGGACCGCCGCTCCCAGGCCCCGGCCCTGGAGGGCCGGGGCGAGATAGAAGTGCTCCAGCCAGTGGCCGTTCTCGTCGGTCTCGGACGGGCGCAGGGCGACACTGCCCGCGAAGGAGCCATCGGCCTCGATCACCGAGGTGTGCCGGGCGGAGAAACCGTCGCGCAGGCGCTGTCTGACCCGGTGTTCGTCATAGCGGCCCAGGCGCTCCAGGTCCGGGCGCATCACCACCGCCCGCAGTTCCGCTATCGGCTCGACATCCGCCGGCCCGGCCGGGCGCATGGTCCACGTGTGTTCCATGGAGCGGGATCGTAGGCGCGAAGCAATCCGCATACCGCTTTTCGCCGATCTTCCCCCTCCCAAGTGTAGATGCGGAGAGTCACCGAGGGGATGCGAGGAGTGAAACTGCGAAAGGAGGGGGAGCACGGTGGAGGCACGACACTCGGCGCTCTGCGCCGAAGAAGCGGAGGATGCGGTGAAAGTATTGCGGGCAGAACTCGCCGAGGCCGGAATCGTCCTGACGTCACCGGGGCTTCACCCGGTGAATCTTGTGCGGGAAGTCCCCTGTCCGCTTGTGGAATTGGGCCGGTGTTCCGTTCGGACCGCCCGGCAACTCGCGGCGGTGTCGCGATGAAGCCACCGGTCGGCGCGTACGTCGTGGACACCCGCAGCGGCCGCATCGGCATCGTCATGGGGCATGAGGGGCCGTATGTGCAGTTGCGGCCGTACGGCGGCGGCAAGGAGTGGGACGCCGACCCCGGTGCCGTCCGGCACGCCACCCCGGCCGAGCGGCTGCGCGCGGCGACGGCGTACGCCAACGCCCGCAGCAGGGGCGAGGTCCCTTGACGCGATGACCCTGCGAGAATGACGCCATGAGTCTGTTCCGCGACGACGGCATCGTGCTGCGCACCCAGAAGCTGGGTGAGGCGGACCGGATCATCACGCTGCTCACCCGCGGTCACGGACGGGTACGGGCGGTGGCCAGGGGCGTGCGCCGGACGAAGTCGAAGTTCGGTGCGCGCCTCGAACCCTTCTCCCACGTCGACGTTCAGTTCTTCGCCAAGGGCAGCGAACTGGTCGGGCGCGGGCTGCCGCTGTGCACGCAGAGCGAGACCATCGCCCCGTACGGCGGCGGGATCGTCACCGACTACGCCCGGTACACCGCGGGCACGGCCATGCTGGAGACCGCCGAGCGGTTCACCGACCACGAGGGCGAGCCGGCCGTGCAGCAGTACCTGCTGCTCGTCGGCGCGCTGCGGACCCTCGCCCGCGGGGAGCACGCGCCGCATCTCGTGCTGGACGCGTTCCTGCTGCGGTCCCTCGCCGTCAACGGCTACGCCCCGAGCTTCACCGACTGCGCGAAGTGCGGCATGCCCGGGCCCAACCGGTTCTTCTCGGTCGCCTCGGGCGGTTCCGTCTGCGGGGACTGCCGGGTGCCCGGCAGCGTCGTACCCTCGCCGCAGGCCCTGGAGCTCCTCGGCGCGCTGCTTACGGGAGACTGGGAGACCGCGGACGCCTGCGAGGCGCGGTACGTCCGGGAGGGCAGCGGGCTGGTGTCCGCGTATCTGCACTGGCACATGGAGCGCGGGCTGCGCTCCCTGCGCTACGTCGAGAAGTAAGCGAAACAAGCGAGCACGAGGAGACGAGAAACACATGGCCGTACGCGGGATCCTGGGGCGGCAGCGCCGGGAGTACAGGACGCCGGAGCCCCACCCGTCCGGCGCGCGGCCGCCGAAGCTCGGAGAGCTCGTACCGCAGCATGTGGCGATCGTCATGGACGGCAACGGGCGCTGGGCGAAGGAGCGCGGCCTGCCGCGCACCGAGGGGCACAAGGTCGGTGCCGAGCGGGTGCTCGACGTGCTCCAGGGCGCCATCGAGATGGGCGTGGGCGCCATCTCCCTGTACGCCTTCTCCACCGAGAACTGGAAGCGGTCGCCGGACGAGGTGCGCTTCCTGATGAACTTCAACCGGGACTTCATCCGCAAGACCCGCGACCAGCTGGACGAGCTGGGCATTCGGGTGCGCTGGGTGGGCCGTATGCCCAAGCTGTGGCGCTCGGTCGCCAAGGAGCTCCAGATCGCCCAGGAGCAGACCAAGGACAACGACCGGCTCACGCTGTACTTCTGCATGAACTACGGGGGACGCGCCGAGATCGCCGACGCGGCGCAGGCGCTGGCGGCCGATGTGAAGGCCGGGAAGCTCGACCCGTCGAAGGTCAACGAGAAGACCTTCGCGAAGTACCTGTACTACCCGGACATGCCGGACGTGGACCTGTTCCTGCGTCCGAGCGGCGAGCAGCGCACCTCCAACTACCTGCTCTGGCAGAGCGCGTACGCCGAGATGGTCTTCCAGGACGTGCTGTGGCCGGACTTCGACCGCCGCGACCTGTGGCGGGCCTGCCTGGAGTTCGCCTCGCGGGACCGCCGCTTCGGCGGGGCCATCCCGAACGAGGAGCTGCTTGCCATGGAGGGCAAGCAGGAGTAGCAGCGCCTCACGGGCAAGGGCGGCGCAGTTCTCCTCAGGGGCGCGGGGAACTGCGCGACAAGCCACCACGCGCCCGCAGTCGGCAACGAAGCCTCACCCCCACGGCGAGGAACAGCGGCTCAGCCGCCGGAGGCAGCCGCGCAGTCCGCGCACGTGCCGAAGATCTCCACCGTGTGGGCCACGTTCACGAAGCCGTGCTCGGCGGCGATGGCCTCCGCCCACTTCTCCACGGCCGGGCCCTCGACCTCGACGGCCTTGCCGCAGCCGCGGCACACCAGGTGGTGGTGATGGTCGTCGGTGGAGCACCGGCGGTAGACGGACTCGCCGTCGGCGGTGCGCAGGACGTCGACCTCGCCGGCGTCGGCGAGGGACTGCAGTGTGCGGTAGACCGTGGTGAGCCCGACCGAGTCGCCCTTGTGCTTCAGCATGTCGTGCAGTTCCTGCGCGCTGCGGAACTCGTCGACCTCGTCCAGGGCCGCCGCCACGGCGGCACGCTGCCTGGTGGCGCGGCCCTTCACGGACGGTCCAGCGGTCGTCACCGTTGCCTCCTCACGTCTGCCTTGCCCGGGCCATTGTGCCAGCCCGGGGTGGGGGCGGTCAGACGCCGACTTCGTCGGTTGTCTTCCGGGTGCCCGGAATCGCGCACTCGGCAGGGTCGTGGGCGGGATCCGCGGCCGCCTGGGCACGGGCGCGGCGGCGGGCCAGCGGAGCCGCGAGCGCCGTCAGCACGACGAAGGCGCCGATGGTCAGCAGCACGATCGTCGCGCCGGGCGGGACGTCCTGGTAGTACGAGGTGACCGTGCCGCCGATCGTCACGCTGACGCCGATGGCCACGGCGATCGCGAAGGTCGCGGCGAAGCTGCGGCCGATCTGCTGGGCGGCCGCGACGGGCACCACCATCAGCGCGCTGACCAGGAGCAGGCCGACCACGCGCATCGCCACCGTCACCGTGACGGCCGCGGTGATCGCCGTCAGCAGGTTCAGGGCGCGCACCGGCAGGCCCGTCACCCGGGCGAACTCCTCGTCCTGGCTGACCGCGAAAAGCTGCCGGCGCAGGCCGAGGGTGACCAGGACGACGAAGGCGGCCAGGACGCAGATCGCCGTGACGTCCGACTCGGACACCGTCGACAGGGAGCCGAAGAGGTACGACGTCAGGTTGGCGTTGGAGCCCGTCGGCGCGAGGTTGATGAACATCACACCGCCGGCCATGCCGCCGTAGAACAGCATCGCGAGGGCGATGTCGCCGCGGGTCCTGCCGTACCAGCGGATCAGTTCCATGAGGACCGCCCCGATGACGGAGACGAGGGTCGCCATCCACACCGGGGACCAGGTCAGCAGGAAGCCGAGGCCGACGCCGGTCATCGCCACGTGACCGATGCCGTCGCCCATCAGGGCCTGGCGGCGCTGGACCAGGTAGATGCCCACCGCGGGGGCCGTGATGCCGACCAGGACGGCGGCGAGCAGCGCCCGCTGCATGAAGGCGTAGTCGAGGATCTCCATCAGCTCAGCAGTCCCGTGCGGATCGGTTCGTGGCCCGCGGGTGCGTGCGGGTGTACGTGGTCGTGGCCGGGCAGGGCGTGCTGCCCGACCGCCTTCGGGGGCGGTCCGTCGTGCACGACGCAGCCGTCGCGCAGGACGACCGCCCGGTCGATGAGGGGCTCCAGGGGGCCCAGTTCGTGCAGCACGAGCAGCACGGTCGTGCCCTGGGAGACCTGCTCGCGCAGCGTGTGCGCGAGGACCTCCTGGCTGGCCAGGTCGACGCCGGCCATCGGCTCGTCCATGATCAGCAGTTCCGGCTCGGAGGCGAGCGCGCGGGCGATCAGGACGCGCTGGTGCTGGCCGCCCGAGAGGGCGTCGACCGAGTCCTTGGCCCGGTCCGCCATCCCGACGAGCTCCAGGGCCGCGCGCACGGCCGCGTGGTCCGCCTTGCGCAGCACGCCGAAGCGGGCCCGGGACAGGCGGCCCGAGGAGACCACCTCGGTCACCGTGGCGGGCACGCCGCCGGCGGCCGTGGTGCGCTGCGGGACATAGCCCACGCGGTGCCAGTCGCGGAACCGCCTGCGGTCCCTGCCGAACAGCTCGATCTCGCCGGCGCCGGTCTGCACCTGGCCGATGATGCTGCGCACGGCCGTGGACTTGCCGGAGCCGTTCGCGCCGAGCAGCGCGACCACCTCGCCGTGGTGCACGGTGAGGTCGATGCCGCGCAGGACGGGGCGCGAGCCCAGGTCCGCGCGGACGCCGCGCAGGGATACGACGGGCTCGGTCATGCCGTCCTCCGATGGGTCGATCACTTCGCTCCCAGGGCCGCCTGAAGGGCCTTGAGGTTGGCTTCCATGACCTGGAAGTAGTCGTCACCGCGGGACTTGTCGGTGATGCCCTCGAGCGGGTCGAGGACGTCCGTCTTGAGCTTCGCGTCCTTGGCGAGGGTCTTCGCGGTCTTGTCGGAGACCAGTGTCTCGTAGAAGACGGTGGTGACGCCGTCGGCCTTGGCCTCCTGCTGGAGCTCCCTGACCCGGGCGGCGCTGGGCTCGCTCTCTGGGTCGAGGCCGGAGATGGCCTCCTGGGTGAGGCCGTAGCGCTCGGCGAGGTAGCCGAAGGCGGCGTGGTTGGTGAAGAAGACCTTGGTCTTGGTGTCCTTCAGGCCGGTCTCGAACGTGTCGTTGAGGCCGGTCAGCTTCTCGACCAGGGCCGCGGTGTTCTTCTTGTAGTCGGCGGCGTGGTCCGGGTCGGCCTTCTCGAAGGCCTTGCCGACGCCCTGGGCGACCTCGGCGTACTTCACCGGGTCCAGCCAGATGTGCGGGTCGCGGGCGTGCTCCTCCTCCTCGGCGTGACCCTTCTCCTCGGCGTGAGACTCCTCGCCCGCGTGGTCGTGCTCGGTGTTGCCGTGGTCCTCGAGGGTGGTCAGCGTGGCCGCGTCGATCTTCGTCTTGATGCCGGTCTGCGAGACCGCCTCGTCGACGGCGGGCTGGAGGCCCTTGAGGTAGAGCGCCGCGTCGGCCTCTTCGAGCTGTGCCCGCTGCTTGGTGCTGATCTCCAGGTCGTGCGGCTCCTGGCCGGGCTGGGTCAGGCTGGTGACGTTCGCGTGGTCGCCGCCGATCTGCTCGGCGAGGAACGCCATCGGGTAGAACGACGCGACGACGTCGAACTTGTCCGTGTTGCCCGTTGCCGCACTGTCGCTGGAGCAGGCGGAGAGAGCACCGAGGCCGAGAGCGGTGGCCGCGGTGACCGCGGTGGCGGATATGAGGCGTCGTCGTACGTTCATGACACTCATTTTCAACAAATATGGAAACCGTTGTCAACAAACGAGCCGAGCGGGTTCCGAGGAGGGGGCCTGGCGGTCGCGGGAGGGGGAGCGATTTGATTGAGGGGGCGCCCCCGCCGGTAACCTGAAGCATTCGCTGGAAGCAACTCGCTTCGTCGCCCGTCGTCGTAATGAAGAGAGCACCGTGGCCGCCGACAAGATCGACACCATCGTCAGCCTGAGCAAGCGCCGTGGCTTCGTATTCCCCTGTAGTGAGATCTACGGCGGTCAGCGCGCCGCTTGGGACTACGGCCCCCTGGGTGTCGAGCTCAAGGAGAACCTCAAGCGCCAGTGGTGGCGCTACATGGTGACGTCGCGCGAGGACGTCGTCGGTATCGACTCGTCCGTGATCCTGGCCCCCGAGGTCTGGGTCGCCTCCGGCCACGTCGCCACCTTCACGGACCCGCTGACCGAGTGCACCTCCTGCCACAAGCGGTTCCGCGCGGACCACCTGGAGGAGGCCTACGAGGCCAAGCACAACCGCCTGCCGGAGAACGGCCTGGCCGACGTCAACTGCCCGAACTGCGGCAACAAGGGCCAGTTCACCGAGCCCAAGCAGTTCTCGGGCCTGCTGTCCACCCACCTCGGCCCGACGCAGGACTCCGGCTCCATCGCCTACCTGCGCCCCGAGACCGCGCAGGGCATCTTCACCAACTTCTCCCAGGTGCAGACCACCTCGCGCCGCAAGCCGCCGTTCGGCATCGCCCAGATGGGCAAGTCCTTCCGCAACGAGATCACGCCCGGCAACTTCATCTTCCGCACCCGCGAGTTCGAGCAGATGGAGATGGAGTTCTTCGTCAAGCCGGGCGAGGACGAGAAGTGGCAGGAGTACTGGATGGAGCAGCGCTGGAACTGGTACACCGGTCTCGGCCTGCGCGAGGAGAACATGCGGTGGTACGAGCACCCGAAGGAGAAGCTCTCCCACTACTCCAAGCGCACCGCCGACATCGAGTACCGCTTCCAGTTCGGCGGCAGTGAGTGGGGTGAGCTCGAAGGCGTCGCCAACCGCACCGACTACGACCTCGGCGCCCACTCCAAGGCCTCCGGCCAGGACCTCACCTACTTCGACCAGGAGGCCGGCGAGCGCTGGACGCCGTACGTCATCGAGCCCGCGGCCGGCGTCGGCCGCGCGATGCTGGCGTTCCTCCTGGACGCCTACATCGAGGACGAGGCGCCCAACGCCAAGGGCAAGATGGAGAAGCGCACGGTGCTGCGCCTCGACCCGCGCCTGTCCCCGGTGAAGGTGGCGGTGCTGCCGCTGTCCCGGAACCCGGAGCTGTCCCCGAAGGCCAAGGGCCTCGCCCAGGCCCTGCGCCAGCACTGGAACATCGAGTTCGACGACGCGGGCGCGATCGGCCGCCGCTACCGCCGCCAGGACGAGATCGGCACGCCGTTCTGTGTGACCGTCGACTTCGACACCCTGGAGGACAACGCGGTCACCGTCCGCGAGCGGGACTCGATGAAGCAGGAGCGCGTCTCCCTCGACCAGATCGAGGGCTACCTGGCGGCCCGCCTGGTCGGCTGCTGACCGCTTTTCGTACACACACCGGTGCCGGGTTCCTCCGTGGAGGGGCCCGGCACCGGTGTGTCTGCGGCGGGGTTGCGAGGAGGGTGACAAGTATCGAATGACAGATATTGAAATCTGTCAGCTGTCATGGCAGGGTGGACGCCATGACGATGCGAACCCGAACCCTCGGAACCACCGGCCCCCAGGTCTCCGCCCTCGGTCTCGGCTGCATGGGCATGTCCGCGCTGTACGGCGAGGCGGACCGGGCCGAGTCCATCGCGACCATCCACGCGGCGCTCGAAGCGGGCGTCACCCTGCTGGACACCGGCGACTTCTACGGCATGGGCCACAACGAGATGCTGATCGGCGAGGCCCTGCGCGCGGCCCCCGCCGCCCGGCGTGAACAGGCCCTGGTCAGCGTGAAGTTCGGCGCCCTGCGCGACCCGGACGGCGGCTGGTCCGGCTACGACGGCCGGCCGGCCGCCGTGAAGAACTTCGCCGCGTACTCCCTCCAGCGGCTCGGCGTCGACCACATCGACGTCTACCGCATCGCCCGCCTCGACCCCGACGTGCCGATCGAGGAGACGGTCGGCGCGATCGCGGAACTGGTCGAGAAGGGGTACGTGCGGCACATCGGCCTCAGCGAGGTCGGCGCCGAGACGATCCGCCGGGCCGCCGCCACCGCCCCCGTCTCCGACCTCCAGATCGAGTACTCCCTCATCTCGCGCGGCATCGAGGACGAGATCCTCCCCACCACGCGCGAGCTGGGCATCGGCATCACGGCGTACGGCGTGCTCTCCCGGGGCCTGATCTCCGGCCACTTCACCGCCGACCGGCAGCTCGGCGCCGGCGACTTCCGGGCGATGTCCCCGCGCTTCCAGGGGGACAACCTCCGGCACAACCTGGACCTCGTCGAGGCGCTGCGGAAGATCGCCGAGCAGAAGGGCGTCAGCGTCGCGCAGATCGCCATCGCCTGGGTGCTCGCCCGCGGCGAGGACATCGTGCCCCTGGTCGGCGCCCGCCGCCGCGACCGGCTCACGGAGGCGCTGGGCGCGCTGGACGTCACGCTGGACGCGGCCGACCTGACCGCGATCGAAGAGGCCGTACCGCCCGGCGCCGCCGCCGGCGACCGCTACCCGGCGGCCCAGATGGCACACCTCGAGAGCTGAGCCGGCTCCGGGTACGGTCAGGGGCATGGCACCGACCAGCGAGATCCTGACCGCCGAGCGCATCCTCGAGGCGACCGAGGAGGTGCTGCGCCGCCACGGCCCGGCCAAGGCCACCGTCGTGGACGTGGCCCGCGCGCTCGGCGTCAGCCACGGCAGCGTCTACCGTCACTTCCGCACCAAGGCGGCGCTGCGCGAGGCCGTCACCAAGCGCTGGCTGGACCGCACGTCCGGGGAGCTGTCCGGGATCGTCGCCGCGGACCGCGATCCGGAGACCCGGCTGCGGGACTGGCTCGCCACCCTCTTCGCCGCGAAGCGCCGCAAGGCGGGCGGGGACCCGGAGCTGTTCGCCACCTACACGGTCCTCACGGACGAGAACGGCGCGGTCGTCGGTGAACACATCGCCGACCTGACGTCCCAGCTGACCCGCATCATCCAGGCCGGCGTCGAGACCGGCGACTTCGCCGCCACCGACCCGGAGGCCACGGCCCGCGCGGTCTTCCAGGCGACGGGGCGCTTCCACGACCCCTGCTACGCGCGGGCGTGGGAAGAGCCCGGGGCCGAGGCCGACTTCGCCTCGGTCGTCGACCTGCTGGTGCGAGGGCTGCGGCCGCAGGGGTCCTTCTGATGCATCGCCCGTTCACGCCGCCGTCGGGTCCACCGTCGCCTGGTGGGCCTCCGCCAGGTGCTCCTCGGCCTTCAGCCAGGGCAGGAACTGGGCGCCTCTGCGCCAGCCGCAGGTGTCGCATCTGATCGTGCGCTGTACGCCCGTGCGCCGCACCCGCACCACGTGCTCCCGGCCGTGCTGGTCCCAGCGGCTGACCTTGCTGGTGTCGCTCTGCGCCATGACGCCTCCCGCGTCCAGGAATCCGGCGGATCCGGTCTGCTCGCAGCAAGGAGTGTGCTGCAAGACCAACATCAACGGGGTTTTCCCGGACGCGAGTTATCAGGCCGTGAGATACCTCAAGCGACCGTGCGCGGCAGCCGGAGACTCAGCAGGCCGGTCAGCACCACACCGGCGAGCTGCACCAGCAGCGTAGTGACCAGGGCGTCCCGCATCCCCATCCCCGGGACCAGGGACAGGAACAGCGTGCCCAGGGTCGCCACCCCCAGTGCCAGCGCCGACTGCTGAGTGGTGATCATCACACCGCTGCCGACACCGGCGCGGGCGGCCGGCACCTCGGAGAGGATGACCCGGTAGATGACGGGGAGTTGCAGCGCCTGGCCCGCGCCGGCGACCGCCGCCCCCGGGAGCAGCTCGACGAAGCCGAGGTGCGGCCAGAACCGCCAGGCGGCCAGCGCCATCAGCGCCAGGCCCAGCCCCTGGAGCGCGGCGCCGGCCGTCACCACCCGCGTGCCGTACCGGGTGACCAGCCGCGGGCCCAGCAGCGAGAACACGAAGAACACCACCGCCAGCGGCGCGAGCGCCAGCCCCGCGGCGACCGGGTCGAGTCCGGCGCCCTGCTGCAACGCCACCGCGATCACGAACATGAAGCCGCTGAAGCCGATGGAGAAGGGCAGCACCAGCAGCAGCCCGCGGCGCAGGGAGGTGAGCGCGAACAGGCTCGGCGGGACCAGCGGCGTACGGCCCTCCCGGTCGGCCCGCCGCTCCACGACGTAGAAGGCCGCCGCCGCGAACGGGAACGCCACCAGCGACAGCCAGGTCCACAGCGGCCAGCCCGCCGCCCGGCCCTCGGTGAGCGGGACGAGCAGGGTGAGCAGCGAGGCCGCCAGCAGGACCGTGCCCGGGACGTCGACCGGCTCCGGGCGCGTGGAGCGGGTCTCGGGCACCGCGCGGGCGGCCAGGACCAGCCCGGCGAGGACGACCGGCACGTTGACGAGGAACACCGACCGCCAGCCGGTCCCGGCGATGTCGGCGGCCACCAGGACCCCGCCGAGGATCTGCCCGGCCACCATGGACAGCCCGGCGGTCGCGCCGTACAGCCCCATGGCCTTCGCCCGCCGGGGGCCGGACGTGGTCGCCTGGATGGTGGCCAGCACCTGCGGCAGCATCGCGGCGGCCGACGCGCCCTGGGCGACCCGGGCCGCGACCAGCGACCAGGCCCCGGGTGCCAGTCCGCACGCCAGCGAGGTCAGCCCGAAGGCCGCCATGCCGACGAGGAACAGCCGCCGCCGGCCGAACAGGTCACCGAGCCGGCCGCCGAGGACCAGCAGGACCGCGTACGACACCCCGTATCCGGCGACGACGAGTTCGAGGACCGACTCGCTCGCGGCGAGGTCGGCGCCGATGGTGGGCAGGGCGACGTTCACGATGAAGAAGTCGATGAGCGGGAGTGCCGCGGCCAGCAGCACCGTGAACAGTCCGAGCCCGCCGAGCACGGGAGCCGGGGCGGCGGGGGAGCGGACGGGACGTGAAGTGAGGGATTCCGTGGTCACGTCATCAGCCTGCGGCGGCGCCCAGGCTGGTACCAGAGTGTCCTTATCCTGGTAGCAGCAGCACCTGGAAACAGGGTCGGGGCGGCGGCAGGCTGAAGGGCATGACGACCATGGCGCAGGAGACAGCGGCCCAGCCGCCCGAGGCACCCGGTGACGCGGACGTCCGGCGGCACGAGCTGGCGGCGTTCCTGCGCAGCCGCCGGGAGCGGATCGCCCCCGAGCAGGTCGGACTGCCCCGGGGCCGCCGGCGCCGCACGCCGGGGCTGCGCCGCGAGGAGGTCGCCCAGCTCTCCGCCGTGGGCGTGACCTGGTACACGTGGCTGGAACAGGCCCGGGACATCCAGGTCTCCGTCCAGGTCCTCGACGCGCTGGCCCGCGCGCTGCTGCTCGACCCCAGCGAGCGCGCCCACCTCTTCCGGCTGGCCGGGGCCGCCGACCCGACACCGGCGACCACGTGCCCGTCGGTCACGCCGGCGATGCGGGCGGTGCTGGAGCAGGTCGAGCCGTTCCCGGCGTGCCTGCAGAACAGCCGGTACGACATCCTCGCCCACAACCGGACGTACGGGTTGCTGCTGTGCGACCTGGACGCGGTGCCGCCCGAGGACCGCAACTGCCTGGTCCTGTCCTACACGCACGCCGAGTGGCAGTCGTCGATCGTGCACCTGGAGGAGACGCAGCGGCTGATGGCCGCGCGCTTCCGGGCCGCGATGGCCGGCCATCTCGCCGAGCCCGCCTGGACGATGCTCCTGAAGCGACTGCGCACGGAGTCCCCCGCCTTCCGCACGGCCTGGGACCGCCACGAGGTGGTCGCCCACCGCACCAAGCGCAAGGAGTTCCTCAACCGCCACGTCGGCCGCATCACCGTCGACCACACGGACTTCTGGCTGACGCCGGGGACGGGCCCGCGGATCGTCACGTACGTCCCGGCGGACCAGGACTCGCGAGAGCGCCTGGAGAGGCTGCGAGCCATAGCGCTGAGCAGGGAAACCGACCTTGAGGGGCGCGGGGAACCGCGCGACCGGCCACACCTCACCCGCGGCTAGGCACGCTCCGCAGTCACCGCCACTTCCCGCACCTGGGCGGACTCCAGCCTTTCAGCCGTCCGCTCGGCGGTCCCCCGAGCCCAGCGCCCACTGCTCACCGCCCCCAGCACCAGCACCGCGAACCCGCACGCCGCGATGATCCACCAGCCTGGCTTCGCGGCCGGGACGAATGTCTCGCGGTACGTGGACGCGCCCACGCCGGAGGCGAGCACCGCGCCCACCACCGCCACACCCAGCGTCTGGCCGAGCTGGCGGCTCGTGGAGGCGACGGCCGCGGCGACGCCCGCCTGGGCGCGGGGCATGCCGGAGACCGCCGTGTTGGTGATCGGCGCGTTGACGAAGCCGAAGCCGATGCCGAACAGGACGTACCCCGCGAAGAGGGTGGTGTCGGAGGTCTCGGCCTCGAACGCGGCGAAGAGGATGCCGCTGACCGTCATCGCGCAGCCCGCGATCAGCAGCGGCACACGCGGGCCCCGGCTGCCGACCAGGCGGCCGGAGAGCGGAGCGCACAGGAACGTCGGGACCGCCATCGGCAGCATCCACAGGCCCGCCTCCAGTGCGTTCAGGCCGCGCACGTTCTGCAGGTACAGCGTGGACAGGAACAGGAAGCCGCCGAGCGCGGCGAACGCGCTGATCGCGATCACCGTCGCCCCGCTGAACGGCGCCGAGCGGAAGAAGCGCAGGTCGATCAGCGGCTGCGCGCGGCGTGGTTCGTACCACAGCAGGCCGATCAGCGCGGCCAGGGCGACGACGGCCGACGGGACGATCGAGGCGAACGGCGTGCTCGGCGCCTCGATGATCGCGTACGTGAGCGTGCCGAACAGCGCGATCACCAGGAGCTGCCCGACCGGGTCCGGGCGGCGGGCCTCAGGGGCCCGGGACTCGGGGACGAAGCGCAGGGTGAGGAGCAGTGCCACCAGGCCCACCGGCAGGTTGATCCAGAAGATCGAGCGCCAGCCGACCGACTCGACCAGGAGGCCTCCGACCAGCGGGCCGGCGGCCATCGAGATGCCGACGACCGCGCCCCACGCGCCGATCGCCCGGGCCCGCTCGCGCGGGTCGGTGAAGGTGTTGGTGATGATCGACATGGCGACCGGGTTCAGCATCGAGCCGCCTACGGCCTGCACCATCCGGAAGGCGACCAGCGCTTCGAGGTTCGGTGCGAGGGAGCACAGGACCGAGCCGAGGGTGAAGACCACCAGACCGGCCATGAAGACGCGCTTGCGGCCGATCCGGTCGGCCGTGGAGCCGGCGAGCATCAGCAGCGAGGCCAGGACCAGGGTGTAGGCGTCGATCGTCCACTGGAGGCCGGACGTGCTCGCGTGCAGGTCACGCTGCATGGTGGGGAGGGCCACGTTCAGGACCGTGTTGTCGAGGCTCACGATCAGCAGGCTCATACAGCAGATCGCGAGCACCAGCATCCGGCGGCGGTGACTGAGCTCGGGCATGCGGAACATCGTACGCCGATTTCGATAGTGTGCCTAACTAATGAATTTTGCCATCTCATTGCACGGCACAATGGAGGAATGTCCACGCCCCTCCAGATCGGTCCGCACGCCGTCCAGCCCCCCGTCGTCCTGGCCCCCATGGCCGGGATCACCAACGCGCCCTTCCGTACGCTGTGCCGGGAGTTCAGTGGTGGCAAGGGCCTGTTCGTCAGCGAGATGATCACCACCAGGGCGCTGGTCGAGCGCAACGAGAAGACGATGCAGCTCATTCACTTCGACGCGAGTGAGCGGCCCCGGTCCATCCAGCTGTACGGCGTGGACCCGGCGACCGTCGGCAAGGCCGTCCGCATGATCGCGGAGGAGGACCTCGCCGACCACATCGACCTCAACTTCGGCTGCCCGGTGCCCAAGGTGACCCGCAAGGGCGGCGGATCCGCGCTCCCGTACAAGCGGAACCTGCTGCGCGCCATCCTGCGCGAGGCCGTCAGCGGCGCCGGCGACCTGCCCGTGACGATGAAGATGCGCAAGGGCATCGACGACGACCACATCACCTTCCTCGACGCCGGCCGGATCGCCGTCGAGGAGGGCGTCACCGCCATCGCGCTGCACGGCCGTACCGCCGCCCAGCACTACGGCGGCACCGCCGACTGGGACGCCATCGCCCGGCTCAAGGAACACGTGCCGGAGATCCCCGTGCTCGGCAACGGCGACATCTGGTCGGCCGAGGACGCCCTGCGGATGGTGCGCGAGACCGGCTGCGACGGTGTGGTGGTCGGGCGCGGGTGCCTGGGGCGGCCCTGGCTGTTCTCCGACCTCGTGGCGGCCTTCGAGGGGCGCCCGGAGGACATCGCACGGCCCACCCTCCGGGAAGTCGCCGACGTCATGGTCCGGCACGCCACCCTGCTCGGCGAGTGGATCGGCGACGAGGCCCGCGGCGTGATCGACTTCCGCAAGCACGTCGCCTGGTATCTCAAGGGCTTCGCGGTCGGCTCCGAGATGCGCAAGCGGCTCGCGATCACCTCGTCGCTCGAAGAGCTGCGGGCCGGCCTCGACGAGCTGGACCTCGACCAGCCCTGGCCCGCCGGCGCCGACGGCCCCCGCGGCCGTACGTCCGGCAACAACCGGGTGGTGCTGCCGGACGGTTGGCTGAAGGACCCGTACGACTGCGCGGGCATCAGCGAGGACGCGGAGCTGGACACCTCCGGCGGCTGATCAGCCGCCCGAGGCGTGCGGTGTGGAGCCGAACGCCGTGAGGAATCGGTCGCGGAACGCGCTCATCTTCCAGACCGGCGCGTCGCGGTCCGGCTTGAGGCCTTCCGTCCAGTTCCAGCCGGCGACCTTGTCGAGGACCTTCGGGTCCTTCGCGACGATCGACACCGGCACGTCCCGGCTGGCACGGTTGCCGCTGACCCGGGCGATCGGCTGGTGGTCGCCGAGGAAGACCAGGACGGTGTCGTCGGTGCCGTAGCGCTCCAGCCACTGGGTGAGGCTGGTGAGCGAGTACTGGATGGACTTGCCGTACTCCTGCCGGGACTTGGTGGTGTCGGTGATGACGTCGGCGGGCTTCTTGCCGGCCTTCTGGATGGCGTCGAAGACCGAGCCGTCGCCCAGTTCGTCCCAGCCGACCATCCTCGGGACGGGCGCCCAGGGCTGGTGGCTGGAGGTCAGGATGACGAACGACATCAGCGGCTTGTCGCGCTTCTTCCCGTGCACCTGGCGCTGGAACGCCTGCAGCGCGTACTGGTCGGGCATCGTCGACCAGCTGAACTTCGGGCCCCGGTAGCCCAGGTCGAAGGCGTCGTAGAGCTTGTCGAGGCCGTACCACTTCTCCTCGGGCCAGCCCTTCTGCACGCCCGGCATCACACCGACCGTGTCCCAGGCGCCGGTCTTCTGGAACGCCTTGGTGAGGGTGAGGTGGTCGCCCGCGGTGACCGTGCGGTAGCGGCGCTGGTTGTCGATCCACAGGCCGGACATGGTCGTGGAGTGACCGAGCCAGCTGCTGCCGCCGTAGGTCGCCGAGGTCAGCCAGCCGCTGCGGGCGTGGAAACCGGCCTTCGCCAGGGCCTCGGTGCTCGTGTCGAGGGTGCGGTCGACGCCGGGTGCCATGACCGGGTCCTCGACGGCGCTGCGGCCGTAGCTCTCGATGAACGTGAAGATCACGTCCTTGCCGCGCAGGTCGGGCAGCAGCTGGCCGGGCGGGGTGTTGCCGAAGGTGTCCGCCTTCGACTGCCGCACGAACGCCGCCTCGTCCCGCAGTGACTCCACCGTCCGCTGCGCGTGTACCCGCAGGGCCCCGGCCCCGCGCTCGGAGGCGATCGGACCGCCGAACAGCGTCAGGCCGAGCGCGGAGCAGGTGACCCAGGCGGTGCCGGCGAGCAGGGCGCCCTTGGTCGCCCGGGGCCGGTGGCGGGCCAGCACGTCGGCGAGCCGGATCGTCGCCGCGACCATGACGGCCGCCACGAGCAGGACGAGCACGACCGCGCCGACGGCTGCGGCGGTCGCGACGCCCCCGCCCAGCGTGTCCTCGACGTAGGCCTGCGCGTCCGGCAGCAGGTCCCAGTCCAGCGCGGCGTTGAAGCCCCGGCCCAGGTACTCGTTGAACCCCATGTCGAGCAGGTTCACCGTGGTCAGCGCCGTGAGGCCGAGCCCGTACAGCACCGCCGCCACCAGCCGGGGCCGGCGCGGCAGCACCAGCACCACGACGGCCCCGACGACCGCCTCCGCCGGGATCCGCGCGAAGCGGTCCGGCTCAACGGCCGGGAGGGTGTTGGGCAGGAGCAGGGCCCCGAGGACCAGGACGGCCGCGACGGCGGTGGTGGTCAGACGGAGGGCACGGGCGGCCCGGGGGTGTCGGGTGCGCCAGGTGCGGAGGTGGGCGAGGCGGGATCTGGGCCCGCGGATCCCGACCTCCTCTGCGAGGGCCTCCGCCCTCTCGTCACGCTCCGTCTCGGCCTCGGCCCCTGGGATGCCCGGCTGCGGCGACCGGCTGAAGCGTGTGAAGACAGGCACCCGGAGGTCCTTCCCGTGCGGAACGCGGCGAGGTGGCGGACCCGCGTGGGGGGACGGGTCCGCCGCAGTTCCGTACGGGGCGCCCGGCCGCTGTGTTCAGCCCACCGGGCGGGCGCTCGGCAAACACCGGGCAAACGCCAGGGGTGTCCGCAGAGTCCCGCCTGCCCGCGACGCCGCCACGCCGCGGGGCGCGCCCTCCGGGCGGACGACGGGACTCTGCGGACACTCCCTGGCCAACCGGCCCACAGGGGGCCCTGTCAGATGCCGCCGACCGCCGTGAGCAGTGCCAATGGGGCCGATGCCGAGCGGGATTCGCGGACGCACGCATGCGGGTAGGGCACCGGCTCGGGATGGGTGTCGCGGCCGTAGCCCGCGAGGACCTCCGGCAGCCGGTGGCCGGTCACGCTCGCCGCGTCGACCAGGCCGCGGGCGATCGCGCGGGCCTCGTCGTGCAGCCCGTAGCGGGCCAGGCCCAGTGCGATCAGCGCGTTGTCGTGCGGCCAGACCGAGCCGCGGTGGTAGGAGAGCGGGTGGTAGGCGGGCTGGCCGGAGGCCAGGGTGCGCACGCCCCAGCCGGAGAAGAAGTCCGGCTCCAGCAGGCGCCGGCCGACCTGTTCGCCGTACTCCTTGTCCAGCAGGCCCGACCACAGCAGATGCCCGGCGTCGGAGGCGAGCGCGTCGACCTGCCGGCCCCGGCCGTCGAGCGCGAGCGCCGGGAAGGAGTGCTCCGGCATCCAGAAGTCCCGCTGGAAACGGTCGCGCAGGTCACCGGCCGCCTGCTCCAGCAGGTCCGCGTACGTCGCGTCCTGCCAGAGCGTGCGCGCGAGCCACGCCGTGCGGCGCAGCGCGTCGTACGCGTATCCCTGGGCGCCCGCGGCCGTCACCGGGCCGCACGGGCGGGTGCCCTCGGCGGAGCAGATGGAGCCGGGGGAGTCCTTCCAGTTCTGGTTGGCGAGGCCGCCCTGGTCGGCGCGGTAGACGAGATACCCGCGCGAGGTCAGGCCGCCGTGGTCGAGCATCCAGCCGACCGCCGCCCGGGCATGCGGCTCCAGACGGCGGGCCAGGCCCGTGTCGCCGGTCTGCTCGGTGTACGCCCCGAGCAGGACGAGGAACAAGGGTGTGGCGTCGACCGAACCGTAGTAGCGGGCGTAGGGGACCTGGCCGAAGTGCGCCAGTTCGCCGTGCCGCACCTCGTGCACGATCTTGCCTGGCTGGGCGACCTCGCTGACACCGGTGTCCGTGGCCTGGGTCGCGGCCAGCGCGGGCAGCGTGGCGGCGGCCAGCCGGGGCCGGTAGGGCAGGGCGAACAGCGAGGTCAGCAGGGCGTCCCGGCCGAGCAGGGTGAGGAACCAGGGCGCACCGGCGGCCGGCACGCGCAGCTCCTCGCCGTCCGGGCCCTTCGCCGGGACCTGGAGCGCGGCCAGGTCGGCGAGGCCCCGGGCGCAGGCCGCGGACAGCTCCGGCCAGCCGGCCGACAGGGCCACGCCCTCCGTGAACCGGCCCTCCTGGGCGAGGATTTGCTCCTTCAGGGCGGCGGGGGAGCGGGGCACGCGCAGGGCACGCTTGTCGCCGTGCGGGCGGGCCATGACCCGCAGGACCAGCTCGGCCGTGCCGTGCGGTTCGAGGTCCAGGGTCCACACCAGGCGGCGGGCGCCGGTGCCGGTCTCCTCCACGGCGTCCGGCTGGGGCTCGGCCGTCACGGTCGTGACGGAGCGCCACTCGCCGCGCCGGTAGCTGAACTCCACGCCGTGCCCGAGGACCTGGCGGGAGCGGACGGCGCCCGCCTTCGTGTAGGTGCGGTGGTCGGCGCGCAGTTCGAACTGGTCGGTGAAGTCGGCGTCGGCGGTGACCGCGAGGCGGACCGTCGTCGGGGCCGGACGGTTGCTGGTGACCCGAAGCGACTCGACGAACGAGGCGTCCCCGACGGCCTGTTCGCGGAAGAGCGTGTACGCGGGCGGCTCGTTGCGCCCGCCGCGGGGGACGAGGACGCAGCGCGCGGTGTCCCCCTCGGCCACGGGCGTCAGCGTCTCGGGCACGGCCCCGTCGACGGTGAGCTGCCACCGGCTCAGGTGCCGCGCGTCCCGTACGAACATTCCGTCCGGGGCGCTGCCGCCCCGGTAGCCGCTGATGTCGCCGCGGTCGCCGACGGCGGCGAACGTCCCGCCGTGCACGAGCAGATGATGCCGGTCCGTCATCCCCGGTCCCCTCCCTTGATCGCCGTGACGCCGTTCCTGTCCCCTGCGGGCCGGTCGTGCAGCAGGTCGAGCGTGAGCGCGGCGGTCCAGCCGAAGCCGGTGGCGCCGCAGGCCTGCGCGGTGTACGGGTCCACGTACTCCGCGAAGTCGGAGGCGCCCGCGGTGTGCAGGATCCCCTTGCGCAGGGCGTCGGCCCGGCCGCGCTCGCCGTGCAGCCGCAGCCCGCGCTCCAGCAGCCAGCTGGTGTTGAACCAGGCCGGGCCGCGCCAGTAGCGGTGCGGGTCGAAGGCCTCGCCGAGCAGGTCGTAGCTGGGCACCAGCCGGGTCGTGCCGCCGAGCCCGAAGTGCGGGCCGCACAGGGTGCGCACCAGGGTGGCCGCGAGGTCGCGCGGCAGGCTCGGCAGCAGCAGCGGGAGCAGCCCGGAGACACCGCGCTCGGGGATCAGCTCCCCGGCGCGCACGTCCCGGCACAGGAACATCCCCGCCGACGGCTCCCACAGCCGCTCCACCAGGGCGGTGGTGAGACGCTCGGCGCGGTCCTGCCGGGCCGAGGCCGCCGCGCCCAGCTCGCGGGCGATCCGGGCCAGGGCATACTCGGAGGTGATGAGCAGGGCGTTGAACGCCGGGTCCTCCACGGCGAAGTCTCCCGGTCCGTCGGCGTATCCGCGGTCCCGGTAGTCGACCGCCAGCCGTACGTACCGCCCGTAGTCCAGATCCGTCGGCCGGTCCTCGGGGGAGCCGTGGGCGAGGTCGGCGCGGCGGAAGGAGCGGGCAGGGGCCGGAGTGACCCGGGAGAGCGGGCGGTCCCAGCAGGGGCTGTTGTCCATACCCTGTTCCCAGGGGTGCACGACGGACACCAGTCCGCCTCCGCCCAGGTCGCGCCGGTGCAGCAGATACCGGTGCCAGGCCGCGAGCCGCGGATACATCCGGGCGAGGAAGCCGCGCGCCCGGGACAGGCCGGGGTCGGCGAGGTGCACCAGCCACGCGGCCAGCGCGTGGACCGGTGGCTGCACGATCCCCGAGGTCTGTACGGTGCGCGGGGCGCCCGCGGCGCGCCCCGCGGTCGAGGAGCGCCAGAAGTCGGGGCTCGGGAAGTACGCGTCGAGCGGGACGGAGGGGTTGAAGACGATGTGCGGGACCCGCCCGTCCGCCCACTGGGCCGCCAGCAGCGTCTCCAGCTCCGTCTGTGCCCGTAACGGCGACACGTGCCGCAGGCCGATCGCGATGAACGCCGAGTCCCAGGACCACTGGTGCGGATACAGGCCGCGCGAGGGCACCGTGGACGTGCCCGTCCAGCCGGCCTCCAGCACGGCGGCGGCCCTGACATGCAGGGGTGGCGCGGGGATGGACGGATCGTATGCAACGGTTCGTCCTGTGGGACGAGGGGCGCGTTGGGCGGTGCTGTCCACTCGGGGCTCTCCGGAAAGACGTCCGGCCGACAGGTTCGGCTGCGGCTACCGTGGGGTTACGTCTATTTAACACGCAAAACCCACTATGTAAGGCAAGGTTGAGAAACACAAGGGGGTGTGCATGACCGGACGGCCCGTCAGAACGGGACGAGGTGCCGGCCAGGCGAGCGCCGGCGAACTGCTCGAACTGGTGCGCAGTCGCCGCGCCGTGACCCGGGGTGCGCTCCAGCAGGCGACCGGGCTGTCGCGGGCCACCGTCGGGCAGCGGCTGGACCGGCTGTTCCGCGCGGGCTGGCTGCGCGAGGGCGCCGGGGGGCCGGTGGACTCCCCGTTGGGCGGGCGTCCCTCCATCACCCTGGAGTTCGACGACGAGCACGCGGTGGTCCTGGCCGCTGACCTCGACACCCGGCACGCGCGGGCGGCCGTGCTGTCGCTGAGCGGCGAGATCCTGGCCGAGCACTCCGGCACCCTCGTCGTCGAGGACGGGCCGGACTCCGTGCTGGGCGAACTCGGCCGCTGGTTCGGCGAGCTGCTGGAGAAGACCGGCCGCGGGGTCGAGTCGGTGTGCGGGGTCGGGCTCGCCGTGCCCGGCCCGGTCGACACCGAGACCGGCCGCGTCGTCCAGCCGCCGATGATGCCCGGCTGGGACGGCTACGACATAAGGAGCCGGCTGGCCCGGGCGCTCACCGAGCACACGGGCGCCGCCGCCGTGCCGGTACTGGTGGACAACGACGCCAACCTCATGGCATACGGCGAACAGCGCACCGGCTATCCCGACTGCTCCGCCTTCGTGCTGGTCAAGGTCTCCACCGGCATCGGCGCCGGGGTCGTCGTGGGCGGCGCGGTGTTCCGGGGCGTCGACGGAGGCGCCGGGGACATCGGGCACATCCGGGTGCCGGAGGGCGCCCAGACGCTGTGCCGGTGCGGTTCCTACGGCTGTCTGGCCGCCATCGCGAGCGGCGGCGCGGTGGCGCGGCGGCTGGCGGAAGCCGGGGTGCCGGCGGCCTCCGGCTCGGACGTCCGGGACCTGCTCGCCTCCGGGCATCCCGACGCGGTCGGCCTCGCCCGGGAGGCCGGGCGCCGGGTCGGGGACGTGCTGGCGACCGTGGTGACGCTGCTCAACCCCGGGGTGCTGATGATCGCCGGGGATCTGGCCGGAACCCCGTTCCTCACCGGCGTACGCGAACTGCTCTACCAGCGGGCGCTTCCCCGCTCCACCGCCCACCTGGACGTCGTGACGGCACGGCTCGGCGAGCGGTCCGGGCTGGTCGGAGCCGGGGCGATGGTCGTGGAGCACCTCTACGCCCCCGAGCGGGTGGAGGAGCGGCTGCGCGCACTCGGTGTATGACCGGGACATTTCGGCCCCGGGACGCGTCCGCATGGTGAAATCTCGTCGGCTGTGGCAGCGTGATTCTCGCCACCCTTGATAAGGGTTGCGCTCAGATGAGCGGATCTTGAGCGGCTGCACTTCTCCAAAGGGTGGCACTCAGTGCCACCCTTTGATCGTTCATCGAGCGAAATCAAGCGTGGCGAACGCCGCTCATGTGAGCGGCCAACGGGCTCAATGGAGGTCAGTGCATTCAGGAAGTGAAAACATACGGCTGTGATCGCTTGCCGAGCCTTGACTTTCGATCCACTGGCGGACGAGTGGTTACGGGCGTATGACGCGCGAGTGGACGTACCCAGAAGCCTTTGATCTGGGTATGTTCCTCGCCGTCAGGGCAGCCACCGCGTCCTCGAGGAGTCGAGACCCGTGTCGGAAAACAAAGATCCCCACGTAGCTGAGCACGGTAAGAGTGTTGAGGGCGTGAAGTTCGTTTACGACTTCACCGAGGGCAACAAGGACCTCAAGGACCTCCTCGGTGGCAAGGGCGCGAACCTCGCCGAGATGACGAACCTGGGCCTTCCGGTGCCGCCCGGCTTCACGATCACCACCGAGGCGTGCAAGGTCTACCTCGAAAGCGGCGAGGAGCCGGCGGCACTGCGTGACGAGGTGAGTGCGCACCTCGACGCGCTCGAGGCCCGCATGGGCAAGAAGCTCGGCCAGGCCGACGACCCGCTGCTCGTGTCGGTGCGCTCGGGCGCCAAGTTCTCCATGCCCGGCATGATGGACACCGTCCTCAACATCGGCCTCTCCGACAAGTCGGTGCAGGGCCTGGCCAAACAGGCCGGCGACGACCGCTTCGCCTGGGACTCCTACCGCCGCCTCATCCAGATGTTCGGCAAGACCGTCCTCGGCGTCGACGGCGAGCTCTTCGAGGACGCGCTGGAGGCGGCCAAGGCGGCCAAGAAGGTCACGGTCGACACCGAGCTGGAGGCGGCCGACCTCAAGAAGCTCGTCACCAAGTTCAAGAAGATCGTCAAGACCGAGGCCGGCCGGGACTTCCCGCAGGACCCGCGCGGGCAGATGGACCTCGCCATCCACGCGGTCTTCGACTCCTGGAACACCGACCGCGCCAAGCTCTACCGCCGCCAGGAGCGCATCCCGCACGACCTCGGCACGGCCGTCAACGTCTGCTCGATGGTCTTCGGCAACCTGGGCCCCGACTCCGGCACGGGCGTGGCGTTCACCCGTGACCCCGCCTCCGGCCACCAGGGCGTCTACGGCGACTACCTGCAGAACGCCCAGGGCGAGGACGTGGTCGCGGGCATCCGCAACACCGTGCCGCTCGCGGAGCTGGAGCAGATCGACAAGAAGTCGTACGACCAGCTGATGCAGATCATGGAGACGCTGGAGAACCACTACAAGGACCTCTGCGACATCGAGTTCACCATCGAGCGCGGTGTGCTGTGGATGCTCCAGACCCGGGTCGGCAAGCGCACCGCGGGCGCGGCCTTCCGCATCGCGACCCAGCTGGTGGACCAGGGGCTGATCGACGAGGCCGAGGCACTCACCCGCGTCAACGGCGCCCAGCTCGCGCAGCTGATGTTCCCGCGCTTCGACGAGAGCGCGAAGGTCGCGACCGTCGGCCGGGGCATCGCGGCCTCCCCGGGCGCGGCGGTCGGCAAGGCGGTCTTCGACTCCTACACCGCCGTCAAGTGGTCCCGCTCCGGCGAGAAGGTCATCCTGATCCGCCGTGAGACCAACCCCGACGACCTGGACGGCATGATCGCCGCCGAGGGCATCCTGACCTCGCGCGGCGGCAAGACCTCCCACGCGGCCGTCGTCGCGCGCGGCATGGGCAAGACCTGTGTCTGCGGCGCCGAGGAGCTGGAGGTCGACACCAAGCGCCGCCGGATGACCGTGCCGGGCGGGCACGTCGTCGAGGAGGGCGACGTCGTCTCCATCGACGGCTCGACGGGCAAGGTGTACCTCGGTGAGGTACCGGTCGTGCCGTCCCCGGTCGTGGAGTACTTCGAGGGCCGGATGCACGCCGGTGCCGAGGACGCCGACGAGCTCGTCGAGGCGGTCCACCGCATCATGGCGTTCGCCGACCGCAAGCGCCGCCTGCGCGTGCGGGCCAACGCGGACAACGCCGAGGACGCACTGCGGGCCCGCCGCTTCGGCGCCCAGGGCATCGGCCTGTGCCGCACCGAGCACATGTTCCTCGGCGACCGGCGCGAGCTGGTGGAACGGCTGATCCTGGCCGACACCCAGGCCGAGCGCGAGGAGTCGCTCAAGGAACTGCTGCCGCTCCAGAAGCAGGACTTCGTCCAGCTCTTCGAGTCGATGGACGGCCTCCCGGTCACCGTCCGCCTCCTGGACCCGCCGCTGCACGAGTTCCTGCCCGACATCACCGAACTGTCGGTCCGCGTGGCCCTGGCGGAGTCCCGCCAGGAGCCGCACGAGAACGAACTCCGCCTCCTCCAGGCGGTCCACCGCCTGCACGAGCAGAACCCGATGCTCGGCCTGCGCGGCGTGCGCCTCGGCCTGGTCATCCCCGGCCTGTTCACCATGCAGGTCCGGGCCATCGCCGAGGCCGCCGCCGAGCGCAAGGCCGCCAAGGGCGACCCGCGCGCCGAGATCATGATCCCGCTCGTCGGCACGGTGCAGGAGCTGGAGATCGTGCGCGAGGAGGCCGACAAGGTCATCGCCGAGGTCGAGGCGGCCTCGGGCACGCACCTCAAGCTGTCCATCGGCACGATGATCGAGCTGCCGCGCGCCGCCCTGACCGCCGGTCAGATCGCCGAGGCCGCCGAGTTCTTCTCCTTCGGCACGAACGACCTCACCCAGACGGTGTGGGGCTTCTCCCGGGACGACGTGGAGGCGAGCTTCTTCACCGCGTACCTGGAGAAGGGCATCTTCGGCGTCTCCCCGTTCGAGACGATCGACAAGGACGGCGTCGGCTCCCTGGTGAAGCTCGCCGCCCAGGCCGGCCGCGAGACCCGCCCCGACCTCAAGCTCGGCGTCTGCGGCGAGCACGGCGGCGACCCGGAGTCGGTCCACTTCTTCCACGAGGTGGGACTCGACTACGTCTCCTGCTCCCCGTTCCGCATCCCGGTGGCCCGGCTGGAGGCGGGCCGGGCGGCGGTCCAGTCGCAGGGCAGCGACCACCGGTAGACCGTGGCCCGCGCAGGGGCCACTTCACCGTGGCCCCTGCGGGGTTGCTCAGAACCCGGAGCCGTCGGCGGTCCCCGACCCTCACCGATCGCGGCGGCTCCGGAGCGCGGAGGAGAGCGGGGGCGCACCTTGTGCGGAGGTGCGCCCCCCCTCTCCCGTGATCCGTCCGGGCAGGGCCAGGGACAGCGCGAGGGACGCCAGGACGATCGCCGCCCCGGTCACCGGGGCAGGCCTTCCCGCAAGGCTACGACGGTGCCGGTCAGGGCGGCCTCGTGCAGGGCGGTGAGAGCCGGCAGCGGGACCGCCAGCGGAGTGGATTCCAGGTCGGCGAGGGCGAACAGGCCGTCCTGGTCGTGCTCGTCGCTGCGCCTGACGGGCTGTGCGGGGGCGAGACGGCCGCCGTGGAAGTAGAAGTCGAGCACCGGGCCCGTGCCCTTCACATCGGCCCGGTGGTCGTAGCCGACGAACCGGGGCTCCCGGTCCAGGACGATGCCGGTCTCCTCGTGCAGTTCCCGGCACGCGGCACCGAGGGGGTCCTCCCCGTGGTCGAGCATGCCGCCCGGCAGCCCCCAGAGGCCGGCACCGGGCTGGCCCTCGGCGTAGCGCAGCAGCAGCATCCGGTCCTCGGCGTCGAGGAGCAGGACGCACGCGGCGACGATGGTCTGCGGCAGCGTCCTGACCCACTCGTCACGCGGCAGCACGCGCGGTACGTCGGTGGCGGGCACGGTCGTGTCCACGGTGGTGTTCCTTCCGTCGTCCGGGCAGCCCGGGACGAGCTGCCCAAACGGTGGAACGGCCCAACGCGCCGATGGTCACCGGCGTACACGTGTCACGTGTCGCAGGCGATCCCGTCGTCGTCACGGTCCAGGTGGGAGGCGTAGCCGGGTTCACCGCGGTGGATGGGGGCGGCACCGGCGGCACGGACCGCGCTGCAGTTGGCGTAGTAGACGTCTTCGGAGCCACCCGAGCCACCCGAGCCGCCCGAGCCGCTGTCGTCGGAGCCGCCGCCCGCGGCCGGCCGTGCGGTGACCGTGGTGGTGGCTCTGACGGTCTTGGTGGCGGTGACCGTGGGAGCGGGTTCCGGCTTCTTCGCGAGCGGTGTCGCGGTGGCGGTGGTGGTCGCGGTGACCGTGACGGTCGGCTGCGGCTTGGCGGCCGCGGGTTTCGCGTCGGCCGTCGTATCGCCGGAGGCGCCGATACCGACACCGATGAACCAGGCCAGGCCGAGGGCGGGCAGGAGGTAGCGCTTGCGGGCCCAGCGGGGCGCCGTACGGGCGGGCTGTGGCGCGGGATACGGGTTGGCGTGCGGGCCGGTGTACGGATTGGTCATGGTCATCCCCCCAGTGGTGGTGCGTGAGGGGATGACCGTAGGCCAGGGTGACCCCGGATGAGGGAGAGGTGACCATCTTGTGATGGTCAAGTGAAGACAGGTCGTGCGGCTACGCGCGGAACGGGCCCCTCACCTCGTAGGTGATGCCGCCCGAGGAGGTGCCGCTGGTGCCGCGTTGACTGGAGAAGTACAGGCGCGTGCCGTCCGGGGAGAAGGCCGGGCCCGTGATCTCCGAGCCGGACTGGCCGTCGATGCGCAGGAACGGGGCGACCACGTCGGTGGGGGTGATGACGCAGATCTCCATGTTGCCGCCGTCCTCGGCGACGAAGAGGTCGCCGGAGGTGGTGCCCGTGACGTTGTCGACGCCCGTGAGAGGGGCCGTGCCGCCGGTGACCAGGGAGTCGTCGTAGGCGAGTTCGATGGTCTGGGCGGCGGCGTCGTACTGCCAGACGCGGTTGTCGCCCTTCGTGGTGAACCAGCAGGTGTCGTTCGCGTAGTAGCAGCCCTCGCCGCCGTTGAAGCGCTTGGCGCCGGAGACCTGGCCGCGGGTGGCGGTCGCGCCGGAGGGGTCGGGAACCCGGGCCCAGGTGGCGGGGCCGCTCGTGCCGCTGCCCGCCACCATGACCTCCAGCGTGCCGGAGGAGAGGTCGCCCCACGTCGTCGGCCGGAAGCGGTAGAAGCAGCCGTCCGTCACGTCTTCCGTCATGTAGACGACCTGGCGGACCGGATCGGCCGCGGCCGCCTCGTGCTTGAAGCGGCCCATCGCGTCACGGCGGACGGAGGCCCTGGCGCCCCAGGGGTCGGTCTCGAAGACGTAGCCGCGGTCGACCTCCTCGCAGGACAGCCAGGTGTTCCACGGGGTCTTGCCGCCGGCGCAGTTCTGGCGGGTGCTGGACAGGATCCGGTACGCGCCGGTGATCGCGCCCGTCGACGAGAACTTCACCGCGCTCGCTCCGCCGCCCGGGCTGATCTCCGAGTTCGAGACATAGATCCAGCCCGTGCCGTCGGCGTAACAGGCGCCGCCGTCCGGGGCGTTGTGCCAGGTGTACGACGTCGTCCCGACCCGCTGGCCCGACCGGGCGATCACCCTGCTGGTGAAACCGCTGGGGAGTCTGATGCCGTTGGCGTCCGGGGAGCCCAGCGGCCCGTAGGGGCCGGCGCCGGGCTGGGCCGGGGGGGGGGGGGGGGGCCCCCCCCCCAAAGGTTTTCCCCAGGGGGAGAGAGGGACCTCCAAGGAAGAAACCCACAAAAGGACGCCAAAGTCCCCCCCCCCCCCCAAAAAGGTCCTTCCCCCCCTCCCC
>NZ_JBWKKY010000006.1:0-180942 GCF_056430805.1 Streptomyces sp. NPDC045955
CCGGGCATGACGATGTTCCGCATGCCGATCTTCACCTGGAACGTGCTGCTGACCGGTGTGCTGGTCCTGCTGGCCTTCCCGGTCCTGGCCGCGGCCCTGTTCGCCCTGGAGGCGGACCGCAAGTTCGGCGCGCACGTCTTCGACTCCGCCAACGGCGGCGCGTTGCTGTGGCAGCACCTCTTCTGGTTCTTCGGCCATCCAGAGGTGTACATCATCGCGCTACCGTTCTTCGGCATCATCTCCGAGGTCATCCCGGTCTTCTCCCGCAAGCCGATGTTCGGTTACACGGGTCTGATCGGCGCGACGATCGCGATCGCGGGTCTGTCCGTGACGGTGTGGGCGCACCACATGTACGTCACTGGCGGTGTGCTGCTGCCGTTCTTCTCCTTCATGACCTTCCTGATCGCGGTCCCGACCGGTGTGAAGTTCTTCAACTGGATCGGCACCATGTGGAAGGGCTCGCTGTCCTTCGAGACGCCGATGCTCTGGGCGACCGGCTTCCTGATCACCTTCACCTTCGGTGGTCTGACCGGTGTCATCCTGGCCTCGCCGCCGATGGACTTCCACGTCTCCGACTCGTACTTCGTGGTGGCGCACTTCCACTACGTCGTCTTCGGCACCGTCGTGTTCGCGATGTTCTCCGGCTTCCACTTCTGGTGGCCGAAGTGGACCGGCAAGATGCTGGACGAGCGCCTCGGCAAGATCACCTTCTGGACGCTGTTCATCGGCTTCCACGGCACGTTCCTGGTCCAGCACTGGCTGGGTGCCGAGGGCATGCCCCGCCGGTACGCGGACTACCTCGCGGCCGACGGCTTCACCGCGCTGAACACGATCTCGACGATCAGCTCGTTCCTGCTCGGCATGTCGATCCTGCCGTTCTTCTACAACGTCTGGAAGACGGCCAAGTACGGCAAGCCGGTCGGCGTCGACGACCCGTGGGGCTACGGCCGCTCCCTGGAGTGGGCGACCTCGTGCCCGCCGCCGCGGCACAACTTCATCACCATGCCGCGGATCCGCAGTGAATCCCCGGCGTTCGACCTGCACCACCCGGAGATCGCCGCCCTCGACCAGCTCGAGAACGTCGGTCACGGCGAGAAGGCCATCGCTGGTGGCAAGGAGGCCGGCAAGTGAAGATCCAGGGCAAGATGTTCATGTGGCTGAGCGTCTTCGTCCTCGCCATGGCTGTGGTCTATGGCGTGTGGTCGAAGGAGCCGGCCGGTACCACGGCCCTCTTCCTGGCCTTCGGCCTGTGCATCATGATCGGCTTCTACCTCGGCTTCACGGCCAAGCGGGTCGACGTCGGTGCGCAGGACAACAAGGAGGCGGACGTCGCGGACGACGCCGGCGAGGTCGGGTTCTTCAGCCCGCACAGCTGGCAGCCGCTCTCCCTGGCCATCGGTGGCGCCCTCGCCTTCCTGTCGATCGCGATCGGCTGGTGGCTGATGTACTTCTCGCTGCCGATCATCCTGGTCGGCATCTGGGGCTGGGTCTTCGAGTACTACCGCGGTGAGAACCGCACCCAGTGACACGAGCCGAGCGCTCCAGGGCCCGGACACTCCGCAAGGAGCGTCCGGGCCCCTGCTTTTGCCGTAATCCGTGTCACTCGAACGAGTCACCCGGCGTGCCGCAGTTGACATGGCTTCCTAGCGTGAGGTCATGAGCCAGACAGCGATCTCCCGCCACCGCACCGTCGTCAGCTGCACGCTGCTGGTGATAGCCCTCTGCGCGGGCGTCACCGCCTGCGGCTCGGACGGCAACCCGCTCTCCCACCGCCCCTACGACGCGGCGGACCAGATATCCTTCAACGCCCCCTCAGAGGGCCGCAAGAAGGCCGACCCGGACAAGCCCCTGGAAGTGGTCGCCGAGGACTCCGACGGGCGCATCACGGACGTCACGGCCCACGACGCCTCCGGACGCTACGTGGCCGGCGAACTCTCCGCCGACGGCGGCCGCTGGCACAGCACCTCACCGCTCGCCGCCAACGCCAGCTACACGGTCCGCGTGAGCACCGAGAACGAGGACGGGGCCCCCGGCCGCAAGGTCCTCACCTTCGACACCGGCAAGCCCACCGCCACCAAGCGCCTGAACGTCACCTTCGGCCCCAAGGCGGGCACCTACGGCGTCGGCCAGCCCATCACGGCCGAACTGAGCCGGCCCGTCAAGGACAGGTCCCAGCGGGCCGTCGTCGAACGGGCCCTGAGAGTCTCCTCCATGCCCGCCGCGGACGGCGCCTGGCACTGGGTGGACGACAAGAAGCTCCACTACCGCCCGAAGGACTACTGGCCGGCGCAGGCCACCATCCAGGTCCGCAGCAACCTGGAGGGCATCAAGATCGGCGACCGTATGCGGGGCGGCAAGGCCAAGCCGCTGACGATCCACACCGCCGACAAGGTCATCGCCGTCACGGACGCCGCGGCCCACAAGATGACCGTCTACAAGAACGACGAGATCGTCCGGCAGATCCCGGTCACCACGGGCATGCCGGGCTACGACACCCGCAACGGCGTCAAGGTCGTCCTGGCCAAGGAGGGCACCGTCCGCATGACCAGCGCCAGCATCGGCGCCTCGGACTTCTACGACCTGGTCGTCCACCACTCCGTGCGGGTCACCAACAGCGGCGAGTACGTCCACGCCGCCCCCTGGTCCGTCGGTTCCCAGGGCTACGCCAACGTCAGCCACGGCTGCACCGGCATGAGCAACGAGAACGCCGCCTGGTTCTACGAGAACGTCCGCGAGGGCGACATCGTCAAGGTCATAAACTCCGCCGGCGAGACGATGGCCCCCTTCGGCAACGGCTTCGGCGACTGGAACCTCGAGTGGAAACAGTGGCGCGCAGGCAGCGCCCTGACAGCCGGCTCCCCGGAGGACCCGACACTGGCGGACAGGGCCCGCCTGAGGCCGCAGAGCGCCTGAACGCCCTCAGGGGCGCGGGGCTGTGTCGATATGCGGCTCCGCCGCGTGGGCGCGAACAACCCCCACGGACCCGCAGGTCGCCACACAACCGGCAGTCCCGAGTTCCTAGGCGTTCAAAGCAGCCCTCGACCGCAACAGGGAAGCCAGCGCAGAGGCGAACTCCACCGGATCCACCGGCAGGGTCACCGCACTCTCGGCCCGGCTCCACGTCGCCAGCCACGCATCCTGCGGCCGCCCGATGAGCAGCAACACCGGCGGGCAGTCGAACACCTCGTCCTTGATCTGCCGGCACAGCCCCATGCCCCCCATCGGCACGGCCTCACCGTCCAGCACACAGACGTCGATCCCACCCCGGTCCAGCTCCTTGAGCACCGCAGCCGGAGTCGCGCACTCCACGAACTCCACCAAGGGAACGTCCGGCGCCGGCCGCCGTCCCGTGGCGAGCCGCACCTGCTCGCGGGTGTTGGAGTCGTCGCTGTAGACCAGCACCGTGGCGGTCGGCTGCATTGTTCCTCCGTGACGTCAGCGTCGTAAGGACAGGCCCGTTGGGCCGGATGCTACTCCCTTGAACACCACGTCAACACCGGTACGACCGGCTCAGACACTCCGAACGGCACCCCCCGGAGTGAGGGCGGGATAAGCGACCGACATAATGTCGGTCGTGGCGACAGCAACGACAGTAGAAACCGGGCACGCGCACCCGTCGGTCAACAGGCCGAACCTCACCAGCGTCGGAACCATCATCTGGCTGAGTTCCGAGCTGATGTTCTTCGCGGCCCTCTTCGCGATGTACTTCACCCTGCGATCGGTGACGGGTCCCGATCACTGGAAGGAGATGGCTGCCCATCTCAACTTCCCGTTCTCGGCGACGAACACCACGATCCTGGTGCTCTCCTCGCTCACCTGCCAGCTCGGCGTCTTCGCCGCCGAGCGCGGTGACGTGAAGAAGCTGCGGATGTGGTTCATCGTCACCTTCGTGATGGGTGCGATCTTCATCGGCGGTCAGGTCTTCGAGTACACCGAGCTGGTCAAGGACGCGGGCCTGTCCCTGTCCTCCGATCCGTACGGCTCGGTCTTCTACCTGACCACCGGCTTCCACGGCCTGCATGTGACGGGCGGTCTCATCGCCTTCCTGCTGGTCCTGGGCCGGACCTACGCGGCCCGGAGGTTCACCCACGAGCAGGCGACCGCCGCGATCGTCGTGTCCTATTACTGGCACTTCGTCGATGTCGTCTGGATCGGCCTCTTCGCCACGATCTACATGATCAAGTAGCGGGACCGCAGCGCGCGCCCGACGAGGCACGCATCCCAGAAGCACCGACGCAGAAGATCCTGACACCGGGGTAATCCGTGAAAAAGCTCTCCGCACGACGACGCCACCCGTTGGCGGCGGTCGTCGTCCTACTCCTCGCGCTGCTCTTCAGCGGGGGGCTGTACGCCGTGTTCGCACCCACGAGCAAGGCTGAGGCCGACGAAACCGCCCAGTCCCTCACCATCGAGGAGGGCAAGAAGCTCTACTCGGTCGGCTGCGCCAGTTGCCACGGCACCGGCGGTCAGGGCACCTCCGACGGGCCGAGCCTGGTGGGTGTCGGCGCCGCCGCCGTCGACTTCCAGGTGGCCACCGGCCGTATGCCGGCCGCCACCTCCCAGGGCCCGCAGGTCCCGAAGAAGAAGAACATCTACAGCCAGGCCGAGATCGACCAGCTCGCGGCCTACATCGCCTCCTTGGGCGCCGGTCCTGCCATCCCGACCGAGGAGCAGTACGGCCCCCAGGGTGCCGACATCGCCAAGGGCGGTGAGCTGTTCCGCACCAACTGCGCGCAGTGCCACAACTTCACCGGCAAGGGCGGTGCGCTGACGCACGGCAAGTACGCACCGGACCTCGAGGGTGTCGCCCCGAAGCACATCTACGAGGCCATGGAGACCGGCCCGCAGAACATGCCGTCCTTCCCCGAGACCACGCTCTCGGAGAAGAACAAGAAGGACATCATCGCGTACCTGGACGCGGTCAACAGCAGCAAGTCCGAGAGCCCCGGCGGTCTCGAGCTCGGCGGCCTCGGGCCGGTCAGCGAGGGCCTGTTCGGCTGGATCTTCGGTCTCGGCGGGCTGATCGCCGTCGCCGTGTGGGTCGCCGCCCGGACCGCAAAGGCCAAGAAGTCATGAGTAGCCAAGACATTCCAGAAGAGAACCTGCCTGCTGAGCAGTCCGAGCAGACCGCAGGGCATGACGAGCACGGGCACGGGGCGCTGAGCCCCGCGGACGAGCACCCGTTCGCCGACCCGGGCCTGCCTCCCCACGAGCACCGGATCCAGGACGTCGACGAGCGGGCCGCCAAGCGGTCCGAGCGCTCGGTCGCCCTGATGTTCACGGTGTCGATGCTGGCCACCATCGCCTTCATCGCCGCGTTCGTGGCGATCCCGGTCGACAAGTCGGTCTACATCTTCCCGCTGGGCCACATCAGCGCGCTGAACTTCGCGCTGGGCATGACGCTCGGCATCGCGCTGTTCTGCATCGGCGCGGGCGCGGTCCACTGGGCCCGCACCCTGATGTCGGACGTGGAGATCGCCGACGAGCGGCATCCGATCGAGGCGGAGCCCGAGGTTCGCGAGAAGGTCTTCGCGGACTTCAAGCAGGGCGCCAAGGAGTCCGCGCTCGGCCGCCGCAAGCTGATCCGCAACACCATGTTCGGCGCGCTCACGCTGGTGCCGCTCTCCGGTGTCGTGCTGCTGCGCGACCTCGGCCCGCTGCCCGAGGACAAGCTGCGTCACACGCTCTGGTCCAAGGGCAAGCTGCTCGTCAACATGAACACGAACGAGCCGCTGCGTCCGTCGGACGTCGCGGTCGGCTCGCTGACCTTCGCCAAGCCCGAGGGCCTGGAGGAGCACGACCACGAGTTCCAGAACGAGATCGCCAAGGCCGCCCTGATGATCGTCCGGATCCAGCCGGAGAACATCAAGGACAAGCGCGAGCTCGAGTGGTCGCACGAGGGCATCGTCGCGTACTCGAAGATCTGCACCCACGTCGGTTGCCCGATCTCCCTGTACGAGCAGCAGACGCACCACGTGCTCTGCCCCTGCCACCAGTCCACCTTCGACCTCTCCGACGGTGCCCGAGTGATCTTCGGTCCCGCTGGTCACGCTCTGCCGCAGCTCCGCATCGGCGTGAACGACGAGGGCTACCTCGAGGCGCTCGGCGACTTCGAAGAGCCCGTCGGCCCTGCTTTCTGGGAGCGCGGATGAGCACTGCACAGACACGCCGCAAGGCGCCCGCCGGAGAGCGGGTCGCCGACTGGGCCGACGGCCGCCTGGGGATCTACTCCCTGGCCAAGGCCAACATGCGCAAGATCTTCCCGGACCACTGGTCCTTCATGCTGGGTGAGATCTGCCTCTACAGCTTCATCATCATCATCCTGACGGGTGTGTACCTGACGCTGTTCTTCCACCCGTCGATGAACGAGGTGGAGTACCACGGCAGCTACGTCCCGCTCCAGGGGCAGCTGATGTCGGAGGCGTTCGCCTCCACGCTGGACATCAGCTTCGACGTCCGCGGCGGTCTGCTCATCCGGCAGATCCACCACTGGGCGGCGATCATCTTCCTCGCCGGCATGTTCGTGCACATGATGCGCGTCTTCTTCACCGGCGCCTTCCGCAAGCCGCGCGAGATCAACTGGCTGTTCGGCTTCCTGCTGTTCGTCCTGGGCATGTTCACCGGGTTCACCGGCTACTCGCTCCCGGACGACCTGCTCTCCGGCACCGGTGTCCGCTTCACGCAGGGCGCGATCCTGTCCGTGCCGATCGTCGGCACGTACATCTCGATGTTCCTGTTCGGCGGGGAGTTCCCGGGCACCGACTTCGTCGCCCGGTTCTACTCGATCCACATCCTGCTGCTGCCGGGCATCATGCTCGGGCTCGTGGTCGGCCACCTGATCCTGGTCTTCTACCACAAGCACACGCAGTTCGCGGGTCCCGGCCGGACCAACAAGAACGTCGTCGGCATGCCGCTGCTGCCGGTCTACATGGCCAAGGCCGGAGGCTTCTTCTTCCTGGTCTTCGGTGTCATCGCGGCCCTCGCCGGCATCGCGACCGTCAACCCCATCTGGGTCCTGGGCCCCTACCGGCCCGACCAGGTGTCGACGGGCGCACAGCCCGACTGGTACATGGGCTTCGCCGAGGGTCTGGTCCGTGCGATGCCGGGCTGGGAGATCAACCTCTGGGGTCACACGCTCGTCCTGGGCGTGTTCATCCCGCTGGTCCTCTTCGGTCTGTTCCTCGGGATCATCGCCCTCTACCCGTTCATCGAGTCGTGGGTCACGGGGGACAAGCGCGAGCACCACATCCTGGACCGGCCGCGCAACGCCCCGACGCGCACCGCCTTCGGTGTCGCGTGGGTCACCGGCTACATGATCATGCTGATCGGCGGTGGCAACGACATCGTCGCCACGCACTTCCACCTGTCGATCAACGCGGTCACCTGGTTCGTCCGGATCGGGTTCTTTGCCGGGCCGGTCGTCGCGTTCATCGTCACCAAGCGCATCTGCCTGGGCCTCCAGCGCCGCGACAAGGAGAAGGTGCTGCACGGCCGCGAGTCGGGCATCATCAAGCGCCTGCCGCACGGTGAGTTCATCGAGGTGCACGAGCCGCTCAGCCAGGAGCAGATGTACACGCTCACGGCGCACGAGCAGTACCAGCCGGTCGAGATCGGCCCGACGGTCGACGAGAACGGTGTCGAGCGCAAGGTGAAGGGCTCCGAGAAGCTGCGCGCCAAGCTCAGCGAGTCCTACTACGGCGAGGGAGCCCAGATCCCGAAGCCGACCGCCGAGGAGTACCGGGAGATCACGAGCGGCCACGGCCACCACTGATCACTGCTTCGCCACGCCACTCAAGGGCCCCGTCCGGTGTTCGGACGGGGCCCTTCGCGATGCCCCGTGCCTGGATAGGGTGGACCTCGTTGAGACTCTCGTCCCGTAGTGCGGGACGCCTGACCCTGGAGCGGCTTATGAGCGCTGTGACCCCCGCTGGAGGCGACACCGCGGCGGGCCGCTCCTGGCCCCTGCTGTTGAACGGTCTGCTGGACCGCCGGGACCTGACCGCCGACGACACCGCGTGGGCGATGGACCTGATCATGCGCGGCGAGGCGACGGACGCCCAGATCGCCGGGCTCGTGGTGGCGCTGCGGGCCAAGGGCGAGACCGTCGAGGAGATCGCCGGGTTCGTCCGGGCGATGTACGAGCACGCGAACGTGATCGAGGTGCCGGGCCCGGCCGTCGACATCGTCGGCACGGGCGGCGACGGGGCCAAGACCGTCAACATCTCCACGATGTCGGCGATCGTCATCGCCGGCGCGGGCGCGAAGGTCGTCAAGCACGGCAACCGCGCGGCGTCGTCGGCGTCCGGCGCGTCGGACGTGCTGGAGAAGCTCGGCGTCAATCTGGAGCTGCCCACGCACCGGGTGGCCCAGGTCGCCGAGGACGCCGGGATCACCTTCTGCTTCGCGGCGAAGTTCCACCCGGCGATGCGCCACGCGGGCGCGGCGCGCGGCCAGTTGGGCGTCCGGACGATCTTCAACGTCCTCGGTCCGCTGACCAACCCGGCGAAGGTACGCGCCCAGGCCGTCGGTGTCGCGGATCCGCGCATGGCACCGATCGTCGCGGGCGTCTTCGCCGAGCGCGGTCACTCGTCCCTGGTCTTCCGGGGGGACGACGGCCTCGACGAACTGACCACCACCGCCACGTCCAGAGTGTGGATCGTCCGCGACGGCAAGGTGACCGAGGAGGCCTTCGACCCGCGCGACGTGGGCCTCGAACTCGTCCCCGTGGAGGCCCTGCGCGGCGCGGACGCCTCCTACAACGCGGAGGTCGCCCGCCGTCTGCTGGACGGTGAGACGGGCCCGGTGCGCGACGCGGTCCTGCTGAACTCGGCGGCGGCCCTGGTGGCCCTCGAACCCGGCCCGGGGACACTCGCCGAGCAGATCCGCGCCGGCATGGCGAAGGCGGCCGTATCGATCGACTCCGGGGCCGCCAAGCGGACCCTGGAGCGGTGGGTGGCGGCGAGCAACGCGTAGTGCGGGTGTCCCGCGATCCGGACTCGGGTTGCGGGACACCGATCTTTTCGCGTACGTTCCTGATCAGGTCATGAGTGACAGTCATGAGGCCCCGGCCGACTGTCCGGCAACCCTCCGTCCGTGGCGGGGTGCCCCGGGTGAAGACCAGGCCGCAGGCAGCGAGGTCTGTGGCAAGCGCGTGACGAGGAGTCTCTCGTGAACCAGCGAATGCGATAGGGCCGCAGAGCCCCGCCTCCGCACCCCTTCTTTCCTTCACCCCCGCTTGTAGCCACGTGCTCGCGGGCGGATTCCACCTGACTTCACGGGAGTTCCGCCATGTCCGTCCCCACCGTTGCCGCCGCCCCGTCCGTTTGTGCCCCGCTGCCCGTTCTGGGTGGGGACGTCACCGTTCCGCTCGTCACCGGTGGCGAGGTCACCTACGCCGCGCTCGACTACGCCGCCAGCGCCCCGGCGCTCCAGCGGGTCTGGGACGACGTCGCCGCCTACGCGCCGTACTACGGCAGCGTCCACCGCGGTGCCGGGTACCTGTCCCAGCTGTCGACCGACCTGTTCGAGAACGCCCGCCGGACGGTCGCGGAGTTCCTCGACTGCCGGGACGGTGACCAGGTGGTCTTCACCCGGTCCACCACCGACTCCCTCAACCTCCTGGCCGCCGCCCTGCCGGCCGGCTGCCAGGTCTTCGTCTTTGAGACCGAGCACCACGCCTCCCTGCTGCCCTGGCGCGACGCCCGCGTCACGTACCTCGACGCCCCGCGCAGCCCCCGCCAGGCCGTCGAGACCCTGGAGCGCGCCCTCGCCGAGAGGGACCCCCGCGGCCCGGCCCTCGTCTGCGTCACCGGCGCCTCCAACGTCACCGGCGAGCTGTGGCCCGTTGGGGAACTCGCGGCTGCCGCGCACGCGCACGGCGCCCGGATCGTGCTCGACGCCGCCCAGCTGGCCCCGCACCACCCCGTGTCCGTCGCCGACCTCGACGTCGACTGGGTCGCCTTCTCCGGGCACAAGCTGTACGCGCCCTTCGGCTCCGGTGTGCTGGCCGGACGGGCCGACTGGCTGCGCGAGGCCGAGCCGTACCTCGCGGGCGGCGGCGCCAGCCGCAAGGTCACCCGGCGCGCCGACGGGGGAGTGGACGTGGAGTGGCACGACAGCGCCGCCCGTCACGAGGCCGGTTCGCCCAACGTCATCGGTGCCTACGCCGTCGCCTCCGCCTGCAAGACGCTGACGGAGGCCGGCTTCGACACGCTCGTCGCCCGCGAGCAGTACCTGCTCGCCAAGGTGCGCGAGGGGCTCGCCGACGTCCCCCAGGTGCGGTTCCTGTCCCTGTTCGGGGACGACGCCCCGCGCGTCGGTGTGCTCTCCTTCGTCGTCGAGGGCTGGAACAGCTCGCACTTCGCCGCCGCGCTCTCCGCCGAGTACGGCATCGGCGTCCGGGACGGGCTGTTCTGTGCCCACCCGCTGGTGCGCACGCTGCTCGGCAGCGACCCGCAGACGCAGGGCGAGTGCGGGTCGCCCGAGGCCGCGCCCGGCGAGAAGTCCCTCAACGCCATCCGGGTGAGCTTCGGTGCGGGCACGCCGGACGAGCACGTGGAGCGGTTCGTGCGGGCCGTGCGGGAACTCGTGACGGACGGGGCGCGGTGGAACTACCGCACGGAGGACGGGCGTTGCGTGCCGGACACCTCCGCGTGAACCGCTTGGGGGACCAAAGGTAGCCGGGCGCCGAGGACGACCATCCGCAAGGCGCGCTCGGTGGCGTCGGTGAGCAGTTCGCTCGCGCGCAGCAGTGCCTCGGCCAGCTCCATGGGGGCGGGCAGGATGCTGTGGCAGGCGTCCACGCCCGGCACCTCGTGCGCGCCCTCGCCGAGCGTGCCCGCCAGGGCCAGGACCAGGCGGCCGTGGAGCTTGGCCCGGCGGGCCACCTCGGCGGGGACCTTGCCGCGCGGCGTCTGGTGGTCCGGGGCGCCCTCGGCGGTGATCACCAGATCGGCGCCGGCCAGCCGGGCGTCCAGGTCGAGGTGGTCCAGCAGCACGTCGAAGCGGGGGAGGAGACGGGCGCCGAGGGCGGCGAGGCCGGCGCCCAGCCCGCCGGAGGCCCCGGTGCCGGGGCCGTACCGCAGGTCGGTGTCCGGGACGGCGGCGTCGCGGGTGAGGACGAAGGCGCAGTTCTCCAGTCCGGCCGACAGCTGTTCGACCTGCTCGGGCGTCGCGCCCTTCTGCGGGCTAGTTGTCCAGCCCGATCGAGAACGCCGCCTCCAGGTCGTGCTGCGAGTACGTACGGAACGCCACGTGCGTGTCGGTCCCCTCCACCCCGGGGATCTTGCTGATCCGGCCCGGGATGACCTCCGCCAGGTCCTCGTGGTCCTTCACCCGGACCATCGCGATCAGGTCGTACGTGCCGGTGACGGAGAAGACCTCGCTGACGTTGTCCAGCGCGGCGATCGACTCCGCGATCTCGGGGATCCGGTCCACGCTGGTCTTGATGAGGACGATCGCGGTGATCACGGCTGGTTCTCTCCCTCGGGGGCCGGAGCAGGGGCGGCCTTCACTCTAGTAGGGCCGGTGGGACGGCCGTAGCGGACCGAGGCGTAGCCGAAGCCCAGGCCGAAGCCCACCAGGTGGGCGAGGTAGGCCACGCCCGGCCCGTCCGAGGCCCGCCCCGCCGCCAGCCACTGCAGCGCCGCCCAGAACGGCAGCACGACCCAGGCCGGGAAGCGCACCGGCAGGAAGAAGAGGAACGGCAGGAGACTGGTCACCCGGGCCCGGGGGAACAGGTAGAGGAACGCGCCGAGGACCGCCGAGATCGCCCCCGAGGCACCGACCAGGGACTGCTCGGAGTCCGCGTTGGCGGCGGCGTAGCCCAGCAGGGCCAGATAGCCGCAGCCGACGTAGAACAGGGTGAACTGCACCCGGCCCATCCGCTCCTCGGTCATCGCCCCGAAGACGTAGAGGAAGAGCATGTTGCCGAGCAGGTGCACCCAGCTGCCGTGGACGAAGAGCGCTGTCGCGGGGGTGAGGGCCGATCCGGCGGACCCCTCGAACAGTTCTGCGGGGATCACGCCCCAGCGCCGGAAATAGGCCCGCTGCGCGGCGAGCAGCTCGTCGCCCGTGCCGTACGCCGGACCGAGCCCCGAGGCGGGGCCGATCAGGAAGACCGCGCAGCACAGGGCGATCAGTGCGTACGTCACCGGCGCCGACGACCCCCGGACCGATCTGCCGGCCCGGACGATCGACGCACTCCACTTGCTGATCATGGATACAGAGCATGACGTAACCGGACGCAACCACGCAGACCGCCTCGCCGCCGTGGACGCGTGGGCGGCGAGGACCCGCCAGGCCGTAGGGTTACGAGCCACACGCACCGGGGATGCCGGTGGCGTCACGGACACTAGAAGGAAAGAGAACAGGCCACGATGACGGTTCCCCTGCCGACCGCCTCGACGCGGTGGCGCTGCACCCTCTGCGGCAACCTCACGAGGTTCGACGTGACCCGCTCGTCGAAGGTCGTCGAGTACGTCCACCTCGACCTGGCCGGAGAGCCCAAGGTCGAGGAGCGCGAGGTGCTCAGTGAGACCATCGAGTCGGTGCGCTGCCGCTGGTGCAACGCGGTGGACCAGGTGGAACTCGTGGACAGGCCGGGTGCCGGCTCCTGAGGGGAGCTGGCCCCGCACAGGCATTGGGGTGTGACGGATGGTGGAGACCACAGGCGGGGGGCCGGGCGACGGCGCCGCTGAGGTGCTCGACCGTCCGCTGCCCGACGGCGTGCGCCGCAGGGTCGTCCAGATCGTTTCCGACGGCTTCGGCTCACTGACGGTCGGCGAGCTGCCCGCGCAGCTCAGGCAGTACGCCCGGTTCGCCCCGAACCGCCGGGCCAAGTTCGCCGGCAACGCCATGGCCGCGGCGCTGGAGACCGACCCGCTGTTCCGGCAGCGCATCGGGGAGAAGCTCAGAGAGGCCCAGCCGGAACTGACCGGCGCCCTCGACTCAGGCTCCCCGCCCCCGGCCGCGGACCCGCTCGACGTGGCGGCCGCGGCCTACGTACTGCGGCCGCTCGGCTGGGTGAAGCTCGTGACCGCCGCCGGCGAGGAGGCCCAGCGGGCCGACGCCGAGCGGGCGGACGAGGAGAACCGGGCCGAGCTGGAGCGGCTGCGCACCGAACTCGCCCGGGCCCGTGACCACACCAGGGCCGAGACGGAGCGGCTGCGCACGGAGCTGGATTCGGCCAAGAAGGAAGCCGAGTCGCTGCACCGCAAGCTGCGCGCCGCCCTCAGCGACGTCAAGCGCGGCGAGGCCGCCCTGCGCAAGGCGCACGGCGAGATCGAGGCCGTCCGCGCCGAGGGGCAGGCCCAGGTGTCCGCCGCCGAGAGCGAGAGCCGGCGGCTCAAGGCCCGGCTGGGGGAGACCGAAGCCGCCCTGGAGGCCACGCGCCGGGCCGCGCGCGAGGGTCGCAGCGTCGAGGACATGCGGGTGCGGCTGCTGCTGGACACCCTGCTGGACGCCACCCAGGGGCTCCGGCGCGAACTGGCCCTGCCGCCGGTGTCGGTGCGGCCCGCCGAGACCGTGGACGCCGTCGAGCCGGGCCGGATGAGCCCCAAGGACATCGCCGCCCGCGCCCTGTCCGAGGACGACCCGCAGGTCCTCGACCAGCTGCTGGCGCTGCCGCAGGCCCATCTGGTCGTCGACGGCTACAACGTCACCAAGACGGGTTACCCGCAGATGCCGCTGGAGAAGCAGCGTCTGAGGCTGCTGGGGCAGCTCTCGCAGCTGGCGGCGCAGAGCGGCGCCGAGGTGACGTGCGTCTTCGACGGGGCCGAACTGGCCGCGCCGGTCCTGCTCGCGCCGCCGCGCGGGGTCCGGGTGCTGTTCTCGAAGCCGGGCGTCACCGCCGACGAGCTGATCCGCCAGCTGGTGCGCGCCGAACCGCCGGGCCGGCCGGTCATCGTCGCCTCCACCGACCGCGAGGTCGCCGACGGCGTGGCCCGCGCGGGCGCCCGCCCGGTCGCCTCGGCGATGCTCCTGAAGCGCCTTTCGCGGGCCTAGCGGCCGTTCGCACCATGCGTAACGTACGGGCCGGATGCCCGAATTGATGATGTCTGTGTCCCACATTGCGTCAAATGGGGCTCACCGCCTGTGAGTCAAGATGAAAAGATGGCTCACCGTGACGCAATTTTTCAGCTGAGGATTTGAACTGATCACAGGAAGGTCACTAGGGTCAGGCCGAACCTCCGCTCGGGTGATCACTCATCGGGAGAGACGGCGGAGGGGCCAGAAGGAGCTTTTCACCCGTGGCGTCCCACCGTCGTCCCAAGCAGCCGAGCCGCGCACGTGTGACCGTGTTGACCACCGCCGCCGCCGCTGCCGTCGCCTTCAGCTCGCAGGCCGCCAACGCGGCCCCCAGTGAGAAGCCGAGCAAGGACGAGGTCAAGGCCAAGGTCGACAAGCTCTACGAGCAGGCGGAGCAGGCCACCGAGAAGTACAACGGGGCCAAGGAGAAGCAGGAGAAGCTCCAGAAGGAGATCTCCACGATCCAGGACAACGTCGCCCGCGGCCAGGAGGAGCTCAACGAGCTGCGCGACAGCCTGGGCCTCGCGGCCGCGTCGCAGTACCGGACCGGCTCGATCGACCCGTCCGTACAGCTTTTCCTGTCGGCGAACCCGGACGACTACCTCGACAAGGCCTCCACGCTCGACCAGTTGAGCAGCCAGCAGGTCGAGGCGCTGAAGAAGGTACAGGAGAAGCAGCGCGAACTGGCCCAGGAGCGCGCCGAGGCCTCCGAGAAGCTCAAGGACCTCGCCTCCACCCGGGCCGAACTCGGCAAGAAGAAGAAGGAAGTCCAGGGCAAGCTCGCCTCCGCGCAGAAGCTGCTCAACAGCCTCACCGCCGCCGAGAAGCAGGCACTCGCCGCCGAGCAGGACCGCGCCAGCCGTGACAGCGAGCGCGACGCCCTCACCGGCAACGTCCCGCCCGGTTCCGGCCGCGCCGCGGCGGCCTACGCCTTCGCGCAGAGCCAGCTCGGCAAGCCCTACGTCTACGGCGCCACCGGCATGAGCTCCTACGACTGCTCCGGCCTCACCTCCCGGGCGTACGCCGCGGCCGGCGTGCAGATCCCGCGGACCTCCGAGGCCCAGGCCCAGATCGGCACCAAGATCTACTCGGTCAGCCAGCTCAAGGTCGGCGACCTGGTCTTCTTCTTCAACGACCTGCACCACGTGGGCCTCTACGCCGGCAACGGGCAGATCATCCACGCCCCGCGCACCGGCACGGTCGTCCGCTACGAGTCGATGGACACCATCGGCGGCCCGTTCATGTTCGGCGTCCGCGTCTGATCCCAGCGCCCGGGAGCCCCCGGCGTCTCCAAGATCAGGACACCGTGTCGGCCGTTCGGGCGATTCACGGCAACCTCGAGTGAGCCCTCGCCCCGCCAGTGACCTGCGTCAGTGGCGGGGCGTCGTGCCGCATACCCACGGATGGCCGTTGGCGGCCCCGCGTCGCGGGGCTACTGTCTGCCGCGTTTCCCAGTCCGCCAGCGGAAGGAGAGCGGCTTCCCGTGGGGTCCCATCGCCGCCTTGCACCGTCCGGGTTCGACCGGGGCGCCAGTGCCGCGGTCAGCTTCCTTTCCGTCGCGGCCGCCGCCCTGGGCGCGGTACCGGCCGCGGCCGCACCGTACGACGACACCCGGGCCACGGTGGACCGCCTCTACGAGCAGGCCGAGAAGGCGACCGAGGCCTACAACGAGGCCGGCGAGCGCGCCGACCGGCTGCGCGACGAGGTCCGCACCGCCCGGGACCGGATCGCCCGGCAGCAGCAGCGCATCAACTCCATGCGGGAGTCGCTCGGTTCGCTCGCCGGTGCCCAGTACCGGTCGGGCGGCATCGACCCGTCCCTCGCCCTGCTGTTCTCCGATGACCCGGACGACTACCTCGACAAGGCCTCCCGGCTGGACCGCATCACGGCCCACCAGGCCGGTGAGCTGAAGGAGCTTCAGCAGGCCATGCGCGAACTCGCCCAGGACCGCGAGGAGGCCGCCGGCAAGCTCCGCGAACTGGAGAAGAGCCGCAAGGCCGTCGCCGCCCACAAGAAGACCGTCGAGCACAAACTCGCCACGGCCCGGCGGCTGCTCAACTCCCTTCCGGACAGCGAGCGTGAGGCCTACGGCCGCGCCGCCCGCTCCGGCCGCGACGGCATCCCCGGCCTCGGCGGCGCCACCGCCGCTTCGGGTCGCGGGGCGGCCGCCGTCGCCGCCGCCCGCAGCGCGCTCGGCAAGCCCTACATCTGGGGCGCCAACGGCCCCTCCGGGTTCGACTGTTCGGGACTGATGCAGTGGTCGTACGCGCAGGCCGGGGTAGCCCTGCCGCGCACCTCGCAGGCCCAGCGGTACGCCGGCCGGCAGGTCCCGCTGTCCGAGGCGCGCCCCGGTGACCTGGTCGTCTACCGGAGCGACGCCAGCCATGTCGGGATGTACATGGGCAACGGCCAAGTCATCCACGCGCCCTACCCCGGCGCACCCGTGCGCTACGACCCGGTCGGGATGATGCCCGTCTCGTCGGTCACCAGGGTCTGACCGGCGCGGCCCGGCGCCCGTACGATCGGGAACGTGGCTGGTCGAAGGTCGGGGTCCCCGGTGGTGGCGCTCGTCGTGCTGCTCGTCGTCCTGACCGGATGCGGCGGCCGGTCCGCCACCGACCGCGCCACGGCCGAGGTCCAGCGGCTCCTCGACCGGCGTGCCGCCGCGGTCCTCGACCACGACGAACGGGCCTACGCGCGCACGGGCACGGGCACGGATTTCGCCCAGGTGCGCGCGCTGCCCCTGGCCGACTGGTCGTACCGCGTGACCGGCCTGCACCGCAGCGGCGACACCGCCATCGCCGACGCCGAACTGCGCTACCGCGTCGCGGGGTACGACCGGGCGCCGGTGACCGCCGGCCGCACCCTGCGGCTGAGCCGCGACGCGGACGGGCAGTGGTCCGTCGACGCCGACCGGCCCGCGAAGAAGTCCGCCCAGCAACTGTGGGACCAGGGCGCCGTACAGGTCGTCCGGGGCGAACGCAGCCTCGTCCTCGGCGTCGGGCAGTCCGGCCGGTCGCTGCGCGGTTTCGCGGAGCTGGCCGACCGCGCGGTGCCCGCCGTCTCCCAGGCGTGGGGCACGGACTGGGGCCGGCGCGTCGTCCTGCTCGTACCGAGGTCGCTGGAGGGGATGGCGGGGCTGCTCGGCTCACCCGCCTCCTCCTACCGCGGGATCGCGGCGGTCACCACGGGCGAGACGGGCGCACCGGCGCGGGCGCCCGCGGACCGCATCATCGTCAACCCGGACGCGTTCGCACTCCTCGGCACCCTCGGCGAGCAGGTCGTCGTCACCCACGAGACGACCCATGTCGCCACCCGCGCCCACACCACCCCCGCCACCCCGCTGTGGCTGTCCGAGGGTTACGCCGACTGGGTCGGCTACCGGGCCGCCGGCCGCACCGCGCCCGAGGCCGCGCCCGAACTGTCCCGCGCGGTGGCCCAGGGCCGGACCCCGTCCGCCCTCCCGGACGACGGGGACTTCGGCTTCACCGGCGACGCGAGCCGCCTGGCCCGGGCCTACGAGAGCGGCTGGACGGCGTGCCGGCTGATCGCCGACCGCTGGGGCGAGGCGCGGCTGGGCGAGTTCTACCGGGCCGTCGGGGACCACCGGAAGCGGGCCGGGGCGGTGGAGGAGGCGATGCGCGAGGTGCTGGGGACGACGCCGGAGGCCTTCACGGCGCAGTGGCGGGACTATCTGCGAGTCCAGCTGGGCTGACCCGGCCGTGGCCGGACAGACCGCCCACTGCCTCATCCCGGCTGTTCGAGCAGCGCGATGGCCTCCCGCAGCCAGGCCCGCTCCGCCTCGCCCGTCGCCCGGGCGACCCGCAGCATGCCCTGGCGGAACAGATCGTCGGCCTCCTCGGCGCGGACCGGCTTGCCGGAGTCGTAGAAGAAGCTCGACGGCGTCTCGAGGAAGTCCAGCCGCCGGCGCAGCACCGCGGCCTGCTCGTGCCGGTCGGGGAGGTGGCGCAGGAACGCCAGGACCGTGTTGAAGCGAACCTGGTCGGTGATCTCGGTCTGCTTGGGACGGCGCAGCCGCTCCAGCAGCTCCTCGCGGCCCTCGGCGGTGAGGGCGAGGGTCCGGCGCGGGGCCGCGCTCGTGCCGGGCTCGGTGCGCTGGTCGAGCAGGCCCGCCCCGACCAGTCGCGTGATCGCCGGGTAGAGCGCGCCGTCGCTCACCGGCCGGACATGGCCGGTCAGCGCCTTGATGCGCTCCTTGAGCTCATAGCCGTGCAGCGGCTCCTCGGCCAGGAAGCCCAGGATCGACAGCTCCAGCATGCTCGTCCTCCTTGCGGGGGCGTGAGGTCCCATGTTACCTCTTACCGAGCTACCTCGAATCGAGGTTCGCTCGGTCTCAGGGGGGACAGTCACCGTGAACGCCCACCGCAGGCAGCTCCTCCAGCTCGCCCGCCCCGTCTACTTCTCACTCCTGGCGTCCGTCGCCGCCGGGATCATCAACACCGTCTGGGTCGCCCGGCTGGGTGGTCCGGCCGTGGCCGCCGTGGCCGTGGCGACCACCACGGAGAACGTGCTGCTGGGCATCGCCCTGGTCTTCGGCTCCGGCACGACCGTGCTGGTCGCCCACGCCCGGGGCGCCCGCGACCCCGCCGCCGTCCGGGCGGCCGTGCGCGGCGGCTGGGCACTGTGGGCACTGGTGACGCCCCTGGTGGTGGCGGGCGGCCTGCTGGGGCGCGAACCGCTGGCCCGGCTGGTGCTGGGCGGGGCCGACGGCGCCGCCCTCCCGCTCGCCGTCGCCTACTTCACTCTCTCCATGCCCGGCATGGCCGTCTTCTTCGCCCAGCAACTCGTCGACGGCATCCTCAAGGGCACCGGCGACACCCGGACCCCGATGCGGCTCGCGCTGCTGTCCAACGGCCTGATCCTGGCCCTCGACCCCTTCCTCATCCACCTCTACGGCGTTCAGGGCGCCGCCGCCTCCACGGTGCTGTGCCGGACCGTGGCGCTCGGAGCCGGACTCGTCGCCGTCCGGGGCACCGCACTGCTGCGCAGCGCCCGCGGCGCGGTACCGGCCGAGCCTCTGGCCGTCTCCCTGCGCCGGACGCTGACCACCGGCCTGCCCATGTCCGCCGACTTCACCGTGCGGCAGACGGGCGCCCTGGTCCTGGTGGCGATCGTGGCGCGGCTCGGGGTGACGGCGGTGGCCGCGTACTCGATCGCCTACAAGGTCATGTACGTGGCGACCATGGCCTTCTACGCCGTGCGCCAGGCCGCGTCCATCCACACCGCGCACACGCGGGGCGAGGGCAGGGACGCGCGGCGGGAGATCGGGCGGCAGGCCGTGCTGGTCTCCGGGGCCATCGGCCTCACCGCGGCCGTGCTGCCGGCCGTCACCACCCCGTGGCTCATGACCGTCTTCGGCGCCGGACCCGGGGTCGCGCGCGAGGGCGTGCTGTTCCTGCGCTGCGTCGGCCCGTACCTGGTGCTGATGGCCTGCCTCATCGCACTCGGCGGGGTCTTCGAGGGCGGCGGGGACGCCCCGAGGCTGCTGCGCGTGACCGTGCTCGGGACGGCGGTCCAACTGGCGCTCGCGTACGGCCTGACGGGGCTCGGGCTGCCCGGTGTGTGCCTCGCGCTGGCGGTGGCGGCGGCGGTGCAGTGCGCGCTGGCGGGCGTGCTGTTCCGGCGGGCCCCGGCTCAGGTGGAGACCGGGGTCTCGTCGGTGCGGGTGGTGGGCTGAGCGGGCACGGGAGCGGGGGCCGTGCGCGGCACGGTCGCCCGCCACAGGGCGCGGGCCGCGAGGACCGCGGCGGCGACCAGCAGGCCGTTGCGCAGGAACAGCAGGGTCAGGCCGAGGCCGTCGCTGGCCACCACGTTGGCGAAGTAGAGCGGGAACTCCAGCACCGTCACGAAGCACGCCACCAGGACGAGCCCGACCGGCAGCCGCATCCGGCTCCTGGGGAAGTACAGGCAGACCGCGGCCAGCCCGACCAGCCACACCATGTACTGCGGGCTGATCACCCGGCTGGTGGTGGTGAACATCAGCACCGCCACGAAGGCCGCGTCGGCGACCGTGTGCTCCTCGAAGGTCCGGGCCAGCAGCCGCCACAGCACCAGCCAGCCGAAGGCCGCCCCCGTCAGGAACAGCGCGCCCGTGCTCACCTCGCTCACGTACGGCCCGAGGAACTCGATCGAGCCGTAGTTCAGCCGCACCTCGCCCCGCCAGCCGAAGTGCCGGGCGACGTGGAAGACCAGCGCGCCCAGCGACTCCACCTCGGTGCCCCGGTCGCGCTGGGAGGTCAGGAAGGTGTTCGCCCCGGGCGCGGCCAGGGCGAACACGCCGGTCACCGCGACGCCGGTGACCACGGCCGACACCCAGGAGGCGGGCCGGCGGACCGCCAGCAGGAGCATCGCCGGCCAGACCTTCAGCAGCGCGCCGAACGCGGCCAGCACCCCCATCACCTTGGGGTGCCGGGCGCCCGCGAGCAGCGCCGCCACGGCCACCGCCGTGACCATCACGTCGTAGCGGGCGTACACCGTCGGCCCGAGCAGCGGCACGCCCGCCACCCACACCCAGGCGCCGCGCAGCGACCTGCCCGGGCGCCGGCCCGCGTACGCCAGCAGGGCCAGGACGGCCAGGTCGGTGACGCAGACCAGCACGAAGAACGCGGTCGCGTACGGCAGGAAGGGCAGCAGGCCGGGGGAGAGGATCGCCAGGGCGGCGGCGGGCGGGTACTGCCAGGTGACGTCGTCCTGGGGGAACGTTCCGCCGGCCAGGACGTCGTACCAGCCCTGGTAGATCACGGACACGTCGCTCGTCACGTCCGGGCCCGGGAAGACGTACACCTTCAGCACGAACAGCAGCAGCACCAGCCTCGTGAGGCACCAGGCCACCGGCAGCCATGCCAGGGACCACTTCACGCCCGTCGTCCTCACCAGATCCCTGCCCGTCCGCGTACCGTGTCGGAGGCCATGATGTCCCCGACAGCTGTGAGCGTGCCACACCTGCCGGCGCGTACGGCCGTGCGGGGGCGGTTCGGTAGGGTCGGCGGCGTGCGCAAGACCCTGATCGTGACCAACGACTTCCCGCCCCGGCCGGGCGGCATCCAGGCGTTTCTGCACAACATGGCGCTGCGGCTGGACCCGCAGCGGCTGGTCGTCTACGCGTCGACCTGGAAGCGGAGCCGTGAGGGCGTGGCGGCGACCGCCGCCTTCGACGCCGAGCAGCCCTTCACCGTCGTACGGGACCGTACGACGATGCTGCTGCCGACTCCGGGCGCCACCCGGCGGGCCGTCGGGCTGCTGCGGGAGCACGGGTGCACCTCGGTGTGGTTCGGGGCGGCGGCCCCCCTCGGCCTGATGGCACCGGCGCTGCGCGGCGCGGGCGCCGAACGGCTGGTCGCCACCACGCACGGCCACGAGGCCGGCTGGGCGCAACTGCCCGCCGCCCGGCAGCTGCTGCGCCGGATCGGCGACTCCACGGACACGATCACCTACCTCGGCGAGTACACGCGCTCCCGGATCGCCGGCGCGCTCAGCCCGCGGGCGGCCGCGCGGATGGCGCAGCTGCCGCCGGGCGTCGACGAGAAGACCTTCCACCCCGGCTCGGGCGGCGACGAGGTGCGGGCCCGCCTGGGCCTGACGGACCGCCCGGTGGTGGTGTGCGTCTCCCGGCTGGTGCGGCGCAAGGGCCAGGACACCCTGATCCAGGCCATGCCCCGGATCCTGGCGGCCGAGCCGGACGCCGTGCTGCTGATCGTCGGAGGCGGCCCCTACGAGAAGGACCTCCGCAGACTGGCCCACGACACGGGCGTCGCCGCCTCCGTCCGCTTCACGGGCCCGGTGCCCTGGTCGGAGCTGCCCGCCCACTACGGCGCCGGAGACGTCTTCGCCATGCCCTGCCGCACCCGCCGCGGCGGCCTCGACGTCGAGGGCCTCGGCATCGTCTACCTGGAGGCCTCGGCGACAGGTCTCCCGGTCGTCGCCGGCGACTCGGGCGGCGCCCCGGACGCGGTCCTGGACGGCGAAACGGGCTGGGTGGTCCGCGGCGGGTCTCCGTCGGAGGCAGCCGACCGCATCATCACCCTCCTGGGTGACGCCGAGCTGCGCCGCAGAATGGGCGAGCGAGGCCGCGAGTGGGTCGAGGAGAAGTGGCGCTGGGACCTGCTCGCGGAGCACCTGAAAGACTTGCTGTAGATGCTCAGGTGCGCGGGGCTGTATCGATGTGCGGCTCCGCCGCGTGGGCGCGACAAGCCACACACAACCCGCACCCGCCCACGACGAATGCGCGGCACCCCACTAGGCGGAACCAAATAATCCGCCGATGCTGCGCCCATGACATCAAACCTGATACCCCGTCAGCTGACAAGGCGTCAGATCCTTGGCATGGCAGCCCTGCAAACCGCAGCCACCCTGGGATTCACCCGCATCGGCCTCGACTCCGCCCGAGCGGCGCAGCCCGCCGCAGTCGACACCGCCCCCGCCATCGTCATCGGCTCCGGCTACGGCGGCGCCGTAGCCGCCCTCCGCCTGGCCGAGGCCGGCATCCGCACCCTCGTCCTGGAGATGGGCCGGCTCTGGAACACCCCCGGCCCCGACGGAAAGATCTTCTGCTCCACCCGCACCCCGGACCAGCGCTCCATGTGGTTCCGCACCCGCACCGAGGCCCCCCTGGGCACCTTCCTCTGGCTGGACGTCGTCAACAGGGACATCGGCCGCTACCCGGGCGTCCTGGACCGCGTGCACTTCGCCCAGATGTCCGTCTACGTCGGCAGGGGCGTCGGCGGCGGCTCGCTCGTCAACGGCGGCATGGCGGTCACACCGCCCAGGGCCTACTTCGCCGAGCAGTTCCCCACCGTCGACGCCGACGAGATGTACGGCACGTACTTCCCGCGCGCCCGCGCCGCCCTCGGTGTGAACACCGTCGACCCGGCCTGGTTCGAGTCGACGGAGTGGTACCGCTTCACCCGCGTCTCCCGCAAGCACGCCGAGAGGACCGGCCTGCGGACCACCTTCGTGCCGAACGTCTACGACTTCGGCCACATGGCGCGCGAGGCGGCCGGCACCGCCCCGAAGTCGGCACTCGCCGGCGAGGTCATCTACGGCAACAACCACGGCAAGCGCAGCCTCGACAAGACCTACCTCGCCGCCGCGCTCGGCACCGGCCACGTCACGATCCACACCCTGGAGAAGGTCCGCGCGATCAGCCGGGCGCCGGACGGGAGTTACGTCCTGACCGCCGACCGCGTCGACGAGACCGGCCGGGTCGTCGAGACCAAGGAGTACGGCTGCACGTACCTCTTCCTCGGCGGCGGCAGCCTCGGCACCACCGAACTGCTGCTGCGCGCGCGGGAGACGGGCACCCTGCCCGATCTCGACCCCAGCGTCGGAGCCGGCTGGGGCACCAACGGCAACGTGATGCTCGGCCGGGCCAACCACCTGTGGGACACCGTCGGCGAGAACCAGTCGACCATGCCGGTCATGGGCATCGACGACTGGGCCAACGCCGCCAACCGCGTGTTCGCCGAGATCGCCCCGCTGCCGACCGGGCTGGAACACTGGGTGAGCCTCTATCTGGCGATCACCGGGAACCCGGAGCGGGCGTCCTTCTCGTACGACACCGGCTCGGGCGCGGTACGGCTCGGCTGGACGGCCGCCCACAGCGCGGTCTCCGTCGCCATGGCCAGGAAGCTGTTCGACCGGATCAACGCGGCCAACTCGACGATCTACCGCTACGACCTGTTCGGATCGAGCAGCAAGGTCTTCGCCGACGACTTCACCTACCACCCGCTCGGCGGCTGCGTACTGGGCCGGGCGACGGACGACTACGGGCGCGTGAAGGGCTACCGAAGGCTCTACGTCACCGACGGCTCGCTCGTGCCCGGGTCGATCGGGGTCAACCCCTTCGTGACCATCACCGCGCTCGCCGAACGCACGATGGCGCGGGTCCTCGCCGAGGACACCGCGCCATGATCATCCCGGGAAGGCCCCGCTACTTGGCGTAGATCGCCTCGACCTCGTGCGCGTAGTCCTTCGCCACCACGTTCCGCTTCAGCTTCAGCGAGGGGGTCAGGTGGCCCGACTCCTCCGTGAACTGGGAGGACAGAATGCGGAACTTCCGCACCGATTCCGCCTTCGACACCGCGGCGTTGCCGTCGTCGACCGCCGCCTGGATCGCGGCCAGCAGGTCCGGGTCCTCGCACAGCGACGCCGCTGTGGAACCCGCCGGCTTGCCGTGGTCCGCGCACCAACGGCCCAGGAACTCCTCGTCGATGGTGATCAGCGCGCCCACGAACGGCCGCCCGTCGCCCACCACCATGCACTCCGCGACCAGCGCGTGCGCCCGGATGCGGTCCTCGATCACGGCCGGGGCGACGTTCTTGCCGCCCGCGGTGACGATGATCTCCTTCTTGCGGCCGGTGATCCGGAGGTAGCCGTCCTCGTCGAGGGTGCCGATGTCGCCGGTGTGGAACCAGCCGTCGGCCAGCGCTTCCGCGGTCGCGCCGGGGTTGTTCCAGTACTCCTTGAACAGGTGCTCGCCGTGCAGCAGCACCTCGCCGTCGTCGGCGATCCGCACCACCGAGCCGGGCAGCGGCTGGCCGACCGTGCCGATCTTCTGCCGGTCCCAGGGGTTGAACGCGGTGGCCGCGCAGGACTCGGTCAGACCGTAGCCCTCCAGGACCGTAAAGCCGATGCCGCGGAAGAAGTGCCCGAGGCGCTCGCCCAGCGGGGCGCCGCCGGAGATGGCGTACTCGCCCCGGCCGCCGAGGACCGCGCGCAGCTTGCTGTAGACGAGCTTGTCGAACGTCTTGTGCTTGATCCGCAGACCGAGGGACGGGCCCGACGGGGTGTCCAGCGCCTTGCTGTAGGCGATCGCCGTGTCGGCGGCCTTGTCGAAGATCTTGCCCTTGCCGTCGGCCTGCGCCTTGGCACGCGCCGAGTTGTAGACCTTCTCGAAGACGCGCGGCACCCCGAGGATCAGGGTCGGGCGGAACGCGGCCAGCTCGTCGGTGAGGTTCTTGATGTCCGGGACGCAGCCGAGCTTGATCGGCGCCATCATCGGCGCGATCTGCACGAGCCGCCCGAAGACGTGCGCGAGCGGGAGGAAGAGCAGCACCGAGCACTCGCCCGTGCGGAACAGCGGACGCAGCCGCTCCACGATGTTGCCGCACTCGGCGAAGAAGCTGCGGTGGGTGAGCACGCAGCCCTTGGGGCGGCCGGTCGTGCCCGAGGTGTAGACGATGGTCGCCGGGTCGTCGGCCCTGGCGATCGAGCTGCGCTCCTCGACCGTCTGGTCCGTGACGTCCTGCCCGAGCCGGCCCAGCTCCTCGATGCCGCCGCCCTCGATCTGCCACACATGCTTGAGCGCCGGCAGCCGGTCACGCACCGACTCGACGGCGGCCGTGTGACCGTCCGACTCCACGATGCACGCGGTCGCGCCCGAGTCGCCGAGGATCCACTGCACCTGCTCCGGCGAACTGGTCTCGTACACCGGCACGGTCACCGCGCCCGCGCTCCAGATCGCGAAGTCCAGCAGGGTCCACTCGTAACGGGTGCGGGACATCAGGCCCACCCGGTCGCCCGGCTCGACCCCGGCGGCGATCAGCCCCTTCGCGGCCGTGTGCACCTCGGCGAGGAAGGCGGTGGCCGTGACGTCCTGCCAGGTGCCGCCGACCTTGCGGGCGATGACGGCGACGTCCGGGTGCTGCGCGGCGTTTCTGCGGACGATGTCGGTCAGATTGCCGTCCGCAGGGACCTCGTACAAAGCCGGAAGGCTGAACTCGCGCAAGACTGCTGCTCCTCATAGGGCGCCGGCGCCACGACGTTGTGTGATGCGACGGTCCGGTCCAAGGCTCGGGCAGGTGCTCCCGCATTCACTTGTTGAAATGCAGAGCACGACTGGACTGCCCGGACGTTACCCGCCGGTATGGGTTCTCCGACAGGGGGTCCCATCGAGATGTTCGCTGCGTCACACAGTTGGGTATTCCTTCGCGCACAGTAGTCCACGTACTAACTGACTGGCCAGTAACCGCAGGTAGGGCCGCCACTGTTCACGACTGCGCCCCCCGACCTACCCTTGATCACCATGGCACCCACACCAGCCGGAAACCACAGGACGCGCGTGCATGTGGTCAGCGACGTGCACGGCAACGCCCGTGACCTGGCGAGGGCCGGCGAGGGCGCCGACGCCCTGATCTGCCTGGGCGACCTCGTCCTCTTCCTCGACTACGCCGACCACTCGCGCGGTATCTTCCCCGACCTGTTCGGCGTCGAGAACGCCGACCGCATCGTCGCGCTGCGCACCGCCCGCCGCTTCCAGGAGGCGCGGGAGTTCGGCGCCCGGCTGTGGGCCGGCGTCGGCGAGGACCGCGCCTCGGTGATCGAGAAGGCGGTGCGCAAGCAGTACGCCGAGATGTTCGCCGCGTTCCCCACTCCTACGTACGCGACCTACGGAAATGTCGACATGCCGCCCCTGTGGCAGGAGTACGCCGGCCCCGGCACGACCGTCCTCGACGGCGAGCGCGTGGAGATCGGCGGCTGGGTCTTCGGCTTCGTCGGCGGCGGCCTGCGGACACCGATGCGGACGCCGTACGAGATCAGCGACGAGGAGTACGCGGCCAAGATAGAGGCCGTCGGCAAGGTCGACGTGCTGTGCACGCACATCCCACCCGAGGTCCCCGAACTCGTCTACGACACCGTCGCCCGCCGCTTCGAGCGCGGCAGCCGGGCCCTGCTGGACGCCATCCGCCGCACCCGGCCCCGCTACTCCCTCTTCGGGCACGTCCACCAGCCGCTGGTGCGGCGGATGCGGATCGGGGCGACCGAGTGTGTGAACGTGGGTCACTTCGCGGGGACCGGGACGCCGTGGGCGCTGGAATGGTGAGGACGTCCCAGGTCGGGTGAGATCGGCGGGTCCCGTGCGCGGTAGCCTTCACGCTGCACACGCATGCGACCTCACACCGGCCCGTATCTGGAGGAGCCACGGCGATGGCGGAACACACCAGCTCGAGCATCACCATCGAGGCGGCCCCGGCCGACGTCATGGCGGTCATCTCCGATTTCGCCCGCTACCCGGACTGGACCGGCGAGGTGAAGGAGGCCGAGGTACTCAAGACCGACGAGCAGGGCCGTGCCGAACAGGTCCGGCTCGTCATGGACGCGGGTGCGATCAAGGACGACCAGGTCCTCGCGTACACGTGGACCGGCGAGAACGAGGTGTCCTGGACCCTGGTCAAGTCCCAGATGCTCCGGTCCCTGGACGGCACGTACCTGCTGAAGCCGGCTGGGTCGGGGGGCACCGAGGTCACGTACGCGCTGACCGTCGACGTCAAGATCCCGATGCTCGGCATGATCAAGCGCAAGGCGGAGAAGGTCATCATCGACCGGGCGCTTGCGGGTCTGAAGAAGCGGGTCGAATCGGGCAAGTAGGGGTCGCGTCGTAGCGGTGCCCGCGCCGTGCCGGGTGCGGGCCCGTCGTGGCTGGTCGCGCAGTTCCCCGCGGCCGTGGGGTGCCTCAGCACCCACCCGGCCTGAGCGCCAACGCCGGGTACCGTTCACCCCCATGCGCACCATCCTGATCACCGGCCCCGGCGGCAGCGGCCGTACCACCCTCGCGGCCGCGACCGCCCTGGCCGCGGCGGCGCAGGGCACCCGCACCCTCGTCCTCGGCACCGACCGCACGGACACCCTCGGCACCGCCCTGGGCACCGGCACCGGCCCCGAGCCGGTCGAGGCCGCACCCCGCCTCACGGCCTGGCGCCCCGACCCCGCCCAGGACTTCCGGCAGGACCTCACCGCCCTCCAGGACCGCGCCTCCTCCGCCCTGGACCTCCTCGGCGCCTCCCGCCTCGACCCGGAGGAACTCAGCCCCCTCCCCGGAGCCGAGGAACTCGCCCTCCTGCGCGCCCTGCGCGACGCCGCGCTGTCCCAGGCGTACGACCTGCTCGTCGTCGACCTGCCCCCGGCCCCGCAGGCCCTCGCCCTGCTCGCCCTGCCCGAGGAGCTCCGCCGCTACCTGCGCCGCCTGCTCCCGCACGAACGCCAGGCCGCCCGCGCCCTGCGCCCCGTCCTGGGCCGGCTCGCCGGCGTCCCCATGCCCGCCGAGTGGCTGTACGAGACGGCCGCCCGCTGGGACCTGGAGCTGGCCGCCGTCGAGGCCGTCGTCGCCGACCGCGACACCGTCGTACGACTGGTCGCCGAGCCCGGCCCCGCCAGTGCCGACGCCCTCCGCACCGCCCACCTCGGACTCGCCCTGCGCCGCCTGCGCACCGACGTCGTGGTCGCCAACCGCGTCCTGCCCGAGGCGTCCCCGGACACCTGGCTGGCCGGCCCGGTCGCCCAGCAGCGCAAGACACTGGAGGAGTGGCGGGAGTCGTACGACGTCCGGACCGTCGCCCACCTCGGGCGCGACCCGGTCGGCACCGACGACCTGGCCGCCCTCGCCGTACCCGGCGCCGACCCGGGCGAGCCCGCCCCGGCGGTCGAGTGGCCGGTGGCCGACCGGCTCGGCGAGGACGGTGTGCTCGTCTGGCACATCCCGCTGCCCGGCGCCGTACGCGAGGAGCTGGACCTCGTGCGGCGCGGCGACGAACTCGTCGTCACGGCGGGGCCTTTCCGCCGAATCGTTCCGCTGCCCTCCGCGCTGCGCCGCTGCACCGTCGACGGCGCCGCCCTGCGCGAGGGCGAGCTGCGCATCCGCTTCGCGCCCGACCCGAAGCTCTGGCCGCAGACGCGGTGAGAGGGGGTAACGTCGGAGGGACGAACCGTAGTCAGGAGTCCGTCATGAGCGAAGAGCTCCCCCCGTTCGACGCCGCCCGCGAAGAGGCCGCGGACGAGGTGCGGGCGAGCGACGCCGACGCCTGGGCGACCGCGTGCGCCGAGGACCTCGAGGCGGAGCAGGCCCGCCGCCGCGCCGAGTACGGCCCGCCCCCGGGCTCCGCGGCCGAGGAACTGAAGAAGCTCGTCGACGCCGTCGCGGACAAGCTGTCGGGGATCCAGTCCCCGCTGTTCGGTTCCGTCGCCGGGCCCGCCGCCGAGCAGGTCGTCCGCCAGGTCGTCCAGCAGGCCAAGGCCGCCGTGGAACCCGTCATCGAACGCAACCCGGACGTCTTCGACCACCTGGCCGCCGCCGGGAACGAACTGCTCGCCGCCTACCGCTCCGCCGTCGAGGCCCAGGAGCGGCGCTGGACCGGGCGCGACGACCGGATCGACCCGCGTGATCTGGACGAACGCCATGACCGGGGCGACGACGCCGGTCCCGGGGAGCGCATCGACCTGGACTGAGCCCGATCTCCTCCTCGCGAGCCGCGACCGGCGTGCCGCCGCCGGTCCTGCCCAGCGTGCGGACGACAGCCGACCCGACGGCGCGCCTCGGGTACCGTTGGCCGTAGCGGGGCTCGACCGAAACTGAGGGATTCATGGGACTCACCATCGGCGTCGACATCGGCGGCACGAAGATCGCGGCCGGCGTGGTCGATGAGGAAGGCAACATCCTCTCGACCCACAAGGTGCCGACCCCGGGCACGCCTGAGGGCATCGTGGACGCCATCGCCTCGGCGGTGGAAGGCGCACGCGTCGGGCACGACATCGTCGGCGTGGGCATCGGCGCGGCCGGATATGTGAACCGGCAGCGCTCCGAGGTCTACTTCGCGCCCAACATCCACTGGCGCAACGAGCCGCTCAAGGAGAAGGTCGAGGCCCGTGTGGGCCTCCCGGTGGTCGTCGAGAACGACGCGAACGCCGCGGCGTGGGGCGAGTACAAGTTCGGCGCCGGCAAGGGCCACCGCAACGTCATCTGCATCACGCTCGGCACCGGCCTCGGCGGCGGCATCATCATCGGCAACAAGCTGCGCCGGGGGCACTTCGGCGTGGCCGCCGAGTTCGGCCACATCCGCATGGTGCCGGACGGCCTGCTGTGCGGCTGCGGCTCGCAGGGCTGCTGGGAGCAGTACGCGTCGGGCCGGGCGCTGGTGAGGTACGCCAAGCAGCGCGCCAACGCCACCCCCGAGAACGCCGAGTTCCTCCTCGGCCTCGGCAACGGCACGCCCGACGGCATCGAGGGCAAGCACATCTCCATGGCCGCCCGCCAGGGCGACCGCGTGGCCGTCGACTCCTACCGGGAACTGGCCCGCTGGGTCGGCGCGGGCCTCGCCGACCTGGCCTCCCTCTTCGACCCCTCCGCCTTCATCGTCGGCGGTGGTCTCTCCGACGAGGGCGAGCTGGTCCTGGGCCCGATCCGCAAGTCCTACAAGCGCTGGCTGGTCGGCGGCAACTGGCGCCCGGTCGCCGAGGTCCGCGCCGCGGAACTGGGCAACAAGGCCGGCCTGGTGGGAGCAGCGGACCTGGCCAGGGAACCCGACCCGATCATGTGACGCCCTGCTTTCGGGCCTTCAAGGGGCGCGGGGAACTGCGCGATCAGCCACATGCGTCCGGCACTCGCGCCCACCCCCGCGCCCCGAGCTATTGGGCGTAAATTGATCACATGTCGCTGCTCCCCAACTCGCGTACAGAACCAGACGGTTCCGCGGTCATCAGGGTCCTGAGCTACAATATCCGGTCGATGCGCGACGACACCGCCGCCCTGGCCCGCGTCATCAAGGCCTGCGAACCCGACCTGGTCCTGATCCAGGAAGCCCCCCGCTTCTTCCGCTGGCGCAAGAAACTCGCCCGTCTGGCCCGCGAATCAGACCTGGTCATCGTCACCGGGGGCGCCACCACCACCGGCCCGGCGATCCTCAGCTCGCTGCGCGCGAGCGTCGAACGCACGGAGGACGTCCTCCTGCCCCACACCCCCGGACTGCACCGCCGCGGCTTCGCCACGGCGGTCGTCCGCTTCGCCGGCACCCGCCTCGGCGTCCTGAGCTGTCACCTGTCGCTGCAGAAGGACGAGCGCCACGACCAGGCCGGCATGCTCCTGGACCGGCTCGCCGGGATGGGCGTGGAGCACGTGGTCGCGGGCGGCGACCTGAACGAACGCCCCGACGGCCCCGCCTTCCGACGCCTCACCGACGCCCTGCAGGACTGCCACGCGACCGCGCCCTGGGGCGGCGAGCACACCTGGACCCCCGCCGACCCCTACCAGCGCATCGACGCGATCTTCGCGACCAAGGGCATCGAGGTGCTGGGCTGCGGCGTGCCGTTCGAGCACCCTGGAGTGACCGACACAGACCTGAGGGCGGCCACGGACCACCTCCCGGTCCTGGCCGCCCTCAGAGTGCCGGCTTCCTAGACGACCGCACCCCGCCCGGGGTCGTCGTCGTCCTCGTCGTCCGTCCGCATCCGCATCACCAGCGTCACGAAGCCGCCGACGAAGCCGCCGACGCTCAGCGTGGTCAGCCACCAGGTCATCTCCCAGCCGAGCAGCACGGCGAGCAGGAGCAGCACCGGCCCGCCCAGCACGCCGAGCCAGGCGAACTTCGCGGTGGGGTCGGCGGACGGCAGCGGGGGCGGCTCCGGCGGCACGAAATGCCCCTCGTCGTCCTCGTCGAAGTCGTCCTCGGCGGGCTCGGGAGCGGAGTAGTCGCGCGGGCCGACACCGGGCGCGAAGGAGACGGAGCCGCCCAGAGGCTTGGCCGGCTTGTCGCCGGATCCCTTCGGCTCCGGCCCGTCCGGCTCGCCGGGCTTCCCGGCCTCGGCGGGAGCCGACGCGGCATCCGCGGCCGTGTCCACCCGGTCGTCGTTGGTCGGAGTCTCCAGCAGCGCCAGGTCCTCGATCGACTTGAACGGCTTGGCGCCCGGCGGGTCCGGCGGCTCGTCGCCGTACCCGGCGACGATCGCCGCCCAGGCGGCCTCCTCGTCGAACGGGACGCCCTTCTCGTCCGGCTCGCGGCCCTCGCGGTCGGAGTCGTGCTCAGCCACCTGCGGTCGTCCCTTCCTTACCGAGACCGGGCTCTCTGCCGAGGCCGGACGCGAGCCGGCTGAAGAAAGCGGTGCTCTCCTCGAAAATCCGGTCCGCGTCATGGTCCAACGTGGCGACGTGGTAGCTCTGTTCCAGCAGGACCTCTTTCACGTCCGTCGACGAGATGCGGCTGAGAATACGGGCCGAGTCGGCCGGCGGCACCACATGGTCCTGCGGGCTGCGCAGCAGCAGCACCGGCTGCGTGACCTGCGGCAACTCGCGGTCGGCGATCTGGAAGAACTGGCGCAGGGAGTGCGCGGCGTGCAGCGGCACCCGGTCGTAGCCCAGCTCCCTGCTGTCCGGCTTGGCGATGTCGCTGGCGATGCCCTTCGTCGCGGGGACGATGTGGCGGATCACCGGGAGGGCGTGCGCGGCCAGGCCGTGCACCTTGTTCGCCGGGTTGACGACCACCACTCCGCTGACGGCGTCGCCGTGCCGCGCGGCGAGCCGCAGGGCCAGGGCACCGCCCATGGACAGACCGGCCACGAACACCCGGTCGCGGCGCTCGCACAGGAGGCGCAGCTCGCGCTCCACCTCCGCGTACCAGTCCTGCCAGCCGGTGATCCGCAGGTCCTCCCAGCGCGTGCCGTGCCCGGGGAGCAGCGGCAGCGAGACGGTCATGCCGCGTGCGGCGAGATGCTCCGCCCAGGGGCGCAGCGACTGCGGTGAACCGGTGAAGCCGTGGCAGAGGAGCACGGCGATCTCCCCGCCCTCGTGGCGAAACGGCTCGGCTCCGGCAAGGACCGGCACCTTCGGCCTCCTGGTCATGAGAAGGGACGGACACGATCACGGAATGTCACGGAACGTCATGGCAGGGGGCGCACGGCGTTCGCGGGACCTTCACCGTACGCGACGGCACTGACACCGACCAGGGCCGTCGGCGCCTTTGACGGCGCGCCGGGTTAAGGTCTGATCGACACATACAGGAGGCACTCGGTTGTTGTACGGCGCGATGAAGGTCGCTGTTGGGGGACCGCTGAAGGTCGCCTTCAGGCCCTGGGTGGAAGGCCTGGAGAACGTTCCCGACGAGGGCCCCGCGATCCTGGCGAGCAACCACCTGTCCTTCTCGGACTCGTTCTTCCTGCCCGCGGTCCTGGACCGCAAGGTCACGTTCATCGCGAAGGCCGAGTACTTCACCACGCCCGGGGTGAAGGGCCGGCTGACGGCCGCGTTCTTCAAGGGCGTCGGCCAGCTGCCCGTCGACCGTTCCGGTGCGCGCGGCGCGGGTGAGGCCGCCATCAGGAGCGGCATCGAGGTGCTGGAGCGCGGCGAGTTGTTCGGCATCTACCCGGAGGGGACGCGCTCGCCCGACGGGCGGCTCTACCGCGGCAAGCCGGGCGGCCTCGCGCGCGTGGCGCTGGCGACCGGCGCGCCCGTCATCCCCGTCGCCATGATCGACACGGAGAAGATCCAGCCGCCCGGGAAGGTCATGCCGAAGCTGATGCGCCCCGGCATCCGGATCGGCAAGCCCCTGGACTTCAGCCGCTACCAGGGCATGGAACACGACCGGTTCGTGCTGCGCGCCGTGACCGACGAGGTCATGTACGAGATCATGAAGCTCTCCGGCCAGGAGTACGTCGACATGTACGCGACGGCCATGAAACGGCAGCTCGCGGAGGCGGCGAAGGCGGAGAAGGAAGCCGAGAAGGCGGCGAAGGCCGCGCTCGCCCGGGCGGAGAAGGAACAGGCGGAGAAGGAAAAGCCGGAGCGGTAGGAGCCGGAGAAGAGGCGGACGGAGCCCTGGTCGGGGGCGCGTTCCGGGGGTGGGGGAGATGGCCAGGCGCGAGCGAGTCATGAGGATGTCGGTCGAACAGCCGCTGTGGAGTGCGCTGACCGCCTACCGGGTGCTCACGATGCTGTACGCGGTCGGCCTGTTCGCCACCGCCTACGAGGAGTTCGTCCGGCCCTGGGTCGCCGTCGCCTACTACGCCGTGCTGGCCGCGTGGACCCTGGCCACACTGCCCCGGGTCGCGAACGCCGCCCGCTGCACCAAGGGATTCCTCGCCGCCGACCTGACCATCGCCCTCACCGGCATCCTGCTCACGCCCGTCGCCGACGCGCACGAGCGGGTCCAGGCGGGCGGCCCGACGCTGCCGTCGATCTGGACCGCCGGTGCCGTCCTCGCCTTCGCCATCAAGGGCGGCTGGCGCTGGGCGGCCCTCGCCTCCAGCCTCGTGGCCGCCGCCAACCTGGTCGAGCGCGGCAGCCCGGCCCGCGACACCGTCCACAACGTCATCCTCGTCTGCATCGCCTCCATCGCCATCGGCTACGTCGTCGAGGTCGCCCGCGCCTCCGAGCGCACCCTCGCCCGTGCCCTGGAGATCGAGGCCGCGACGAGGGAACGCGAGCGCCTCGCCCGGGACATCCACGACAGCGTGCTCCAGGTGCTGGCGATGGTGCAGCGGCGCGGCGCGGTGATCGGCGGCGAGGCGGCCGAGCTGGGCCGGATGGCCGGTGAGCAGGAGGTCGCGCTGCGCACGCTGGTCTCCGGCGGGCTCGTGCCGGTCTCCCGGGTCTCGGAGGACGCCGCCGAGGGAGCCGTCGTCCGGGCCGTCGACGAAGAGGCGCAGGAGAGCGGCCCTGTCGACCTGCGCGCCCTGCTCGCGCCGTACGCCGGCGCCAAGGTCAGCCTCGCCGAGCCCGGCGCGCCCGTGCCGCTGGCGCCGGCCGCCGCCCGGGAGGTGGCCGCCGCCGTCGGGGCGGCCCTGGACAACGTCCGCAAGCACGCCGGGGAACAGGCGCGCGCGTGGATCCTCGTCGAGGACGAGCCGGACGAGGTGATCGTCACCGTCCGGGACGACGGCCCCGGCATCCCGGAAGGGCGGCTCGCCCAGGCCGAGGGCGAGGGGCGGCTCGGCGTCGCCCTGTCGATCCGCGGCCGGCTGCGCGACCTCGGCGGCAGCGCGGAGCTGGTCTCGGTGCCGGGCCAGGGCACGGAGGTCGAGCTGAAAGTACCGAAGGACGTGACGACCGTACGGGGGAAGGCGGAGCAGCGATGACGCAGACCACTGCGGACCGGCGGGATCCGATCAGGGTCATGGTGGTCGACGACCACCCCATGTGGCGCGACGCCGTCGCCCGAGACCTGGCCGAGTCGGGCTTCGAGGTGGTCGCCACGGCGGGCGACGGCGAGCAGGCCGTGCGCCGCGCCAAGGCCGCCGCACCCGAGGTCCTGGTGCTCGACCTCAACCTGCCCGGCAAGCCCGGCGTCCAGGTCTGCAAGGAGGTCGTCGCCGCCAACCCCGCGCTGCGCGTCCTGGTGCTGTCCGCGAGCGGCGAGCACGCCGACGTCCTGGAGGCGGTCAAGTCCGGCGCGACCGGCTATCTGCTGAAGTCGGCCTCCACCGAGGAACTCCGGGACGCGGTCCGCCGCACGGCCGTCGGCGACCCGGTCTTCACCCCCGGCCTCGCCGGGCTGGTCCTCGGCGAGTACCGCCGCCTGGCCTCCGAACCCGCCCCCGCCCCCGACACCGACGAGCCGAAGGCGCCCCGCCTCACCGACCGCGAGACCGAGGTGCTGCGCCTCGTCGCCAAGGGCCTGAGCTACAAGCAGATCGCCGAACGCCTGGTCATCTCCCACCGCACGGTGCAGAACCACGTCCAGAACACCCTCGGCAAGCTCCAGCTGCACAATCGCGTGGAGCTGGTCAGGTACGCGATAGAGCGCGGACTCGACGACGCGTGAGACCCACGCCACACTGACCCTTCGTCAGGCACCTGCTGCGAAGGGACATTCCATGCGGGTCGGAGTACTGACCGGAGGCGGCGACTGCCCCGGGCTCAACGCCGTCATCCGGGCCATCGTCCGCAAGGGCGTGCAGGAGTACGGCTATGACTTCACCGGCTTCCGGGACGGCTGGCGCGGTCCACTGGAAGGCGCCACCGTCCGTCTCGACATCCCCGCCGTGCGCGGCATCCTGCCCCGCGGCGGCACCATCCTCGGCTCCTCGCGGACCAACCCGCTGAAGGAGCAGGACGGCATCCGCCGGATCAAGGAGAACCTCGCCGCGCTGGAGGTCGAGGCGCTCATCGCCATCGGCGGCGAGGACACGCTGGGCGTGGCCGCCCGGCTGTCCGACGAGTACGGCGTGCCCTGCGTGGGCGTGCCGAAGACGATAGACAACGACCTGTCCGCCACCGACTACACCTTCGGCTTCGACACGGCGGTCGGCATCGCGACCGAGGCCATCGACCGGCTGCACACCACCGCCGAGTCCCATATGCGGGTCCTGGTCTGCGAGGTGATGGGACGGCACGCCGGCTGGATCGCCCTGCACTCGGGCCTCGCCGGCGGCGCGAACGTCATCCTCATCCCCGAGCAGCGCTTCGACGTCGAGCAGGTGTGCGCCTGGGTGACGTCCCGCTTCCGGGCGTCGTACGCGCCGATCGTCGTCGTCGCCGAGGGGGCCATGCCCAAGGACGGCGACATGGTCCTCAAGGACCAGTCGCTGGACTCCTTCGGGCACGTCCGGCTGTCCGGGGTCGGCGAGTGGCTCGCCAAGGAGATCGAGAAGCGCACGGGCAAGGAGGCCCGCACCACGGTCCTGGGCCACATCCAGCGCGGCGGCACCCCCAGTGCCTTCGACCGCTGGCTCGCCACCCGCTTCGGCCTGCACGCCATCGACTGCGTCCGCGACGGCGACTTCGGCACGATGGTCGCCCTGCGCGGCACGGACATCGTCCGCGTCCCCGTCGCGGACGCGACGGCCCGCCTGAAGACGGTGGACCCGACGCTGTACGAGGAGGTCGGGGTGTTCTTCGGCTGACCGCCTGTTCCAGGTGCCGGTCGGGGCCGTACGGCCCCGACCGGCACCTGGCTACACCGAGGGCGCGCTCGTGCCCCGCAGCTGTCCCACCAGGTCCCGCACGACCCGCGCCCCGTTCAGCGTCAGCACCGACTCGGGATGGAACTGCACCCCCGCGAATCCGGGCCCCCGCAGCGCGTGCACCTCCCCGTTCGCCGAGCGGCTGACCTCCACGCCGTGGGCGGCCAGCTCCTGACGGGCCCCTTCGTCGCAGCGCGCCACGAAGCTGTTGTAGAAACCGACCGTCTCCGGCCGCCCGAACAGATCGATCGTCGTCTGCGCCCCCTGGTAGGGCACTTCCTTCCGTACGATCTCCAGCCCCAGTTCGGCCGCGATCAGCTCGTGCCCGAGGCAGACGCCGAGCACGCCGTGCGGGTGCTCACGGATGACCTCGGCGGTGAGACTCCGCAGCAGCCGCATCTTGGGATCGGCGAGGTCGGAGGGGTCGCCGGGGCCCGGGCCGAGCACGACCGGGCCCTCGTGCGCGAGCACCGCCTCGCGGAGCCCGTCCTCGTCGTACCGGCGGACGGTCACCTCCAGTCCGCCCGACCGCAGCACATGCGCGAGCATCGCCGTGAAGGTGTCCTCGCCGTCGACGACCAGGGCGTGTCCGGCGAGTTCCCCGGACGGCTCCTGCATCCGTAGCCAGAACGGCGCGAGCGAGGCCCGGCGCCCGTCGAGCGCCGCCTGCACGCGCGGATCGTCGGCCAGGCGCGGCCCCACGGACTCCTCGCGCGGCCGTCCCGGCCGTACGCCCAGCGCCGTCAGCACCCCGGCCGCCTTCGCGTGCGTCTCCGCGACCTCGCCCGCCGGGTCGGACCCGCGCACCAGCGTGGCGCCCACCGGCACCCGCAGCCGGCCGCCCGCGCCGATGTCGGCCGTGCGGATGAGGATGGGGGAGTCGAGGGTCTGGGCGCCGCCCGGGTCCCGGCCGAGGAGGGCCAGCGCACCGGCGTAGTACCCGCGCCCGCCGACCTCGTGCCGCTCGATGACCCGGCAGGCGTTCTGCACCGGCGAGCCCGTGACGGTCGCCGCGAACATGGTCTCCTTCAGCACGTCTCGCACGTCCAGCGAGGACTTGCCGCGCAACTCGTACTCGGTGTGCGCGAGGTGCGCCATCTCCTTCAGGCGGGGCCCGACGACGACCCCGCCCATGTCGCCGACGGTGCACATCATCTTGAGCTCCTCGTCGACGACCATCGACAGCTCCTCGATCTCCTTGCCGTCGGCGAGGAAGTCCAGCAGGTGCTCGGGCGTCGGCCCCGCGGCGGGATAGCGGTACGTGCCGCTGATCGGGTTCATGACGACCGTGCCGCCGGACATCCGCACGTGCACCTCCGGGCTCGCCCCCACCAGCGTCCGCCCGCCCGTCTCCCGCCCCCGCCCCTCCAAGGAAGGCCCTTCGGGCCCTTCTTGATTTCCGGTGTGCACGACGAACGTCCAGTACGCGCCCCGCTCGCCCTCCAGCAGCCGCCGGAACAGCGCCAGCGCGTCGGCCCGGCCGAAGCCGGGGATCTCCCCCTCGTACGTCCGCCGGATGACGAAGTTCGCGCCCTCGCCCCGCCCGATCTCCTCGCGCAGCACGCGCCCGACGATCTCCGCGTACTGCTCGTCATCGACGTCGAAGCCGCCGCCCTCGACCCGCACGTCGTGTGCCGGGAGCTGTTCCAGGGCGTCGGCGAGCGGGACGCCGTAGGACTCCACGGGTGTCAGCACCGACAGCGGTGTGCCGTCGTCGCGGACGTCGAAGCCGCGCTCGCGGATCTGCCGGAAGGGGACGAGCGCCAGGCCCTCGTCGGGGAGGTCGGCGAGGCGGTCGTACGTGGTGACCGGGCCGATGAGGACCTCGATCAGGTCGTGGTCGTGGCCCGGGGTGCGGCGGCGGAGCAGGGCGAAGGGGCGGGGCTCGTGCAGCAGCTGTGTCAGGTCCATGGTTCCTCCGTGGCTGTCGATCGACGGCGATCGATGTCGGTGAGGAGCGGACCTAAGGGAAACACCGAAGGCCGCCCTCGGGCGGCCTTCGCGAAGTCTGTCGTACGCGCAGTCAGTGGGCCGCCGGATGAGCGGTCCACCACCAGGTCTGGATCGAGTGCGCGAACATGGCAGGCACCCTACCCCATGTCCGAGTCGTGTACCCCGTGTCTCAATTGCTGGGCATGGGTCAGGACGCCCGACACGACCCCGTAATGTTGAGGCCGTGACCGTGAACGCTAAGACCAGCACGAGTGCTGGCAACACCTGGCGAGACCTGCCCGCGGCGCAGCAGCCCGAGTACCCCGACACCGAGGCTCTGCGCGCAGTCGTTGCGGACCTCGAGTCGTATCCACCGCTCGTCTTCGCGGGCGAGTGCGACCAGCTGCGCGCCCGGATGGCGGCCGTCGCCAAGGGAGAGGCGTTCCTCCTCCAGGGCGGCGACTGCGCCGAGGCCTTCGACGCGGTGTCCGCGGACCACATCCGCAACAAGCTCAAGACGCTGCTCCAGATGGGCGCCGTGCTGACGTACGCCGCGTCCGTGCCGGTCGTGAAGGTCGGCCGCATCGCCGGCCAGTACTCCAAGCCGCGCTCCAAGCCGACCGAGACCCGCGACGGCGTGACGCTGCCGACGTACCGGGGCGACTCCGTCAACGGCTTCGACTTCACCGAAGAGGCCCGGATCCCGGACCCCGAGCGCCTGAAGCGGATGTACCACGCCTCGGCCTCCACGCTGAACCTGGTGCGCGCCTTCACCACCGGCGGCTACGCCGACCTGCGCCAGGTGCACGCCTGGAACCAGGACTTCGTGAAGTCGTCGCCGTCCGGCCAGCGCTACGAGCAGCTCGCCCGCGAGATCGACAACGCGCTGAACTTCATGCACGCCTGCGGGGTCGACCCGGAGGAGTTCAAGACCGTCGAGTTCTTCTCGTCGCACGAGGCGCTGCTGCTCGACTACGAGTCCGCCCTGACCCGGGTCGACTCCCGCACGGGGCAGCTGTACGACGTCTCCGCGCACATGGTGTGGATCGGCGAGCGCACCCGGCAGCTGGACCACGCGCACATCGAGTTCGCCTCGCGGATCCGCAACCCGATCGGCATCAAGCTCGGCCCGACGACCACGGCCGAGGAGGCGTTGCAGTACATCGAGCGCCTCGACCCGGAGCGCGAGCCCGGCCGGCTGACCTTCATCGTCCGCATGGGCGCCGACAAGGTCCGTGACAAGCTGCCCGAGCTGGTCGAGAAGGTCACCGCTTCCGGCGCGACGGTGGCCTGGATCACCGACCCGATGCACGGCAACACCTACGAGGCGGCCTCCGGGCACAAGACCCGTCGCTTCGACGACGTGCTCGACGAGGTCAAGGGCTTCTTCGAGGTCCACAAGGCGCTCGGCACCCACCCGGGCGGCATCCACGTGGAGCTGACCGGCGACGACGTCACCGAGTGCGTGGGCGGCGGCGACGAGATCTTCGTGGACGACCTGCACCAGCGCTACGAGACGGCCTGCGACCCGCGGCTCAACCGCAGCCAGTCGCTGGACCTGGCGTTCCTCGTGGCCGAGATGTACAGGGACCAGTAACGGGTTCGCCTGTTACCCGACATCGACTGGGGCGCGGATCACATACGATCCGCGCCCCTTTCGACTTTTGTGCCTCCGACCCGGCGGGTAAGGTTAGGTTAGCCTCACCGATCAACGGGGACGGCGCCTTGGAACGACCTGTTGGGAGGTGGACCGCGTGTACGTGTGCAGTTGCTTCGGGATCACCGAGCAGCAGGTCAAGCAGCACGCGGACGGCGGCGCCTGCACTCCCCGGCAGATAGCCTCCGCCTGCAAGGCGGGCACGGACTGCGGGTCGTGCGTTCGCCGCATCCAGGCGATTCTGGGCAGGGGTGCGTGCCCTCGCCGTGAGATGGCCGACCGGGGTCAGCCGGTACTCGCGGAGCTGGAAGACGCCGCCTAGGGCCGCTAGGGCCTACCGGCGCTGAACAGCACGGTCGCTTTCCTGCGACCTGATCCAAACGACAGGCCCTAGCTCGGCTGCTCGATCTGCTGCGCGATGTACAGCGCCTCGCCGATCTTGTCGATGAGCTCCAGCTGCGTGTCCAGGTAGTCGATGTGGTGCTCCTCGTCCTCGAGGATCGACTCGAAGAGGTTCGCGGACGTGATGTCGCCCTTGCTGCGCATCACCTCGATACCGCGCTTGAGGCGGTCGATCGCCTCGACCTCGACCTGCCGGTCCGCCTGGAACATCTCGGTGACCGTCTGACCGACCCGGACATGGAACAGTCGCTGGTAGTTGGGCAGACCGTCCAGCATGAGGATGCGTTCGGTGATCTTGTCCGCGTGTTTCATCTCGTCGATGGATTCTTCACGCGTGTACTTGGCGAGCTTGGTCCAGCCTTTGTTGTCCTGGATCCGGTAGTGCAGCCAGTACTGGTTGATCGCCGTCAGCTCGCCGGTCAACTGCTCGTTGAGGAATTCGAGGACTTCGGGGTCGCCCTGCATCGCAGAGGCTCCTTCCGCGCGGGGGGAACTGGCAGGTTGCGCCGCATGATTCCACCGGCGGCGAAGATCGTCCAGTAAGTCTTCACTTACTAAGTAAGGGCATGCTTAGTTCTCATTGCCCTGTTTTGGGGTTGCCCCGGTCGGGGGCATCACCGGGGGTCTGTCAGGATGGAGCCATGGGTCAGCCGGTGGGACACGAATCGGGAGAAGGGCGCGATCCGGCAGGAGCGACGCAGCCCGGGCTTCCGCCGGGACAGCGGGTGCAGCGCGGCTGGCCGGTCACGCACTACGGGCCCGTCCCCAAGTTCCGGCCCGAGCGCTGGGAGTTCAGGGTCTTCGGCGCCACGGCGGACGGCGGCAAGCACTGCTGGACCCACGAGGAGTTCACGGCTCTGCCGTACACCACCGTCGTGGCCGATCTGCACTGCGTCACCAAGTTCAGCATGCTGGGCGCCGAGTGGGGCGGCGTCCCCGCGCGCACGATCCTCGACATCGCGCCGCCGGCCGACGACGTCACCCATGTGATGGTGTGGGCCGAGTACGGGTTCAGCTCCAACCTCCGGCTGTCCGACTTCGCCTCCGAGCACGTCCTGTTCGCCACCCACAAGGACGGGGAGCTGCTCACCGCCGAGCACGGGTTCCCGCTGCGCCTGATCGTGCCCCACCTGTACGCCTGGAAGGGCCCCAAATGGGTGCGCGGCGTGGAGTACATGACCGCCGACCGGCGCGGCTTCTGGGAGGAGCGCGGCTACCACAACATCGGCGACCCGTGGCAGGAGCAGCGCTACTCGTACCAGGAGGAGCCGGGGGACGGCCCCGACCTCTGACGGTGCGGTCTTCAGCAGTCGCGCAGCTTCTTCAGCCGTTCCACGTCCGCCGCGTGCCCCTCCTTGCCGCCCGGCGTCTCGATGATCAGCGGTACGCCTTCGGTCGCGGGGTGCGTCATCAGGGCCCGGAACGGGTCCTCGCCGATGTGGCCGACGCCGATGTTCTCGTGCCGGTCCTTGTGCGCGCCCACCACGTCCTTGGAGTCGTTGGCGTGGATCAGCTTCAGCCGGCCCTCGCCGACCGTGTCCACCAGCAGGTCCAGTGTCCGGTGCATGCCGGACGGGCCGGTCAGGTCGTGCCCGGCGGCGAAGATGTGGCAGGTGTCCAGGCACACGCCCAGCATCGGATGCGCGTCCAGCGCCTCGAAGTACGGGCCGAAGTCCCAGGTCCGTGAGCACAGGGAGGCGCCCTGGCCGGCGGTCGACTCCAGCAGCAGATACGGGTCGTCGTCGTGGGTCAGCTCGTCGAGCAGCGGCAGCAGACGCTCCCGTACCTGCTTCAGCGCCACCGACCGCTCCCGGCCGCCGGTCGCGCTGCCGGTGTGCACGACCACGCCGAGCGCCCCGATCTCCCGTCCGCGGCGCAGCGAGTGCCGCAGTGACTCCACCGACCGCTCCACGGTCGCCTCGGTGTGCGAGCCGAAGTTGATCAGGTAGGGGGCGTGCACGTACGCCGGGATCGACTCGGCCTCGCACGCGGCGCGGAACGCCTCGTCCTGCTTCGGATTGCCGGACGGAGTGGCCCAGCCGCGCGGGTTGGCGACGAAGACCTGGACGGTCTCGGCCTTCAGGTCACGGGCGTAGGTCAGGCCGACGGAGTGGAGCCCACCGGCCACGGGGACGTGGCCGCCCACGGGGTTGCGGGAGGGGCCGGACAGCTGATGATTCACCCGTTCAGGGTGCCATGCGCCCGGCCCGGCCCCGTCCACGGGCTCCCTGTCCGGTCCCTCACCTGATCGTGATCGTGATCGTCGAGCCCTTGGGCGCGGTCTCGCCGCCCTTCACGGACTGGTCCTTCACGGTGTCGCCGAACAGGCCGAGCAGGCCGCGGTCCTCTTCGACCTGGAACCCGGCGCCCTTCAGCTCCCGCGTGGCGTCGTCGACGCCGTCACCGACCACGTCCGGGACCTCGATCATCTCCGGGCCCTTGGACACCGTCAGCGTCACCGTGTCGCCCTCGGCCGCCCGGCCGCCGGGGTTCGGGCTCTGCCGGGCGACCTGGCCCTTGTCGAACTCGGAGGAGGTGACCCGCTCGGTGGCGACCTTCACCTTGAGACCGGCGTCCGTCAGCTCGGCCCTGGCGTCGGCCAGGTCGTCACCGGTGACGTCGGGGATGTCGATGGAGCTGCCCTTGCTGACGACGAGCGCGACCGCCGAGCCCGCGCGCACCTTCGTGCCGTCCGCCGGCCGCGCGGAGATCACCGAGCCCCTGGGCACGTCCTCGCTGAACTCCCGGGTGACCATGCCCGGCTCCAGGCCGTCCTCCTGCAGCAGCGACCGCGCCTTGTCCAGCCGCCGGCCTTCCAGGGCGGGCACCCGGACGGTCTCGGGGCCGTCGGAGACCGTGAACGACACGGAGTCGTTGACGCGGATACGGGCGCCCGGCTCGGGGGAGGTGCCGATGATCGTGCCGCGCTTGACCGTGTCGCTGTGGGCGTGGCTGACCTTGCCGACCTCGAGGTCGGCTTCCTCCAGCTGCTTGCGGGCCTGCTCCTCGGTCTTCGACAGCAGCCGGGGCACCTCGGTGAACTGGCCCGAGTTGATGTACCAGATGCCGGTGCCCAGTCCGAGCACGAGCAGGACGGCGACGAGGATCGCCATGGGACCGCGCCGGGGCCCCGAGCGGCGCCGGGACGGCGGGGGCGGCGGGGACTCGAAGCGGCTGGTGCGGTGGAGCGCGGCCGCGGAGCCCTCCTCCTCGTTGACGGGCAGCGGGCGCGGCGTGGCCAGCGCGCGGGGGATCACGCTCGTACGGTCGTCGGCGTTGACGTGGTCCGCGGCGAGCGCCTGCGGCGGCACCGCGTCCAGCTGCTCCGCGGTCAGCCGCCCGCGCCCGTCGCGGACCTGCGCGAGCAGCGCCACCGCGTCGTGCGGGCGGAGGTCCGGGGTGCGGGCGGTCGCCGAGGCCACCATCTCGTCCAGCTCGTACGCCAGACCGGGCACGGCGGCCGAGGGCGGCGGGACGTCCTCGTGCAGATGCTTGTAGAGGATCACGGCCGGGGAGTCGCCGTCGTGCGGCTTGTCGCCGGTGAGCATCTCGTACAGCATCACGCCGCACGCGTACACGTCGACGCGGGGGTCGGCGGTGCCGTTCTCTATCTGCTCGGGGGCGAGGTACGAGACCGTGCCGAGGACGGTGCCGGTGGTGTTCGTCACCGTGTCGACGGCCCGTACGAGGCCGAAGTCGGCGACCTTGACCCGGCCGTCGTCTCCTATCAGGACGTTCTCGGGCTTCATGTCCCGGTGCACGAATCCGGCACGGTGCGCGGCGCCCAGCGCGGCCAGCACCGGCTCCAGGATGTCCAGGGCGGCACGCGGTTGCAGGGCCCCGCGCTCGCGCAGCACGTCCCGCAGGGTGCAGCCCGCGACGTACTCCATGGCGAGGTAGACGTAACCGCCGTCGGTGCCCTGGTCGAAGACCTGCACCACGTTCGGGTGCGCCAGCCGGGCCACCGACTTCGCCTCGCGGATGAACCGCTCGACGAACGAGCCGTCGACCGCGAGCGAGGGGTGCATCACCTTGAGTGCGAGGACCCGGTCGAGCCGGGTGTCCACGGCCCGGTAGACCGTGGCCATCCCGCCGACCGCGATCCGCGCGTCGATGCGATACCGGCCGTCGAGCACCTGCCCGACCAAGGGGTCCTGAAGGGTCGTGTCCACGCAGGCGAGTGTACGAGCCATGACTGACAGCTCCATCGCCCCGCCCACTTTCGGAGCCCGACTGAAGCGGACCTGTGACGTGCGTCAGACCGCCGCCGCTGCGGGCAGGCGTGTCCCCAAGTGCCTTGAGTGCCTGGGAGGTACCCCAGTCACTGAAAGGCAGGCCGCTCCGGATCCAACTGGGCGAGCCCTTCCACCGGCGAGGACGCCTCCGCGAAATGCCGCCGAGGAATACGCCCCGCCCGATAAGCCAACCTTCCCGCCTCGACCGCGTGCCGCATCGCGTCGGCCATCAGCACCGGCTCCCGCGCCCGCGTCACCGCCGATGCGAGCATCACACCCGCACACCCCAGCTCCATCGCCAACGCCGCGTCCGACGCCGTACCGGCCCCCGCGTCCAGAATCACCGGCACACGCGCGTGCTCGACGATCAGCTGGAAGTTGTGCGGATTGCGAATGCCCAGCCCCGAGCCGATCGGCGAGCCGAGCGGCATGATCGCCGCGCAACCCACGTCCTCCAGCTTCCGCGCCAGCACGGGGTCGTCATTGGTGTACGGCAGCACCGTGAACCCGTCGTCGACCAGCGTCTCGGCCGCTTCCAGCAGCTCGATCGGATCCGGCAGCAGCGTGCGCTCGTCGGCGATGACCTCCAGCTTGATCAGGTCCGTGCCGAGGGCCTCGCGCGCGAGACGGGCCGTGAGGACGGCTTCACCGGCGGTGAAGCAGCCCGCCGTGTTGGGCAGGACGCGGATGCCGAGCTTGTCGAGGACGGACAGCACCGAGCCGTGCACCGAGGCGTTCACCCGGCGCATCGCGACCGTCGTCAGCTCCGTCCCGGACGCGACCAGCGACCGTTCCAGCACGTCGAGGCTGGGTGCCCCGCCCGTACCCATGATCAGGCGGGAGGTGAAGGACGTACCACCGAGGACAAACGGATCGTCGGCCATGATCAGCCTCCTTGGACGGCGGTGAGGACTTCCACGCGGTCCCCCTCGGCGAGGGGCGTGGACGGCCACTGCGCGCGCGGAACGACGGTTTCGTTCAGGGCGGCGGCCACGCCGGACGGCGCGGCGGTGAGGGACTTCACGACGGTGTCGAGAGCCGTACCGGGCCGGACCTCCCGGGGCTCCCCGTTGACGGAGATGTTCATGCGGGCTGCTCCGTGAGTGCGGTGGCGGTGCTGAAGCGCTTCGGCGTGAAGGGGCGGGCCTCCTCGGGGAGCTCGCCCGTCGCCAGGACGTGCGCCATGGCGTCGCCGGTGACCGGCGTGAGCAGGACGCCGTTGCGGTAGTGCCCGGTGGCCAGCAGCAGCCCCTCCAGCCCGGTCGGGCCGAGCAGGGGGGCGTTGTCGGGGGAGCCGGGGCGCAGTCCGGCCCGGGTCTCGGTGAGGGGCAGCTCGGTGATGCCCGGGACCAGCTCGTGCGCGTCGCGCAGCAGCTCGTACACGCCGCCCGCGGTCACGGTGGTGTCCCAGCCCAGCTCCTCACTGGTCGCCCCGACGACCAGCTCGCCGCTCTCACGCGGCACCAGGTAGACGTGGCTGCCGCGCACGACCGCGCGCACGGTCCGGTTCAGGAAGGGCCCGTGCCGCTGCGGCATGGTCAGCCGTACGACCTGCCCCTTCACCGGCCGCACGGGCGGCAGCACATCCGCCGGGACGCCCGCGAGCCGCCCGCTGAGGCTGCCCCCGGCGAGTACGACCTGCCCGGCCTCCAGCGGGGTGCCGTCGTCCGTGACGGCGCCCGTGGCCCGGTCCCGTGCGACCGTGAGCCGCTCCGCCCACGCCCGGTGGAACACCACACCGGCCCGTTCACACGCGGTGACCAGCGCCCCGGCCAGCCGCCGCGGATCGATCTGGTGGTCCCCGTCGACCCGCAGCCCGCCGCGCACGCCCGGTGCGAGCATCGGCTCCAGCCGACGGCACTCCCGCCCTGACAGCCACTGCGACTCCAGGCCCGACTGCTGCTGCAGGGCATGCAGTTCGCGCAGGTGGGCCCGGTCGTCGGCGTCCAGGGCCACGGCGAGCGTGCCGCACCGGCGGTAGCCGAGGTCGTGGCCGGCCTGCTCGGTGAGCTCGGCCACGAAGTCCGGGTAGCGCCGGGCGGAGGCCAGATTCAGCCCGAGCAGGGTCTGCTCGCCGTAGTGCAGTTCCGTGACGGCGGCCAGCATCCCGGCCGCCACCTGTGCGGCTCCACCGCCCGGCTCCGGGTCCACCACGGCCGTGGCGAGCCCGCGCTGCGCGGCCCGCCACGCGGTGACCAGGCCGATGATCCCGCCCCCGATGACGAGGACGTCTGACGTGCGCGTACGCGACATGGGCGTCCAGCCCCTCCCTTCGCCGGCATGACCCGGATCAGGTTCGTACGGTCGGAGGCCGCCAGCCTCCCTCTCAGCCCGGTGCGTCCGGGCTCCCGCGAGTGCCTTGCGTTGGCCACCCACCCTAGCCGGATGCCGTATGCCGCAGTAAGGGAGCCACCCCCACGGCCCGCTCCCTCGGCGGCCTGGTCCTCGCCCGGTCGCGTGTGCAGCAGGTCACTGGGTATGAGCACTGACTGACAAAATGTCAGTTGTCTATGGTGATCAGGTGAGCGAGCAGACGCAGGAACCAGGTTCGTCCGCGCCCCGGCGTGTGGTCGTGGCGGGCGCGGGGATGGCCGGTGTCCAGACCGCGGTCGCCCTGCGCGAGCAGGGCTTCACCGGCACCGTGAGCCTGATCGGCGCCGAACCCCACCAGCCCTACGACCGGCCCCCCTTGTCCAAGGCCGTTCTGCTCGGCAAGGCCGAGGGCTCCGCCTTCGACGTGGACTTCGAGGCCCTCGGCATCGAACTGCGGCTCGGCTGCGAGGTGCGGGGCCTGCGCCCGGGCGACCACGAGCTGGACACCGAGGACGGGCCCGTGCCGTACGACGTCATGGTCGTCGCGACCGGTGCCGAACCGATCCGGCTGCCCGGGGCGGAGGGCGTGCCGGGCGTGCATCTGCTGCGCACCCTGGACGACGCCGAGCGGCTGCGGCCGGTGCTGGCGGGCAGGCACGACATCGTGGTCGTCGGCGCCGGCTGGATCGGCGCGGAGTTCGCCACGGCGGCGCGCGAGGCGGGCTGCGCGGTGACGGTCGTGGAGGCCGCCGAACGGCCCCTCGCCGGGGCGCTGCCCGCCGAGGTCGCCGCGCCGATGGCCCGCTGGTACGCCGACGCGGGTGCCGTGCTGCGGACGCACGCGCGCGTGGAGCGCGTGGAGCCCGGCACCGTGGTTCTCGGTGACGGCTCGCGGCTGCCCGCGGACGCGGTCGTCGTCGGCATCGGCGCCCGTCCGGCCACGGCCTGGCTGGCCGGCTCCGGGATCGAGCTCGGCACGCACGGCGAGATCGTGGCCGACCAGCACCTGCGTGCGTCGGTGCCCGACGTGTACGCGGTCGGCGACTGCGCCTCCTTCCCCTCGGGCCGGTACGGCGAGCGCCTGCTGGTGCACCACTGGGACAACGCCCTCCAAGGACCGCGCACGGTCGCCGTGAACATCGTCGGCCGGGCCTCGGGGGAGACCCCTGCGGTGTACGACCCGGTGCCGTACTTCTGGTCGGAGCAGTTCGGGCGGTTCGTGCAGTACGCCGGGCACCACGCCGCCGCCGACACGACCCTGTGGCGGGGCGACCCGGCCGGACCGGCCTGGACGGTCTGCTGGCTGCGCGGCGACCGGCTGGTCGCGCTGCTGGCGGTGGGCCGTCCCCGGGACCTGGCGCAGGGCCGCCGCCTGATCGAGTCGGGCACGCCGATGAATCCGGCGTTGCTGGCGGACCCGGCGAGGCCGTTGAAGGCGGCCACGGCGTAGCCCGGGAGACACACGGGTCCACCCAGGTGGGCGGGCCCGGCTTCCGACTGTCAGTGGGGGATGGCAGGCTGGTTTCCGTGACCGAGATTGACGCAAAGATCGATGCTCTCGTCCCTGCCTGGCTCACCCTCCCCGACATCGCCGAACAGTTCGGCGTCGAGGTGACGCGTGTGCGGCAGCTGGTCAAGGAGGGCCAGCTCATCGCCGTACGCCGCGGTGAGAACCGCGCACTGCACGTCCCCGCGGCCTTCATCGACGGGGACAAGGTCGTCAAGGGCCTGGCCGGAACCCTGACGCTCCTGCGGGACGACGGCTTCACGGTCGAAGAGATGCTGGAGTGGCTCTTCACCCCCGACCCGAGCCTGCCCGGCACGCCGGCACAGGCCCTGAGCGAGAACCGCGGCACGGAGGTGAAGCGCCGAGCCCAGGCGCTCGCGGTCTGACCCGACCACGACCGAACAACGGTCCGGTGCCGCACACGCGGGACCGGACCCGGACAACCGCCCGGTGTGGGCCGGGGCCCGTGGGGCGACCCGCGGGGCCCGGTCACGGGGTGGCTTGTGCCCGGCACGGACGCGGGCGCCGGGTGCCTCGTAGGGTCACCGCACGGGCGCGGGCGCCGGGTGCCTCGTAGTGTCACCGGCACGGGCGCATCCCGCACCCGCCCGCCACCGACACCAGGGGGACGACACGCATGGCCGTCACAACCGCCACCACCCGCACCACCGCCCGCGCCCAGCTCGCCGACGCCCGGGTCTACCTCTGCACCGACGCGCGCAAGCGGCAGGGCGATCTCGTGGAGTTCCTGGACGCCGTGCTGGCCGGCGGGGTCGACATCGTGCAGTTGCGGGACAAGGGCATGGAGGCGGCCGAGGAGCTGGAGCACCTGGCCGTCTTCGCCGACGCCTGTGCCCGGCACGGCAGGCTGCTCGCGGTCAACGACCGCGCCGACGTCGCCCACGCCGCCGGCTCCGACGTGCTGCATCTCGGCCAGGGTGACCTCCCCGTCCCCGCGGCCCGTGCGATCCTCGGCGACGACGTCCTGATCGGCCGCTCCACGCACGCCGAGTCCGAGGCCGCTGCGGCCGCCGTCCAGGACGGTGTGGACTACTTCTGCACCGGCCCCTGCTGGCCCACCCCCACCAAGCCCGGCCGGCACGCACCCGGCCTGGACCTCGTCCGGTACACCGCCGCCCTCGGCACCGACCGGCCCTGGTTCGCCATCGGCGGCATCGACCTCGGCAATCTCGACCAGGTCCTGGAAGCGGGGGCCCGGCGTGCCGTCGTCGTACGGGCGATCACCGAGGCCGACGACCCGGGCGCGGCGGCGGCCGAATTCGCGAAGAGGCTACGGGAGCAGCAGGAGGCCGGTTCGTAGGCCGGTTTGTCCAAGGGATGGACAACAAGTGCATAAATCGGGTCAAAGTCCGGCGCGCGGTTGGGGGACCGACCGCCCCTGACTAACCTGCCGGTATGGCCCTCGGCACCGCATCCATCAGATCGGACCACGCGCGCACCGTCCGTGACCTGCTCGCGACCGGCAAAACGACGTACTCGTTCGAGTTCTACGCCCCGAAGACCCCGAAGGGCGAGCGGAACCTGTGGAACGCGCTGCGCCGGGTAGAGGCCGTGGCACCCGACTTCGTCTCCGTGACCTACGGCGCGGGCGGCTCCACCCGCGCCGGCACGGTCAAGGCGACCGAGGCGATCGCCTCCGACACCACCCTCACGCCCATCGCGCACCTCACGGCGGTCGACCACTCGGTGGCCGACCTGCGCAACATCATCGGCCAGTACGCCGACGCCGGGATCCGCAACATGCTCGCCCTGCGCGGCGACCCTCCCGGTGACCCGATGGGCGACTGGGTGCCGCACCCCCGGGGCCTGGCCTACGCCGCCGAACTCGTCGAGCTGATCAAGGCGTCCGGCGACTTCTGCGTGGGCGTCGCCGCCTTCCCGGCGATGCACCCGCGTTCCACCGACTGGGACACCGACGTCCGTCACTTCGTCGACAAGTGCCGTGCGGGCGCGGACTACGCCATCACGCAGATGTTCTTCCACCCGGAGGACTACCTCCGGCTCCGTGACCGCGTCTCGGCCGCAGGCTGCGACACCCCGATCATCCCCGAGATCATGCCGATCGCCAGCGTCCGCTCGCTGGAGCGGATCGGGTCCCTCACCAACGCCGCGTTCCCGGCCGCCCTGAAAGAGCGGATCCTCACAGCAAAAGACGATCCGGCCGCTGTACGCTCCATTGGTATCGAATTCGCCACGGAGTTCTGTGCGCGGCTGCTCGCCGAGGGAGTGCCCGGCTTGCACTTCATCACGCTCAACAACTCCACGGCGACGCTGGAAATCTACGAGAACCTGGGCCTGCACCGCCGACCGCAGGCCTAGACCGTTCGCACCGGTATACGACACACTGCGTAGCGGCGACTGGGAGAGGGGCGTACATGGGCTGGGCGGTCCTCTACATCGCGTTCGGCATCGTCGCGCTGTGGCTGCTGGGCGAGGTGCTGTTGCAGTACAAGGCGCGGCTGCGCTGGCGGCTGCTGGCCTTCGTCGGTTTCCTCGGTGTCGTGGTCGGTGTGCTGATCCCGTCCGTCATCGTGATCGGGGTGGGCGCGGCCGCCTTCGCGGTCGGGCAGACGTACGTCACCCTGTCGTTCCGCAGCGGCTTCTCGGCCGGCTGGGCGATGAACGCGCCGATGCTGGGCGGCGGCAAGACCCGCCGCGGTGAGCGCGGCCGTCAGGAGCCGGGCCTCGAGGTCTCCGGCATGGAGGCAGCCGACGGCGGCGACGGCGACGAGGCCGCCGACTACCGCCGCGACACCTCCAGCCCCGCCTACGGCCAGGACGACGACTACGACCGCGACGACGTCTTCGCCCCGTCGCGCCCGGTGCAACCGACGGCCGCCGAGACCACCGCGGTCTACGAGCCGCAGCCCGTGCCCGACGACACCGGCTCCTACGGCGTGTACGGCGACACCGGCTACCAGCAGGGCCCGCCCCACGACCAGTACGCCGCCACGGCCCAGGGCACCGACCAGCCCTACGCCTACGACTACTCGGGCTATGGCCAGCAGCAGGGCTACGAGGCCACGGACCAGCAGCAGTACGCCGCCTACTCCGACCCGTACATCGGCACGCCGACCTACGGCGGGGCCTCGTACGACACCTCCTACGGCGACCAGCAGTACTACGCCCAGCAGGGCTACGGCCAGGACCAGTACGCCGGCACCTACGGCGGCGAGACCCCGCCCGGCGGTGTCTGGGTCCCGCAGCAGCGCAACACCGACGAGTACGGCCAGGAGCTGCCGCCGGAGCAGCAGTCGTACCCCTACCAGGGCAACGGGCAGCAGCAGACGCCCGGGAACGGCTTCGACGAGCAGTACCGTTTCTGAAGCCCGAACGCCGCTGGCGCGGCGAGCTCACTGAGAGCCCCGGAACTCCGGTCCCTCCACGATCAGTCCCGCCACCAGTGCGCCCGACATACCGGCGTGCGGCAGTCCGCCGCCGGGATGCGCCCAGCCGCCGACGGTGAACAGACCGGGCACGCGCGTGCTGTTGGACGGATGCAGCAGCCGCCCGCCGTCCGCCGCCAGGGCGGGCACCGGCACCGCACCGCCCTGCGCGCCGGTCGCCTCGGCGATGTCGGCCGGGGTGCGCACCTCGTGCCAGAGGAGGCGGTCGCGCAGATCCGGTACGGCGCGTTCGGCGACCGCGATCATGTTTTCGGTGAGGGCGTCGCAGGGCTCGCCGGGCCGGGCGGGCACCACCGTCGTGAGGGTGACCGCCTCGTGGTCCGGGTCCGGGACCAGTTGCGGGTCGTCGGGCCGCAGGACCGTGACCGTGGGACGCGGGTTCTGCGCCGCCGTGCCGAACAGGGCGTCCAACTCGGCCTCGCGGTCCTCCGCGTGGACCACCGTGCGGTGTGCCGTGCCCTCGGGGCGGGCGCCGCGCAGGGCGAGCAGCACCGTGACCCGGCTCGCCGCCGCGGGCTGCGGCGGCACGTCGCCGTCACCTCGCACCACGGCCTGTGCCGACAGCCGGTCCAGCGCGCCGGGCGCGACACCGGCGACCACGAAGTCCGCCTCCGCGACCGTGCCGTCGGCGAGTTCCACCCCCGATGCGTGGCCGTCCTTCTCCAGCACCCCGGTCACGTCGGCGCCGAAACGGAACTCGACCTTTCGCGCCACGCACCGCTCGTACACCGAGCGGGCCAGCTCGCGCAGGCCGCCGCGCACGTACCAGATGCCGAAGGCGTGCTCCATGTACGGCAGTACTGCCGCGCTCGCCGGGGTGGTCCGCGGGTCCAGGCCGTACGCCAGGGCGTGGCTCTCCAAGAGGGCGGCGAGCCGGGCGTCCCGCAGTTCCCAGGCGCCGACCTCGGCGAGCGTGCCGGCCCGGCGGGTGCGCAGCAGCCGCTTGTGAGGCACCGCCGGGTACGGCTCACGCTCGGCCAGCACCTGCCAGTTCGGCCACAGCGGCTCCTCCAGGAGGGGGCGGCGCGTGCGGTCCCAGGCCTCGCGGGCCCGCACCAGGAAGTCACCCCACCGCTTCCCGGCCCCGGAGCCGAGCGCCTCGTCCAGGGCCGCCACGACGCCCGCGCGCGAGGCGTTCGGCAGTGACACTCGGGTGCTGTCCGCGAATACATGGCGGGACGACGGGTCGACCTGGACCAGGTCGACGCAACGCTCCAGCGGCTCCTTGCCGGTCTTGACGAACAGGTCGCGGTAGACGGCGGGCAGCGGGAGCAGGCCGGGGCCGGTGTCGAAGGAGAACCCGTCGCGCTCGAAGCGGCGCAGCGCTCCGCCGTATGTGTCCGTTCGCTCGAACACCACCACCCGGTGGCCCGCTACGGCCAGCCGGGCTGCCGCCGCCATGGCGCCCATCCCGGCGCCGATCACCGCAATCCGTGCCATGCCAGGGACTTTATCGGCCCCCACTGACAGCCCCCGCCGAGAGCCCCCGCGGTGGGCTTCCGAGTACGGGCGCGGAGGTGATCGTGACCAGCCGGCCACGGAACGTTCTGGGGCCGCGTGCACAGGACTGAGTACCCGTACCTAGTGAGGGAGTTGAGTACGCGCACGGATGGGAGACGACCTGCGAGAACGAGAGAGTGGAGGCACGGAGAGGGGGCACGGCCCCGGTACCGGCGACACGGGGCGCCGGAACGGGACCGGGCCCACGATCCGCTCCTTCCGCCGACGGTGTCGGCGGGAGCGAGGCACGGGGGAGAACCGGGGGACGACCGAACGGGGGTCCTGCGGGGGGACGTACGGGGGAGCAGGAAAAACGGGGGAGCACGGAAGGCGCCGGTTCGAGGTGGCCCGCGGGGGACGCGGCCACTGCGGACCGGCGCTTTCACGTCTGCGTTCGGGTGCCTTCAGCGGCAGCGCTCAGGACGGGTCCTCAGCGGCAGCCGCTCACCCGTCCCTGGAGCAGCCGGGACAGCGCGGCGTGGACGTCGTCCAGTGAGCGCTCCGGCTGGAAGGACTTCCAGTCCAGCGCGGCCACCAGGACCATGCCGACCAGCGCGGCCGCCGTCAGCGGGACGTCGATCTCGTCGCTGAACTCGCCGCCCGCCACACCCGCGCGCAGCACGTCCTCCACGACCGCGACGGCCTGCTGCCGGACCACCATCAGCGTCGACTGCCAGGCCCGGTTCGTGCGCCACAGCTCGGCCACGTACAGCTGCGTGAAGGCCGGGTAGCGGTCGATGAAGACCAGCCCCGCGCGGATCATCGCGTCCAGGGCGTCGACCTTGGTGCCGCCCTCCCGGGCGGTCCGCTCGGCCGCTTCCCGCAGGGAGGCGGTGAGGAGGCCCACCCCGTGCCGCAGCAGTTCCTCGAAGAGGACGGACTTGCTCGCGAAGTTGTAGTAGACCGTGCCCTTGGCGACTCCGGCACGCTCGGCGATCTCGTCCACGGTCGTGGCGGAGAAGCCCTGCTCGGCGATGAGCGTGACGGCCGCCTCGTAGAGCTTCTGCCGGGTGGCCTCGCGGCGCGTGCTGCCGCCCGACGCGGCACTGCTGCTTTCCATGGCCCTGATTGTCACAGGAACCTTTCCGGAGGATGTCACCGAAGGGCTCACAGGCTCAGCTCCGGGTGCAGCCGGTCCAGCGTCCACACCGCGCGGCGGCGGGCCGCCACGGCGGTCAGCGCGAGGGCACCGGCGGTGAACGCCGTCAGCACCACGCACGCGTGCCACACCGGTTCCAGACCGCCGCCCGTGATGAGCCTGCGCAGCGCCTCGACGACGTAGCTCATCGGCAGGAACGGGTGGAGCGCGTTGAAGAAGCCGGGGCTGGTCTGCACGGGGTACGTGCCGCCCGCCGAGGTCAGCTGGAGCATCAGCAGCGCGAGGACGAGGATCCGGCCCGCCGCTCCGAAGCGCGCGTTCAGCCACTGCACGATCGCCGCGAAGCACGCCGTCACCAGGAACAGGAAGCCCACCGTCCCGGCCGCCCGCGCCATCTCCAGACCGACCGCCCAGTGCAGCACCGACATCAGGGCCACCGTCTGGAGCACCCCGATCGCCACCACCGGCAGCCAGCCGGCCAGCGCGATCCGCCAGGCCGGGGCGCCCGCTGCGAGCGCGCGCCGGTTCATCGGCGCGATCAGCATGTAGGCCACCATCGCGCCCACCCACAGGGACAGCGGAATGAAGTACGGGGCGAACCCGGTGCCGTAGTTGGGCGCCTTGTGCAGGTCCTGGGAGGCGAGCCGCACGGGGTCGGCCATGACCTCGGTGCGCCGGTCGCGGTCCTGCTTGTCGTAGTCGGGGATGCGCTCCGCCCCGTCGTGCAGCCCGCCGGCGAGCTTGCCGGAGCCGTCGACGAGCTTGAACATGCCGCCGCTGAGGTCGTCCGCGCCCGTCTTCAGCTTGCCGACGCCCTTGTTCAGGTCGACGGCACCGGTCTTGGCCGTGGCGAGCCCCTTGTGCAGCTTCTTCGCGCCCGCGGCGACCTCGGCCGCCCCGTCGTTCAGCTTGTTGATCTTCTTGACGGCGTCGTCGAGGTCCTCGGAGAGGTGCGGCGCGCGGTCGGCGAGGGCCTCGGACTGCTTCTGGAGGGTGGCGAGGCTCTTGTCCAGCTTCGCCAGATCGCCGTGGTGATCGGCGATCAGCGTGTTGACGTCACTGGCGATGAGGGCCACGTCGGCCGCCGCCTCCTTGGCCTTCTTCAGGTCGGCACAGGCGGCATCGGGCAGGACGGGGTCGTCACAGCGCCTGGCGTAGACGCCGTTCAGCGTGTCCGACGCCGTACGGGCGCCCTTGGCGGCGGCCGGGGCCCTCTTCGCCAGGGTGTCCAGGTGCTTGCGGGTCACGCGGGAGGAGTCGGCGACGAGCCGGGCCGTGTCGCCGATGGTCTTCTCGTTGCCCTTCAGGAAGGGGCGGACCTTGTCGGCGGGGCCGTTGATCTTGTCGGCGAGCTTCTGCGTGCCGTCCGCGACCTGCTTCGAGCCGTGTGCCAGGTCGCCCGCGCCCGTGTGGAGCTTCTTCAGGCCCGTGGACAGCTTGCCGCTGCCGTCCTTGGCGGTCTTCAGGCCGTCGGCGAGGTCCTTGGAGCCCTTCTCGGCCTTGCCGATGCCGCCCTTGAGCTGGTCGGCGCCCTTCGCCGCCTTCACGGTCTTGCCGTGGATGTCGGAGAACGAGACGAAGATCTTGTCCAGGAAGGACCGCGACGTCTTCGTGGAGGCGGCCTGGCGCACCTCGCTGAACACCGTCCGGGAGATCTGCCCGACGATGTAGTTGTTCGCGTCGTTGGTGCGCACCTGCAGGGCGCCGGTCGCCGGGGAGTTCCCGGAGCTGGAGGCGATCCGCTCGCTGAAGTCGGCGGGCATGGTGAGCGACAGGTAGTAGGTGCCGTCCTCGACACCCCTGCGGGCCTCGGCGGCGCTCACCTCCTGCCAGTCGAAGGTCTTGCTGTCGTGCAGGCCCTTCGCGATGTCGTCGCCCGCCGTGATCTTCTTCCCGTCGGCGGTCGCCCCCTTGTCGTCGTTGACGAGCGCCACGGGGACACGGTCCAGACGGCCGTACGGGTCCCAGAACGACCACAGGTACAGCGCGCCGTACAGCAACGGCAGCACCAGCAGCGCGACCAGCGCGGCGCGCGGCAGCTTGCCCCGGCCGAAGCGGCGGAGCTCAAGCGCGGCGAGTTTCGGCGAGCGCATCGGCCTTCTCCTCTCCCTGACCGGCCTTTTCGCCCTCGGCGGCCCGGTGATCGTCGCTGTCTTCCTGGTTCTCCTGGCCGGCCTGGTTCCGGGCGTCCTGGTTCTTCCGGGCGTCCTGGTTCTCCTCGGTGGACACCCTGACGGCGCCCTCGGGAGCCTCACGGCACACCGCCACGACCGTCGTCCCGGCGTCGGCGAGGGACCTGAGCAGGGACCAGACCTCGTCCCGCTCGCCGTCGGAGAGCTTGAGGTCGGTGTCGTCGACCCCGAGCAGCCGGGGCCGGCCGACGAGCGCGAGGGCGATGGACAGCCGCAGTGCCTCAAGGCGCTCCAGATCGCGTACGGCGGTACGGGGCCCCTTGGGCAGCGCCTCCAGGTCGAGGCCGGTGGCGGCCAGTGCCGCGTCGACGCGCTGCCCGGCCTCGGCCGCCCGCTCGCCGCGGGGACGCAACAGCCCGCTCAGGGAGTCGCCGAACCGCCGCTGGAGCAGCGCCCGTTCCCGCAGGTGCTCGCCGACGGTCAGGGCCGGGTCGAGCTCGCTGACCCCGGGCACATGGGCCAGGGCGCTGACCCGGCGCACCGCCGACAGCTGCTTGGGCAGCCTGGCCTCGCCGACCGTGGCCGTGCCCTCCGCGATCTTCATGCGCCCCGTCAGCGCAAGCAGCAGGCATGTGCGGCCGGACCCGGACGGGCCCTCGACCGCGACGAGCGATCCCGGCTCGGCGTCGACGGAGATCCCGCGGAACGCCCACCCGCGCGGCCCTTTGACCCCAAGGCCCGCGGCGGCGATCCGCGCCCCTCCCACTCGTTCCCCCACGAGTCTCCCTCGATCTGTCGGAGAAATTGAACTGACTGGTCAGTGCAAAAACTACTCCGAACCTACGATCGAGGCAAAACCGCAGGTCGGAACGGATTGTCAGTGCCATACCTCACGATGGGTCACATACGGCACTCCTCACCGGACGTGCCGTCACACAGACGACAGGAGGTTCGTCATGGCCAGCTACCACGCAGCAGCCGCCCGCCGGCGCCGTGCCACCGGCCCTGCCCCCTCACTGACCGGACCGGCGAGCGACGTGCACCCCGTGCTGCGCCGGGCCACGGCCCCGCCCGCCGCCCTCGACCTGCTCACCCAGGCCCACGCCGCCCTCGACGAGGCCACCGTCCTGGAGACACCGAACGAGCGCTACGCGACGGCCCACCTCGCCGCCCTCCGCACCGCCGCCGCCGTGCTCGCCGCCCGGGGCCGGCCGGAGACCTCGCCCCGGGCCCGGGCCAAGATCAGGAGCGCCTGGGAAGTGCTCCCCGAGATCGCGCCGGAGCTGTCCGAGTGGAGCGCGCTGTTCGCCTCCGGCGCCCGGCGCCGCGCCCGGGCCGAGGCGGGCATCCGGGACGCGGCCAGCAGCCGGGACGCCGACGACCTGATACGGGACGTGGCGATGTTTCTCCGCCTCGTCGAGCGCATGCTGGTCCTCCAGCCGGTCCTCCCGCAGCCCCGCCCGGACCGGGACCAGCCGGAGCGGCCGGGGGAGGGGCGGGACATGCCGGACGCGGGCTGAGCGGGCACCGGCGGCGCGGGTCCGCCCGGTCGTGCCCAGGCGTGTCCGGCTGAGCACCGGCCGCCGCTCGGCAGGCCTGCCGGAGGCAATAGGGTCCGGCCTGCCGGAGGCAATAGGGTGGGGGACGCCTGAAGTCTTCCCTTCCCCTCGCCGGGGCCGGGGGAGACGCCCCGTTCGCTCCGCCGTGCAAGAGGCGGTGCCGCGCCGAGGAGTCAACTGACGTGTCGGACCCGATGCGCCCCCGCGCCTCACTCCGTACCGCCGTGGTCTGGGAGGTCCTCCAGGACGCCCTCGACCGCCGGGTCAAGGCCACGGGTCGGGAGTCGCTGGACGTCCTCGACACCGGGGGCGGCAGCGGCAACTTCGCGGTGCCCGTCGCCCGTCTCGGCCACCGGGTCACCGTCGTCGACCCCAGCCCCAACGCGCTGTTCGCCCTGGAGCGCCGCGCCGCCGAGGCGGGAGTCGCCGACCGGGTGAAGGGCGTGCAGGGCGACGCCCACGGCCTCTTCGACGTGGCCGAGCGCGGTGGCTACGACGTGGTGCTGTGCCACGGCGTCCTGGAGTACGTGGACGACCCGGCCGAGGGCGTCCGCAACGCGGTGGCCGCCCTGCGGCCGGAGGGCGTCCTCAGCCTGCTCGCCGCCGGTCTCGGGGGTGCCGTGCTGGCCCGCGCCCTCGCCGGCCACTTCAAGGAGGCCCGGCAGGCGCTCGACGACCCGAACGGTCGATGGGGCACGGGTGACCCCGTCCCGCGCCGTTTCACCGCCGAACAGCTCACCGGACTGGTCGAGGGCGCGGGCCTGCGTGTCGGCGCCGTGCACGGCGTGCGGGTCTTCGCCGACCTCGTGCCCGGCGTCCTCGTCGACACCGAGCCCGGTGCCCTGGAGGCGCTGCTGAAGCTGGAGGAGGCAGCCGCCGAGCTTCCCGCCTTCCACTCGGTGGCCACGCAGCTTCATGTGCTGGGTGAAACCAATGAGACCAGTGTGACTGGCGAGGCAAACGAGGCTGGTGGGTCTACCGAGGCCTGAGTCCCCTGGTGAGGTACCGCCGCTGATCAGCGCCTTGGCTGTGCATGGAGTACGCCACAGGCCACCCGAACGGCGGCTTGGCGCCGTATGATCGAGGGAGACCGTTCCGGCATGACGGGTCGGCTGCCGGGGAATGGAAGCCTCAGCGAGCCGGGATGTCCATGGCGGATTCCGGTTGGCCAATTGGCGCAGAGGGGCGGGTTTCACGGGGGCGATTCCCTGCCTATCCTGAAGAGACCCCCGGGTCGCCCCGGCGACTGCACGATGAGGAGGACTCCGTGCCGCTCTCGGAGCACGAGCAGCGCATGCTCGAGCAGATGGAGCGAGCGCTGTACGCCGAAGATCCCAAGTTCGCGTCGGCGCTCGAGGGAAGCGGGCTGCGTACGTACACCCGGCGGCGGGTCTACCAGGCGGTCGCGGGCTTCCTCGTAGGTATTGCGCTCCTCATGGCCGGTATGGTCGCCAAGCAGGTCTGGCTCAGCGTCGTGGGCTTCCTCGTCATGCTGGGGTGTGCGGTGCTCGCCGTGACCGGCTGGCGCAAGGCCCCGAAGCCGGGGGAACAGGCGGCCGGGACCGGCGGACAGCAGGCCGCCCGCCGACAGGGCCGGCAAAGGCGCTCCATGATGGACCGCATCGAGCAGCGCTGGCAGAAGCGCCGCGACGAGCAGGGCGGCCATTAGCCCGGAGCGCAGCTCTCCGGGACATACGTAGACATGCGTCAGGGGTGACCACCTACCGGGTGGTCACCCCTGACGCATGTGTAGCGGCGCGACTGCCTGCCGGGTGCGCCCGTCAGCCCTGCTGACCCGATGCCCTTCGCCACGTCGGCCGCAGCGCCAGGGCACGTGTCCGCACACCCGACCACCAGGCCGACACCGCCCACACCACGCGCACGGTGGAGCGGGGGACCAGGAGCGCCCGGAGCCTGGCACCCCGGCCGACCCCGGCGCTCAGACCCGCTGCCGCACGCCGGACGTCGTCCGTGAGGCCCGCCGTCGGGCGGGGGTGCGGTGCGTACAGGACCTGCTCCACCGCGTTCGCCACCCGGTGCACCGAGGCCGCGGCCGCCCCGTCGAGGGAGCCCAGCCGGACGATACGGGCGGCAGCCTTGCGCGGCGTCTGCGACTCGTCCGGCGCGATGCCGAAGTCCCAGGCCGTGTCGGTCAGCTCCTGCCACACGGCCAGCGTGTGCGGCAGCGCGTCCGCCTCGCCGCGGCCGTGCGCCCCCAGCCGGACCGCGCGAGCCCGCCGGCGCCACAGCATCGGTGCCAGCGGGAGCGCCAGGACGGCGAGGCCGCCCAGGGCCCAGGCCAGGAGCGCGTACCACTTCGGGCCGTCGTCGCCGGTGGGCAGCACCGCCTGCGGGGACTCGCTCGCGCATCCGCCGTCCAGCTTCTTCTGCTCCGGCGTGCAGCTGTCGCTCGTCGAGGGCGTCGGGGACGGCGCCGCGGACGACGTCTGCGACGGGCGCGCCGCGTCCGGCACCGAACTGCCGGGGTCGTCCGGCAGGGTGTACTGCGGCATCGAGCCGCGGTTCGGAGTCGGCTCGAAGCGGGTCCAGCCCACGCCCTCGAAATACAGCTCCGGCCAGGCGTGCGCGTCGCGCAGCCCCACCGACACCGAGCCGTCCGCCTGCGGGGAACCGGGCGCGAAGCCCACCGCGACCCGGGCGGGTATCCCCAGGGAGCGGGCCATCGCCGCCATCGCGAAGGAGAAGTGCACGCAGAAGCCCTGCTTGTCCTTCAGGAAGCGGGCGATGCCCTCCGAGCCGCTGCCGACCTGCACCTGGGTGTCGTACTCGAAACCGCCGGTCACGGCGAACCAGTCCTGGAGCTTGACCGCCTGGTCGTAGGGGTTGGCGGCGCCCGCGGTGACCTGGCGGGCGGTGCGGCCCACCACCGCCGGCAGCGAGTCGGGCAGCTTGGTGAAGTCGCGCTCGATGGCCCCCGGCGGAGGCGGCGCCGAAGCCAGCTGCTCCGCCGTCGGCTGCACGTCCAGGCTCTTGACCTGGTACGTCAGCCCTCGTGTGTTCTGGCCGTGGTCACCGACGAGCGTCATGCCCAGGGGCTCGTAACGCCAGTTGCCCCGGATGCTGACGCCGCTCGGCGGGTACGGCATGGGCAGCCAGTCCTGGGCGTACCAGCCGGCCGCCGTGATCGTGCTGGCGACCTCCGTGCGCTTGACGTCGGAGCCGAGGCCGATCGGCGTCGGGAAGGTGCCGTCGGGGACGGCGGTGATGGAGCGCCGGGACGGCTTCCAGGTGGTGCCGTCGAAGTCGTCCAGGGACACGATCCGCAGATAGAGGTCCGAGACGTCGGCCATCTTCGTCTTCACGGACAGGACCTGCCGGTCCTCGTCCACGTTCAGATTGTCGCGCAGCGACACCAGCGGGTTCACGGCGGAGATCGTGCCGCCGCCGCCCGTGCCGCCGCCCGCGCCCGCGCCCACGGAGTCCAGCAGGCCGCTGTTCATCGCGGGCAGGCCGAGCGGCACCACCAGGGCGATGCCCAGAGCGACCACACCGATGCGCCGGCCGGTCCGGACCGGGGCGAGGGCTCCGTCCGGTTCCCCTCCGGCCGTGCGTGGGGCCCCGCCGAAGACCCGGCCCCACTGGGAGAGCCGGTCCCGGCCCTCGGCCAGGAGCAGCATCAGATAGCCCGCCGCCGCGACCAGGAACCACAGCCAGTCCGTGCCCCCGTCGGACAGCCCCGCGGCCACCGAGTACAGCGCGAGCAGCGGCAGACCGGCCGGGGCGGCGCTGCGGAAGGTCACCGCGAGGGTGTCCACCAGCAGCCCGATGATCAGCACACCGCCGATGAGCATCAGCCGGATGCCGTCGGACTCCAAGGGAGCCGGGATCGCGTACCGCGCGATGTCGTCCCCGCCCTGCCGGAGCAGCAGCGCGAAGCGGTCGAGGGCCTCCGGCCCGGGCACCAGCCCGGCGAGGGCCTGTTCACGGGCGAACAGGAACGTCAGCAGCACCCCCGTGACCACGGCCTGGGCCGCCACCGTGAGCGGCCGCGCCAGCGGCACCCTGCGGGTCGCGGCACCCACGCCCGCCTGCACGGCCAGCAGGAAGGCCGCCTGCACGATCCACGACGCCGGTTTGACGAGGGGCAGCAGGGCGCACGCGGCCATCAGTGTGGCCGCCCAGGCGCCCAGCGTCAGTCGTATCCGCCCGCTCATCACGGCCCCTCCCCGCCACCCGCGGCGGCCAGCCCCCGGCGCTCCCGGTCGGCCTGCCGCCACAGGTCGTCCACGGAGGCGCCCCGCGGCACGCCGAGGGCCGTCCAGCCCGCCTCACGCAGCATGCGCAGCCGCTCCCCGCTCCGGTCCAACGGACCGGGTACGTCGCTCGGTTCCCGCACCCAGGTATCGCTGTCCAGCACGAACGCGACGGCGCCCGGGCTGCGTTGGCGCATCCGGCCCAGCACGGCCGCCTGCTCCTCGTCCAGGTCGCCGAGGAAGGCGACCAGCAGCCCCTCGTTCCCGCCGCGCAGCACGTCGTAGGCCCGGGACAGGCCCGCGCCGTCGGAGTGGTCGATCACCGCGAGGGTGTCCATCATCAGCCCGGCCGCGTCCGCCGACTCCTGGCTCGCGCCCGCGAAGCCGTCGCCGCCGTCGCCGGGCACCGCGTTGCCGGTGTCCGTCAGCAGCCGTACCGAATAGCCCCGTTCGAGCATGTGCACCAGCACCGACGCGGCGCCCGACACGGCCCACTCGAAGGCCGAGTCCGGTCCCGCGCCCTGGTAGGCGATGCCCCGGGTGTCGAGCAGCACCGTGCAGCGGGCGCGCTGCGGCTGCTCCTCGCGGCGCACCATCAGCTCGCCGTAGCGGGCGGTGGAGCGCCAGTGCACCCGGCGCAGGTCGTCGCCGTAGCGGTATCCGCGTGGGATCACGTCGTCCTCGCCGGCCAGCGCGAGCGAGCGCTGCCGCCCGTCGCCGTACCCCTTCGCCTCGCCGCTGAGGCGCACCGGCGCCAGCGTCTCCACGCGCGGGATCACCGTCAGGGTGTCGTACGCCGAGAAGGACCGGGTCAGCTCGCACATGCCGAACGGGTCGGTCAGGCGCAGCTGGAGCGGGCCCAGCGGGTAGCGGCCGCGCAGGTCGGAGCGCACCCGGTAGGACACCTCGCGCCGGCCGCCCGCCTCCACCCGGTCGAGCACGAAACGGGGCCGGGGGCCGAGCACGTACGGCACCCGGTCCTGGAGCATCAGCAGACCCGTGGGCAGCCGCGAGACGTTGTCCATCCGCAGGTGGACCCGAGCCTCGCTGCCGGCCGGCACGCGCGCGGGGGAGAGGCGGCGGCTGCCGGCGACCCGGTAGCGCGTGCGGTACAGGACCGTCGCGCACACCAGCGGCAGCACCGTCAGCAGCAGGCCCACACGCAGCAGATCGCTCTGCCCGAGCACATACGCACAGACGGCGGCCGCGACGCCGGCGGCCAGGAAGGAGCGTCCGCGGGTGGTCAGACCGGCCAGGGCGGTGCGGATGCCGCCCTGCTCCCCCCGGTCGGCCTCCGCCTGCCCCGTCCCCGCGGTGCTCATCACAGCCTCCGCGGCGGCTGCTGGGGATACGCCGGAACGCCCCGGCCGAGGCCGCCGAACCCGCTCTGCTGCTGGGGCGCGGCCGGCACCGGAGTGCGCTGGAGGATCTCCTCGACGACCTGCTCGGCCGTGCGTCGGTTGAGCTGGGCCTGGGCGGTGGGCAGCAGACGGTGGGCCAGGACGGCGACGGCGAGTGCCTGCACGTCGTCCGGCAGCGCGTACTCCCGGCCGCTCAGGGCCGCGGACGCCTTCGCCGCGCGCAGCAGGTGCAGCGTCGCGCGCGGGGAGGCGCCCAGTCTTAGATCGGGGTGCGTGCGCGTGGCGCCGACCAGTTCGACCGCGTAGCGCCGGACCGGCTCCGCGACGTGCACACCGCGCACCGCCTCGATCAGCTTCAGGATCTCGTGCGCGTGGGCCACCGGCTGGAGGTCCTCCAGCGGCGAGACGCCGCCATGTACGTCCAGCATCTGGAGCTCGGCCTCGGCGCTCGGGTAGCCGACCGAGACCCGGGCCATGAAGCGGTCGCGCTGGGCTTCCGGCAGCGGGTAGGTGCCCTCCATCTCGACCGGGTTCTGCGTCGCCACCACCATGAAGGGGCTGGGCAGTTCGTAGGTCTGGCCGTCGATGGTGACCTGGCGCTCCTCCATGGACTCCAGAAGCGCGGACTGCGTCTTGGGCGAGGCGCGGTTGATCTCGTCGCCGATCACCACCTGCGCGAAGATCGCGCCCGGCTTGAACTCGAAGTCGCGGCGCTGCTGGTCCCAGATGGACACACCGGTGATGTCCGAGGGCAGCAGGTCGGGCGTGAACTGGATACGCCGCACCGAGCAGTCGATGGACCGCGCCAGTGCCTTGGCGAGCATCGTCTTGCCGACGCCCGGAACGTCCTCGATCAGCAGATGTCCCTCGGCGAGCAGCACGGTCAGCGAGAGCCGTACGACCTCGGGCTTGCCCTCGATCACGCCTTCCACCGACTCCCGCACGCGTTCCACCACGGCGGTCAGATCAGTGAGGCTCGCTCGATCGTCATAGGTCGTCACCCGGCCCTCCTCGGCCTTTCCCTTGCTCTCAGGAAGCACGGGATACCCCATTTTCCCGAGCCGACGCCCCTGGACGCGGGCCGGCCCACCCCGAACCACGGACACCACGCGTGAAACGCTCCGCGTGACGCCACCCCCGCATTCTTGCTGCCGTTACCGATTCGTGTCACTCGACTGGGGATAACTGGCCGCGATATGTCCGCCTTGCGGCCATTCGAACGTGTGACTGACAGGGTTTCGACAGCTGCAACGGGTTGTGTCCGGGGCGGGCGACCAGGTCAGGCGGCGGGGTCGACCTCCCGCAGCCGGCCGGTCTTCACGTCGAAGACGAACCCCCGCACGTCGTCCGTGTGCGGCAGGAACGGCGAGGTGCGCACACGCTGCATCGACTGCCGTACGTCCTGGTCGACGTCCCGGAAGGACTCCACCGCCCACGCCGGGCGCTGGCCGACCTCAGCCTCCAGTTCGTTGCGGAAGTCCTCGGTGAGGCTCTCCAGGCCGCAGCCCGTGTGGTGGATGAGGACGATGCTGCGCGTCCCCAGCTTGCGCTGGCTGATGGTGAGGGAGCGGATCACGTCGTCGGTGACCACGCCGCCGGCGTTGCGGATCGTGTGGCAGTCACCCAGTTCGAGACCGAGCGCCGCGTGCAGGTCGAGCCGAGCGTCCATGCAGGCCACGACGGCGACGTGCAGCACGGGCCGGGCGTCCATCCCCGGGTCGGTGAACTCGGCGGCGTACCGGGCGTTGGCGTCGACGAGGCGGTCGGTGACCGTGCCACCGTCGGCTGGGGCGTTCTCCGAGGTCGTGGGAACCGATGCAGAAGTCGTCATATCCATGACGTTACTGGTCACACCCCGTCCGAGCCTCTTGTGAGAGTGGACAAAGAATGCCAGCCAGGCTGTGATGTGAGGTAGCCCACAAGGGTGAAGCGCCGGCGGTCGCGACGCGCAGGCCGGTTGATTGACCGGAAGACAGGGTGGACTAAAGTGACGCGAAGCGGGAGGCGAGACCCTCCCCGCTGGACTGTTTTCCCCGGAGACCCCGGCGACGACCGGAGATCTCCCCACGTGCGCGGCGCGTACGTACGGCTCGGCCTCCTCCCGCTCCCGGTCGGCTGACGCTTCCGGCGCCGGCAGGCCTCCCCTTCACGAGCGGGCGGGAACCCGGCGGTGCGTAGGGGCCGCGCCGGATCTGAGAGGGCCCCTTGAGCCAGAGTCGACACGTCCCGGTGATGCTCCAGCGGTGCCTGGATCTGCTGGCACCCGCCCTGGAGGGCCCGGACGCCGTTGTCGTCGACTGCACCCTCGGCCTCGGCGGCCACAGCGAGGCGCTCCTGGAGAGGTTCCCCGGAGTCCGTCTCGTCGCCCTCGACCGCGACAAGGAGGCCCTGCGCCTGTCCGGCGAGCGCCTCGCGCCGTACGGGGAGCGCGCCACCCTCGTCCACGCGGTGTACGACGAGCTCCCCGAGGTGCTGCACAAGCTGGGCATCGCGCGCGTGCAGGGCGTGCTGTTCGACCTCGGTGTCTCCTCGATGCAACTCGACGAGGCCGACCGCGGCTTCGCCTACGCCCAGGACGCCCCGCTCGACATGCGCATGGACCAGACGTCCTCAGTCAGCGCCGCCGAGGTCCTCAACACGTACCCGCCGGGCGAGCTGGTGCGCATCCTCCGGGCGTACGGCGAGGAGAAGCAGGCCAAGCGGATCGTGTCCGCGATCGTGCGCGAGCGCGAGAAGGAGCCGTTCAGCACCAGCGCGCGGCTCGTCGAGCTGATCCGGGACGCGCTGCCGCAGGCCGCCAAGCGCACCGGCGGCAATCCGGCCAAACGCACCTTCCAGGCCCTGCGCATCGAGGTCAACGGCGAACTCGCCGTCCTGGAGCGGGCGATCCCGGCGGCCGTGAAGGCGCTGGACGTGGGCGGGCGGATCGCCGTGCTGTCGTACCACTCGCTGGAGGACCGGCTGGTCAAGCAGGTGTTCGCGGCGGGTGCCGCGAACACGGCGCCGCCCGGGCTGCCCGTCGTGCCCGAGCGCTACCAGCCGCGGCTCAAGCTGCTCACGCGTGGTGCCGAACTCCCCACCGAGGAGGAGATCGCCGAGAACCGGCGGGCGGCACCGGCGCGGCTGCGCGGCGCCCAGCGCATCAGGGAGGACGTGGAGTGAGGCGTTTGCAGGCCGGACCGAGGGAGCGCGCATGAGCAGCAAACCCGAACTGAAGGGGAGGGCGGCCCGTCTCGCGCAGCTCTTCCCGACCGGCCCCGGGCAGGCGGCCCGCACCCCCTTCGTCCTCCTCGTGGTCCTCCTCCTCGGCGGTGGTCTCATCGGCCTCCTGGTGCTGAACTCGGCCCTCAGCGAAGGTGCGTTCAAGCTCGACGACCTCCAGCGTGAGACCAAGAGCCTCACCGACGAGGAACAGGCCCTCCAGCGGGACATCGACGCCTACTCCGCTCCCGAGGCGCTCCAGCGCCGCGCCCGCGAGCTCGGCATGGTCCCCGGCGGCGACCCCGCCTTCCTCGCCCCCGACGGCACCGTCAAAGGCGTCCCCAGCCCCGCCCCGGGCGTCCGGCAGGGCTCGGCCCACCTCCCCCTGGTCCTGGCCCCCGAGGCCATGCCCAACGGCTCCACCTCGACCCCCGGCAGGTGACGGAAGTGACCGACAGGGAACCCCCGCGCCGCCGCGTGCCCGGCCCCGCCAGGCCCGCTCGCCCCGACGCCCGGCGCCGTCCCGCACCCGGTGCCCGTCCGGCCCGCCGCCCGGGCCCGGCCCGCCGCCCGGCCCCGCCCCGTCAGGCGGCGCCCAAGCCTCTCCGGCTGGGCAGCCCCCGCCCCCGGCTGCGTCTGGTCGGGCTCGCGCTGACGCTGGTGCTGATCGCCTTCGTCGTACGGCTGTTCCAGGTGCAGGCCGTCGACGCGAGCACGTACGCCGCCAAGGCCGAACAGAACCGCTACGTCGGGCAGGTCCTGGCCGCCGACCGGGGCGAGATCACCGACCGGTCCGGTGTGGCTCTGGCGACCAGTGAGGACGCCTACGACATCACGGCCGACCCCACGATGTTCGCCCCCGACCAGTTGAAGATCGGGGACGGCCCCGAGCAGGCGGCCGCCCTGCTCGCGCCGATCCTGGGCCAGGAGCAGGAGACCCTGGTCCAGAAGCTTCGGCCGAAGAACAAGGCGCTGCGGTACGTCAAGCTCGCCTCGCGCCAGACCCCGCAGGTCTGGAAGCAGATCAAGGACCTGAAGTCCGCGCTCGCCAAGAAGGAGCAGACCGACAAGTCCGCGCACAACGTCCTGGGGGGCGTCTTTTCCGTCGCCACCAGCAAGCGCGTGTACCCGGGCGGCGACCTCGCCGCCGGGATACTGGGCTGGGTCAACGGCGAGGGCAAGCCCGGCGGCGGCATCGAACTCCAGCTGAACAAGCAGCTGGCCGGCAAGGACGGCAAGATCCGCTACGCCCAGTCCGGCGGCCGGCTCGTCCCCACCGCGGGTTCCACCGAGACCCCCGCCGTGCCCGGCAGCGACGTCGAGCTCACCATCGACCGCGACATCCAGTGGGCCGCCCAGAAGGCCATCAGCGACCAGGTGAAGGAGTCCGCGGCCGACCGCGGCTACGTCATCGTCCAGGACACCCGCACCGGCCAGATCCTGGCCATGGCGAACTCGCCCGGCTTCGACCCGAACGACCTGTCCGACGCCGACCCCGCAGCCCTCGGCAACGCGGCCCTCCAGGATGCCTTCGAGCCCGGCTCCACGGCCAAGGTCATGTCGATGGCGGCTGTCCTCCAGGAGGGCGCCGCCACGCCGATGACCCACGTCGTCGTGCCCAACCGGCTGCACCGCGGCGACCGGCTCTTCAAGGACGACATCGACCACCCCACCTGGCACCTGACGCTCAACGGCGTCCTCGCCAAGTCCAGCAACATCGGCACCATCCTCGCCACCGGGCAGCTCGGCAGGACGCAGGCCCAGTCCAACAAGGTCCTCTTCGACTACCTGCGCAAGTTCGGCCTCGGCAGCTACACCGGACTCGGCTTCCCCGGCGAGACCAAGGGCATCCTCGCCCCGCCCGACAAGTGGTCGACCTCGCAGCAGTACACGATCCCTTTCGGCCAGGGCGTCTCCATCAACGCCATGCAGGCGGCGTCGGTGTACTCGACCATCGCCAACGGCGGCGTCCGCGTCGAACCCACGCTCGTGCGCGGCACCAAGGGCCCCGACGGCCGCTTCACCCCGGCCCCCAAGCCCGAGAAGACCCGGGTCGTCAGCGCCAAGACGGCGAAGACCCTCGCCCGGATGCTGGAGTCGGTCGTGGACGACGAGGAGGGCACGGGCACCAAGGCGCGCATCCCCGGCTACCGCGTCGCGGGCAAGACGGGCACCGCCAACCGCGTGGATCCGGCCACCGGCAAGTACAAGGGCTACACGTCGTCGTTCGCCGGATTCGCGCCTGCCGACAAGCCGCGCATCACCGTCTACTGCGCCATCCAGAACGCCACCAAGGGCAACTACTTCGGCGGCCAGATCTGCGGCCCCGTGTACAAGCAGGTCATGGAGTTCGCACTGAAGTCCCTCCAGGTCCCGCCGACCGGGGCCAAGCCCGCGAGACTGCCCGTCACGTTCAAGAACTGAACCGGCCCCGAGAACCGAACCGACCGATCCCGCACCGTCAAGCCCCTGATCAGCACCGAGTACCACCGAGCCACCAGGACCCGCCCCCGTGACAACGATCACCCCCGATCCCGGGAACCAGAGCGTCCCCCGCCCCTCACTTCGCCCGGAGGCGGGTACGCCCGGTACGCTCACCGCCGTGCCACACGCTGATCAGTCCCAAACCACCCAGAAGGGCCATCCCGTGACATACCCCGGGCCGCCCAGGCCGGCGCAGGTCTCCGCCACACCCCTCGCGGAACTGGCCGACCAACTGGGTGCCCCCGCGCCGGAGGGCGCCGCCGAGGTCACGGGCATCACCCACGACTCACGCGCCGTGCGCCCAGGCGACCTGTACGCCGCCCTCCCGGGCGCCCGCGTGCACGGTGCCGACTTCGTCGAGCAGGCCGCGAGCCTCGGCGCGGCCGCCGTGCTGACCGACCCCACCGGCGCCGAGCGCGCCGCCGCCTCCGGGCTGCCGGTCCTGGTCGTCGACAAGCCCCGCGCGCGGATGGGCGAACTGGCCGCCACGATCTACGGCCACCCCGGCCGGGACCTGCTCCAGATCGGCATCACCGGCACCTCCGGCAAGACCACCACCGCCTACCTCGTCGAGGGCGGCCTGAAGACGGTCAGGTCCACCGGCCTGATCGGCACGGTCGAGATGCGCGTCGGCGACGAGCGCATCAAGTCCGAGCGCACCACGCCCGAAGCCACCGACCTCCAGGCCCTGTTCGCCGTCATGCGCGAACGCGGCGTCGAGGCGGTCGCCATGGAGGTCTCCAGCCACGCCCTGGTCCTCGGCCGCGTCGACGGCTGCGTCTTCGACATCGGCGTCTTCACCAACCTCAGCCCGGAACACATGGAGTTCCACTCCGACATGGAGGACTACTTCCGGGCCAAGGCGCAGCTGTTCACGCCGCAGCGCGGCAAACTCGGCGTGGTCAACGTCGACGACGAGTACGGCCGCAGGCTGGCGAACGAGGCCACCGTCCCGGTCGTCACCTACTCCGCCGAGGGCCACCCCGACGCCGACTGGCGCGCCGAGGACGTCGAGGTCGGCCGTCTCGACTCGACGTTCACCGTGGTCGGGCCCAAGGGCGAGCGGATCAGGGCCAAGTCGCCGCTGCCCGGCCCCTTCAACGTGGCCAACACCCTCGCCGCGATCGTCGCCCTCGCCGTCGCCGGCCTCGACCCGCAGGCCGCCGCCGACGGTGTCGCCGCCGTCCCCGGCGTGCCGGGCCGCCTGGAGCGCGTGGACGCCGGACAGCCGTACCTCGCGGTCGTCGACTACGCCCACAAGACCGACGCCGTCGAGTCCGTGCTGCGCGCCCTGCGCAAGGTCACCGAGGGCAAGCTGCACATCGTCCTCGGCTGCGGCGGCGACCGGGACAAGACCAAGCGCGAGCCCATGGGCGCCGCCGCGGCCCGGCTCGCCGACACCGCCGTACTGACCTCCGACAATCCCCGTGGCGAGGACCCCCTCGCGATCCTCGCCACGATGCTCCAGGGCGCGGCTTCCGTGCCGGCGCACGAGCGCGGCGAGGTGCAGGTCTTCGAGGACCGGGCCGCCGCGATCGCCGCCGCCGTCGCCCGCGCCGAGCCGGGCGACACCGTGCTGGTCGCGGGCAAGGGCCACGAGCAGGGCCAGGACATCGCCGGGGTGGTCCGTCCCTTCGACGACCGCCAGGTGCTTCGCGAAGCCATTCAGAAGACCCAGGGATGAATTCCCGCATGATCCAGGGGATGAACTTGTGATCGCCCTCTCCCTCGCCGAGATCGCAGAAGTCGTCGGCGGGCAGACGTACGACATACCGGATCCGGCCGTCCAGGTCACCGGCCCGGTCGTCCGGGACTCCCGCGAGGCGGGACCGGGCAGCCTGTTCGTGGCCTTCGCCGGTGAGCGTGTGGACGGCCACGACTTCGCGGCGGCGGTCGTCGAGGCGGGAGCGGTGGCCGTGCTCGGCACCCGCCCCGTCGGCGTGCCCGCGATCGTCGTGGACGACGTCCAGGCCGCCCTCGGCGCGCTCGCCCGTCACGTCGTACAGCGCCTCGGTGCCACGCTCGTCGCCCTCACCGGCTCGGCGGGCAAGACCAGCACCAAGGACCTCATCGCACAGGTGCTCCAGCGCAAGGCGCCGACGGTGTTCACGCCCGGCTCGCTCAACAACGAGATCGGACTGCCGCTCACCGCGCTCAGCGCCACCGAGGAGACCCGGTTCCTGGTCCTGGAGATGGGGGCCCGCGGCATCGGGCACATCTCCTACCTCACGGATCTGACGCCTCCGAAGATCGGCCTCGTCCTGAACGTCGGCAGCGCCCACATCGGCGAGTTCGGCGGCCGGGAGCAGATCGCGCAGGCCAAGGGCGAACTCGTCGAGTCCCTCCCGGAGGACGGTACGGCCGTCCTCAACGCGGACGACCCCTACGTACGGGCCATGGCCACCCGTACGAAGGCGAAGGTGATCCTTTTCGGAGAGTCCGGCGAAGCGGACGTTCGTGCCGAGAACGTGCGACTCACGGACACCGGACAGCCCGCGTTCAGGCTTCACACACCCTCCGGTGCAAGCGATGTGACCATGCGCCTGTACGGTGAGCACCACGTGTCGAACGCGCTCGCCGCGGCCGCCGTCGCCCACGTGTTGGGCATGTCCGCAGACGAGATCGCCGTCGCGCTCTCCGAGGCGGGCTCCCTCTCCCGCTGGCGGATGGAGGTCACCGAGCGCCCGGACGGCGTGACGGTCGTCAACGACGCCTACAACGCGAACCCCGAGTCCATGAAGGCCGCGCTGCGCGCGCTGGTGGCCATCGGCAAGGGGCGCCGTACGTGGGCGGTGCTCGGCCAGATGGCCGAGCTCGGGGACGAGGCTCTCGCCGAGCACGACGCGGTCGGACGGCTCGCCGTCCGGCTCAACGTCAGCAAGCTCGTCGCGGTCGGTGGCAGGGAAGCCGCCTGGCTGCAACTGGGCGCATATAACGAGGGTTCGTGGGGTGAGGAGTCGGTGCACGTGTCCGACGCACAGGCGGCGATCGACCTGTTGCGCAGCGAGTTGCGCCCGGGGGACGTCGTACTCGTGAAGGCGTCCCGTTCGGTCGGGCTCGAGCGCGTTGCCCAGGCGCTGCTCGAGACCGGTGCCGAGGGTGAGGTTTCCGCCCGATGATGAAGCAGATCCTGTTCGCAGGAGTCATTGGCCTCTTCCTGACGCTGGTCGGCACCCCGCTGCTGATCAAGCTCCTCGCGCGCAAGGGCTACGGCCAGTACATCCGCGACGACGGTCCGCGCGAGCACGCCAGCAAGCGCGGGACGCCGACCATGGGCGGTATCGCGTTCATCCTGGCGACGGTCGCCGCGTACTTCCTGGCCAAGGTGATCACGGGTTATCTCGACCCGGACGTCGACGCGGCGCCGACCTTCTCCGGTCTGCTGGTGCTCGGCCTGATGGTCGGCATGGGCCTGGTCGGCTTCCTCGACGACTACATCAAGATCGTCAAGCGGCGTTCGCTGGGTCTGCGGGCCAAGGCGAAGATGGCCGGCCAGCTGATCGTCGGCATCGGCTTCGCGGTGCTCTCGCTCCAGTTCGCGGACAACCGCGGCAACACCCCCGCGTCCACGAAGCTGTCGTTCATCACGGACTTCGGCTGGACGATCGGACCCGTGCTGTTCGTGGTCTGGGCGCTGTTCATGATCCTCGCCATGTCGAACGGCGTGAACCTGACCGACGGTCTGGACGGTCTGGCCACCGGTGCCTCCGTGCTGGTCTTCGGCGCCTACACCTTCATCGGCGTCTGGCAGTTCCAGGAGTCCTGCGCCAACGCGCAGACGCTGACCAACCCGGGCGCGTGCTACGAGGTGCGCGACCCCCTCGACCTCGCGGTCGTCGCCTCCGCGCTGATGGGTGCCTGCCTGGGCTTCCTGTGGTGGAACACCTCGCCGGCCAAGATCTTCATGGGTGACACCGGCTCGCTCGCGCTCGGCGGTGTGCTCGCCGGCCTCGCGATCTGCTCGCGCACCGAGCTGCTGATGGCCATCCTCGGCGGCCTGTTCGTCCTGATCACCATGTCCGTGGTGATCCAGGTCGGATCCTTCCGCCTCACCGGGAAGCGCGTCTTCCGGATGGCGCCACTCCAGCACCACTTCGAACTCAAGGGCTGGTCCGAAGTGCTCGTCGTGGTCCGCTTCTGGATCATTCAGGGCATTTGTGTGATTGTCGGACTGGGCCTCTTCTATGCAGGATGGGCAGCGGACAAGTGACCTCACCGGAGCCCTTCGACTTCCAGGGCAAGCACGTCACCGTCGCCGGGCTCGGCGTCTCCGGCGTCCCGGCGGCCAAGGCGCTGCACGGCCTCGGCGCGATCGTCACGGCCGTCAACGACGGCGCCGACGAGCGCGCGCGGGCGCAGGCCGCCGAGCTGGAGGCGCTGGGCATCACGGTGCGCCTCGGTGACGGCGACACCCTGCCCGAGGGCACCGAGCTCATCGTCACCGCGCCCGGCTGGAAGCCCGACAAGCCGCTGTTCGCGGCGGCCGAGCGGGCGGGCGTCCCCGTCTGGGGCGACGTCGAGCTGGCCTGGCGCCTGCGCGGCCCCGACGCGGCCCCGTGGCTCGCCGTCACGGGCACCAACGGCAAGACCACCACCGTCCAGATGCTCGCCTCGATCCTGAAGGCGGCGGGCCTGCGCACGGCCGCCGTCGGCAACATCGGCGTCTCCCTGCTGGACGCGGTGCTCGGCGAGGAGCAGTACGACGTACTGGCCGTGGAGCTGTCCAGCTACCAGCTCCACTGGGCGCCCTCGCTGCGGGCCCACTCGGCCGCCGTGCTCAACCTCGCCCCCGACCACCTCGACTGGCACGGCTCCATGGAGGCGTACACCGCCGACAAGGGCCGTATCTACGAGGGCAATCGCGTCGCCTGCGTCTACAACGCGGCCGACAAGGCCACCGAGGACCTGGTCCGCGAGGCCGACGTCGAGGAGGGGTGCCGAGCCATCGGCTTCACGCTCGGCACGCCCGCGCCCTCCCAACTCGGCGTCGTCGAGGGCATCCTGGTCGACCGTGCCTTCGTCGAGAACCGGCAGAAGAACGCCCAGGAGCTCGCCGAGGTCGCCGACGTCAGCCCGCCGGCCCCGCACAACATCGCCAACGCCCTCGCGGCGGCGGCCCTCGCACGGGCCTACGGCGTGCCCGCCAAGGCCGTACGGGACGGCCTGCGGGCGTTCACCCCGGACGCCCACCGCATCGCGCACGTGGCCGACGTGGACGGTGTCGCGTACGTCGACGACTCCAAGGCCACCAACACGCACGCCGCGGAAGCCTCGTTGGCGGCCTACGAGTCGATCGTCTGGATCGCGGGCGGACTCGCGAAGGGCGCCACCTTCGACGAGCTCGTCACCAAGTCGGCACCCCGGCTGCGCGGGGCCGTGCTGATCGGCGCGGATCGCGCGCTGATCCGCGAAGCCCTGGCGCGACACGCCCCCGAAGTACCCGTCGTCGACCTCGACCGGACCGACACTGGGGCGATGCGCGCGGCGGTCCAGGAGGCGCGGCGGCTCGCCCAGGCAGGTGACACGGTGCTGCTGGCTCCGGCCTGCGCCTCCATGGACATGTTCGCCAACTACAACAAGCGCGGGGACGCTTTCGCGGACGCCGTTCGCGAACTCGGTTCCGCCGACGGCTGACCCGGGTCCGCCTCGCCCGGCGGCGGCGCCGGGCGTATCTGGGAGGGACACGTGACACGGATGCGGCTGGTGCCCGAGCAGCCGGGGAGCGTTCGGTACGGACCATTCCCCTCCGGCAAGGCGGGGTGAGCGGCGATGCCCACCAGCCGCACCGGACGGCCTGCGGTCTCCCGCGCTCCCAAGCGCCCCGCCGCGCCCCGGCTCGCCCGCGAGAACCGCGTCCTGGCCTTCTACACGCGTGCGCGCCGGGGCTGGGACCGGCCGCTGACCGCCTACTACCTCATCTTCGGCGGCAGTCTGCTGATCACCGTGCTGGGCCTGGTGATGGTCTACTCGGCCTCCCAGATCACCGCGCTCCAGATGTCGCTGCCGGGCTCGTACTTCTTCCGCAAGCAGCTACTGGCCGCCGTGATCGGCGCCGGACTGCTGTTCGTCGCCTCCCGGATGCCCGTGAAGCTGCACCGGGCACTCGCCTACCCGATCCTCGCCGGCGCCGTCTTCCTCATGGCCCTGGTGCAGATCCCCGGGATAGGAGTGTCGGTCAACGGCAACCAGAACTGGATCGCGGTCGGCGGCTCCTTCCAGATCCAGCCCAGCGAGTTCGGCAAGCTCGCGCTCGTGCTCTGGGGCGCGGACCTGCTCGCCCGCAAGCAGGACAAGAGGCTGCTCACCCAGTGGAAGCACATGCTGGTGCCGCTGGTCCCGGCCGCCTTCATGCTGCTCGGGCTGATCATGATCGGCGGCGACATGGGCACCGCGATCATCCTCACGGCCATCCTGTTCGGCCTGCTCTGGCTGGCCGGCGCGCCCACGCGCCTGTTCGCCGGAGTGCTGTCGATCGCCGCCGTACTCGGCCTGATCCTCATCAAGACCAGCGCGAACCGCATGGCGCGTCTGCAGTGCCTCGGCGCCACCGAACCCCAGTCAGGGCCGGTCGACTGCTGGCAGGCCGTGCACGGTATCTACGCCCTCGCCTCCGGCGGAATCTTCGGCTCCGGGTTGGGTGCGAGTGTGGAGAAATGGGGCCAACTACCCGAAGCCCATACCGACTTCATCTTCGCCGTCACCGGTGAGGAACTGGGCCTGGCGGGGACGCTGTCGGTACTCGCCCTCTTCGCGGCTCTAGGCTATGCGGGTATCCGCGTGGCCGGACGCACGGAGGACCCCTTCGTGAGGTATGCCGCGGGAGGCGTGACCACCTGGATCACGGCCCAGGCCGTGATCAACATCGGTGCGGTGCTCGGTCTGCTGCCGATCGCCGGCGTCCCCCTCCCGCTGTTCTCCTACGGGGGATCCGCCCTGCTGCCGACCATGTTCGCCATCGGGCTGCTGATCGCCTTCGCGCGCGACGAGCCCGCTGCGCGGGCGGCGCTTGCGATGCGGCAACCCCGCTTTGGTAGAAAGCGGGGGGCTGGGGGAACCGGTTCCGGCCGGAGTCCCCGGAGATGGAACACGATGCGACGGCGCGCCTCGGCGGCGCGTTCGTCCGGAGAGCGGTGAATTTCGGTGCATGTCGTACTCGCCGGCGGAGGAACCGCGGGCCACATCGAGCCCGCGCTCGCCCTCGCGGACGCCCTGCGCAGGCAGGATCCGACCGTGGGCATCACGGCCCTGGGCACGGAGCGGGGCCTGGAGACCCGTCTCGTACCCGAGCGCGGGTACGAACTCGCGCTGATCCCCGCCGTACCGCTGCCACGCAAGCCCACCCCCGAGCTGATCACCGTCCCTGGCCGGCTGCGCGGGACGATCAAGGCGACCGAGCAGATCCTGGAGCGCACGAAGGCGGACTGCGTCGTCGGATTCGGCGGCTATGTCGCCCTGCCCGGCTACCTCGCCGCCAAGCGCCTCGGCGTGCCGATCGTCATCCACGAGGCCAACGCCCGCCCGGGTCTGGCCAACAAGATCGGCTCGCGGTACGCCAGCCAGGTCGCCGTCTCCACCCCGGACAGCAAGCTGCGCAACTCCCGCTACATCGGCATCCCGCTGCGCCGCTCCATCGCCACCCTGGACCGGGCCGCCGTGCGCCCCGAGGCCCGCGCCGCGTTCGGGCTCGACCCCAACCTGCCCACGCTGCTGGTCTCCGGCGGCTCCCAGGGTGCCCGCCGCCTCAACGAGGTCGTGCAGACGGTCGCGCCCTGGCTCCAGCAGGCCGGAATCCAGATCCTGCACGCGGTCGGCCCGAAGAACGAACTGCCGCACGTCCAGCAGATGCCGGGAATGCCCCCGTACATCCCGGTAAGTTACCTGGACCGGATGGACCTCGCGTACGCCGCGGCCGACATGATGCTGTGCCGCGCGGGCGCGATGACCGTCGCCGAGCTCTCCGCCGTCGGGCTCCCCGCCGCCTACGTCCCGCTGCCCATCGGCAACGGCGAACAGCGGCTCAACGCCCAGCCTGTGGTCAAGGCCGGCGGCGGCCTGCTGGTCGACGACGCGGAGCTGACCCCCGAGTGGGTCCAGCAGAACGTCCTGCCCGTGCTCGCCGACCCGCACCGGCTGTACCAGATGTCCCGCGCCGCCGCCGAGTTCGGCCGCCGGGACGCCGACGACCTGCTCGTCGGCATGGTGTACGAGGCGATCGCCGCCAGTCGTGCACACCGCTAGGACTGTATGACGGAAGGCAGGGGAGCGTGGCCGGATCGACCACCGCCGAGCGCGGTGAACGCCAGCGGGAGTCGTCCGGCCCGCCGCCCGTCAGGCGTCTGAGGCGACGTCACCTTCGTGTGATCGTCATCCTGGGCCTCGCCCTGGTCTTCCTGGGCATCCCGACGGTCTGGCTGTTCTACGGCTCCGACTGGCTGCGCGCCGAGCATGTCTCCGTGTCGGGAACACGGGTCCTGACTGTGGATCAGGTCGAGGCGGCAGCCGACGTCCCCCTCGGGAAGCCGCTGATTTCCGTCGACACCGAGGCGATCGAGACGCGACTGCGGCAAAAATTGCCCCGAATTGACTCGGTTGACGTGGTCCGTTCCTGGCCCCATGGAATCGACCTGAAAGTGGTCGAGCGCACTCCGGTTCTGATTGCCCAAAAGGCCGGAAAGTTCGTCGAAGTGGACGAGGAAGGTGTCCGTTTCGCCACGGTTTCCGAGGCACCGAAAGGCGTACCCGCACTGGAATTGACGCTCTCCCGGTCCAGCTCGGCCGCCGCGAGCCTGCGCCGCTTCGGCGAGGCCCGGCTGGTGCGCGAGGCGGTGGGCGTCGCCCGTGCCGTTCCGGCCGCCGTCGCGCGCGACACACGGACCGTCAAGGTCCGTTCCTACGACGACATCTCGCTGGAGTTGCGGGACGGCCGCACGGTCGCCTGGGGGAGCAGCGAGAAGGGCGCCGCGAAGGCCCGTACGCTCACGGCTCTGATGAAAGCCTCGCCCGATGCGCGGCACTTCGACGTGAGTGTCCCCACCGCGCCCGCGTCATCAGGGAGTTGACGCACATCCGCGCAGGCCAGCACCCTGGTTGGGCAGTGCTACGGCTGATCACATAGGGTGAAAAGAAAAACGGGAGGTTCGGCGTGTTCGTTGAAGGAGCGCCACTTGTCGACTTAGTGTCCTGTTCAGAAGACTCCAAGGAACAGACACACTGGTAACCCTAAACTTCAGGGTTAGGGTTCGGGTCGGCGATACGGACCGTCCCATTCGGCATCAGTCGTCGGGTCGCGGGGCGCAGCGCGCCACGGTGATTCGGCGACACGTAACTCGAGGCGAGAGGCCTTCGACGTGGCAGCACCGCAGAACTACCTCGCAGTCATCAAAGTCATCGGTGTCGGCGGCGGTGGTGTCAATGCCATCAACCGGATGATCGAGGTCGGTCTCAAGGGCGTCGAGTTCATCGCCATCAACACCGACGCGCAAGCTCTGTTGATGAGCGACGCCGACGTCAAGCTGGACGTCGGCCGTGAACTCACCCGCGGACTCGGCGCCGGAGCCAACCCGGCCGTCGGCCGCAAGGCCGCCGAGGACCACCGCGAGGAGATCGAGGAGGTCCTCAAGGGGGCCGACATGGTCTTCGTGACAGCCGGTGAAGGCGGCGGCACCGGCACCGGCGGCGCGCCCGTCGTGGCCAACATCGCCCGCTCGCTCGGTGCCCTCACCATCGGTGTGGTCACGCGCCCGTTCACCTTCGAGGGACGGCGCCGCGCGAACCAGGCCGAGGACGGCATCGCCGAGCTCCGCGAAGAGGTCGACACCCTCATCGTCATCCCGAACGACCGGCTGCTGTCCATCTCGGACCGCCAGGTCTCGGTGCTGGACGCCTTCAAGTCGGCCGACCAGGTCCTGCTCTCCGGTGTCCAGGGCATCACCGACCTCATCACCACCCCGGGCCTGATCAACCTCGACTTCGCCGACGTCAAGTCGGTCATGTCCGAGGCCGGCTCGGCCCTGATGGGCATCGGCTCCGCCCGCGGCGACGACCGCGCGGTGGCCGCCGCCGAGATGGCGATCTCCTCGCCGCTGCTGGAGGCGTCCATCGACGGCGCCCGCGGTGTGCTGCTCTCCATCTCCGGTGGCTCGGACCTCGGCCTGTTCGAGATCAACGAGGCCGCCCAGCTGGTGAGCGAGGCCGCCCACCCCGAGGCCAACATCATCTTCGGCGCGGTGATCGACGACGCCCTCGGCGACGAGGTCCGGGTCACCGTGATCGCGGCCGGCTTCGACGGCGGCCAGCCCCCGACCCGCCGGGAGAACGTGATCGGCTCGGCCTCGGCCAAGCGCGAGGAGCCGGCCCCGGCACGGCAGACCGAGAGCCGCCCGTCCTTCGGTTCGCTCGGCAGCGTGACTCCGAAGGAGGACCAGGAGCCCGCTCCGAAGCCGGTCGAGGACATCCCGGTCGCCCCGCCGGTCCCGCCGGCGCCGCGGACCTACTCGGACAGCGCGGCCGAGGAACTGGACGTACCGGACTTCCTCAAGTGATCCTTCTGACGTGATAGGACAGCGCGAAAGCGTGAGCGGCGCCCACTTCGCCTTCACCGACCGGTGGGGAGGGGTGAGCGCCGCTCCGTATGAGGAGCTCAATCTCGGCGGAGCGGTCGGTGACGACCCGGACGCCGTACGCACCAACCGCGAACTGGCCGCCAAGTCCCTGGGCGTCGAGCCGGACCGGGTGGTCTGGATGAACCAGGTGCACGGGGCCGACGTGGCGGTGGTGGACGGGCCGTGGGGCTCTTCGCCCGGGATCCCGTCGGTTGACGCGATCGTCACGACGCGGCGGGGGCTCGCCCTCGCCGTGCTCACCGCCGACTGCGTGCCGGTACTGCTCGCCGACCCGGTCGCCGGGATCGCCGCCGCGGCCCACGCGGGCCGGCCCGGCATGATCGCCGGAGTCGTCCCGGCCGCGCTACGCGCGATGACGGAGCTGGGTGCCGAGCCCTCCCGCATCGTCGCCCGCACCGGGCCCACCGTCTGCGGCCGGTGTTACGAAGTGCCCGAGGCGATGCGCGCCGAGGTGTCCGCCATCGAGCCGGCGGCGTACGCCGAGACGAGCTGGGGCACACCGGCGGTCGACGTCAGCGCCGGAGTGCACGCACAGCTGGACCGGCTCGGAGTGCGCGACCGGGCGCAATCACCGGTGTGCACGCTGGAGTCGGACGATCACTTCTCCTACCGCCGCGACCGCACCACCGGTCGCCTCGCGGGCTACGTGTGGCTGGACTGATAGGGCATGACGGACCGTAAGGACGAACTCGCCGCGAACCTGGCGAAAGTGGAGCGGCGCATCGCCGACGCGTGCGCGGCCGCGGGGCGGGGGCGCGACGAGGTGACCCTGATCGTGGTCACCAAGACCTACCCCGCGACCGATGTGCGGATCCTCTCGGAACTCGGCGTGCGGCACGTCGCCGAGAACCGCGACCAGGACGCGGCGCCGAAGGCCGCCGCGTGTATGGATCTGCCCCTTACTTGGCATTTTGTCGGTCAACTCCAGACCAACAAGGTGCGGTCCGTGGTCGGATACGCGGACTTCGTGCAGTCCGTTGATCGTTCCAAGCTCGTCACAGCTCTGTCGAAGGAAGCCGTCCGCGCCGGACGGGAGCTGGGGTGTCTCATCCAGGTCGCACTCGACGCCGGCGAGAGCGCGCGGGGTGAGCGGGGAGGCGTCGCTCCCGCGGGAATCGAAGAGCTGGCCGACCTCGTCGCGCGGTCGCCGGGGCTGCGGCTCGGTGGGCTGATGACCGTCGCACCGCTCACCGGGGAGTACGCGGGACGCGAACAGGCGGCGTTCGGGCGGTTGATGGATTTGTCGACTGACCTGCGCCGGAGTCATCCGGCTGCCACCATGGTGTCGGCAGGGATGAGTGCGGACCTCGAGCAGGCCGTGGCGGCCGGAGCGACACATGTGCGCGTCGGCAGCGCGGTACTCGGAGTCCGCCCCAGGCTCGGGTAACGTCGCCAAGAAGTCGGACCACAGCAGAAAATATGGTCATTGCCGCCGAAAGGCGGATTCAAGGACCTCGTGGATCGCGGGCACTTGGCAGTCGTCAGCCGATCCACCACAGAGCGGAGGACTCAGAGCATGGCCGGCGCGATGCGCAAGATGGCGGTCTACCTCGGCCTCGTGGAGGACGATGGGTACGACGGCCGCGGATTCGACCCCGACGACGACTTCGAACCCGAACTGGACCCGGAGCCCGAACGGGACCACCGACGGCACGAGCCGTCCCACCAGCCGCACGGCTCACATCAGCCCCAAAGGGACGAAGAGGTACGAGTCGTACAACCGTCCGCACCTCGTGAGCCGGCCGCCCGTTCCGCTTCGCTACCCGCGGAATCCGGCCGCCCGGCGCGCATCGCGCCCGTGGCATCCATCACACAAGAACGCGCAAATCTGGAGAAGAACGCACCGGTGATCATGCCCAAGGTCGTGTCCGAACGAGAGCCTTACCGGATCACCACGCTCCACCCGCGGACCTACAACGAGGCCCGTACCATCGGGGAACACTTCCGTGAAGGCACTCCGGTGATCATGAATCTGACTGAGATGGATGACACAGACGCGAAGCGACTTGTCGACTTTGCGGCCGGTTTGGTGTTTGGTCTTCACGGCAGTATCGAGCGGGTGACGCAGAAGGTGTTCCTGTTGTCGCCTGCTAACGTCGATGTCACGGCGGAGGACAAGGCCCGCATCGCAGAGGGCGGGTTCTTCAACCAGAGCTGAGACGTAACACCGGAAGCAGCAGTGACAGCAGGGCACAGGGGAGAGGGAAGCAACAGGTCATGAGCGTGGTTTTGGATGTCGCCTACATCGCGCTGATGTGCTTCCTCATCGTGCTCATCTTCCGGTTGGTCATGGACTACGTCTTCCAGTTCGCCCGCTCATGGCAACCAGGCAAGGCGATGGTGGTCGTTCTTGAGGCCACCTACACTGTCACGGATCCACCGCTCAAGCTTCTGCGGCGGTTCATTCCGCCGCTGCGTCTCGGGGGCGTGGCGCTCGACCTGTCCTTCTTCGTGCTGATGATCATCGTCTACATCCTGATCTCGATCGTGAGCCGGCTGTGAGCGATGTGAACTACGGTCTTGCCGAATGCCGACGACTACGTTGAGGTGAAGAGATGCCGTTGACCCCCGAGGACGTGCGGAACAAGCAGTTCACGACCGTCCGCCTCCGAGAAGGCTATGACGAGGACGAGGTCGATGCCTTCCTCGACGAGGTCGAAGCCGAACTGACCCGCCTGCTCCGCGAGAACGAGGACCTGCGCGCCAAGCTGGCCGCGGCCACGCGCGCTGCTGCCCAGAACCAGCAGAACATGCGCAAGCCTCCGGAGCAGCAGGATCAGCAGCAGCAACAGCAGCAGGGCATGCGCGGTCCTGGTGGTCCTGTTCCCGCCGGCATATCGGGCCCGCCGCAGCAGCAGATGGGTGGCCCCATGGGTGGTCCGCCCCAGCTGCCGAGCGGTGCCCCGCAGCTGCCCGCCGGTCCCGGCGGTCAGGGTGGCCCGCAGGGTCCCGGCCCGATGGGCCAGGGTCCGGGCGGTCCCGGCCCGATGGGCCAGCCCCCCATGCAGCAGCAGATGGGTGGTCCGATGGGCGGCCCCATGGGCGGCCCGATGGGCGGCCCCGGTCAAGGAGGCCCTGGTGGCGACAGCGCCGCCCGTGTCCTCTCGCTGGCCCAGCAGACCGCCGACCAGGCGATCGCCGAGGCCCGTTCCGAAGCCAACAAGATCGTCGGCGAGGCGCGTTCGCGTGCCGAGGGTCTGGAGCGTGACGCCCGTGCCAAGGCGGATGCCCTGGAGCGGGACGCGCAGGAGAAGCACCGCGTCGCGATGGGCTCCCTGGAGTCCGCCCGCGCCACGCTGGAGCGCAAGGTCGAGGACCTGCGCGGCTTCGAGCGCGAGTACCGCACGCGCCTGAAGTCGTACCTGGAGTCGCAGCTGCGCCAGCTGGAGACCCAGGCCGACGACTCGCTGGCCCCGCCGCGTACTCCGGCGACCGCGTCTCTCCCGCCGTCCCCGGCGCCTTCCATGGCACCGGCCGGCGCGAGCGCCCCGTCGTACGGCGGTGGCAACCAGACGATGGGCGGCGGTCCCTCGCAGTCCGGTCCGTCCTACGGCGGTCAGCAGCAGATGTCCCCGGCGATGACCCAGCCGATGGCGCCGGTGCGTCCGCAGGGCCCGTCGCCGATGGGTCAGGCGCCCTCGCCCATGCGGGGCTTCCTGATCGACGAGGACGACAACTGACGGCCTGATGGCCAGTAGTACGGCATAGACGTCGGCAGCGTTCAGGGCGGGGCCCCGGGATTGAACCCGGGGCCCCGCCCTTTGTCGTACACGCCGCCCCTTTGCCACACGCGTTCGTGCGCACACAACGCCGAAGGCCCGGTCCCGCCAAGATCTTTGGCGGGACCGGGCCTTCGGGCCGGGGCTACCCCCTGTGGGTTACGCCTTGCGCAGGCGGAACGTCAGCGTCAGTCCCTCGTCCGTGAACGGGCTCCCGTAGCCGTCGTCCGCGTCGCCCTCGGCGAAGTCCGTCGCAAGGACCTCGTCGGCGATCAGGCCGGCGTGGTCGGTGAGGGCCGCGACCGTCGCCGGGTCCGTGGCGGTCCAGCGCAGTGCGATGCGGTCGGCCACGTCGAGGCCGCTGTTCTTGCGGGCCTCCTGGATCAGGCGGATCGCGTCACGGGCCAGCCCCGCACGGCGGAGCTCCTCCGTGATCTCCAGGTCCAGGGCGACCGTCGCGCCCGCGTCGGACGCCACGGACCAGCCCTCGCGCGGCGTCTCCGTGATGATCACCTCGTCGGGAGCCAGCGTGATGGTCTCACCATCGACCTCCACCGACGCCGTGCCCTCGCGCAGGGCCAGGGACAGCGCGGCCGCGTCCGCGCTGGCGACGGCCTTGGCCACGTCCTGGACGCGCTTGCCGAACCGCTTGCCCAGGGCGCGGAAGTTGGCCTTCGCCGTGGTGTCCACCAGGGAGCCGCCGACCTCGCTCAGCGTCGCCAGGGACTCGACGTTCAGCTCCTCCGTGATCTGCGTGCGCAGTTCGGAGTCCAGCGCCTCGAAGCCCGTCGCCGCGATCAGGGCGCGGGACAGCGGCTGCCGGGTCTTGACGCCCGACTCCGCGCGCGTGGCACGGCCCAGCTCCACGAGCCGGCGCACCAGCACCATCTGCTTCGACAGCTCCGGGTCGATGGCGGTGAGGTCCGCCTCGGGCCACGACGACAGGTGGACCGACTCCGGGGCACCCGGGGTGACCGGAACGATCAGGTCCTGCCACACCCGCTCGGTGATGAACGGGGTCAGAGGGGCCATCAGCTGCGTCACCGTCTCGACGACCTCGTGCAGCGTGCGCAGCGCGGCTTTGTCGCCCTGCCAGAAGCGGCGGCGGGAGCGACGCACGTACCAGTTCGACAGGTCGTCGACGAACGCGGACAGCAGCCTGCCGGCGCGCTGGGTGTCGTAGGTGTCGAGGGCCTGGGTGACCTGGTCGGTGAGGGCGTGCAGTTCGGACAGCAGCCAGCGGTCCAGGACCGGGCGGTCGGCCGGGGCCGGGTCGGCCTCGGACGGGGCCCAGCCCGATGTGCGGGCGTACAGGGCCTGGAAGGCGACCGTGTTCCAGTACGTCAGGAGCGTCTTGCGGACGACCTCCTGGATCGTGCCGTGGCCCACGCGCCGGGCTGCCCAGGGGGAGCCGCCGGCGGCCATGAACCAGCGGACCGCGTCCGCGCCGTGCCGGTCCATGAGCGGGATCGGCTCCAGGGTGTTGCCCAGGTGCTTGGACATCTTGCGGCCGTCCTCGGCGAGGATGTGGCCGAGGCAGACCACGTTCTCGTACGACGACTTGTCGAAGACCAGCGTGCCGACCGCCATCAGCGTGTAGAACCAGCCGCGAGTCTGGTCGATGGCCTCGCAGATGAACTGCGCCGGGTAACGGGCCTCGAACAACTCCTTGTTCTTGTACGGGTAGCCCCACTGCGCGAACGGCATCGAACCCGAGTCGTACCAGGCGTCGATGACCTCGGGCACGCGCGTGGCCGTCTTGCCGCAGCCGTCCTGCGGGCAGGAGAAGGTGACCTCGTCGATGAACGGGCGGTGCGGGTCCAGGCCCGACTGGTCGGTGCCGGTCAGCTCGGTCAGCTCGGTGAGGGAGCCGACGCAGGTGAGGTGGTCGTCCTCGCAGCGCCAGATCGGCAGCGGGGTGCCCCAGTAGCGGTTGCGGGACAGGGCCCAGTCGATGTTGTTGTTCAGCCAGTCGCCGTACCGGCCGTTCTTGACCGTGTCCGGGAACCAGTTGGTGTTCTCGTTCTCCGCCAGGAGGCGGTCCTTGACCTCGGTGGTGCGGATGTACCAGGAGGGCTGCGCGTAGTAGAGCAGCGCGGTGTGGCAGCGCCAGCAGTGCGGGTAGCTGTGCTCGTACGGGATGTGCTTGAAGAGCAGGCCGCGCTGCTGGAGGTCCTCGGTGAGCTTTTCGTCCGCCTTCTTGAAGAAGACGCCGCCGACGAGCGGGACGTCCTCCTCGAAGGTGCCGTCCGGGCGGACCGGGTTCACGACCGGCAGGCCGTACGCGCGGCAGACCTTGAGGTCGTCCTCACCGAAGGCGGGGGACTGGTGGACCAGGCCCGTACCGTCCTCGGTCGTGACGTACTTGGCGTTCACCACGAAGTGCGTGCCGCCCTCGGTCTCCGGGAACTCGACGAGCTCGAACGGGCGCTGGTAGGTCCAGCGCTCCATCTCGGCGCCCGTGAACGTCCGGCCGGTGGTCTCCCAGCCCTCGCCGAGGGCCTTCGCGAGGAGCGGCTCGGCGACGACCAGCTTCTCCTCGCCGTTCGTCGCGACGACGTAGGTGACCTCGGGGTGCGCGGCGACCGCGGTGTTGGAGACCAGCGTCCAGGGCGTGGTCGTCCACACCAGGAGCGCGGCCTCGCCGGCCAGCGGGCCGGAGGTGAGCGGGAAGCGGACGAAGACCGACGGGTCGACGACCGTCTCGTAGCCCTGCGCCAGCTCGTGGTCCGACAGGCCCGTGCCGCAGCGGGGGCACCAGGGGGCGACGCGGTGGTCCTGGGCCAGCAGGCCCTTGTTGAAGATCTCCTTGAGCGACCACCAGACCGACTCGATGTACTCCGGGTCCATCGTGCGGTAGGGCTCGGTGAGGTCGGTCCAGTAGCCCATGCGGGTCGTGAGCTCTTCGAAGGCGTCCGTGTGCCGGGTCACCGACTCGCGGCACTTCGCGTTGAACTCCGCGATGCCGTACGCCTCGATGTCCTGCTTGCCGGAGAAGCCGAGCTCCTTCTCGACGGCGAGCTCCACCGGGAGGCCGTGGCAGTCCCAGCCGGCCTTGCGGGCCACGTGGTAGCCGCGCATGGTGCGGAAGCGGGGGAAGACGTCCTTGAAGACGCGGGCCTCGATGTGGTGGGCACCGGGCATGCCGTTGGCGGTGGGCGGACCCTCGTAGAACACCCACTCGGGGCGGCCCTCGGACTGCTCCAGGCTCTTGGCGAAGATCTTCTGCTCACGCCAGAAGTCGAGCACCGCGTGCTCGAGGGCGGGCAGGTCGACCTGGGCGGGTACCTGGCGGTACGTCGGCGATGTCATCAGCGGGCTTCCTCCGGCGGACTTGCTGCCTTCCGTCCGGAGGGACGAGAGCTACGTCTGCCTGCGCCGCCTTCGGCGCGCTCCCGCGGTACCACCCTCCTTGGCCCTCCGGCGCGGGGTGTGCGTCGGTGAGCCCCCTCATTGGGGTCGCGATGCCGGTTCTACTGGCCGCTGCCCTCGGCGGCGGTTTTCTTCCGGCGGCTCCGGGGTGATCTTCACGTCGCGCTCGCCCCCGGGCTTCCACCGTCCCCGGGTCGCTCTGGGCTGCGTACGCCGCTACTCGTCCCCATCCACGCTTTTCGCTCCGCCCAGTGTACGGCGCCGTGCGGACAGCGGCCGACCGCTTTTCGGGGCGCTCGGGGACAGAGGGCCGCGAGGGGCGCCGTTGTGGGTGACGTATGGGTTTGATGACCTGAATGGAGTGGTATGGGTGTTCGGATCCTGGGACGTCCGGCTCGGCGGATTACCCGGCGGGGAGCTGGGCACAACGGATGCAGGTTCGCCGCGCGGCGTGCGCGAGGCGGGCGAATCGGGCGGTGTGCCCCGTTGCCGCGGGACTCAAGTCGATTTATCGTCCCAGAACGATTCGCGAGCAAGATCACAATATGTGAAGGGGCCGCGGCCATGGTGGCGAAGAAGACCGCCGTACAGCAGCCGGCGTCCGGCAGGTCCGCGGAGGCCTCCGGCGGCGCGGCCAAGGACGTGGGAGGGAAGAAGACCACGCAGCGGGGCCCGGCGGGGCGGGCGGCGAAGGGGGCGGCAGGGAAGGCGACCGGGGGGACGAAGGCGGCTGTCGAGAAGACGAAGTCGGCCGTCAGGAAGGTGACGGCCAAGAAGACCGTGGCCGAGGAAGCGGTGGCCAAGGCCGGGAAGGCCGTGACCAGGAAGTCCGCGACGAGGCCTCCGGCTGAGCAAGTGACGGCTGAGAAGGCTCCGGCGAGGAAGGCGGCTGCCAAGGAGGCGGTGGCCGGGAAGACGGCAGGCAAGAAGGCGGCAGGCAAGGCCGCGGCCGGGAGAGGCTCGGCCAAGGGGACGGCTGGCAAGGAGGCGGTGGCTGAGAAGACGGCAGCCATGGCCGCGGCTGAGAAGGCCCCGGCCGGGAAAGCGGCTGCCAAGGAGACCGCGGCCAAGGGCGCGGCCAAAAAGGCCCCGGCCAAGAAGGCGGTGGCCGAGGAGACGGCGGTGAAGAAGGCCCCGGCCAAGAAGGCGGTGGCCGAGGAGACGGCGGTGAAGAAGGCCCCGGTCAGGAAGGCCCCGGTCAAGAAGGCGGTGGCCGAGGAGGCGGTGGGGAAGAAGGCCCCGGTCAAGAAGGCGGCGGGCGAGGAGGCGGCGGTGAAGAAGGCCGCTGTGAAGAGGGCGAAGACCGCCAAGGCCGGTGCCGCGAAGAAGGGCGTCGAGGCCGAGGGCGTTCGCGCCGGAGGCGAGAGCACCACCACGAAGGGCGCTGCCGGGAAGGGCTCTGCCCGGACCGGCGCGGTCACACAGGACACGGCCGGGAGCAGCACGGCCAAGAAGGCGGGTGCGGCCGAGGCCGCGCAGCAGACGGGAGCGACGACCGTGGGTGCGAAGAAGACTCCTGGCACGGCGACGGCGGCCAAGACCGCTGTTCCGAAGGCACGGGCGGCAGCGGCGGAACCCGGTGAGCTCGCGGTTCGCCCGGGCGAGGACCCCTGGACGGAGGCGGAGGTCGAGGAGGCGCGTGCCGAGCTGACGTCCGAGGAGACCCGGCTGCGTGAGGAGCTCGAGTCGTCGGAGCGGTCGCTCGCCGGTCTGATGCGGGACTCCGGGGACGGCGCCGGCCACGACGAGGCGGACACCGGCAGCAAGAACATCACGCGCGAGCACGAGCTGGCGCTGGCCGCCAACGCGCGCGAGATGCTCGTCCAGACCGAGCGCGCCCTGGAACGCCTCGACGCCGGTACCTACGGCCTGTGCGAGAACTGCGGCAACCCCATCGGCAAGGCCCGCATGCAGGCCTTCCCGCGGGCCACCCTGTGCGTGGAGTGCAAGCAGAAGCAGGAGCGCCGATACTGACTGCCGCCGAATGCCTCCTGAGCACGTGGGACGCCCGGGGTGTGACGTACCCTCGTCCTCAGTCAGGAACCTAGGTTGAGGGACTCACGTGGCAGAGGCGGAGCGCATCATCGGTACGCCGGACACACCGGACGCGGCCGGTAGCGGGCGGGAGCGCCCCGACGGGGCGGCGGCCGCCGGGGCGTCCGGTACGGATGAGCCGGCGGCCGCCGGGCGGCCCCGGGGCAAGCGCCGGATCGCGGTCCTGTTCGCGGTCGCCACGTTCGCGTACGCCCTCGACCTGATCAGCAAGATGATCGTGGTGGCCAAGCTGGAGCACCACCCGCCCATCGAGATCATCGGTGACTGGCTGAAGTTCGAGGCGATCCGCAACGCGGGCGCGGCCTTCGGCTTCGGCGAGGCCTTCACAGTGATCTTCACCATGATCGCGGCGGCGGTGATCGTGGTGATCGCCCGGCTCGCCCGCAAGCTCTACAGCCTGCCCTGGGCGATCGCGCTCGGCCTGCTGCTCGGCGGTGCGCTGGGCAACCTCACCGACCGGATCTTCCGGGCGCCGGGCGTCTTCGAGGGCGCGGTCGTGGACTTCATCGCGCCCAAGCACTTCGCCGTCTTCAACCTGGCCGACTCGGCGATCGTGTGCGGCGGCATCCTGATCGTGCTGCTGTCGTTCCGTGGACTCGACCCCGACGGGACCGTCCACAAGGACTGAGCCCGCGAGGGGTTGTCCACAGGCTCGGTACGGGGCTGTCGGACCCGTCCGGCATACTCGACGGGTGAGCACGATTCCCGAGATCCGTACCCTGCCCGTGCCCGACGGCCTGGAGGGCGAGCGCGTCGACGCCGCCATCTCCCGCATGTTCGGCTTCTCCCGGACCAAGGCGGCCGAGCTCGCCGCCGCGGGGAAGGTCACGGTCGACGGATCGGTGGTCGGCAAGTCGGAGCGCGTGCACGGCGGCGCCTGGCTGGAGGTCGAGATGCCGCAGGCGCCCGCGCCGGTGCAGGTGGTGGCCGAGCCGGTCGAGGGCATGGAGATCGTGCACGACGACGATGACGTGGTCGTGATCGTCAAGCCGGTGGGCGTGGCCGCGCACCCGTCGCCGGGCTGGACCGGCCCTACCGTCATCGGCGGCCTGGCCGCCGCCGGGTACCGCATCTCGACCTCGGGGGCCGCCGAGCGCCAGGGCATCGTGCACCGGCTCGACGTCGGCACGTCCGGGCTGATGGTGGTCGCCAAGTCGGAGTACGCGTACACGTCGCTCAAGCGCCAGTTCAAGGAGCGCACGGTCGACAAGCGGTACCACACGCTCGTCCAGGGACACCCCGACCCGACCAGCGGCACCATCGACGCGCCCATCGGCCGCCACCCGCAGCACGACTACAAGTGGGCGGTCACCGCCGAGGGCAAGCCGTCCGTCACGCACTACGACCTGATCGAGGCATTCCGCGCGGCGTCCCTGCTCGACGTGAAGCTGGAGACCGGCCGTACACACCAGATCCGCGTCCACATGGCCGCCCACCGGCACCCCTGCGTGGGCGACCTGACCTACGGGGCCGACCCGACGCTCGCCAAGCGGCTCCATCTGACCCGCCAGTGGCTGCACGCGGTGCGGCTCGGCTTCGAGCACCCCGGGGACGGGCAGTGGGTGGAGTTCTCCTGCGACTACCCGGAGGACCTGCAGAAGGCCCTGGACCAGGTCCGGGAGGAGACGTACGCATGAGCGGGAGGCCGGCCCCGTCGTACGTGGTGCGGGTAGCCGAGGACCCGGCCGACCGTGAGGCGTGTTTCGCGGTGCGCAAGGAGGTGTTCGTCGGCGAGCAGGGCGTGCCGGAGGACATCGAGTACGACGCGTACGACCCGGGGGCCGTCCATGTGCTGGCGGTCCGGGAGGACGGCGTGCCGCTCGGGACGGGGCGGCTGCTGCTCGGTGAGGCGGCCGTCGCGCAGACCGGAGCCGACCCGTCCGTGGGCTCCCTCGGCCGGCTCGCCGTGGCCGCCCACGCCCGCGGACTCGGTGTCGGCGTCGCCCTCGTACGGGCCATCGAGGACGCGGCACGCGCACGTGGTCTCACGGCCGTGGACCTGCACGCGCAGACACACGCGCTGGGCTTCTACGAGCGGCTCGGCTACGAGGCGTACGGGCCGGAGTACTTGGAGGCGGGCATTCCGCACCAGGGAATGCGCCGTTCGCTCTAGGGGATGCCGCGTTCGCTTCAGCCCGCCATGCAGGGTGCCGAAACGGTTTGTCCCGGGAGTTGCGTGGCAGGCTTGAGGTCAGTCGTGTGAACGTTTGACCTTCCGGAGCGCTGACCGTGGATCAGTTGGCCCTGCTGTTCGTGCTGCTGCTCGGGGCCGTGATCAGCGTCCCGGTCGGGGACCGGTTCAGCGTGCCCGCGCCGGTGCTGATGACGTTGCTGGGCATAGTCCTCGCACTGCTCGACTTCGTGCCGAACGTCGAGATCCCGCCCGACCTGATCCTGCCGCTGCTGTTGCCGCCGCTGCTGTACGCCGCGGTGCGGCGCACGTCCTGGCGGCAGTTCGCGGCGAACAAGAGGCCGATCTTCCTGCTGGCCGTGGCGCTGGTCTTCGTCACCATGGCCTGTGTGGCCGCCGCGGCCAACGCGATCGTGCCGGGGCTGCCGCTGGCGGCGGCGTTCGCGCTCGGCGCGCTGGTCGCGCCGCCGGACCCGGTCGCCGCCACCGCCGTCGCCGGGCAACTGGGGCTGCCGCGCCGGCTCGTGTCGATCCTGGAGGGCGAGGGGCTGTTCAACGACGTGACGGCCATCGTCCTCTACCACGTGGCGATCGCCGCCGCCGTCAGCGGGACCTTCTCGCCCTGGAAGGCCGGGCTCGATCTCGTGCTGTCGGCCGTGGTGGCGGTGGCCGTGGGCCTCGCGCTGGGCTGGGGCGCGAACAAGCTGATGGAACTGCTCGGGGACGCGACCCTCCAGATCGGGCTGACCCTGCTGGTGCCGTACGCCTCGTACGTCCTGGCCGAGGAGATGCACGGGTCCGGAGTGCTCGCCGTGCTCACCACCGCGCTGTTCCTCGCGGAGTACGGCTCCGACGCCGACGACGTCATGACGCGGCTGGCCGGGCACACGTTCTGGAACATCGTCGACACGCTCGTCACCGGCGTGGCGTTCGGGCTGGTCGGGCTGGAGCTGCACAACGCCATCCACACGGCGTCCGGCCGGTGGGGCGAGCTGCTCGGCTGGGCGGCGGTGGTCGTCTGCGTGGTCGTGTTCGTACGGCTGTTGTGGCTGATGCCGGCGACCTGGCTGACGAAACGGCTGCACGCGCGGCGGGACTACGACGAGGACATCCCGGTGAGCTGGCGCGAGACCGTGGTGATGTGGTGGTCGGGGATGCGGGGGGTGGCCTCGGTCGCGCTGGTGCTGGCCATTCCGCTGGAGACCGACGCGGGGGCGCCGTTCCCCAGCCGGGACGAGATCATCTTCATCGCGTTCGGGGTGATCGTGGTGACGCTGGTGGTGCAGGGGCTGACGCTGCCGTGGCTGGTGCGGCGGCTGGGGGTGCGGGCCGACACGGACGTCGAGAAGGAGTTCGCGAAGGCACTGGCGATCCGGGCGTCCCAGGCGGCCAAACGCAGGCTCCGGGAGATCGAGGAGGTCGAGGAGCTGCCGGAGGAGCTGTCCGAGCAGATGGTGCGGCGGGCGTTCGACATCGCGGTGCGGATCAGTCCCGCGGTGGCCGAGGACGAGCGGCGGGAGGCCTATCAGGAGCGGGCCCGGCGGCTGAAGCGGGTGCGGCGGATCCAGCAGGAGATGCTGAGCGCTGCGCGGCATGAGGTGCTGGCGGCGCGGAGTGAGCCGGGGGCGGATCCCGAGGTGGTGGACCGGGTGCTGCGGCATCTTGATGTGCGGTCCATGCGGTGACGTTGACTTTTCGGCTTTCGCCGGGTGGGGGCTGTTGTGTGGTTTGGTCCCCGCCCGCGCGGCGCCCGTAGCCGTGGGTCGAGGGGTCCTGGTTTCCCGTGGGGGACATTCGCCGTTGGCGGCTGACGGGCTTTCAGGACCCCCTTTCCCTCACACTCTCAGCGCTCCGGCCTCGCAGAGCCGTGGTAGCGGCGTTGCTGGTGCGGGACGCCGTCCTGGGACGGGCGGTGGCCGTTGCGGGACGGGGGCGCGGTCGCGTCCGCCGTGTTGACCCGGGGCAGGGCGTAGGGATGCTCTTCGGTCAGCCAGCGGACCATCTGCTCGCGGACCGTGACCCGTGCCGTCCAGATGTCGTCCGCGTCCTTGGCGGTCACCAGGGCCCGCACCTGCAGGGTGTTCGGGGTGGTGTCCGTGACGGACAGGTCGTAGGCGCGGCCGTCCCAGGCCGGGCACTCGCGCAGGATGTCGCGGAGCTTCTCGCGCATCGCCTCCACGGGGGCCGTGTGGTCGACGTGCCAGAAGACGGTGCCGGTCATCTGCGGCGTGCCGCGCGACCAGTTCTCGAACGGCTTGGACGTGAAGTACGACACCGGCATGGTGATCCGCCGCTCGTCCCAGGTGCGCACGGTCAGGAACGTCAGGGTGATCTCCTCGACCGTGCCCCACTCGCCGTCCACGACGACGGTGTCCCCGATGCGCACCATGTCGCCGAAGGCGATCTGGAACCCCGCGAACATGTTGCTCAGCGTGGACTGCGCGGCGACGCCGGCGACGATGCCGAGGATGCCGGCCGACGCCAGCAGCGAGGCACCCGCCGCGCGGAACGCCGGGAACGTCAGCAGCATGCTCGCCGCGGCCACCACGCCGACGATCGCCGACACCACCCGCATGATCAGCGTCACCTGGGTGCGCACCCGGCGGACCCTGGCCGGGTCCCGCTGGGCCCGGGAATGGGCGTACCGGCTGTACGACGTCTCGACGATCGCCGACGCGATACGGATCACCAGCCAGGCGGTCGACCCGATCAGCACCAGGGTCAGCGCCTGGCCGATGCCCTCCCTGCGGCTCTCCAGCAGCTGTGCCTCGTCGTACGCCCCTCTCAGCAGGGCCGCGAGGAGCACGAGCTGGTAGGGGATGCGGCCGCGGCGGAGCAGCCCCCACAGCGGGGTCTCGTGGTGCCGTTCGTCGGCCTTGCGCAGCAGGAAGTCGGTGGCCCAGCCGATCACCAGCGTGAGCACGACCGAGCCACCGACCACGATCAGCGGTCGTAGCAGGTTTTCCATGCCCCCGAACCTAACCGGCTCGCGGGGCTCATGAACATGTGACTTCGGCGGCGTCCTGGGTAGTGCCGTGATCCCGGCCTGTCACACCCGGCTGGCACCATGGGCTCATGAACATCATGCTCTTTCACTCGACCCATGGGCTGCGGCCCGCGGTGCTCCAGGCCGCCGACCGGCTGCGCGCGGCCGGACACGAGGTGTGGACGCCCGACCTCTTCGAGGGACGCACGTTCGACTCGGTCGAGGAGGGCATGGAGCACAACGAGAAGATCGGCAAGGACGAGTTGCTGAAGCGGGCCGTGCTGGCCGCCGCGCCCTACTCGGAGCGCGGGCTGGTGTACGCCGGGTTCTCGCTCGGCGCCTCCATCGCCCAGACCCTCGCCCTCGGCGACGACAAGGCGCGCGGGCTGCTGCTCCTGCACGGCACGTCGGACATCGCGCCGGGCGTCACGGTGGACGAGCTGCCGGTCCAGCTGCACGTGGCGGAGCCCGACCCGTTCGAGACGGACGACTGGCTCAGCGCCTGGTACCTCCAGATGGGCCGCACCGGCGCGGACGTCGAGGTGTACCGGTACGCGGGCGCGGGTCACCTCTACACCGACCCCGATCTGCCGGACTACGACGAGGAGGCCGCCGAGGCCACCTGGCGGGTGGCGCTCGGCTTCCTCGACAGCCTGTAGCCGGCGGTTACCCGGGGCTCACACGGCGTCGTAGACGCGCTCGATCCTCTGCGTGCCGCTGCGCGTGCGGTACGAGCGGGACCACGTGGCGGTCGCGTCGCGCCGCCCGCGGTCGGAGATCACGTAGTAGTCCATCTGCGCGCGCTCGGCCGTGATGTCCAGGACGCCGAAGCCGTGGCGGTCGGTGTCGACCCACTGGACGTGCCGGTTGGCGGCGCGGATCACGGGTGCGGCGACCGCGGAGACCGTCCCCTGAGGGACCTTGACCATGTCGTCGAGGTTGTCGGAGGTGACCGAGGTGACGACGAACTCCGTGGCGGCCGACGGGGACAGCGGGTACGTACCGGCGTCCACCGGCACGTCGTTGGCCCAGGCCATGTGGATGTCGCCGGTGAGGAAGACGGTGTTGCGGATCGCGTTCGCGCGCAGATGGGCGAGGAGTTCACGCCGGTCGTCGGTGTAGCCGTCCCACTGGTCGGTGTTGAGGGCGAGGCCCTCCTGCGGCAGGCCCAGCAGCTTGGCCAGCGGCTTCAGCAGATCGGCGGAGAGCGAGCCGATGGCGAACGGCGCGACCATCACCGAGTTGCCGACCAGCCGCCAGGTGGTGTCGGACGCCTTCAGGCCCGCCTTGAGCCAGTCGAGCTGGGCGCGGCCGGTGAGCGTGCGGTCCGGGTCGTCGACCTCGCCGTTGCCGACCTTGACCTGCTGCGAGCGGAAGGAGCGCAGGTCCAGCAGCGAGAGGTCGGCCAGCTTGCCGAAGCGCAGCCGCCGGTAGGTGGTGCCCGCGATCGCCGGGCGCACCGGCATCCACTCGAAGTAGGCCTGCTTGGCGGCGGCCTGGCGGGCGGACCAGGTGCCCTCGGCGCCCTCGGTGTGGTTCTCGGCGCCGCCCGACCAGGCGTCGTTGGCGAACTCGTGGTCGTCCCAGATCGCCACGACCGGGGCCGCCGCGTGCAGGGCCTGGAGGTCGGGGTCCGTCTTGTAACGCCCGTGCCGGACGCGGTAGTCGGCGAGAGTGACGATCTCGTGGGTCGGGGCGTGCGGGCGGACGACCGTGCCGCGGGTGCCGTACTCGCCGGTGCCGTACTCGTAGATGTAGTCGCCGAGGTGCAGCCAGGCGTCCAGGTCGCCGCGGGCGGCGAGGTGGCGGTACGGGGCGAAGTAGCCGGCTTCCCAGTTGGCGCAGGAGACCACGCCGAAGCGGAGGCCCGTGACGGCCGCGTCGGCCGCCGGGGCGGTGCGGGTGCGGGCGGCGGGGGAGTCGGTGCCCCCGGCGGAGAAGCGGAACCAGTAGTCGGTGGCCGGTTCCAGGCCGCGGATGTCGGCCTTCACGGTGTGGTCGGAGGCGGCCGTCGCGGTGGTGGAGCCCTTGGCGACGACGGTCGTGAACGCCTTGTCCTTGGCGACGACCCAGCTCACCTCGGTGTCCGGCCCGAGCCCGGAGCCGGGTATCGCCTCCGGGACGGGCGTCACACGGGTCCACAGCAGGATGCCGTCCGGCAGGGGGTCACCGGAGGCGACGCCGTGCAGGAAGGCGGGAGCCTGTTCGACGGCGCGCGCGGGCAGGGTCCCTGCCAGCGGCCCGGCCAGGACAGCGGTCGCCGCCGCGGCCTTGACGACCGTACGGCGGCGCGGGATGAGGGAGTTGAGGCCCTCGGACGTGTTCGATGATCTGTATCGACTGGTCACGAGCGATCAGGTTACTGGTCGGTATGCAACGGAGCGGGCGAACTGAAGGAAGTTCGCCCGCTCTTCACATGCCGGCCGGTCCCCGACCTGCCGTCACTTCTTGAGGGCCTCGCCCACCACCCTGTTGAAGTCGGCCACCGTCATCAGCGGCGTGCCCTGGTTGTCGGCGGTGAGCTGCTTGCCGTCCATGACGAAGCCCGGGGTGCCCGTGACACCGTCCTTGTTGTCGTCGAAGGTCTTCGACATGGCCATCGCCCAGGCGTCGTAGGTGCCCTTCTCGACCGCGTCCTGGAACTTCTTGTTGCCCTTCAGCTCCGGGACGGTGTTCGCGACCTTGATGAGGTAGCTGTCGTCCTTGAACTTGTCGGTCGTCTCCTCGGGGTGGTACTTCGCCGAGTACAGGGCGGCCTTGTAGTCGAGGAACGCCTCGGGGCTGACGTTCAGCGCGGCGCCCAGGGCGCTCAGCGCGTTCTTGGAGCCCTCGCCGTTGTCCTTGTTGTCGATGAAGGTGGCGCCGATGAACTGCATCTTGAACTTGCCGTCGTCGATGTCCTTCTTCACGGTCGGACCGACGGTCTGCTCGAACTGGGCGCATACGGGGCAGCGCGGGTCCTCGTAGACCTTCAGGGTCTTCTTGGCCGAGTCCTTGCCGATGACGACCGTGGTGCCCTTGGCTCCCGTGGTGTGGGCCGGGGCGACGACCTTGGCGTCCTTCTGGGCCTCCCAGTGGGTGGGCTTGTTGGCCTGGACGACCGCGTAGCCGATGCCGCCGGCTATCGCGAGGACGCCGACGATGGAGGCGGCGACGATGATCTGCCGCTTCGCCTTCGCCCGCTTGGCCTCGCGCTCGCGCTCGATGCGCAGCCGCTCACGGGCCGCCGTCTTCGCCGCCTGGGTGTTCCGCTTGCTCATGGTGATGTTCTCCGTCGGGGACGCGCACAGGTCGTGTGCGCAATACGTAAGGGGGACTGCCGGTGCTCGAAAGGCGCCTCACGCGAAGGCGGGCGAGCACGGCGGTCCACGTCGTCCCAGACAGTGGGCGAGGATCCTCTCGCGGGCGGTGGGCGTGCGGTCGGGGGCCCGCGACGGCAGCCGGCGCCCGGCCGGGGCCCGCCTCACCGTCACCGCGGCGACCGCGAGCAGCAGCGGACGGAAGGTGGTCGCCCCCACGGCGCGCAGCAGCTGGGCCAGGGCCCGCTCGCCCCGGCGCAGCCAGACCGCGGCGGCAAGCCCCACGCCGATGTGCGCGCCGAGCAGCAGCCAGGCGGTGGCCGGGTCGGCGTGCACGACGGCGGCGGCGAGCCGGTCGGTGCCGGTGGCCCCGGCCATCCGTGCCAGCGGTGTGCCGATCTCGCCGCCCCCGCACAGCACGTCCAGGCCGACCGACCGCAGCGGTCCGGCGACCGGGCCGCCCGACCGGCCGTAACAGGCGTGCTGTCCCGTGGTGAACACCGTGTCGGCGGCCAGTTCCAGCGGGATCAGCAGGGCCGCGATCCGTCCGAAGGAGCGCTCTCGCCCCGCCAGGGCGTACGCGATCACGAACACGGTGGCGGCGACCGCGGCCACCGTGCCCGTCGGGAGCGGGACCTGGGACAGCAGCACGTGCGACGCGGTGCTGAGCGTCACGACCACTGCCGTGAACAGCGCCGCGCGTACGGCTCTGAGCGGGATCCCGGATATGTCCATAGCGAGAGGAGAGTCTGTCACGGGGGCCGGTAAGGGACCCCTAAAGGATGCCTGTGAGAGAGCGGACGGCCAAAGCCCCGGCTCAGGGGTCCTTACAGACCCGGGATCCGGCCGTTGCGGAACAGGTCCACGAAGGTCTGGTGGTCGGCACGCGCGCGTGCGCCGTAGCCGTGTGCGAAGTCGATCAGCAGCGGCGCGAAGCCCTCCTCGTCCGCCGCGATCGCCGCGTCGATGGCCCGTTCCGTGGAGAACGGCACCAGGGACTCGCCGGACTGGTCGTCCGCCGCCGAGTGCATCGTGGCCGTGGCCCGGCCGAGGTCGGCCACCACCTGGGCGATCTCCTCCGCGTCGTCGATGTCGCCCCAGTCGAGATCCACCGCGTACGGCGAGACCTCGGCGACCAGCTGGCCCGCGCCGTCCAGCTCCGTCCAGCCCAGCCACGGGTCGGCGTGCGCCTGGAGGGCGCGCTGGGAGATGACCGTGCGGTGCCCCTCGTGCTGGAAGTAGTCACGGATCGCCTGGTCCGTGATGTGCCGGGAGACGGCCGGGGTCTGGGCCTGCTTGATGTAGATCACCACATCGTTCTCCAGGGCGTCGCTGTGGCCCTCCAGCAGGATGTTGTACGACGGCAGCCCCGCCGAGCCGATGCCGATGCCGCGCCGGCCGACGACGTCCTTCACGCGGTAGGAGTCCGGGCGGGCCAGCGAGCTGTCCGGGAGCGTCTCCAGGTAGCCGTCGAAGGCGGCGAGGACCTTGTAGCGCGTGGCCGCGTCCAGCTCGACGGAGCCGCCCCCGGACGCGAAGCGGCGCTCGAAGTCGCGGATCTCCGTCATCGACTCCAGCAGCCCGAAGCGGGTCAGCGACCGGGCGTCGCGCAGCGCGTCCAGCAGCGGGCCCTGTGCCGTGTCCAGCGTGAACGGGGGCACCTCGTCGCTCTTGGCGCCGGTGGCCAGGGCGTGGATCCGCTCGCGGTACGCGACCGCGTAGATCGTCACCAGCTCGGAGATCTGCTCGTCGCTGAGCGCCTTCGCGTACCCGATGAGGGCGATGGAGGCGGCGAAGCGCTTCAGGTCCCACGTGAAGGGGCCGACGTAGGCCTCGTCGAAGTCGTTGACGTTGAAGATCAGGCGGCCGTTGGCGTCCATGTACGTGCCGAAGTTCTCCGCGTGCAGGTCGCCGTGGATCCACACGCGCGAGGTGCGCTCGTCCAGGTACGGGCCGCCCTGCTTCTCCTCGTCCAGGTCGTGGTAGAAGAGCGCTGCCGTGCCCCGGTAGAACGCGAAGGCCGAGGCCGCCATCTTCCGGAACTTCACGCGGAACGCGGCCGGGTCGGCGGCCAGGAGCTCGCCGAAGGCGGTGTCGAAGACGGCGAGAATCTCCTCACCGCGGTGCTCGTCGTCGAGCTGCGGGAACGACATCGCTGGGTGCCTCCTGGTGCGTACGTGCGAGGACGGCGGGTCCGTCCTCCGCCTAACGTGCGGCGGTCCGCGGGAGTGCCCGCGAGCCCCGCACGAAGGTACGCGGGTCAGGCCCCCGAGTGTCACTGGCGAGGCATAGACTTCGACGCTGTCCCCCAGACTGTCCGCAGCCTGTCGGGCCCCATTCGACGTATGTTTTCCCTGGAGGCCGCAGCCGTGTCAAAGCCGCCGTTCACGCACCTGCACGTCCACACCCAGTACTCGCTGCTGGACGGTGCCGCGCGGCTGAAGGACATGTTCAACGCGTGCAACGAGATGGGCATGTCGCACATCGCCATGTCCGACCACGGCAACCTCCACGGGGCGTACGACTTCTTCCACTCCGCGCAGAAGGCCGGGGTCACGCCGATCATCGGCATCGAGGCGTACGTCGCGCCCGAGTCCCGCCGCAACAAGCGCAAGATCCAGTGGGGCCAGCCGCACCAGAAACGGGACGACGTCTCCGGTTCCGGTGGTTACACCCACAAGACGATGTGGGCGGTGAACAAGACCGGCCTGCACAACCTCTTCCGGCTCTCCTCGGACGCGTACGCCGAGGGCTGGCTGCAGAAGTGGCCCCGGATGGACAAGGAGACCATCGCCAAGTGGTCCGAGGGCATCGTCGCCTCCACCGGCTGCCCCTCCGGCGAGGTCCAGACCCGGCTGCGTCTCGGCCACTTCGACGAGGCCCTCAAGGCCGCCGCCGACTACCAGGACATCTTCGGCAAGGACCGCTACTTCCTGGAGCTGATGGACCACGGCATCGAGATCGAGCACCGGGTCCGCGACGGCCTGCTGGACATCGCCAAGAAGCTCGGCATCCCCCCGCTGGTCACCAACGACTCGCACTACACCTATGCGCACGAGGCGTCCGCCCACGACGCCCTGCTGTGCATCCAGACCGGCAAGAACCTCTCCGACCCGGACCGTTTCAGGTTCGACGGCACCGGCTACTACCTGAAGTCCACGGACGAGATGTACGCCATCGACTCCTCGGACGCCTGGCAGGAGGGCTGCGCCAACACCCGGCTGATCGCCGAGATGGTCGACACCACGGGCATGTTCGAAAAGCGCGACCTGATGCCCAAGTTCGACATCCCGGAGGGGTACACGGAGGTCAGCTGGTTCCGCGAGGAAACCATGCGCGGCATGCACCGCCGCTTCCCGGACGGCATCCCCGACGACCGCATGAAGCAGGTCGAGTACGAGATGGACACCATCATCTCGATGGGCTTCCCGGGCTACTTCCTCGTGGTCGCCGACTTCATCATGTGGGCCAAGAAGCAGGGCATCGCGGTCGGCCCCGGCCGAGGTTCCGCGGCCGGCTCGATCGTCGCCTACGCCCTCGGCATCACCGACCTCGACCCCATCCCGCACGGCCTGATCTTCGAGCGGTTCCTCAACCCCGAGCGCATCTCCATGCCCGATGTCGACATCGACTTCGACGAGCGCCGGCGCGTCGAGGTGATCCGGTACGTGACGGAGAAGTACGGCGCCGACAAGGTCGCCATGATCGGCACGTACGGCACCATCAAGGCCAAGAACGCGATCAAGGACTCCGCGCGCGTGCTGGGCTACCCGTACGCGATGGGCGACCGCCTCACCAAGGCCATGCCCGCCGACGTCCTCGGCAAGGGCATCAACCTCGACGGCATCACCAACCCCGAGCACCCCCGCTACTCGGAGGCGGGCGAGATCCGGGCGATGTACGAGAACGAGCCGGACGTGAAGAAGGTCATCGACACCGCCAAGGGCGTCGAGGGCCTGGTCCGGCAGATGGGCGTGCACGCCGCCGGCGTGATCATGTCCAGCGAGACCATCACCGACCACGTCCCGGTCTGGGTCAGGCACACCGACGGCGTGACCATCACGCAGTGGGACTACCCGAGCTGTGAGTCGCTCGGCCTGCTGAAGATGGACTTCCTGGGCCTGCGCAACCTGACGATCATGGACGACGCCGTCAAGATGGTGAAGTCCAACAAGGGGATCGACATCGATCTCCTGAGCCTCCCGCTCGACGACCCCACGACCTTCGAACTGCTCCAGCGCGGCGACACCCTCGGCGTCTTCCAGTTCGACGGCGGCCCCATGCGCTCCCTGCTCCGGCTGATGAAGCCGGACAACTTCGAAGACATCTCCGCCGTGTCGGCCCTGTACCGCCCGGGCCCGATGGGCATGAACTCCCACACGAACTACGCGCTGCGCAAGAACGGCCAGCAGGAGATCACGCCGATCCACCCCGAGCTGGAGGAGCCGCTCCGGGAGGTCCTGGACGTCACCTACGGCCTGATCGTCTACCAGGAGCAGGTGCAGAAGGCCGCCCAGATCATCGCCGGCTACTCGCTCGGCGAGGCCGACATCCTCCGCCGCGTGATGGGCAAGAAGAAGCCCGAGGAACTGGCGAAGAACTTCGTGCTGTTCCAGGAGGGCGCCCGCAAGAAGGGCTACAGCGACGAGGCCATCCAGGCGCTCTGGGACGTGCTGGTCCCCTTCGCCGGCTACGCGTTCAACAAGGCGCACTCCGCCGCGTACGGACTCGTCTCCTACTGGACGGCGTACCTCAAGGCGAACCACCCCGCCGAGTACATGGCCGCGCTCCTCACGTCCGTGAAGGACGACAAGGACAAGTCGGCCGTCTACCTCAACGAGTGCCGCCGCATGGGCATCAAGGTGCTCCCGCCGGACGTCAACGAGTCGATGTCCAACTTCGCCGCCCAGGGCGACGACGTGATCCTCTTCGGCCTCTCCGCCGTCCGCAACGTCGGTACGAACGTCGTCGAGTCGATCATCAGGTGCCGCAAGGCCAAGGGGAAGTACACCTCGTTCCCGGACTACCTCGACAAGGTGGACGCGGTGGTCTGCAACAAGCGCACCACCGAGTCGCTGATCAAGGCCGGCGCCTTCGACGCCATGGGCCACACCCGCAAGGGCCTCACCGCGCAGTACGAACCGATGATCGACAACGTGGTCGCGGTCAAGCGCAAGGAGGCCGAGGGGCAGTTCGACCTCTTCGGCGGCATGGGCGAGGCCGACAGCAGCGAGCCGGGCTTCGGGCTCGACGTGGAGTTCACCACCGAGGAGTGGGACAAGACCTATCTGCTCGCCCAGGAGCGGGAGATGCTCGGTCTGTACGTCTCCGACCACCCGCTGTTCGGCCTGGAGCACATCCTGTCCGACAAGGCCGACGCGGGCATCTCCCAGCTGACCGGCGGGGAGCACGCGGACGGCGCGGTCGTCACCATCGGCGGCATCATCTCCGGCCTCCAGCGCAAGATGACCAAGCAGGGCAACGCCTGGGCCATCGCCACCGTCGAGGACCTCGCCGGCTCGATCGAGTGCATGTTCTTCCCGGCGACGTACCAGCTCGTCTCGACCCAACTCGTCGAGGACGCGGTGGTGTTCGTCAAGGGCCGCCTCGACAAGCGCGAGGACGTGCCGCGGCTGGTCGCGATGGAGCTGCAGGTCCCCGACCTGTCGAACGCGGGCACCAACGCGCCCGTCGTCCTGACCATCCCGGCCACGCGGGTCACCCCGCCGCTGGTCAGCCGCCTCGGCGAGGTCCTCAGCCACCACAAGGGCGACAGCGAGGTCCGGATCAAGCTCCAGGGGCCGACCAAGACGACCGTGCTGCGCCTGGACCGGCACCGGGTGAAGCCGGACCCGGCGCTCTTCGGCGATCTGAAGGTGCTGCTCGGGCCGTCCTGCCTGGCGGGCTGACGCCGGGCTCGGGAGCGGGCTCTTGACGCGCGTGAGGGGCGTACCCGGTACCTGGTACGCCCCTCGCGCAGGTGGGTGGGTCTCAACAACCCGTTACGCAGATGTCAGTTGTGGCCGAAGCTGCGCTTCCGCTTGCGGGACGCCACGTCGCCGGGGGTCAGCTCGACCTCGGGCTGAGGCTCAGCCTCGGCCGCGGGGCTGCGGTCCGCCCGCTGCCCGCGCTCGGTCGGACGCTGCTGCTTACGGTCACGGTTCTTGTTCTTGGCCATGGTGATGCCTCCTGTGGGGGATCTAGGGGCCAGGGCCGGGACCAGATTCACACAGGCCGACAACGATCGCATGTCGGACAATTACCCTGCGTGACAGGGGCAGTCGGAGCGGGCCGGAGCGAAACGCCACGCCGAAGATCGAGTTCCGGCCGTTAACCTCCGCGCCGTCGGGCAGACTCGAAGCAAGCCCGAAGCAAACCTCCCGGGAAGAGGGTGAGTCGTGTGGACCGCTGCATCGTCCTGGTGGACGCGGGGTATCTGCTGGGGGCGGCGGCGAGTCTCCTCGCCGGGGAACCCTCACGATCCCGGATCACCGTCGACCACACCGCCCTCATCCAGGGGCTGCGTGAACGCGCCGAGTCGGACACGCAGCAGCCGCTGCTGCGGATCTACTGGTTCGACGGCGCGCCCGACCGCGTCCCGCAGCCCGAGCACCGCAGGCTGCGCGTGATGCCCCGGGTCACCGTCCGGCTGGGCGCGCTGACCCGCAGCGACGGCCGCTGGGCGCAGAAGGGCGTGGACGCCGCGATGCACGCCGAGCTCACCGAGCTGGCCCGCAACCGCGCCTGCTCAGACGTCGTCCTCGTCACCGGCGACGGCGATCTGCTGCCCGGCATGATGGCCGCCAAGGAGCACGGCGTCGCCGTCCACCTGTGGGCCGTGCAGGCCGCCGACGGCGACTACAACCAGTCCGAGGACCTGGTCGCCGAGGCCGACGAGCGGCGCGTCCTGGACCGGGCCTGGATCACCAAGGCCGTCCGCGCCAAGGAGCACACCGGCGTGTGCGCCCCGCAGCCCGCGACCCGGCCCGAGATCGCCGCGATCCTCTCCGCCCCGCTGCCCGAGTCCGCGCTCGCCGCCGCGGCCGAGCGCCCGGCCCCGCAGCCGCAGCACCCCGCGGCCGGCGCCGGGCAGAACGGCGCGGAGGAACGGGCGCCCGCCGCCAAAGGCGTCCCCACGCCCAAAGACCTCGCCGCCCTGCGCGCCCCCGGCCCCCAGCCCGCCCAGCAGCCCGCCTCCGCCACCCTCCGCTGGTCCTCCGACAAGGGCTGGGTCGACCGGCCCCCGGCCGAGCCCCCCGAGGCCGCCTCGATGCCGACGCTCGCCCAGCTGACCACGGCCGAGCAGCGGTGGGCCGACCGCGAGGAGGACATCACCACCGTCGGCGGAGACCCCTACGAGGTGGGGCAGGTCTTCGCCCGGCGCTGGGTCGAGCGCCTCGGCGACCAGAGCCACCTGCAGAAACTGTCCGGGATGTACCCGCGCATCCCGCACCGCGTCGATGGGGAGCTGCTGCGCTACGCCGCCCGCTTCGGCCTGCTCGCCCACAAGGACGACCAGATCGACGAGCGGGACCGGTACGCCATCCGGGCCGGTTTCTGGAAGGAGATCGGCGTGCGCACGGGGGTGGAGCACGCGCCCGTCGGCGAATGAGGACTTTGCCGACGGATTTCCCGTTGTGGACCGACCCGAGAGCGGGCCGGGGCAGTCGACCCCGTAGTCTCGTTGCTTGTGAGTAAGCGCGCGGCACAGGCATTTCGGCACGATGGTGACGTCGTGTGCGCGGTGCGCGGGCTGACCAAGACCTACCCGGCCGTCCGCGGCCGGCGCGGCGCTCCCGGAACACCCGAGGTCCGCGCCACGGACGACGTGACGCTGGACATCCGGCGCGGCGAGATCTTCGGCCTGCTCGGGCCGAACGGCGCCGGCAAGTCCACCCTCGTACGGCAGCTCACCGGGCTGATGCGGCCCGACCGCGGCAGCGTGGAGATCCTCGGGCACGACATCGTGCGCCACCCGGAACGGGCCGCGCGGATCCTCGCCTACCTCGGTCAGGAGTCCACCGCCCTCGACGAGCTGACCGTGTCGCTCGCCGCCGAGACCACCGGGCGGCTGCGCGGCCTGCACGTACGGCGGGCGCGGGCCGAGCGGGACGACGTACTCGACGAGCTGGGGCTCGCGCCGCTCGCCGGGCGGCCGCTGAAGAAGCTCTCCGGGGGCCAGCGGCGCCTGGCGTGCTTCGCCGCGGCGCTGGTGGGGGAGCGGCCGCTGCTCGTGCTCGACGAGCCGACCACCGGCATGGACCCGGTGGCGCGACGGGCCGTGTGGTCCGCCGTCGACCGGCGGCGGGCCGACCGCGGGACGACCGTGCTGCTGGTCACCCACAACGTCATCGAGGCCGAGACCGTGCTGGACCGGGTGGCCGTCCTCGACCGGGGGCGTGTGATCGCCTGCGACACCCCCTCCGGGCTCAAGGAGCAGGTCGCCGGCGAGGTGCGGGTCGACCTGGTGTGGCGCGACACGGCGCCGGTGCACGTCCCCGAGGTGGCCGCGCTGCGGAACCGCGCCGTGGAGTCGGGCCGCCTGTGGACGCTCCGGCTCGGGCCCGAGGAGGCCCGGGCGGTCGTCGCCACCGTCACCGGAGGGGCCGCCTTCGCCGCCCTGGACGACTTCACGCTGGCCACGCCGAGCCTGGAGGACGTGTACCTGGCCCTGGGCGGTGCCGCGCAGCAGGGGCTGGTGAAGGCGTGAGGAACACCGGTGCCCGGAACATGACGGCCCGCAACACGCCGGCCTTGAGTGCGTGGGCCGCCGTATACGTACCGAACAGGGCGACTGCCGCAGTGGACCCGACGAAGGGGAGCAGCGCGACGTGAGTGTCGTACCCGCCGATGTCCTGCCGGGCAGCGCCCTGGCCGTGGACGAGCCCGCCGTGTGCGCGGCCGAGCTCGGGCCCCGGGCGCGGCTGTGGCCGTCGCTGGCGGCCGTGTACCGGGCGCAGCTGTCCCGGGCGCGGGTCGCGCGGATCCCGCTGCTGTTCGTGGCGACGTTCCAGTCGATCGGGATCATGATCCTGATGCGCGGCGTCGTGGACGACGGGGCGGAGGCGCAGGCCGTCGTCGCCGGGTCGTCCGTCCTGGTGGTGGCCTTCGTCGCACTGAACCTGCTCGCGCAGTACTTCGGGCAGCTGCGGGCCAGCGGCGGGCTGGACCACTACGCGACGCTGCCGGTGCCGCCGGCGGCGGTGGTGCTGGGCGCGGCGGGCGCGTACGCGTCGTTCACCGTGCCCGGGACCGTCGTGACGGCCGTGTTCGGCTGTGTGCTGTTCGGGCTGCCGCTGGCCCATCTGTGGGTCCTGGTGGCCGTGATCCCGCTGGCGGGCGCCGCGCTCGCCGGGCTGGGGGCGGCGCTCGGGCTGCTCGCGCCCCGGCCGGAGCTGGCCACGCTGCTCGGGCAGCTGGGCATGTCGGCGGCGCTGCTGCTGGGCGTGCTGCCGGCCGAGCGGATGCCTCAGGCCGTGCGGTTCACGCGCGACCTGCTGCCGTCGACGTACGGCGTGGAGGCCTTCGCGCGGACGTTCGGGCCGCATCCCGACTGGGCCTTCGTCCTGGGCGACCTCGCCGTGTGCGGGCTCGTGGGCGTCGTCTCGCTGGCCGTGGCGACCTGGGCGTACCGCCGGGCGGCCGTCCGGTGAGCGGGGAGGGATCGTCCGGTGACGCGGGGCACAGGCGGGCCTGGCACGATGGCAGGGTGACCGCACCACTGAATCCGCCACCGCCGCCGCATGAACGTTCCGCACAGGATGCGTGGCCGCCGCCGGGCGCCGGCTCCGGGGGGCACGGATCCCGGGCGCCCGGGTCTCAGCACGCCGAATACGCCGAGCACGCCGCGTACTCCGGGCACGGCTGGTACGGGCAGGACGGGCCCGGCATGAAGACGGAAGTGCGGGAGGCCGGCGCGGTCGCCGTGGCGGTGGCGCTCGGCGGGGTGCTGCTGGGTGTGCTGTGGTGGTGGCTCGCGCCGCACGTGCCGCTGATCGGGGACGTGGTCGAGGGGAAGTGGATCGTCTACCTGAAGGACACCGAGGGGGAGCAGGCCGTCGGGGTCGACGGCACGTTCTCGTTGCTCGGGCTGGCCTTCGGGGTCGTCAGCGCCCTGGTCGTGTTCCTGCTGCGGCGGCGTGGGGGTGTGCCGCTGGTGGTGGGGCTCGCCGTCGGGGGGCTGCTCGGGTCGTTGCTGGCCTGGCGGGTCGGGGTGTGGCTCGGGCCCGCGGAGGATGTGGTCGCGCGTGCGCGGGACGTGGGGCGGGGAGTGACGTTCTCCGCGCCGTTGAAGTTGGGGGCGAAGGGGGCGTTGCTGGCCTGGCCGCTTGCCGCGCTGGTGTTGCACCTCGGGCTGACGGCGTTGTTCGGGCCTCGGGATCCGGAGCCGGAGTTTCCGGACGGGCCGTATCAGACACCGCCGGTTGGGTAGTGCTCGGCGTTGGTGCTGAGGGCGGGTGGGTGCGCAGCCCGGCGGAGCGGGGTGCCTCCCCCAAGCTCTCGGCTCCGCTCGAGCAGGGGGTACCCCCATCGCCCACCCGTGCCGCCCTGGGGTACCTTCCAGGCCCTTGAGGCACTGGGGGAGGTACGAATGCCCGCAGCCAAGCGGCTAAGGGCGTCCGATCGGAGCCAGTACCGCCTCCGTCAGCTTCGCCAAGTCCTCCGCGGACAGTTCCACCTCAAGGCCCCTCCTGCCCGCCGAGACGCAGATGGTCGGGTGCGCGGATGCCGACGCGTCCAGCACCGTCGGGAGCTTCTTGCGCTGGCCCAGGGGAGAGATGCCGCCCCGGACGTAGCCCGTCGTGCGTTCCGCCAGGGCCGGGTCGGCCATCGTCGCGCGTTTGCCGCCCACCGCCGCTGCCAGGGCCTTCAGGTCCAGTTGGCCCGCCACCGGGACCACCGCGACCGTCAGGGCGCCGTCGATGTCGGCCACCAGGGTCTTGAAGACGCGGTCCGGGGAGACGCCCATCGCCTCGGCCGCCTCCTCGCCGTAGGAGGGGTGGGCGGGGTCGTGGTCGTAGGAGTGGACCGTGAACTCCACGCCCGCCGTCGTGAGGGCGACCGTCGCGGGGGTGCCGCCCGGCTGGTGCTGCTTCTTCGACTTCTTCGCCATTGACGTCCGCTTCAGTTGAGACTCGTCGGGCCGCGCGTCAGGTCCGACGCCGGCAACGACGGCAGATTACGGATGATGGCCGTCTCGGAGCGAAGGAGTTTCAGCTCGTCCCGCAGGCGGGAAGCCGTGTCGGGGGCCTGGAGCAGGCGTTGCTTGGTGGGGGTGTCCAGCATCATCGCCGCGGCCACCAGGTACGACACCACGCCCGGCTCGTCGGGCAGGTCGGCGCCGGTCGTCAGGGACCGTTCCCGCGCGCCCGCCAGCCGCTTCTGGTACTGGCGGAAGGAACGCAGCACCCCCTCGGCCAACGGCGCCGCCTCGTCGCCGGGTTCCTCCGGCAATGTCTCCAGCTCGGCCGTCAGGAACGGACCCGACGCCTCCACCGACAGCAGCCGTACCCGTGTCGTGCCGGTCGCCAGCACCTCGAAGGAGCCGTCGGTCCGCTCCCGGATCGTCGCCGCGTCCGCGATGCAGCCCACCTTGTGGAACGCCTTGGCCGGGTCCGTGCCGAAGCCGGCGGCGGGCCCCCGCTCGGGCAGCGACGTGGGGTCGGGCATGCCGGGCGCGCTCGGGGCCACCTCGTGGCCGTCGCGGATCGCCACGACGGCGAAACGGCGCGGCTCGTCCTCCGGCGTCTTCAGCAGTTCGCGCATCATGGCGCGATACCGCTCCTCGAAGACGTTGAGCGGGAGCACGAGCCCCGGGAACAGCACCGAGTTCAGGGGGAAGAGGGGGAGCCGGACGGTGGTCACGACGCAAAAGCCTAATGGTCGCCGGAGCGGACTCGTCCGCCCCGTTCACTCCGTGGATGTCCGGCAGGCCGGCCGGCTGCTCCGGACAGTATGTCGTCGCGTATCCGCAGGAAGTGGCCGAGCGGGTCGTCCGACACCTGGTCCCAGGGGAACGAGGTGGCGTACGGGCCGTTGAGGAGCAGCTGTTCCCGGGCGTCCGGCCAGCGCTCCAGGCGCACCAGGACGAAGACGAGCAGGTTCCGCATCCGGGCCGGCCAGGGATCGGCGGCCGGCAGTCGCGGCGACAGTGCGATCGCCCGGTCGGCGGCGGCGTCCAGCCGTTCGCGCGGCAGCTCGGGCCCGCAGCCGTCGGTGAGGTAGCCGAAGGCCGCCCGCAACGGGAGCGCCTGGACGAGCGCGTCGGCGGGCGCGTCCTGGGCGGCCCGGTCGGCGAAGTCGAAGCACTCCCGGTGCGAACCGTGCCAGGAGGCGGCCAGATAGCGCAGGGCCGATTCGTGGCAGCCGTAGTGGTGCGGGGCGCGGCGGACGGCCGCCGCCCACAGCTCCTCGAAGTAGCTGTGTCCGGCCTGGGCGCCGCGCGCGTGGTCCAGCGCGAGCCGCCAGGGCACGGGATCGCCGTGGTCGGCCCGGGCGGCGGCCGTGATCAGCGGGCTCACCTCGCGCAGCGCCTCGGCCCGGGCCGGTGACTGCCAGGCACGGTCCACCGCCAGCTGGGCCCCGAGCAGCAGCGCGTCCGGGTCCTCGGGGGCCGTGGCGAGCCAGGCGTCCAGCCAGTCGGGGCGTGAGCGGGCGAAGGCGGCCAGCCGGGTCACGTACCGGTCGCGCCGCTCCCACTCGGCCGCCGCCCGGGTCGCGCGGAGCAGCCCGGAGGCCGCTGAGTGGTCGCCGCGGGCGGCCGCGACCAGTGCCGGACTGAGCCGGGCGTCGGGCGCGTCGAGCACCACCCCGTCGTCGGCGCGCGGCCTGCTGACGGGGCGGGGAGCGGTCCTTGTCATCCGGCCCGGGCGGATGAACGGAAGCTGCATGGCCATGGTGCCGACCATTGAAAGTCCGCTGCTCACGACGGCGCCAGATCGTTCGGTGAACTCGCGGAAAGTTGTACGCCACCAGGTCAAGAGAACGTAAAGGTGTGACAGTTCAACAACACTGGTCACAGCACCATCATCAGTTGCGCCGCAGCAACCGCGTCGCCCCCGCCGCCACCGTCGTCGCCAGGACCCAGCCCAGCAGGATCATGGCGGTCGCCAGCCACTGCCAGCCCCCGCGCAACTGCCAGAAGCCCACCTGGCCCAGGTCGATCACCGGCAGCAGCAGGTCGAGCGTGAACAGCGTGGGGTTCCACTCCGGATGCTCACCGCGCTTGAGGGGCGGATGCCCGGCCTGGGCGAAGGCGAGCGAGCCCGCCGCCCACAACACCGCCATCCACACCGCGGCCCGGCCCGGCCGGTACCCGTAGGCGACCGTCCAGTCCTGCGCGTAGCCCCACAGCTTGGCGGCCGGCGGCAGGCTCTCCCGGTGCCGGCGCTGCTTGGCGAGCAGCACCTCGCGGGCGTCCTCGTCCTCCCCGCCGGCCCGCAGCACGGCCGCGAGCCGCTCGTAGGGCTCCGGGTTGTACTCGGCGGTCGCCGCCGCCACCCAGTCCAGCCGCTCGGCCAGCGGGAACGGCCCGCGCGGCACCAGGTTCTCGTAGGTGAAGCCGCCCATGTGCAGCCGCCCCGGGCCGGGCCAGGCGTCCGCCCGGTCCATCAGGTTGACGATCTTCGCCCCCGACAGCACGACCCGCCCGCGCGCGGGACGCTCGCCGAGGAACCGCAGCTCCGGCGTCTGCACCCGGCGCAATGACAGCTCCTGGTCGTCGGTGAGGGTGAACCGGGCCTGCTCGAAGTCGACCGCGTCGCCGAACCGCCCGTCGTCCAGCCGGATCCCGCCCTCGCACGCGAACCGCTGGATCCGCGTCCCGCGCGCCGGGGTCATACCGCTCATCGCCTGGGCGCCGACGCCCGCCGGGGTCAGATACAGGCTGCGCTCGACGGTCAGCTGCGGGGCGTTGAAGGCGAGCCGCTCGTACGGGTTGGCCAGGCGGGCGCCGCGCAGGCTCAGGGACACGCCGATGGTGGCGGCGCGCAGGCTCAGCTCGCCGTGCGACTCCAGCAGCTCGGCCTGTAAGTCCTGGCCGACCGTCAGGCCGTCCGCGGCGATCGACCGGCCGCTGCGGTCCCGGTGCACGATCGCCTGGTTGAGCATCAGATCCGTGCCGATCTGCGCGTCCGTGAGCCGGATACCGCGGTGGAAGCGGCAGCGCGGCAGATGCAGATCGCCCTCCGTCTGCACCCGGGCCGCCTCCAGCCGCGGCACCGAGCAGTCCACCATCCGCACGGTCGTGAAACGGGCCTCCGGCAACAGCACGTCCTGCTCGAACCGGCACTGGCGCATCTCGACGTACGGCACCACCGTGCCGCCCGCGAGGTCCAGCGAGCCGCTGATCCGCACGCCGGCCAGCTTCAGCGAGGACACCCGGCCGGCCAGGGCGGGCGGGCCGTCCAGGAGCAGCCAGCAGACGATCCGGGCCCGCACGGTCCGCTCCTCGCCCCAGGGGTGGCCGCCGTGCGGATCGTCCACCACGGGGTCGCCGCTGCTCAGGTCGTACACGCTGCCGTTGCGGAACGCCTGCCACATTCCGGCCTCGGCCGCCGTCAGGTCGTCGGGCAGCTCCCCGGCACGCACGCCGGCCCCCTCGGTCACGTCTCTTCCTTCCTCCCCGGCTACTCGCGGGTCAGATGCTTCGTACACCTGTTCATGCCCGCTGAGTGACGCCCCGAACGCGAAACGTGAAGGGGATCTTCCGGGGTCCGGCGCCGGTCTGTATCAGCCATTGATACGAGCGAACGGCGCGGGAATCGGGTCTGAGAGAATTGAGCACGTGATCTCCCGAATCGATCTGCGCGGCGACGCCCTCCCCGAGGGCCCCGCCCTGCGTGACCTGCTGCCCCGAGCCGAGTTCGACGTTCAGGCCGCACTGGAGAAGGTGCGTCCGATCTGCGAGGACGTGCATCATCGGGGCGACGCGGCGCTGATCGAGTACGCCGAGCGGTTCGACGGGGTCAGGCTCGACCAGGTGCGGGTGCCGGCCGCCGCGCTCACACGCGCGCTTCAGGAGCTGGACCCGGCCGTGCGCGCGGCCCTGGAGGAGTCCATCCGGCGCGCCCGGACCGTCCACCGCGAGCAGCGCCGCAGCACGCACACCACCCAGGTGGTGCCCGGCGGCTCCGTGACCGAGAAGTGGGTCCCGGTCGACCGGGTCGGGCTGTACGCGCCCGGCGGCCGGTCCGTGTATCCCTCCTCCGTGGTCATGAACGTCGTGCCCGCGCAGGAGGCCGGCGTCGAGTCCATCGCGCTCGCCTCCCCGGCCCAGGCCGAGTTCAACGGGCTGCCGCACCCCACGATCCTCGCCGCCTGCGCCCTGCTCGGCGTCGACGAGGTGTACGCGGCAGGCGGTGCCACGGCCGTCGCGATGTTCGCGTACGGCACCGAGTCCTGCCCGCCCGCCACCATGGTCACCGGCCCCGGCAACATCTGGGTCGCCGCCGCCAAGCGCTACTTCACCGGCAAGATCGGCATCGACGCCGAGGCCGGCCCGACCGAGATCGCGGTCCTCGCCGACGACACGGCCGACCCGGTGCACGTCGCCTCCGACCTGATCAGCCAGGCCGAGCACGACCCGCTGGCCGCCGCCGTCCTGGTCACCGACTCCGCCGAGCTCGCGGACGCCGTGGAGAAGGAGCTGGAGCCGCAGGTCGCGGCCACCAGGCACGTCGACGACCGGATCGTCCCGGCCCTGTCCGGCAAGCAGTCCGCCATCGTCCTGGTCGACGGTGTCGACGAGGGCCTGAAGGTGGTCGACGCGTACGGCGCCGAGCACCTGGAGATCCAGACGGCCGACGCCGCCGCCGTGGCCGACCGCGTCAGGAACGCCGGCGCGATCTTCATCGGCCCCTGGGCGCCGGTCTCCCTCGGCGACTACGCGGCCGGCTCCAACCACGTCCTGCCCACCGGCGGCTGCGCCTGCCACTCCTCGGGCCTGTCCGTCCAGTCCTTCCTGCGCGGCATCCACATCGTCGACTACACGAAGGACGCCCTGGCCGAGGTCGCGCACCACGTGGTCACGCTGGCGGAGGCGGAGGACCTGCCCGCGCACGGCGCGGCGATCAAGGCGAGGTTCGGCTGGAAGGTACCCGAGAGCAAGTGAGCGACGTACGCATCGACGATCTGCCCGTACGGGACGAGCTGCGCGGCAAGTCCCCCTACGGCGCGCCCCAGCTGGACGTCCCCGTCCGGCTGAACACCAACGAGAACCCCTACCCGCTGCCCGAGCCGCTGGTCGAGCGCATCGCCGAGCGGGTCCGTGAGGCGGCCCGCAACCTCAACCGCTACCCGGACCGGGACGCGGTCGAACTGCGCACGAAGCTCGCCGAGTACCTGACGGACACGTCCGGTCACGAGGTCGGCCTCGCCAACGTCTGGGCGGCCAACGGCTCCAACGAGGTCATCCAGCAGCTGCTGCAGACCTTCGGCGGGCCCGGCCGCACCGCGATCGGCTTCGAGCCGTCGTACTCGATGCACGGGCTCATCGCACGCGGTACGGGCACCGGCTGGATCTCGGGGCCGCGGGGCGACGACTTCACGATCGACCTCGCCGCCGCCGAGAAGGCGATCGCCGAGCACCGGCCCGACGTCGTCTTCATCACCACCCCCAACAACCCCACCGGCAACGCGGTCCCGCCCGAGACGGTCCTCGCGCTCTACGAGGCCGCGCAGGCGGCGAAGCCGTCGATGGTCGTCGTCGACGAGGCGTACATCGAGTTCAGCCACGGCGACTCCCTGCTGCCGCTGCTCGACGGGCGCCCGCACCTCGTCGTCTCCCGCACGATGTCGAAGGCGTTCGGCGCCGCCGGCCTACGGCTGGGCTACCTCGCCGCGCACCCGGCCGTCGTCGACGCCGTCCAGCTCGTCCGGCTGCCCTACCACCTGTCGGCCGTCACCCAGGCGACCGCCCTGGCCGCCCTGGAACACACCGACACGCTGCTGGGCTATGTCGAACAGCTCAAGGCCGAGCGGGACCGCCTGGTCACCGAACTGCGCGCCACCGGCTACGAGGTCGTCGAGTCCGACGCCAACTTCGTGCAGTTCGGCCGGTTCGAGGACGCGCACACGGCCTGGCGGAAGATCCTCGACCGGGGCGTCCTGGTCCGGGACAACGGCATCCCCGGGTGGCTGCGGGTGTCGGCCGGCACCCCCGAAGAGAACGACGCGTTCCTCGACGCGGTACGTGCACTGAAGAAGGAGCAGAGTTCATGAGCCGCACAGGACGCGTGGAGCGGACGACCAAGGAAACCTCGGTCCTCGTCGAGATCGACCTCGACGGCACCGGCAAGACGGAGATCTCCACCGGCGTCGGCTTCTACGACCACATGCTCGACCAGCTCGGCCGGCACGGTCTGTTCGACCTGACCGTGAAGACCGAGGGCGACCTGCACATCGACTCGCACCACACCATCGAGGACACCGCCCTCGCCCTCGGCGCCGCCTTCAAGCAGGCCCTCGGCGACAAGGTCGGCATCTACCGCTTCGGCAACTGCACGGTCCCGCTGGACGAGTCCCTCGCCCAGGTCACCGTCGACCTGTCCGGCCGCCCCTACCTCGTGCACACCGAGCCCGAGAAGATGGCGCCGATGATCGGCGAGTACGACACCACGATGACCCGGCACATCCTGGAGTCCTTCGTCGCCCAGGCCCAGATCGCGCTGCACGTGCACGTGCCCTACGGGCGCAACGCCCACCACATCGTGGAGTGCCAGTTCAAGGCGCTGGCCCGGGCCCTGCGCTACGCCTCCGAGCGCGACCCGCGCGCGGCCGGCATCCTCCCCTCCACGAAGGGCGCCCTGTGAACGGCATCTCGACCCTGCTGATCGTCGTCGGCCTGTTCCTCGTCGGCGGGATCTACTCCTTCGTCAAGCAGAAGATGCCCAAGGGCCTGATCGTGCTGCTCTCCATCGGCGCCGCGATGTGCCTGGCGGCCGGTGTCGTGAGGCTGGAGGTGTGGAATTGAGCGCCCCGTCGAGTGCCACCTCGAAGAAGCAGAAGAAGGTCGTCGTCTTCGACTACGGCTTCGGCAACGTCCGCTCCGCCGAGCGCGCCCTCGCGCGCGCGGGGGCCGACGTCGAGATCACGCGTGACTACGACAAGGCCATGAACGCCGACGGGCTGCTCGTGCCCGGCGTCGGCGCCTTCGCCTCCTGCATGAAGGGCCTGCGTGAGGCGCGCGGCGACTGGATCGTCGACCGCAGGCTGTCCGGCGGCCGCCCCGTCATGGGCATCTGCGTGGGCATGCAGATCCTCTTCGCCCGCGGCATCGAGCACGGCGTGGAGAGCGAGGGCCTCGACGAGTGGCCCGGCTCGGTCGAACCGCTCCAGGCCGAGATCGTGCCCCACATGGGCTGGAACACCGTCGACGCGGCGGCCGGCTCGCAGCTGTTCGCCGGCCTGGACGCGGACGCGCGCTTCTACTTCGTGCACTCCTACGCCGTCCACGACTGGTCGCTGGAGACCCACAACCCGGCGATGGAGGCCCCCAAGGTCACCTGGTCCACGCACGGCAAGCCGTTCGTCGCGGCCGTCGAGAACGGCGCCCTGTGGGCCACGCAGTTCCACCCCGAGAAGTCCGGCGACGCCGGAGCCCAGCTCCTCACCAACTGGATCGGAACACTGTGAGCAAGCTCGAACTCCTCCCCGCCGTCGACGTCCGTGACGGCCAGGCGGTGCGCCTGGTGCACGGCGAGTCCGGTACGGAGACCTCCTACGGCTCGCCCCTGGAGGCCGCCCTCGCCTGGCAGCGGTCCGGCGCCGAGTGGCTGCACCTGGTCGACCTGGACGCCGCCTTCGGCACCGGCGACAACCGCGCGCTGATCGCCGAGGTCACCGAGGCCATGGACATCAAGGTGGAGCTGTCCGGCGGCATCCGCGACGACGACACCCTCGCCGCCGCCCTGGCCACCGGCTGCACCCGCGTGAACCTGGGCACGGCCGCCCTGGAGGCCCCCGAGTGGGTCGCCAAGGTCATCGCCGAGCACGGTGACAAGATCGCGGTCGGCCTGGACGTCCGCGGCACGACCCTGCGCGGCCGCGGCTGGACCCGCGACGGCGGCGACCTCTACGAGACGCTGGAGCGCCTGAACAAGGAGGGCTGCGCGCGGTACGTCGTCACGGACATCGCCAAGGACGGCACCCTCCAGGGCCCCAACCTGGAGCTGCTGAAGAACGTCTGCGCGGCCACGGACCGCCCGGTGGTGGCCTCCGGCGGTGTCTCGTCGCTCGACGACCTCCGTGCGATCGCCGAGCTCGTCCCGCTCGGTGTCGAGGGCGCGATCGTAGGGAAGGCGCTGTACGCGAAGGCATTCACCCTGGAAGAGGCATTGGAGACTGTGTCGTCATGAGCGATGCCGTACGGCGCGTGCAGAGCGGAAGTCCCTGGGAAGAGAGTTTCGGTTTCGCACGCGCCGTGGCGGCGGGCGATCGGGTGCTGGTGGCGGGCACGACACCCTTCAAGGGCGATGTGCTGTACGGGGAGGGCGACCCGTACGAGCAGGCCAAGGCGGCCTTCACCAGCGCCCTCGAAGCGATCGGCGAGTTCGGGCTCGGTATCGGGTCCGTGGTCCGGACGCGAATGTATCTGGCACACACGCGCGACCTCGACGAGGTGGGCCGGGCCCACAAGGAGCTGTTCGACTCCGTGCGCCCGGTCGCGTCCTTCCTCGTGGTGGACGGCTTCGTCGACCCGCGCGTCCTGGTGTCGGTGGAACTAGAGGCATTCAGAGGAACGGTGGATTCATGACCCTGGCGGTCCGAGTCATCCCCTGCCTGGACGTGGACAACGGCCGGGTCGTCAAGGGCGTCAACTTCCAGAACCTGCGCGACGCGGGCGACCCCGTCGAGATGGCCAAGGTGTACGACGCCGAGGGCGCCGACGAGCTGACGTTCCTGGACATCACCGCCTCGTCGGGCAACCGCGAGACGACCTACGACGTGGTGCGCCGCACGGCCGAGCAGGTGTTCATCCCGCTCACGGTCGGCGGCGGGGTGCGCACCGCCGAGGACGTGGACAAGCTGCTGCGGGCCGGCGCGGACAAGGTCGGCGTCAACACGGCCGCGATCGCCCGCCCGGAGCTGATCCGGGAGATCGCCGAACGCTTCGGCCGCCAGGTCCTGGTCCTGTCGGTGGACGCGCGCCGCACCGAGTCCGGCTCCTTCGAGGTGACCACCCACGGCGGCCGTCGCGGCACCGGCATCGACGCCGTCGAGTGGGCGCACCAGGCCGCCGAGCTGGGCGCCGGCGAGATCCTGCTCAACTCCATGGACGCGGACGGCACCAAGGACGGCTACGACCTGGAGATGATCCGGGCCGTCCGGGGGCACGTGACCGTCCCGGTCATCGCCTCGGGCGGCGCGGGCAAGCTGACGGACTTCCCGCCGGCCATCGCGGCGGGCGCGGACGCGGTACTGGCCGCGTCGGTGTTCCACTTCGGGGACCTGCGCATCGGCGAGGTCAAGCAGACGCTGCGGGAGGCGGGCCACCCGGTGCGGTGACCCGCATGTCGGAAGCCCCGGTCGCGTGCTGCGGCCGGGGTTTCCTCATGCCTCCTCAGATCCCGAGCTGCTTCGTCTCGTGCAGCTTCGCGATGGCGTCCTCGTCGCCGTCCAGCTCGACCTTTGCCTTGCTCTGCCGGCCGTAGGAGAACAGCACCAGCTCCGAGGGCTCACCCGTCACCGTCACCACCGGCGCGCCCCGCTGGGCGACGACCGTCTGGCCGTCCGGGCGGCGCAGCACCAGGCCCGTCGGGACGCTGCGCCCCATCAGCCGGGCGGTGCGCTCCAGCCGGGACCACAGGGCGTCCTGGAAGACCGTGTCGAGCTCGCGCGGTGACCAGTCGGGCTGGGCGCGCCGGACGTCCTCCGTGTGGACGTAGAACTCGATGATGTTGGACATCTCGTCGACCGGCTTGAGCGAGAAGGGCGAGAAGCGGGGCGGCCCCGTACGGATCAGCTGGATCAGCTCCTCGTACGGCTTGTCGGTGTACTCCGCCATCACCCGGTCCAGGCGCGGCGCGAGCTGCTTGATCAGTATCCCGCCGGCGGCGTCCGGGCGGCGCTCGCGCACCACCACGTGCGCCGCGAGGTCCCGGGTGGTCCAGCCCTCGCACAGGGTGGGCGCGTCCGGGCCCGCGGTCTCCAACAGATCGGCGAGGAGAAGTCGTTCACGCTTGGCATGGGTCGACATGGAGTCAGCCTACGACCGGCTCGGAGGTCCGCACAGTGGACACTCCACCTGGCCTGTCAGTGGCGCGCGGCACAATGGTCGGCATGACCAGCACGTCCCCCCGGCCCAGCCGTCTCGACCCGGAGATCGCCGCCCGCCTCAAGCGCAGCGCCGACGGCCTCCTGCCCGCCATCGCCCAGCAGTACGACACCGGAGAGGTGCTGATGCTCGGCTGGATGGACGACGAGGCGCTGCATCGCACCCTGACCACCGGCCGGTGCACGTACTGGTCCCGCAGCCGCCAGGAGCACTGGGTCAAGGGCGACACCTCCGGACACTTCCAGTGGGTGAAGTCCGTCGCCCTCGACTGCGACGCCGACACCGTCCTGGTGAAGGTCGACCAGGTCGGCGCCGCCTGCCACACCGGCGCGCGCACCTGCTTCGACGAGGACGTGCTCCTCAAGGACGGCGGCTCCGACGCCCCCGCCTCGGATCAGTAGGGTCAGCGGCCATGGACCTCGAGACGTTCCGCAAGCTCGCCACCGACCGGCGGGTCATTCCCGTCACCCGCAAGCTCCTCGCCGACGGCGACACCCCGGTCGCGCTCTACCGCAAGCTCGCCGCCGAGCGCCCGGGCACCTTCCTGCTGGAGTCCGCGGAGAACGGCCGCTCGTGGTCCCGGTACTCCTTCGTGGGCGTGCGGTCGGCGGCGACGCTGACCGAGCGCGACGGACAGGCCCACTGGCTCGGTGCCCCGCCCGTCGGCGTCCCCGTCGACGGCGACCCCCTCGCCGCGCTGCGCGCCACCATCGAGGCCCTGCACACGCCCCACCAGGACGGCATGCCGCCCTTCACCGGCGGCATGGTCGGCTACCTCGGCTACGACATCGTCCGCCGCCTGGAGAAGATCGGCCCCGGCGAGCGCGACGACCTGAAGCTCCCCGAGCTGACCATGCTCCTCACCAGCGATCTGGCGGTCATGGACCACTGGGAGGGCTCGGTCCTGCTGATCGCCAACGCGATCAACCACAACGACCTGGACACCGGCGTCGACGAGGCCTACGCGGACGCCGTGGCCCGGCTCGACGCCATGGAGGCCGACCTCTCCCGCGCGGTCGCCCAGCCCCCGGCCGCGCTCCCGCCCTCCGAGCTCCCCGAGTACACGGCGCTGTGGGGCGGCCCCGACTTCCAGGAGGCCGTCGAGGACATCAAGGAGCGCATCCGGGCCGGGGAGGCCTTCCAGGTGGTTCCCTCCCAGCGCTTCGAGACGCCGTGCACGGCGAGCGCGCTGGACGTCTACCGGGTGCTGCGGGCCACCAACCCGTCCCCGTACATGTACCTGTTCCGCTTCGACGGCTTCGACGTCGTCGGCTCGTCCCCCGAGGCCCTGGTCAAGGTCGAGGACGGCCGGGCCATGGTGCACCCCATCGCCGGCACCCGCTGGCGCGGCGCCACCCCGCAGGAGGACCAGGCCCTCGCCGACGAGCTGCTCGCCGACCCCAAGGAGCGCGCCGAGCACCTCATGCTCGTCGACCTGGGGCGCAACGACCTGGGGCGGGTCTGCGAGCCCGGCTCCGTCGAGGTCGTCGACTTCATGTCCGTCGAGCGGTACTCGCACGTGATGCACATCGTCTCGACGGTGACCGGCCGCGTCGCCCCGGGCCGCACCGCCTTCGACGTCCTCACGGCCTGCTTCCCGGCCGGCACCCTCTCCGGCGCCCCGAAGCCGCGCGCCATGCAGATCATCGACGAACTCGAACCGTCCCGGCGCGGGCTGTACGGCGGCTGCGTCGGCTACCTCGACTTCGCGGGCGACTCCGACACGGCCATCGCCATCCGCACGGCCCTCCTCCGGGACGGCACCGCGTACGTGCAGGCCGGCGCGGGCATCGTCGCCGACTCCGACCCGGTCGCCGAGGACACCGAGTGCCGCAACAAGGCGGCGGCGGTCCTCAGGGCCGTCCACACGGCGAACCGGCTGGGAAAGGCCTGAGATGAACCCCGGGTGATGGTTCGCCCGGGGTTCAGGCGATAGTGGGGTACGTGACTGCTGTACCTCACCCCCGTTCCGAAGCCGCCGGATCCGCCCGGGCCGGCCGCCTGAGCCTCGCCGTCGCGCTGCTGTGCGGCGCGCTCGGCGCGGCCGTGGCGCTGCTCGCCACCCGGCAGCGCTGGGCGGAGGGCACCGCGACGGTGGCCGGCGGTGCCTTCCCCCTGACCGCCAAGGGCAGCGACGTCACGGGCGTACCCGCGGCGCTCGCCATAGTGGGCCTCGCCGCGCTCGTCGCCGTCTTCGCCGTCCGCCGGGCCGGCCGCTTCGTCGTGGCCGGGCTGCTGGCGCTCTCCGGCGCGGGCATCGTCGCCGCCGCCCTGCTCGGCGCCACCGACGGCGCCGCGCTCGACGAGCAGGCCGCCCAGGCCGCCGGCGACACCTCCGCCTCCGTGGACACCCTCAGCCACACCGCCTGGCCCTATGTCGCGGCCGTCGGCGGAGTCCTGATCCTCCTGGCCGGGCTGCTCGCCCTGCGCTACGGCCGGCTGTGGCCCGCGATGTCCGGCCGCTACGAGCGGAGCGGCACCCCCCAGCCGCGCCGCAAGGCCCCCGCCGTCGACCCCGACCGGCCCGAGGACCTGTGGAAGGCACTCGACCGGGGTGAGGACCCCACCGGGGCGTGAGCCCACCCGGAGGAGCGGGGGACACCCCCGCTCACAGCGGGGGCGCGCGTGCGGGACAATGAGCCCGAGCGTCCTGCTCAGACACGCACACAGCAATGAGGAGCAAGCAATGGCGGGCAGCAGCCACGGTCACACCCCGGCCGCCTGGACCGGTGTCACGATCGCCTTCATCGGTTTCTGCGTCGCGGGCGCGTTCATGGTGATGGACCAGCCCCTGGGCTTCTGGGCGGGCATGGTCGTCGTCCTCCTCGGCGGTGTCGTCGGCGGCATCATGCGGATGATGGGGCTCGGCCAGCCCAAGGACCTGCACCAGCCGCACGCGATGACGGGCGACCGCGAGCCCGCGCGCGCCGAGGGCTGACCCCCGCGGAACACCGCGTCGTCGCGCGAGGGGCGGCCGGCACCGGGGTGCCGGAGCCGCCCCTCACGCGTGTGCGGGGCACAATGCGTACCGTGAACGCCGACAGCCGAAGGGTGACGCACAGCGTCCCGGGCCGCCTGGCCGTCCCCGCCGGGGTTCTCGCGGCCGCCGCCGCCGCGTTCGCCTACGTGGGCGCGGTCGACCCCAACGAACCCGGCCACTACCCCGTCTGCCCGCTGTTGCACTACACCGGCCTGTACTGCCCCGGCTGCGGCGGGCTGCGCAGCGCGCACGCCTTCGTCCACGGCGATCTCCCGGCGGCGCTGCACGCCAACGCGCTCGCCGTCCTGGGCTATCTGGCCTTCGCCGTGCTGTGGACCGTCTGGGTGGTCCAGGCGGTGCGCGGGCGCCCGCTGCGGATCGACCCCCGCCCGGGCCTGGTGTGGAGCTTCGGCGCGTTGCTGCTGGTCTTCACGGTTGTCCGGAACCTGCCCTTCGGAGGCTGGCTCCATCCTTGATCAACTGGCGGATGTCCAGGTAGTGGGACCGCCGTCAACCGGATGCGAAGCCTACGCCCCGCTGCGGATACCATCGCAGTGACCATCGGTTTTCGAACGGTCGCTGGAACTGTCAAGAGTCTGGAAGGGGGCCGCTCGCGTGAGTGTGCTCGACGAGATCATCGACGGAGTCCGTGCCGACCTCGCGGAGCGGCAGGCGCGCGTCAGCCTCGACGAGCTCAAGGAGCGCGCGGCGAAGGCTCCCGCGGCCAAGGACGGCGCGGCCGCACTGCGCGGCGACGGCGTCAAGGTCATCTGCGAGGTCAAGCGCTCCAGCCCCTCCAAGGGTGCGCTGGCCGCGATCGCCGACCCGGCCGGACTCGCCGCGGACTACGAGGCGGGTGGCGCCGCCGTCATCTCCGTCCTCACCGAACAGCGGCGCTTCGGCGGCTCGCTCGCCGACCTCGAAGCGGTCCGCGCCCGCGTGGACATCCCGGTCCTGCGCAAGGACTTCATCGTCACGTCGTACCAGCTGTGGGAGGCCCGCGCCTACGGCGCCGACGTCGTCCTGCTGATCGTCGCCGCCCTCGACCAGCCCGCCCTGGAGTCCCTCATCGAGCGCGCCGAGTCCATCGGGCTCACCCCGCTCGTCGAGGTGCACGACGAGGACGAGGTCGAGCGCGCGGTCGACGCCGGCGCCCGCGTGATCGGCGTCAACGCGCGCAACCTCAAGACCCTCGAGGTCGACCGCGGCACGTTCGAGCGCGTGGCACCGGAGATCCCCGACCACATCATCAAGATCGCCGAGTCCGGCGTCCGCGGCCCGCACGACCTCATCGCCTACGCCAACGCCGGCGCCGACGCGGTCCTGGTGGGCGAGTCCCTCGTCACCGGCAAGGACCCCAAGACGGCGGTCTCCGACCTGGTGGCGGCGGGCGAACATCCCGCACTCCGGCACGGCCGGGGCTGATCTCCCGCTAGGCTTGGCCCCGATGACTCTCACCATGACGACCGTGGACAGGTACGCCCGCCTCGCGCGCGGCTGCCGCCCCCGCGGCTGCCGAGCCCCCGCGCGCCGCGTCCACGGCCGCCGGGTCCGCTACGTCATCGGTGACGAGCCGGGCCAGGTGAACGGCATGCGATGGCCTGCCTTCGGGGGCGCGGGGCTCTGTTTGATCAGCGGCTACCGCCGCGCGGGCGCGACCGGCCACTGACGGCCCGCGGCCAACAGTCGAAGCCCCGCCCCCACGGCGACTAGTGCATTTCCACACACTCACCGTGAAGGTTTCCGCATGCCCAGCCATTTCTTCATCCCCGACCCCGAGGGGCACACGCCCAACCCCGAAGGCTACTTCGGGACATTCGGCGGCAAGTTCATCCCGGAGGCCCTCGTCGCCGCAGTCGACGAGGTGGCCGTCGAGTACGACAAGGCCAAGCACGACCCCGAGTTCGCCGAGGAACTCGACGACCTCCTGGTCAACTACACCGGCCGCCCGTCGGCCCTCACGGATGTGCCCCGCTTCGCCGAGCACGCCGGAGGCGCACGCGTCTTCCTCAAGCGCGAGGACCTCAACCACACCGGCTCCCACAAGATCAACAACGTCCTCGGCCAGGCCCTGCTCACCAAGCGCATGGGCAAGACCCGCGTCATCGCCGAGACGGGCGCCGGCCAGCACGGCGTTGCCACGGCCACGGCCTGCGCGCTCTTCGGCCTCGAGTGCACCATCTACATGGGCGAGATCGACACCCAGCGCCAGGCCCTCAACGTGGCCCGCATGCGCATGCTCGGCGCCGAGGTCATCGCCGTGAAGTCGGGCAGCCGCACACTCAAGGACGCGATCAACGAGGCGTTCCGCGACTGGGTCGCCAACGTCGACCACACGCACTACCTCTTCGGCACGGTCGCCGGACCCCACCCCTTCCCGGCGATGGTCCGCGACTTCCACCGCGTCATCGGCGTGGAGGCCCGCCGCCAGCTCCTGGAGCGCGCGGGCCGGCTCCCCGACGCGGCCGTCGCCTGCGTCGGCGGCGGCTCCAACGCCATCGGCCTCTTCCACGCCTTCATCCCGGACGAGTCCGTCCGCCTCATCGGCTGCGAGCCGGCCGGGCACGGCGTCGACACCGGCGAGCACGCGGCGACCCTGACCGCCGGCGAACCCGGCATCCTGCACGGCTCCCGCAGTTACGTCCTCCAGGACGACGAGGGCCAGATCACCGAGCCGTACTCGATCTCGGCCGGTCTGGACTACCCGGGCATCGGCCCCGAGCACTCCTACCTCAAGGACTCCGGCCGCGGTGAATACCGCGCGGTCACGGACGACGCGGCCATGCAGGCCCTGCGCCTGCTGTCCCGCACCGAGGGCATCATCCCGGCCATCGAGAGCGCCCACGCGCTGGCCGGTGCCCTGGAGGTCGGCAGGGAACTGGGCAAGGACGGGCTGATCGTGGTCAACCTGTCCGGCCGCGGCGACAAGGACATGGACACCGCCGCCCGCTACTTCGGCCTCTACGACACCGACGCCGAGGTCGCCGCCGACGCGGACACCGACACCGCCGAGATCGAGGGGGACGCCAAGTGAGCGGGAACATCCAGCTGTTGAGCGACACTCTCGCCGCGGCGAAGTCCGAGGGCCGGTCCGCGCTCATCGCCTACCTCCCGGCCGGGTTCCCGACCGTGGACGGCGGCATCGAGGCGATCAAGGCCGCCCTGGACGGCGGCGCAGACGTCGTCGAGGTCGGTCTGCCGCACAGCGACCCCGTTCTCGACGGGCCCGTCATCCAGACCGCCGACGACATCGCCCTGCGCGGCGGCGTGAAGATCGCCGACGTGATGCGCACGGTCCGCGAGGCCCACGCGGCCACCGGCAAGCCGGTCCTCGTCATGACGTACTGGAACCCCATCGACCGCTACGGCGTCGAGCGGTTCACCGCCGAGCTCGCCGAGGCGGGCGGCGCCGGGTGCATCCTGCCCGACCTGCCCGTGCAGGAGTCGGCACTGTGGAGGGAGCACGCGGAGAAGCACGGCCTGGCCACCGTCTTCGTCGTCGCGCCCAGCAGCAGGGACCAGCGGCTCGCGCAGATCACCGCGGCGGGCAGCGGCTTCGTCTACGCCGCCTCCCTCATGGGTGTCACCGGCACCCGCGCGTCGGTCAGCTCGCAGGCCGAGGACCTGGTGGCACGCACCCGGGCCACCGGCACGGACCTGCCGGTCTGCGTCGGCCTCGGCGTCTCCAACGCCAGCCAGGCCGCCGAGGTCGCCGGCTTCGCCGACGGCGTGATCGTCGGCTCGGCCTTCGTCAAGGCCATGCTGGACGCCCCGGACGACGCGGCCGGTGTCGAGGCCGTGCGCTCGCTCGCGGGTGCCCTCGCGAAGGGCGTGCGCGGACAGGCGTAGAAGAGCCGGACGTCGGACAGGTCCCTCGTACGGGTGGACCTGGGGCCGGGGAGGCGCGGTGCGCCTCCCCGGTTCGTTTCCGGGGTGTGAGCGAGAAGAACCGTGAGGGAAAGCGCACCGCCCGGGAGAAGCTGGCGGCGGAGCGCGAGAAGCACAAGGCCTCGGAGAAGCGCCGGCGCGCGCTGATCGTGGGCGGTGCCGTCGTGGCCGTCCTGGGACTCGCGGCGGTGATCGGCGTCGTCGCCGCCAACGCCGGGAAGGACGACGACAGCGAGGCGGCGGGCCCGGTCGTGGCCCCCTCGGGAGCACAGGGCAAGGACGGCCTCGCGATCCCGGTCGGCAAGGACAGCGCCAAGTCCACGCTCACGGTGTGGGAAGACTTCCGCTGCCCGGCCTGCAAGTCCTTCGAGACGGCGTACCGGCCGGTGATCCACGAGCTGACGAACGCCGGCCAGTTGAAGGCCGAGTACCACCTGGTCACCCTCATCGACGGCAACATGCGCGGCACCGGCTCCCGCAACGCGGCCAACGCCGCGGCCTGCGCCCAGGACGCCGGGAAGTTCCCCGCGTACCACGACGTGCTCTTCGACAACCAGCCCCCGGAGGTCGACGACGCCTACGCCAGGAACGCCAAGCTGATCGAGCTGGCCGGCAAGGTCGACGGCCTGGACACCCCCGCCTTCCGCAAGTGCGTCGAGGACGGCACGCACAACGCGTGGGTCGCCAAGTCCCACCAGGCCTTCGACAAGGGCGGCTTCTCGGGCACGCCGACCGTCCTGTTCGACGGCAAGAACATCTACCAGGACCGGGCGATGACCCCGGCGAAGCTGAAGCAGCTGGTGCTGGAGAAGAACAAGGGGTGAAGCCTTTTCTCACCTGCCCGTTATGGACCCGTAGCCGGGCTGCCTGCCGCGGCCCGGGTCCGGCACGGTAGCGTCGACCTTGCCATGGAACTTGCCTTCATTCCCAGCCCGTCACGCGGGGTGCTGTATCTCGGCCCCATTCCGCTGCGCGGCTACGCGTTCTGCATCATCATCGGCGTCTTCGTTGCCGTCTGGCTCGGCAACAAGCGCTGGATCGCCCGGGGCGGGCGGGCCGGCACGGTGGCCGACATCGCGGTCTGGGCCGTGCCCTTCGGCCTCGTGGGCGGCCGGCTCTACCACGTGATCACGGACTACGAGCTGTACTTCAGCGAAGGCCGTGACTGGGTGGACGCCTTCAAGATCTGGGAGGGCGGTCTCGGCATCTGGGGTGCGATCGCGCTGGGTGCGCTGGGCGCCTGGATCGGCTGCCGGCGCCGTGGCATCCCGATGCCGGCGTACGCCGACGCCGTCGCGCCGGGCATCGCCCTCGCCCAGGCGATCGGCCGCTGGGGCAACTGGTTCAACCAGGAGCTGTACGGCAAGCCCACCGACCTGCCCTGGGCCCTGGAGATCACGTCCTCCGCGGACGGCCGGGTGCCGGGCACCTACCACCCGACGTTCCTGTACGAATCGCTGTGGTGCATCGGCGTCGCGGTCCTGGTGATCTGGGCGGACCGCCGCTTCCGGCTGGGACACGGCCGGGCGTTCGCGCTGTACGTCGCCGCGTACTGCACGGGCCGGGCGTGGATCGAGTACATGCGGGTCGACGACGCCCACCACATCCTGGGTCTCCGGCTGAACGTGTGGACCGCGATGTTCGTGTTCCTGCTCGCGGTCACCTACCTCGTGGTGTCGTCGAAGAAGCGGCCGGGCCGGGAAGCCGTGGTGGAGCCCGGTGCGGAGGCCTCCGGCGGTGAGGCCGAAGGAGACGCCGCGGCCGAGGACGAGGCCGAGTCCGGCAAGGACGGCGGGGAGTCCGGCAAGGACGAGGCCGAGAGCGAGGCCAGTGACGAGGCCACTGACGAGGCCGGGTCGGCGAAGAAGAGCTGACCGTCTGCCGTACGTGACCGAGGGCGCCCGTGGATGCACGGGCGCCCTCGGCGTTTTCCGGGTGGGGCGGGTCAGCGGCCGCGTGCCAGGGACAGGGTTCGCTGGGCCGCCGCCACCACCGCCGTGTCGATGAAGCGGCCGTCCGGGAGGGCCTGGGCGCCCTGTTCCGTCGCCGCCGCCTTGACGATCGTCTCCGCCTGCTCGATCTCCTCCTCGGTGGGGAGGAAGGCACGCTCGATGACCGGGAGCTGGCGGGGATGGATCGCGGCCCGGCCCAGAAAGCCCAGGGCGCGGCCGTGGGCGCAGGAGGCGGCCAGCCCCTCCAGGTCACGGACGTCCGGGTGGACTGACTGGGCCGGCGGCGGCAGGCCAGCGGCCCGGGCGGCGACGATCACCCGGGAACGGGACCAGTCGAGCCCTCCGTCGTCACATCCGCCCAGGTCGGCCCGGAGGTCCGCCTCCCCGAGCGCGATGCCCCGCAGGGACGGGTGGGCCGTGGCGACGGCGTACGCCTGCTCCACGCCGAGGGCCGTCTCCAGGAGGGCGTACAGGGGCAGCCCGGTGGGGACGGCCTGCTGGGCGATCCGGACGACCTCGGCGGGTGAGCCGATCTTGGGGAGCCGCAGGGCGCAGAGGCCGGGAGCCGGGGCGACGGCGGCGAGATCCTGCCCGGCCCAGGGGCTGTCCAGGGCGTTGACGCGGACGTGGACCGGGACCGGCGGCAGCTCGGCGAGCAGCTCGGCGGTGGCGGCACGGGCGTACGCCTTCCGGTCGGGGACGACCGCGTCCTCCAGGTCGACGACGACGATGTCGGCGCCGGAGGTGAGGGCCTGGTTCAGGGCGATGGGGACGGGGAGGGTGGTGGTGGCGTTCTGCTCGGCGAAGGTGTCCAGTTCGCGGGTGAGGCGGCGGGTCCAGTCGGGCATGCGGGCGGCTCTGTGGCGGGCCGCGGGCCAGCCGGCGGCGTCGCCCGCGGCCAGACCGAGCAGGAGGCCTTCGGCCCGTCTTGTGGGCTCGGCTTCGCCTTCGGCCCTTTTGTCTCCCGCCCGCGCACCGCCCGTGACTGTCACCCGAGGGGCCCGGGTCTCCCGTGGGGCGGCTTCGCCGCCGACGGCCGCGGGTGGTCCCTCCGGGGCCGCGACGCCGGCCGCTGCCGCCGGATCGTGCGGCGTCATGCCGGGGCCTCCGTCCCGTCGCCCGCCAGGACGAAGTCCGTCGGCCCGGGCTCGTCGCCGTGTGCCGCGGCCCAGGGCGTCAGCAGGTCCGCCACGTCCAGGACGTGGTAGCCCGCCATCGCCGGCAGGCACCGGCCGCGGACCGGGCCGATGGGAGTCGTCCAGGCCTTCGGGATCGCCGAAACGCCCTGTGTCGCACCCGCCAGCGCGCCCGCGACCGCCGCCGTCGTGTCCGCGTCGCGGCCCATGTTCACCGCCGTCAGGACCGACTGTTCGAAGTCGCCGTCCGCCGCCGCGTACGCGCCGAAGGCGAGGGCGACCGCCTCGGGGGCCAGGTCGGTCCACGGGTAGCCGCCGATGACGACCGCGGAGCGGACCGCGCGTTCGCCTCGGTGCGCCACGGCCACCGCGCGGCGCAGGCAGCGGGCCGTCCAGGAGTCGTCGGGCACGACGGCGAGTGCGGCGGCCACGACCGCGATCGGCTGGGCACCCGCCATCGCCGCCGCCACGCCCGCGGCCACCGCCTGGCCGCCGTGAATGCCCTCGCCGTCATGGCTCACCGAGCCGTCGATCGCCACCAGCCGGGCCGCCTCCGCCGGGCGGCCCGGCGCGAACACCCCGAAGGGGGCCGCGCGCATGGCCAGCCCGTCGCTCCAGGCGTGCCGGTGCTGGGCGGAGATGGGGGCCGCCAGGCCCCGGCGGAGGTTCTCCAGCGTGCCGCGCTCGCTGAAGCCGGCGCCCCGGAAGGGGCCCTCGTCGCGGTCGGCGATCCACTCGTGCCAGGCCGCCTCCACATGCGCGGGGGTCAGTGCCGAGCCGTGCCGGGCCAGGAGGAGTCCCGAGAAGATCGCGTACTCGGTGTCGTCCGTGCCGGCGGGGTGCTCGGCGACGTAGCCGGTGATACGGCCCCACCGCGCGCGGATCTCCGAGGGCTTCAGGTTCTCGGCCGGGGCCCCGAGCGCGTCACCGACGGCCAGGCCCAGCATTGCGCCCCGTGCCCGTGCGCGGAGTTCGGTGGCGTCCCCGGGCGCCGGGACGGAGGGGATGCAGGCGATCGATGCCATACGGGATGTGTCCCACTGCGGCGACCGCCCCGAGCCTCGGGGGCCTCAGCATCACCCGGTCGACATCTGTGCAAGATCTTCATCAAGTGAGCGCTGAAGGGTAAAACCGCAGGTTAGCGCAGCCTTTCCTTGCTGGCGGCGCCGGAATTCGCAGCGTACTTTGTGTGTTGTAAAAATCTGGAACTCGTCCAGAAAAGCTTGGTTCGGTAAGGGGATCGGGGACTTTTCATGGCCATCATCGAGACCGAGGCGGCGCTGCACGAGGCGCACCGGGACAACCACACCCACCGGGACGTCAACGGCGGCTGGCTGCGTCCCGCGGTGTTCGGTGCGATGGACGGCCTCGTCTCCAACCTGGCCCTGATGACCGGTGTCGCGGGCGGCTCGGTCAGCCAGCACACCGTCGTCCTCACCGGACTCGCGGGGCTGGCCGCCGGCGCCTTCTCCATGGCCGCCGGCGAGTACACCTCCGTCGCCTCGCAGCGCGAGCTCGTCGAGGCCGAGCTGGACGTGGAACGGCGCGAACTGCGCAAGCACCCCAAGGACGAGGAGGCCGAGCTGGCCGCGCTCTACCGGGCGCGCGGAGTCGAGCCGGGGCTGGCCGACGAGGTCGCCCGGCAGCTGTCGAAGGACCCCGAGCAGGCGCTGGAGATCCATGCCCGGGAAGAGCTGGGCATCGACCCCGGCGATCTGCCCTCGCCCGCCGTGGCCGCGGTGTCGAGCTTCGGCTCCTTCGCGCTCGGCGCGCTGATCCCGGTCCTGCCGTATCTGCTGGGTGCGAGCAGCCTCTGGCCGGCCGTGCTGCTGGCGCTGCTCGGGCTCTTCCTGTGCGGCGCGGTGGTGGCCAAGGTGACGGCACGCACCTGGTGGTACAGCGGGCTGCGGCAGCTGTTCCTGGGAGGTGCCGCGGCCGGTGTGACGTACGCCCTGGGCAGCTTGTTCGGAACGGCCGTAGGATAGCTCGGCTCGGACTTATGCGAGGGACCGCATAAGTAGCCGTTACTTGCTGGTTTCGAATGCGCAATCACCGGGCATGAGCCGTAAGCGCTGCGGGCAACGAGGCCCGCGGCCGCGCTCAGCGGGGTGGGCGAAGACGCCTGTCCCGCCTCCGGGCCCGACGGGCATCGATCTCACCCGGTCGTTCCGTACAGGCCCCCCATAGCTTCCACCGCCGGTGCGGTACCCCGCCGCGAACCGCCGGTGTCCGCATGTTGGAACGGATTATCCCGGTTCCCGAGAACCGCTCCATCATGTAACCTGCACGAAATTTTGCGATCACGCGAGGGCCAACGTCGTCCCTCGGCACTTGCACATGCCACATGACGACGACGGGAGAGCCGATGCGTACGCCGCGCCAGCCGTCCCAGCATTCCGCGAATGGCCAGAACTGGTCCTTCATGGATGCTCGCCCTGCTGCGCAGGGTATGTACGACCCCCGCAACGAGCACGACGCCTGTGGCGTCGGCTTCGTCGCCACCCTTACCGGCGAGGCGTCCCACACCCTGGTCGAGCAGGCCCTGACCGTCCTGCGCAACCTCGAACACCGCGGTGCCACCGGCTCCGAGCCCGACTCCGGCGACGGCGCCGGCATCCTGTCGCAGGTTCCGGACGCCTTCTTCCGTGACGTGGCCGGATTCGAACTGCCCGAGGCCGGTGCCTACGCCGTCGGCACCGCCTTCCTGCCGGAGGACTCCGCCGCCGACGCCGTCTCGCAGATCGAGACGATCGCGGCCGAGGAGGGCCTGACCGTCCTCGGCTGGCGCGAGGTGCCGGTCGCCCCCCAGCTGCTGGGTGCCACCGCCCGGTCGACGATGCCGGTCTTCCGCCAGATCTTCGTCAGCGACGGCGCCGCCGTGCCCGCCACGGGCATCGCCCTCGACCGCAAGGCCTTCGTGCTGCGCAAGCGCGCCGAGCGCGAGGCCGGCGTGTACTTCCCGTCGCTGTCGGCCCGCACCATCGTCTACAAGGGCATGCTGACCACGGGTCAGCTGGAGCCCTTCTTCCCGGACCTGTCGGACCGCCGCTTCGCCTCCGCGATCGCGCTCGTGCACTCCCGGTTCTCGACGAACACCTTCCCGTCGTGGCCCCTGGCCCACCCGTACCGCTTCGTCGCGCACAACGGTGAGATCAACACCGTCAAGGGCAACCGCAACTGGATGGTCGCCCGCGAGTCGCAGCTCGTCTCGGACCTGTTCGGTTCCGACGACAAGGCCATAGAGCGGATCTTCCCGGTCTGCACGCCGGACGCCTCCGACTCCGCCTCCTTCGACGAGGTCCTCGAACTCCTGCACCTGGGCGGCCGTTCCCTGCCGCACTCCGTGCTGATGATGATCCCCGAGGCGTGGGAGAACCACGACTCCATGGACCCGACGCGACGCGCCTTCTACCAGTTCCACTCCAACCTCATGGAGCCCTGGGACGGCCCGGCGTGCGTCACCTTCACCGACGGCACCCAGGTCGGCGCCGTGCTCGACCGCAACGGCCTGCGTCCCGGGCGCTACTGGGTCACCGACGACGGCCTCGTCGTCCTCGGCTCCGAGGTCGGCGTCCTCGACATCGACCCGGCCAAGGTCGTCCGCAAGGGCCGCCTGCAGCCCGGCCGCATGTTCCTCGTCGACACGGCCGAGCACCGCATCATCGAGGACGACGAGATCAAGGCCCAGCTCGCCGCCGAGCAGCCGTACGCGGAGTGGCTGGAGGCCGGCGAGATCGAGCTCTCCGACCTGCCCGAGCGCGAGCACATCGTCCACACCCACGCCTCGGTCACCCGCCGCCAGCAGACCTTCGGCTACACCGAGGAGGAGCTGCGCGTCCTCCTCGCGCCGATGGCCAAGGCCGGTGCCGAGCCCATCGGCTCGATGGGCACCGACTCGCCGATCGCCGCGCTGTCGGACCGCCCGCGCCTGCTCTTCGACTACTTCACCCAGCTGTTCGCGCAGGTCACCAACCCGCCGCTGGACGCGATCCGCGAGGAGCTCGTCACCTCGCTGCGCTCCGCCCTCGGCCCGCAGGGCAACCTGCTCGACCCGAGCGCCGCCTCCTGCCGCTCCGTCGTGCTGCCCTTCCCGGTGATCGACAACGACGAGCTGGCCAAGCTCATCCACATCAACGCCGACGGCGACATGCCCGGATTCAAGGCCGCGACCCTGTCCGGCCTGTACCGGGTGCACGGCGGCGGCGAGGCGCTGGCCGCGCGGATCGACGAGATCTGCGCCGAGGCCGACGCCGCCATCGAGAACGGCGCCCGCCTGATCGTCCTGTCGGACCGCCACTCGGACGCCGAGCACGCGCCGATCCCGTCGCTGCTGCTCACCGCGGCCGTCCACCACCACCTCATCCGCACCAAGCAGCGCACCCAGGTGGGCCTGCTGGTCGAGGCCGGTGACGTCCGCGAGGTCCACCACGTCGCCCTGCTCATCGGCTACGGCGCCGCCGCCGTCAACCCGTATCTGGCGATGGAGTCCGTCGAGGACCTGGTCCGCGCCGGCACCTTCCTGCCCGGCATCGAGTCCGAGAAGGCCATCCGCAACCTCATCTACGCCCTCGGCAAGGGCGTGCTGAAGGTCATGTCCAAGATGGGCATCTCGACCGTCGCCTCCTACCGCGGCGCCCAGGTCTTCGAGGCCGTCGGCCTCGACGAGACCTTCGTCGCGAAGTACTTCAACGGCACGGCCACCAAGATCGGCGGCGTCGGCATCGACGTCATCGCCAAGGAGGTCGCCGCCCGGCACGCCAAGGCCTACCCGGCCTCCGGCATCGCCCCGGCGCACCGCGCGCTCGACATAGGCGGCGAGTACCAGTGGCGCCGCGAGGGCGAGCCGCACCTGTTCGACCCGGAGACGGTCTTCCGCCTCCAGCACTCCACGCGCTCCGGCCGCTACGACATCTTCAAGAAGTACACCGAGCGCGTGAACGAGCAGTCCGAGCGGCTGATGACGCTCCGCGGGCTCTTCGGCTTCAAGTCCGACCGGAAGCCCATTCCGATCGACGAGGTCGAGCCGGTCTCCGAGATCGTCAAGCGGTTCTCGACGGGCGCCATGTCGTACGGCTCCATCTCGCAGGAGGCGCACGAGACCCTCGCCATCGCCATGAACCAGCTGGGCGGCAAGTCCAACACCGGTGAAGGCGGCGAGGACCCGGAGCGCCTGTACGACCCGGCCCGCCGGTCGTCCATCAAGCAGGTCGCCTCCGGCCGCTTCGGTGTGACCTCCGAGTACCTGGTCAACTCCGACGACATCCAGATCAAGATGGCCCAGGGCGCCAAGCCCGGTGAGGGCGGCCAGCTGCCCGGCCACAAGGTCTACCCCTGGGTCGCCAAGACGCGGCACTCGACGCCGGGCGTCGGCCTCATCTCGCCGCCCCCGCACCACGACATCTACTCCATCGAGGACCTGGCCCAGCTGATCCACGACCTGAAGAACGCGAACCCGCAGGCGCGGATTCACGTCAAGCTGGTCTCCGAGGTCGGTGTCGGCACGGTCGCCGCGGGTGTCTCCAAGGCGCACGCGGACGTCGTCCTCATCTCCGGCCACGACGGCGGTACGGGCGCCTCGCCGCTGACCTCGCTGAAGCACGCGGGCGGCCCCTGGGAGCTCGGCCTCGCCGAGACCCAGCAGACGCTGCTGCTCAACGGCCTGCGCGACCGCATCGTCGTGCAGACCGACGGCCAGCTGAAGACCGGCCGCGACGTGGTCATCGCCGCGCTGCTCGGCGCCGAGGAGTTCGGTTTCGCGACCGCGCCGCTCGTCGTCTCCGGCTGCGTCATGATGCGCGTCTGCCACCTGGACACCTGCCCGGTCGGCATCGCCACGCAGAACCCGGTGCTGCGCGAGCGGTACACCGGCAAGGCCGAGTACGTCGTGAACTTCTTCCAGTACATCGCCCAGGAGGTCCGCGAGATCCTCGCCGAGCTGGGCTTCCGCTCCATCGAGGAGGCCGTCGGCCACGCCGAGACCCTCGACGTCACGCGGGCCGTCGACCACTGGAAGGCGCAGGGCCTGGACCTGGCACCGCTGTTCCACGTGCCCGAGCTGCCCGAGGGCGCGGTCCGCCACCAGCTGATCGCCCAGGACCACGGCCTGGAGAAGGCGCTCGACAACCAGCTGATCAAGCTCGCCGCGGACGCCCTGTCCGCCTCGGACGCCACCGAGGCCCAGCCGGTCCGCGCGCAGGTGCAGATCCGCAACATCAACCGCACGGTCGGCACCATGCTCGGCCACGAGGTGACGAAGAAGTTCGGTGGCGCGGGCCTGCCCGACGACACCATCGACATCACCTTCACCGGCTCCGCCGGCCAGTCCTTCGGCGCGTTCGTGCCGCGCGGTGTCACGCTGCGGCTGGAGGGCGACGCCAACGACTACGTCGGCAAGGGCCTCTCGGGCGGCCGGATCGTGGTCCGCCCGGACCGTGCGGCCGACCACCTCGCCGAGTACAGCGTCATCGCCGGCAACACCATCGGCTACGGCGCGACCGGCGGCGAGATGTTCCTGCGCGGCAAGGTCGGCGAGCGGTTCTGTGTCCGCAACTCCGGTGCGACGGTCGTCTCCGAGGGCGTGGGCGACCACGGCTGCGAGTACATGACCGGTGGTCACGCGGTGGTGCTCGGCGAGACGGGCCGCAACTTCGCGGCCGGTATGTCCGGCGGTATCGCGTACGTCATCGACCTCGACCGCGACAACGTCAACGTCGGCAACCTGGACGCCATCGAGGCGCTGGACGACACCGACAGGCAGTGGCTGCACGACGTGGTCCGCCGCCACCAGGAGGAGACGGGCTCCACCGTCGCCGAGAAGCTCCTGGCCGAGTGGGACACCGCCGTCGAGCGCTTCAGCAAGATCATCCCCAGCACGTACAAGGCAGTGCTCGCCGCCAAGGACGCCGCCGAGCGAGCCGGTCTCTCCGAGACCGAGACCCACGAGAAGATGATGGAGGCGGCGATCAATGGCTGACCCGAAGGGCTTCCTGAACCACGGGCGCGAGGTCGCCAAGTCCCGCCCCGTCGAGGAGCGCGTCAGGGACTGGAACGAGGTCTACGTCCCCGGCTCCCTGCTGCCCATCATCAGCAAGCAGGCCAGCCGCTGCATGGACTGCGGCATCCCGTTCTGCCACAACGGCTGCCCGCTCGGGAACCTGATCCCCGAGTGGAACGACTACGCCTACCGCGAGGACTGGGCCGCCGCCTCGGAACGGCTGCACGCGACGAACAACTTCCCGGAGTTCACGGGCCGTCTGTGCCCCGCTCCCTGTGAGTCGGCGTGTGTGCTCGGCATCAACCAGCCGCCGGTCACCATCAAGAACGTCGAGGTCTCGATCATCGACAAGGCGTGGGAGACCGGGGACGTCGCCCCGCAGATCCCGGAGCGCCTGTCCGGCAAGACCGTCGCGGTCGTCGGCTCGGGACCCGCCGGTCTGGCCGCCGCCCAGCAGCTGACCCGGGCCGGTCACACGGTCGCCGTCTACGAGCGCGCGGACCGCATCGGAGGCCTCCTGCGGTACGGCATCCCCGAGTTCAAGATGGAGAAGCGGCACATCAACCGCCGTATCGAGCAGATGCGCGCGGAGGGCACCCGCTTCCGCACGGGCATCGAGATCGGCCGCGACCTGAAGGCCACGGACCTGAAGAAGCGGTACGACGCGGTCGTCCTGGCCGTCGGCGCCACCACGGCCCGTGACCTGTCGGTGCCCGGCCGCGAGCTCAAGGGCATCTACCAGGCCATGGAGTACCTGCCGCTGGCCAACAAGGTGCAGGAGGGCGACTTCGTGGCGCCCCCGATCTCGGCCGAGGGCAAGCACGTCGTGGTCATCGGCGGCGGCGACACCGGCGCCGACTGCGTCGGCACCGCCCACCGCCAGGGCGCGGCCTCCGTCACGCAGCTGGAGATCATGCCCCGCCCGAACGACGAGCGGCACCCGGTCAACCAGCCCTGGCCGACCTTCCCCATGCTCTACAAGGTCACCTCGGCCCACGAGGAGGGCGGCGAGCGCGTCTACTCGGTCTCGACGACCCACTTCGAGGGCGACGAGGACGGCAACGTGCAGTGGCTGCACCTCACCGAGGTGGAGTTCATCGACGGCCGGCTGACCCCGAAGCCGGGCACCGAGCGCAAGATCCCCGCCCAGCTGGTCACCCTCGCCATGGGCTTCACCGGCACCGACCGGGAGAACGGCCTGGTCGAGCAGTTCGGCCTGGAGCTCGACGAGCGCGGCAACATCGCCCGCGACGAGGACTACCAGACCAATGTGCCGGGCGTGTTCGTCGCCGGTGACGCGGGCCGCGGCCAGTCGCTCATCGTGTGGGCGATCGCCGAGGGCCGCTCGGCGGCGCGCGGGGTGGACCGCCACCTCACGGGCGCCAGCGAGCTGCCGGCGCCGATCCGGCCGACGGACCGCGCGCTGATGGTCTGAGAGCCCGGTGACGAACTGACCTGACGGTCAGTCACAGACAACCCGTACAACGGCGTACGGGCGGGATATCTGGGAGGGCTCCCCTCCCAGACCCCCCGAGACGACGTCTGCCCCCTTGTCCCCGACCGGACGAACGGGCAGGCGTCGCCGTTTTCCCCTGCGGCGCACGACACCCCGTACGGGTCCTGGTCACGGCACCTTGTACGTGTCCCCGTAGACGGCCCACTCCAGCGGCGTCTCGAGACGCAGGTTGCCCTCGTTCAGGAAACGGCGCTGGGCGGTGTCGACGCGGCTCGTGTCCGCGCCGGGGCGCTCGGCGGCCATGGCGGTGCGGCGGACGTCGAGGAAGGCGTCCAGGTACGCCTTCTCACTGCCGCCCTCGGACGGCGTGTCCGCCACGCGCAGCGCGCGTTGGCGCAGGCCGTAGAAGCCCTCGGGGCCGGAGTCGGGGCCGTGGAAGACCAGAGCGTCGTAGTAGACGAACTGGCCGAGCGTGCCCAGGCCGTCCAGCTTGGCGAGGCGGACCGCCGGGTCGAAGGAGACACGGTCACGGTGCTCGTCCTGGGCCCTGCGGAAGGCCGGGAGCTTCGCCTCCGCCTTCCAGGCCGCGGTGAAGCCGGGGTCCAGGCCCTCGTGGGAGTCCGTGCCGTCGACCTCGCGCAGGGCCGGCAGGTAGCGGGCCAGGCCGTTGTCCGGGTGGGTTTCGGTGTAGCGCTCGACAAGGGCGAGCAGGTCGTGGGTGCCGGTGCAGAAGCCGGCGATCCCGGCGGTGTAGCCCCGCCCGTCCTCCAGGTCCTCGATGGAGCCGTACAGGGCGCGCCAGTTCAGCGTCGACTGCTGGGCGCTCGCCACGATCCGCTGCGCCAGCTCCTTCTTCTCCGGGGCGGCCAGCCCCGCGGGCAGCCCGGCGATCACCTTGTCGTCCTCCGCCCGCTCCCTCTCGGCCCGGTCCTTGGCCTCGTCCCGGGCCGCCTGGGCGGCGGACACGGAGGGCTTCGCCGTGGGCTCGGCGGAGTCCGCGGGTACGAAGAAGTAGGCACACGCCGTGGCGACCACGGGAACGGCGAAGAAGAACGCCACACCGGCACGCTTCACTGGGATCACCCTGCCTGTCAGCTCCGTCACGTTCCCCGCCGTCCCGGCCGCCTGGAGCACCAGCGGCGCGACGCACGCCCCCGCCCGCACCGGCGCGCGGCGCCGGTCCAGGGGCGCGTAAGCGTACGCCAGCCTCCGCCCGCGTCCACCGGCAGGTCGCCGGGGGCGTACTTTCGGCATCGACGGACGCCGAGCTGTACGACCGGCCGGTGGGCGAGTTCCCGAACGGGCTCGTGGCCGCCCGGGCGTCCTCAGCCGTTCCCGCTCCCGCTCCCGTTCTCGTCCGGCCACACCTGGACGTGGTCCTCCTCCAGCTCCAGCAGCACCCGGTCCCGCATGCCCAGGGCCGCCGTGTAGTCGGACGGCAGCTGGAGGCGGCCCGCGCGGTCGAGCATCGCGTACTCCTTGGCCACCAGGGACTCCCGGCCCGCCTCGTCGACCTCCGTGCGGCGCAGGACCTCCGTCGAGGTGCGGCCGTCGCGGATCGCGACCGTGCGGCGCACCTCGCCGGCGACCGCCTGGTCGTGCGTGACGATGACGACCGTCGTGCCCAGCTCCTCGTTGGCCCGGCGGAACGCCGCGAAGACCTGCTGCCCGGTCGCCGAGTCCAGCTCGCCGGTCGGCTCGTCGGCGAGCAGCACGGCGGGGGCGTTGGCCAGGGCGACGGCGATCGCGACGCGCTGCTGCTGGCCCCCGGACATCTGCTGCGGACGCCGGTCCCGGCAGTCGGCGACGCCGAGCATGGCCAGCAGGTCGTCCGCCCGTCCGGCCCGTTTCCGGCGTGAGCACCCATCCTCACCGCCGCCGAGGACGTGGGCGTGCCGCTGCGGCTGCGCCGGGCCGAGCCGCGCGAACGCGAGGAGCGGGTGGCGCTGCTGCTGGCCCTGGTGGGCCTCGCCGGCCACGAGACGCAGCGGCCCGCCGAGCTCTCCGGCGGGCAGCAGCAGCGAGTCGCCATCGCCCGGGCCCTCGCCAACCGCCCGGCCCTGCTCCTCGCCGACGAGCCGACCGGCCAGCGCGACGCCGCCACCGGCCTGGCGGTGATGGAACTTCTGCGGGCCGTGGTCCGCAGCGAGGGCGTCACGGCCCTCGTCGCCACCCACGACCCCCAACTCCTCGGCCTGGCCGACAGGGTGCTGGAACTGAGCGACGGAGTGGTCGTCGAGGAGTGAGAGGGTGGGGGCCATGGCCGCGATCAGTCTGAGCAAGGTCCAGGAGACCGCCCCCGCGCTGGTGAACCTCTACAAGAGCGCCGGGGTGTCGCTGCGCAAGCACGGCCTCGACGGACTGCGGGCCGCGGTCTATCTCGTGGTCGACCACTCCGGCTCGATGAGGCCGTACTACAAGGACGGCAGCGTGCAGGCGCTGGCCGACCGGGTGCTCGGGCTGTCGGCGCACCTCGACGACGACGGCACCGTGCCGGTGGTGTTCTTCTCCACCGGCGTCGACGCCGAGACCGAGATCGCGCTGGCCGGCCACCAGGGACGGATCGACCGGATCGTCGCCGGGCTCGGGCACATGGGCAAGACCAGCTATCACCTGGCGATGGACGCCGTCATCGACCACTACCTCGACAGCGGGGCGTCCGAGCCGGCCCTCGTGGTCTTCCAGACCGACGGCGGGCCCATCAACAAGCTCGCCGCGGAGCGGTACCTGTGCAAGGCGGCGAGGCTGCCGCTGTTCTGGCAGTTCATCGGCTTCGGCGACCCGGGGAGCAAGCAGTTCGACTTCCTGCGCAGGCTCGACGAGCTGCCCGTGCCGGGCAAGCGGGTCGTCGACAACGCCGGGTTCTTCCACGCGGGCGAGGACCCGCGGAGGATCCCGGACGCCGAGCTGTACGACCGGCTGGTGGGCGAGTTCCCGCAGTGGCTCGCGGCGGCCAGGGCCCAGGGGATCGTGCGGGGGCCTGACACTCCCTAGCTCCCCTGGCCCAACCGACCCGCCTCTTGGCCCAACCGCCCAGACGCCCCATTTGCGTGGCCGCGCCGCCGTGCCACGCTGGGAAGGATCCCACGGGGAGGCGACGACGTATGGGCGACGACGGCGCACGACGGGTGTACGGGACGGCTTCCGCTCGCCGGAGGCCTCCGGCCGGCAAGGGCGAGGCGCTCGCCGACTGGGCGGACGGGCGGCTCGGGCTCTACGGGCTGGCCAGGGCCAACATGCGCAAGGTCTTCCCGGACCACTGGTCCTTCATGCTGGGGGAGGTCACCCTCTACAGCTTCGTCGTCCTGATCCTCACCGGCGTCTACCTCACCCTGTTCTTCGAGCCGAGCATGCAGGAGGTCGTCTACCAGGGGTCTTATACGGAGCTCAACGGCGTGCTCATGTCCAGGGCGTTCGAGTCCACGCTGGACATCAGCTTCGACGTGCGCGGCGGGCTGCTGATCCGGCAGATCCACCACTGGGCCGCGCTGGTGTTCATCACGGGCATGCTGGTGCACATGATGCGGGTGTTCTTCACCGGCGCCTTCCGCAAGCCCCGCGAGCTCAACTGGGTCTTCGGCTGGACCCTGCTGATGCTCGGCATCATCACCGGCCTCACCGGCTACTCGCTCCCCGACGACCTGCTGTCCGGCACCGGCATCCGCTTCGCGCAGGGCGCGATCCTGTCGGTCCCGATCGTCGGGACGTACCTGTCGTTCTTCCTCTTCGGCGGGGAGTTCCCGGGCGAGGACATCATCTCGCGGCTGTACCCCGTCCACATCCTGCTGCTGCCCGGGATCATGCTGGGCCTGGTGACCGCCCATCTGATCCTGGTCTTCTACCACAAGCACACCCAGTTCCCGGGTCCCGGGCGCCAGGAGCGGTCGGTCGTCGGAATGCCCTTCCTGCCGGTCTACATGGCCAAGGCGGGCGGCTTCTTCTTCCTCGTCTTCGGTGTCCTCACCGTCATGGGCGCGATCGCCCAGATCAACCCCGTGTGGGCCTTCGGCCCCTACCGCCCCGACCTCGTCACCACCGGCGCCCAGCCCGACTGGTACCTCGGGTTCTCGGAGGGGCTGATCCGGGTGATGCCGGGTTGGGAGATCAACCTGTGGGGCCACACGCTGGTGCTCGGCGTGTTCATCCCCTTCTCGCTCTTCCCGCTGATCCTGCTCGCCCTCGGCCTCTACCCCTTCATCGAGGCGTGGATCACCGGAGACAAGCGCGAGCACCACATCCTGGACCGGCCGCGCAACGCGCCCGTGCGTACCGGCCTGGGCGTGGCCTGGCTGACCCTGTACGCGGTGCTGCTGATCGGCGGCGGCAACGACATCGTGGCCACGCATCTGCATCTGTCCATCAACGTGATCACCTGGTTCGTGCGGATCGGCGTCTTCGTGCTGCCGGTCGTCGCCTTCATCGTCACGAAGAAGATCTGCATGGGCCTCCAGCGCCGCGACCGCGCCAAGGTGCTGCACGGCAGGGAGACCGGCACCATCAAGCGGCTGCCGAACGGCGAGTACATCGAGGTGCACGAGCCCCTCTCGCAGGCGGATCTGTTCACCCTCACCCAGCACGAACAGCGTCCGCCCTACGAGACGGGGCCGCTGGTCGACGCGGGGGGCGTCCGCCGCAAGGTCAAGCGGTCCGAGCGGCTGCGGGCCCGGCTCGCCAAGGCGATGTTCGGGCCGGACGCGCGGATCGAGAAGCCGACGGTGGAGGAGTACCGGCAGATCACCAGCGGCGATCACCAGCCGCACTGACGACCAGGGCCCGGCACGCGTGGGGATCGCCCCAGGCGGTGCGCAGGGCCCGGGCCTTGGTCAGCCACAGCGCCAGGTCGCACTCGGCCGTGTAGCCGATCGCTCCGTGCAGTTGCAGTGCCGTGCGGGCGGTGCCGTACGCCGCCTCGCACGCGGCGGCCTTGGCGGCGGCGACCTCGGCCGGCCGCATGGCCAGGGCGGCTCCGAAGACCAGAGGGCGTGCGAACTCCAGGGCGATCTTCGCGTCGGCCAGCCGGTGTTTGACCGCCTGGAACGAGCCGACGGGCACCCCGAACTGACAGCGCCGCCGCACGTGGGCGACGGTCTGGTCGAGGAGCGCCAGGCCCACGCCCAGCGCCTGGGCGGCCGTGGCGAGACGGGCCCAGGCGAGGGCCTGTTCCGTGAGGGGCCCGGGCAGGAGGAGTTCGCCGCCGGGGGTGAGGGGAGTCAGGCGGCGGGCCGGGTCGAGGGAGAGGCGGACGGGGCCGTGGCCGGGGGAGAGGCGGATACCGTCGGGGGAGCAGGAGAGGCGGAGAGCGGCGGCGTCACCGTCGAGGGCGTACGACGTCTCGGTGCCCACCTTCCCGGTCCCCGCTTTCCCGGACCCCGCCTTTTCGATCCCCACCGTCGCGATCATCCCGCCCGACGCCAGGGCCGGCAGCAGCCGCTCGGCCGTGTCCGGGTCCGCGCCGCCGAGGAGCACCGCCGCCGTGACCGTCTCGGCCAGTGGGCCCGGTACCGCGTGGCGGCCCAGCTCGACGAAGGCGACGGCCAGTTCGACCGGGCGCGGTCCCAGGCCCTCGTACGTCTCAGGAACCGCCAGCGCGAAGACGCCCGCTTCCGCGACACGGGACCACAGCGCCCGCCCGCTCGCATGGTCGCCCCGGCTCCAGTCCCGCACCACCGCCGGTGTGTCCGCCGCTGTCAGCAGGGCGTCCAGCGAGGCGGCGAAGGCGCGCTGCTCCGCGTCCAGGAGGAAACGCATCAGCGGCGTCCCTTCGGCAGTCCGAGCAGGCGCTCGGCGATGATGTCGCGCTGGATCTCGTTCGTGCCCGCGTAGACGGGACCGGCCAGGGAGAAGACGTAGCGCTCGGCCCAGTCCGTGTCGGCGAGCTCGCCCTCCTCGCCCAGGAGGTCGAGGGCCGTCTCGTGCAGCGCGATGTCGTACTCCGACCAGAAGACCTTGTTCAGGCTGGACTCGGGGCCGATCGACGCGCCGTCCAGGAAGCGGGAGGCGGCGGCGTAGGTGAACAGCTGGTAGGCGCGGGCGCCGATCAGGGCGTCGGCCACGCGCTCCCGGGTGCTCTCCGGGCTGCCCTGGGCCCGCCAGAGCCGGTGGAGCCGCTCGGCGGCGGCGAGGAAGCGGCCGGGGGAGCGCAGCATCAGACCCCGTTCGTTGCCCGCCGTCGACATCGCGATCCGCCAGCCCTGGCCGGGCTCGCCGATCACGTCCTCGTCGGGTACGAACACCTCGTCCAGGAACAGCTCCGCGAAGGCCGGCTTTCCGTCGAGGCGGGCGATGGGGCGGACGGTCACGCCGGGGGCGCGCAGGCCGAACATCAGGTACGTAAGGCCCTGGTGGGGTCTGGGCGCGTCCGGGTCGCTGCGGAACAGGCCGAAGGCGCGGTCGGCGAAGGCGGCCCGGGACGACCAGGTCTTCTGCCCCGTCAGCAGCCAGCCGCCGTCGGTGCGCACGGCTTTCGAGCGCAGGGACGCCAGGTCGGAGCCCGCCTCCGGCTCCGACCAGGCCTGGGCCCAGATCACCTCCGAGGTGGCCATCGAGGGCAGCACCCGGGCTCTCTGCTCCTGCGTGCCGTGATCGAAGAGCGTCGGGGCGAGCAGATGGATGCCGTTCTGCCCGACTCTGCCGGGCGCCCCCGCCGCGTAGTACTCCTCCTCGAACAGCAGCCACTGGACCAGCGTGGCGTCCCGGCCGCCGTACTCCCTCGGCCAGTTCACCACCGACCATCCGTCCGCGGCCAGCTCCGCCTCCCAGGCGCGGTGAGCGGCGAAGCCGTCCTCGGTCTCCAGGGAGGGGAGCGGCTCGGACGGCACGTGAGCGCGCAGCCAGGCGCGGGCCTCGGCACGGAACGCCTCGTCGGCGGGGGAGAGGGTGAGGTCCACGGCCGGCGTCCTCCTTCCCTCACCGACGGGCTTCCCTAACAAGTGTTTGGTAGGTTAGCGTGCTGCCATGACAAACGTCGAGGCGCCGGCGAGGGTTCCCGGACACGGGCTGCTCGACGGGCGCACGGCCGTCATCACCGCGGCGGCGGGCGCGGGCATCGGCGGGGCGACCGCCCGTCGCTTCCTGGAGGAAGGCGCCCGCGTGCTGATCAGCGACGCGCACCCGCGGCGGCTGAAGGAGCACGCGGCGGAGCTGGCCCGTCGGTTCGAGGGCGCGGTGGCGTCCGCCGTGTGCGACGTCACCGACGAGTCGCAGGTGCGGGCGCTGTTCGACACCGCCGTCCAGGAGCACGGCCGGCTCGACGTGGTCGTCAACAACGCGGGCCTCGGCGGGACCGCGCCGCTCGTCGACATGACCGACGAACAGTGGTCGAGGGTCCTCGACGTGACCTTGAACGGCACCTTCAGGTGCACCCGGGCCGCCCTGCGCCGGATGCGGGACACCGGCGGCGTGATCGTCAACAACGCCTCCGTCGTCGGCTGGCGCGCCCAGGCCGGACAGGCGCACTACGCGGCCGCGAAAGCGGGCGTGATGGCGCTGACCCGGTGCGCCGCCATGGAGGCCGCCGCGTACGGGGTGCGGGTCAACGCGGTGTCGCCGAGCCTCGCCCTGCATCCCCACCTCGCGAAGGTGACGAGCCCCGGCCTGCTGGAGGAGCTGACCGCCCGCGAGGCCTTCGGGCGCTGCGCCGAGCCCTGGGAGGTGGCCAACGTGATCGTGTTCCTGGCGTCGGAGTACTCCTCGTACATGACGGGCGAGGTCGTCTCCGTCAGCAACCAGCACCCCTAGGGCCCTTCTGATGGATCTCCGCAGCGTCGCGACGCCCGGCACGCACGCTCGCCGCACGGTGCGGAGGGCCAGGTGGCTCCGCCACATGGCCCTCCGCACCGCACGCCGATCGCACGCACCGAACGCCGCTCCTTCTCCTGCGGAAATCCATCAGAAGGGCCCTAGGACAATGGACAGCGTGCCGACCAAGAAGAAGCCCCAGGTGACAGAAGAGCCGCCCGCCGCCCCGGACCGCCGCAGCGAACTCCTCGGCACCGCCGCCGAGGTCTTCGCCGAACAGGGCTACAACGCCACCACCGTCCGCAAGATCGCGGACCACGCGGGAATGCTCGCGGGCAGCCTCTACTACCACTTCGACTCCAAGGAGTCGATGCTGGAGGAGATCCTGCGCACCTTCCTCGACGAGCTCTGGGACGGCTACGACACCGTCCTGGGCGCCGGACTCGGGCCCCGCGAGACGCTCGAGGCCCTGGTCACCGAGTCGTTCCGGGAGATCGACCGGCATCGCGCGGCCGTCGCGATCTACCAGAAGGAGAGCAAGCAGCTCGTGGCGCAGGAGCGGTTCGCGTTCCTCGCCGAGTCGCAGCGCAGGTTCGAGAAGGCATGGCTGTCCACGCTGGAGCGCGGCGTCGCCGAACGGGCCTTCCGGGCCGACCTCGACGTCCGGCTCACCTACCGGTTCGTGCGCGACACGGTGTGGGTGGCCGCGTCCTGGTACCGGCCGGGCGGCCAGCACAGCCCGGACGAGATCGCCCGGCAGTACCTGTCGATGGTGCTGGACGGGATCGCCGTACGCGAATAGCCCTTACCTGTGAGGGAGTTGCCATGGCCGAGGCCTACATCGTCGAAGCGGTCCGCACGCCCGTCGGGCGGCGCGGGGGAGGACTGAGCGGGGTCCACCCGGCTGACCTCGGCGCCCACGTGCTCAAGGAGCTGATGATCCGCTGCGGTGTCGACCCGGCCGCCGTGGAGGACGTCGTCCTCGGCTGTCTGGACGCCGTGGGGCCGCAGGCCGGGGACATCGCGCGGACCTGCTGGCTGGCGGCCGGGCTGCCCGAGGAGGTGCCGGGCGTGACCGTCGACCGGCAGTGCGGTTCCTCGCAGCAGGCCGTGCACTTCGCGGCGCAGGCCGTGCTGTCCGGCACCCAGGACCTGGTGGTCGCCGGCGGGGTGCAGAACATGTCGATGATCCCCATCGCCTTCGCCACCCGGCAGGCCGCCGAGCCGCTCGGGCTGACCCAGGGCCCGTTCGCGGGCAGCGCGGGCTGGCGGGCGCGGTACGGGGACAAGCCCGTCAACCAGTTCGTGGGCGCCGAGATGATCGCCGCGAAGTGGCGGATCAGCAGGCAGGACCAGGAGGAGTTCGCCCTGCGGTCCCACCAGCGGGCGGTGCGGGCGATCGACGAGGGCCGCTTCGACCGCGAGACCGTGCCCTACGGGGACGTCACGGCCGACGAGGGCCCGCGCCGGGACACCTCCCTGGAGAAGATGGCCGGGCTCGAACCGGTCATCGACGGCGGCACCATCACCGCCGCCTGCTCCTCGCAGGTCTCCGACGGGGCGGCGGCGATGCTGCTGGCCTCCGAGCGGGCCGTGCGCGACCACGGGCTCACCCCCCGCGCGCGCGTGCACCACCTCTCGGTGCGTGGGGAGGACCCGATCCGGATGCTCACCGCCCCGATCCCGGCCACCGCCCACGCCCTGAAGAAGACCGGTATGACCATCGGCGACATCGACCTCGTCGAGATCAACGAGGCCTTCGCCCCGGTCGTCCTGGCCTGGCTGAAGGAGACCGGCGCGGACCCGGAGAAGGTCAACGTCAACGGCGGTGCCATCGCCCTCGGCCATCCGCTCGGCGCGACCGGCGTGAAACTGATGACGACCCTGCTGCACGAACTGGAGCGCACAGGAGGCCGGTTCGGCCTCCAGACCATGTGCGAGGGCGGCGGACAGGCCAATGTGACGATCATCGAGAGGCTGTGAGACGCCCGCGTGTGTCCTCGGCCTCCTGCATGATCCGCTCCACCAGCTCCGCGCACGAGGGCAGGTCGTCGATCACCCCGGCGACCTGCCCGGATGCCATCACCCCCAGATCCGTACGACCGTCCACCATGGACGCCTTGAGCAGCATCGGCGTGTTCGCGGCGAGCAGGACCTGGCTCCAGGTCAGGTCCTTGCCGTGCCGGAGGGCGAGGCCGTCGCGGACCATGCGACGCCACGTGAGGCCGGAGAGCCGCCGGAAGCGGGACGCTCTGCGCGTCGCGTGGAACAGGGCCCGCACGCGGCCCGAGTGCTCCAGCGCGTCCACCAGGTCCGTGCGCAGCATGCGGTGCGGAAGGCCGTCCACCGCCCTGGTGACCGTCACGTCCCGCACCGTCGCCGCCAGATACCGCGCCTTCACCGCCTCCGGCACCGTCGAGTCCGAGGTGAGCAGGAACCGCGTGCCCATCGCGACACCCGCCGCCCCGTAGGCCAGCGCCGCGACCAGTCCCCGCCCGTCGAAGAACCCGCCCGCCGCCACGACCGGTATGTCCACGGCGTCGACGACCTGCGGCAGCAGCACCGTCGTGGCCACCTCGCCGGTATGCCCGCCGCCCTCCGTGCCCTGCACGAGGACCGCGTCCGCGCCCCACGCCGCGACCTTCTCGGCGTGCCGCCGCGCGCCCACGGTCGGTATGACGACCACACCGGCCTCCTTGAACTCGCCGATCAGCTCCTGGGAGGGGGCCAGGGCGAAGGAGGCGACCCGGACGCCCTCCTCGATCAGGATCCGCACCCGGTCGCCGGCGTCCGCCGCGTCCGCGCGCAGGTTCACTCCGAACGGCGCGTCGGTACGCGCCCGGACCTCCTGGATGGCCGCGCGCAACCGGTCGAGCGTCATCGTCGCGGAGGCCAGGATGCCCAGTGCACCCGCGTTCGCCGTGGCGGAGACCAGACGCGGCCCCGCCACCCAGCCCATCCCCGTCTGCACGAGGGGGTGGCGGACCCCGGTCAGCCGGGTCAGCGCCGTCTCCATCACGCGGCGACCTCCCTGGTCCGCGTGCCGGCCGGGTCGACGACCTCGCGGATCAGCCGGAGCTCCTCGGCGGTCGGCTCGCGGGTCGGCGGCACCTCGTCGGGGACGGCCAGCTCGAAGCCCGTCGCCTGACTGACCTGCTCCACCGTGACTCCCGGGTGCAGCGAGGCCAGCCGCATCGAGCGGTCCGGGGTGGCGAAGTCGAAGACACCCAAGTCGGAGACGACCCGCGGGATGCGGTGGTAAGGCGCCCCGGCCGCGTGGTCGTACCCGACTCCGCAGACCATGTCGACCCGCTCGACGAAGACCCGCCGGGAGTGCCGCGGGATCCAGTAACTGGTCGGATGGTTGAGGGTGTTGACCGGCGCGCCGCGCACCCCGAGCAGCTGCCGCCGCGGCCGCTCCCAGTCGCCGACGCACGAGATGTTCTGGTTGCCGAACCGGTCGATCTGGCTCGCGCCCATCATCACGTGCCGCCGGCCGCCCGTGACCAGGGCCAGATGCTGCCGGTACGGCAGCCAGCCCTCCGCCGTCCCGTCCGGGCGGACCAGCAGCGCCTCGCCGTCGGTCAGCAGCAGGTCCGGCGCGAAGGTGAGCCGGGCGAGCCGGGCACCCACGGAGGGAATCAGCCCCATGGGACTCGCGAGCACCTCACCGTCGCCCCGCCAGGCCTCGGCGCACGCGATCACGCAGTACTCGGCGCGGGTCACACCTGTCATGTCCCCTCCCTGACGGCCGACCGGTACGCCTGCTCGTCCCCGGCGAGGAAGCGGGCCGCGAACTGAGGCCAGGGCGTCGTCGCGTACGTCCTCTGGAACGCCTCGTCCCGGCCGTAGTCGGGCGCACAGGACGTGAAGTGTGCCCCGTTCGGCGCCTCCACGACGCCTGTCACCGTGTGCCGCTTGACCAGGAGGGTCTGCGGCGGTGCCGCCTTCGTCAGCTCGGCCGTGTCGACGATCCGTTCGCAGCTGACGTACGCCGTGTCCGCCGCCTCGCAGAACAGGTCGTCGAAGTACGGGTCCGGGCCGAGGTACTGCCCATTGCCCAGCCGGTCGGCGCGGTTCACGTGCACCATGGCCGCGTCGAGCCGCAGGGCGGGCATCGCCACGAACGTCTCCCCGTCCTCGTACGGCGAAGTGACCGTCCGCAGGCCGGGGTTGACCCGCATCACGTCCGAGCCGAGGCCGGCCCGCACGGGCAGGAAGGGCAGCCGGTTCGCCGCCGCGCGCAGGCCCCACATGAACATCGCCTCGTCGATCTCCGTCAGTGCGAAGGCGCCGCGCTCGCGGGCCGCGCGGTAGTGCGGCTCCAGGGGGATCGAGTCCAGGGTGACGAAGGCCGTGACCAGCTTCCGGATCCGCCCGGCGGCGGCCAGCATGCCGACGTCCGGGCCGCCGTACGAGACGATCGTGAGATCGGTGATCCGGGACCGGAGCAGCGCTCTCACCAGGGCCATCGGTTTGCGGCGGGAGCCCCAGCCGCCGATGCCGAGGGTCATGCCGCTGGACAGGCGGGACACGGCCTCGTCGGCCGTCATCGTCTTGTCACTCACCTAAGCGCCCTCCTTCCCGGAGTTCCCGGAACTCCGGGAACTCCGGGAACTCCCGAAGCCGGCCCGCACCCGGTCGCCGACTCCGCTGAGCTCCGCCTCGAAGGTGAAGCCCTGCTCGAAGCGGTAGCTGCGGCGCACGTCGACGGGGTCGATGCCGTTGAGGGCGGCCTTGGCCAGGCGCAGCAGCCGGCCGTCCTTGGCGGCGATCTCCCGGGCCAGCTCCAGGGCCGCCGGGCGCAGTTCGTCGCGTGGGACCACCCGCCACACCGAGCCGTGCGCGTGCAGTTCCGCCGCGCTCGCCGTGCGCGCCGTGTAGTACAGCGCCCGCATCAGGTGCTGGGGGACGAGCCGGGCCAGATGCGTGGCCGCGCCCAGGGCCCCGCGGTCCAGCTCCGGCAGGCCGAAGCGGGCGTCCTCGCTCGCCACGATCGCGTCCGCGTTCCCCACCAGGCCGATGCCACCGCCCAGGCAGAAGCCCTGTACGGCCGCCACGACCGGCACCTCGCACTCGTACACCGCCGCGAAGGCCTCCGCGCAGCCCCTGTTCACGCCGAGCAGCGTCCCGTGCCCGCCGTCCGCCTGGAGCTCCTTGATGTCCACGCCCGCGTTGAACCCCCGCCCCTCGGCCGTCAGCACCACGCACCGCACTTCCGGGTCGCGCCCGGCCGCGCGGACCGCGTCGGCCAGGGCGAACCAGCCGGCCACCGGCAGGGCGTTCACCGGCGGGAAGTCGACCGTGACGACGGCTACGCCCTTTTCCCCGCACGAGGTGGAGACACCCATGGCCGCATCAGCTACCTTTCCACCAAACGTTTGTTAGGTGGAAAGGTAGCAGCGAATGGAGCTGGACGGGAAGGTCGCCGTCGTCACGGGCGGTACCCGGGGCGTCGGGGCCGGCATCGCCCGTGCCTTCGTACGGGCGGGCGCCGAGGTCGTGGTCTGCGCCCGCCGACCGCCCGACGTCCCGCTACCCGGAACGCGGTTCAGGCCGCTGGACGTCCGGGACGCCGAGGCCGCCCGGCGCCTGTGCGGCGAACTGCCCCGGCTGGACGTCCTCGTCAACAACGCGGGCGGCAGCCCCCACCGCCCGCTCACCCACGGCGACGCCGGCCGGCACGCGCGTGTGGTGGAGCTCAACCTCGTGGCTCCGCTGACCGTGTCCCTCGCCGCGTACGAGCAGCTGCGGCGGGCCAGGGGCTCGATCGTCATGATCGGCAGCGTCAGCGGAGGCCGCCCCTCCCCGGGCACCGCCGCCTACGGCGCCGCCAAGGCGGGCCTGGAGAGCCTCGCCCGCTCGATGGCCGTGGAGTGGGCGCCCGACATCCGGGTCAACACCCTCGTCGTCGGCATGGTCCGCACCGAACTGTCCCACCTCCACTACGGCGACCAGGACGGCGTCGCCGCCGTCACCCGCACCGTCCCGCTCGGCCGTCTCGCCGAGCCGTCCGACGTCGGCCGGGCCGCGGTCTTCCTCGCCTCGGACGACGCCGCCTACATCAGCGGGGCGAGTCTGCTCGTCCACGGGGGCGGGGAGCGCCCCGCGTTCCTGGACGCCTCGAATGCCTGGACGTCGCGACCGTGAACAAGGAGACCTGACATGAGAGGAGAGCTTGGATGAGCGGAATCTGCGACGGCCGGGTCGTCGTCGTCACCGGCGCGGGCCGGGGTCTCGGCCGCGCCCACGCCCTCGCGTTCGCCGCCGAGGGCGCGCGGCTCGTCGTCAACGACCTCGGCGTCGGCCTCGACGGCGCACCCGGAGCCGACGGGACGCCAGGCCCGGGCCCGGGCAGCCCGGCCGCCCGCGTCGCCGAGGAGATCCGCGCGGCGGGCGGCGAGGCGGTGCCGCACGGCGGCGACATCGCCACGACCGAGGGCGCCGCCTCCCTCGTCCGGACGGCCCTGGAGACGTACGGCCGGCTCGACACCCTCGTCAACAACGCGGGCTTCCTGCGCGACCGGATGCTGGTCAACCTCGACGAGGACGACTTCGACGCCGTCGTACGCGTCCACCTCAAGGGCCACTTCCTCCCCCTGCGGCACGCCGCCGCGCACTGGCGGTCCGAGGCCAAGGCGGGCCGCCCGCCCGAGGCCCGGATCGTCAACACCGGCAGCGGAGCGGGCCTGCTGGGCTCGGTCGGACAGGGCAACTACAGCGCCGCCAAGGCCGGGATCGTCGCCCTGACCCTGGTCGCGGCGGCCGAACTGCGCCGCTACGGCGTCCAGGTCAACGCGATCGCCCCCGCCGCCCGGACCCGTATGACGGAGCGGACCTTCGCCGAAACCATGGCGGCGCCCGGCTCGGGCTTCGACGCGATGGCCCCGGAGAACGTCTCGCCCCTGGTGGTCTGGCTCGGCTCGGACGCGAGCGCCGGGGTCACGGGCCGGGTCTTCGAGACCGAGGGCGGCCGGATCACGGTGATGGAGGGCTGGCGCCCGGGCCCGAGCGCGGACAAGGGGGAACGGTGGGCTCCGGCGGAGGCGGGGGAGGCGGCCCGGAAACTCCTGGCGGAGGCGGGCGAGCCGGGGCGCGTGTACGGGGCATAGGAAGACCGGCGAGCGATCCCTCCCCCCGCCCCGGCGCGCACACCTACGTGTCGCACTCCAACACGCTCCGGCACAACGCACACCGCGCCCGGACGCGCCCCCGCACCGGCACCCTGATCCGCTGATGACAGGTCGGGCAGGGAAACGACACCCGCAGCCGCCCGCCCCCGTCCGGCGTGAACGAGTACCGCGCACCCGGCTGCGGCGGCCCGCCCTGCGCATGCCGCCGGTCGTGCGCGTACCGCCGCCGCCCCGCCCACCCCGCCGCGGTCAACGGCGGCTGCTGCTCATCGCGCCGGGCCAGCTCCCGCCCCTTCACGTACGCCGTGTACGCCTGCGGACTGGTGAACCACACCGACGGGTCCTCCCCGAAGAGCAGCGCGCGCTTGGCCAGCACGTACCCGAACTCCTCCGGCGTGAGATACCCCAGCTTCTGGGACGACGCCCGGTCCTCCCGGTACGCGTCCAGCAGCAGCCACCCCGCGCCCAGGTACGTCGTCGCCGTGTCCGTCAGGATCTCGTTGTCCCGGACGCCGGGAAACGACAGGTCGAGGCGGTGCAGGTACACATGCATCACCTCGTGCGCCAGCGCCGCCCCGATGTCCCGCCGATGCGTACGGAACCGGTCGTTCAGCTCCACGAAGTACTCCGGTCCGGCCGCCAGCTCGACATTCGCCGCGTGCCGCATCTCCCGGAAGCTCACGACCAGCCGGGCATCCGGCAACCGGTAGTGCCGCACCAGCTCGTGCGCCACCCGCTGCGCCCCCAGATACAGGTCGTCGGTGTCGCAGAACGCCACGTCGGCGGGGAGCACACTCGTCGCGAACGTCTGGATCGTGTCGTACGACAGCCGCTTGTACAGCGCCGTGATGGCGGCCCGCACCGTCTCCAGATGCGGGTAGCCGTGCTCGACCGGCCCGTCGTTCGCCACGCGTCACCCCCAAGACGCCATGAACCCGCTTCCACTGTACGAAAGTGTGAGGGCCGCGAGGCCGCCCCGCCGCCGCGAAAACCGGTCGTCGCCGCCCCGGGCCTCCGGGAGAATCCGGGCCGTGACCGGTGAACAGCGCTCCGTCGCCGCCTCCCTCCGGGTGGGCGGCCAGGACGACACACTCGAGGAGCGGCTCGACGAGGAGCTGACCGCCTTCAACACCGCCGCCGCCGACGGCGCCACGACCGAGCCGCTCTCCGTCCGCGTCACCGACGAGGCCGGCGACCTGATCGGCGGACTCACCGCCTGGACCTGGGGCAGCCTGGCCTGCGTGGACATGCTCTGGGTGCGCGCGGACCAGCGGCACGCCGGCTGGGGCGGCCGGCTGATGCGCGCCGCGGAGGCCGAAGCCGTCCGGCGCGGCTGCACGGACATGATCGTCTCCACGTACAGCTTCCAGGCGCCCGGCTTCTACCCGCGGCTCGGCTTCCGGGAACGGGCCCGCATCGAGGGCGTGCCCGGCGGACACCAGGACGTCTACTTCCACAAGCGGCTGAGCGGCGCCTCCCCGAGCGGCTGAGCGGCGCCTCCCCGAGCGACTGAGCGGCGCCGAGTCGTGAGACGGCCCGCGGCCGCCGGGCGTGCGCCCCTTAGGCTGACCTGCCATGACCACCAGCAACACCGGCACCGGTGACGTCGACCCTGCCGTCGTTACGGAACTCGCCCGCTTGCGCGACAGCATCGACAACATCGACGCGGCCGTCGTCCACATGCTTGCCGAGCGCTTCAAGTGCACCCAGCAGGTCGGCCACCTCAAGGCCCGGCACCAGCTGCCGCCCGCCGATCCGGCCCGTGAGGCCCGCCAGATCGCCCGGCTGCGCTCCCTCGCCGAGAACGCCAAACTGGACCCGGCCTTCGCGGAGAAGTTCCTGAACTTCATCGTCGCGGAAGTCATCCGCCACCACGAGCGCATCGCGGACGAGGCGCTCAACGGATCGGCCCCCGACCGCGACTGACCTCTCACGACCACCCCCGGGGGGAGTGACACGGCGCCCCGCGCGCGGCATGCTGCGCTGTGCACAGCATGTCAGCCGACCAGTACTGCGCGTCAGTGTCCCGGACTTACTCTGGATCCTCCACGAGGGAGGGGCGTCGGGCCATGCCGTCGGATACCAGGATCCTCATCGTCGACGATCACGAGGACACGCTGTACGCGCTGGAGAGCGCCCTGGCCCCGCTGGGCTATCGGCTCAGCCGGGCCACCAGCGGCGACGAGGCGCTCAAGGAGGTACTGCGCGGCCAGGTCGGCCTGCTCCTGCTCGACGTGCGCATGCCCGGCGTGAGCGGACTGGAGGTCGTGCGCTACATGCGGCGCGTGGAACAGACCCAGCACATCCCGGTCATCCTGCTCACCGGCTTCGGCCCCGACCAGGAACTGACCACCGCCGCCTTCGGCCTCGGCGTCGCCGACCTCGTCATGAAACCCGTGGACCCCTGGGCCCTGCGCACCAAGGTCCGCTACCTCTACGACGCCCACCAGCACCACCTCGCCCTGCGACAGGAGGTGCGCCGGCTGCGCGCCCAGATCCGGGAGCACACCGAGACCGCCGCGCACCCCCAGCGGCCGGCCCTGCCCCGTCCCGAGGTGCGCGTGCCACCCCAGCGGCCCGTGGGGGCGCACGCCGGGGAGCTCGAATAGGACCCGCACGTAGACCGGACATCGGTCGCATACCGATCCGCCTCTGTGCCATGCCGGTGCCATCAGGCAGCATGTCCTGCATGTCCGTACTGACGCGCGACGAAGCGCAGACCCGAGCAGGGCTCCTCGACGTCCACCGCTACACGATCGAACTCGACCTGACCACCGGGGACGAGACCTTCGACTCCCGCACCCTGATCAGGTTCAGCGCCCGCGCGGACGGGGACACCTTCGTCGAGGTCAAGCCCGCCGAGCTGCACTCCGTCACCCTCGACGGACAGCCCCTGGACCCGGAAACCCTCGACGGCAACCGGCTGCCCCTGAAGAACCTCACCGCCGGAGAACACGAACTGCGCGTGCACGCGCACATGCGCTACTCCCGCACCGGCGAAGGCATGCACCGCTTCACCGACCCCACCGACGGCGAGACCTACGTCTACACCCAGCTGTTCATGGAGGACGTCCAGCGCGTCTTCGCCGCCTTCGACCAGCCCGACCTCAAGGCCGTCTTCGAGCTGTCGGTGCGGGCCCCGCAGGACTGGACCGTCCTCGCCAACGGCGTCACCGAGCACACCGGCGGCGGCCTCTGGCAGGCCGCCGCCACGCCGCTGATCTCCACCTACCTCGTCGCCGTCGCCGCCGGCCCCTGGCACTCCGTGCGCACCGAGCACCGCGGCCTGCCCTTCGGCCTGCACTGCCGCCGCTCACTGGCCCCCTACCTGGACACCGACGCCGACGAACTCCTCGACGTCACGCGCGCCTGCTTCGACCGCTACCACGAGAAGTTCGACGAGCCGTACCCCTTCGACTCCTACGACCAGGCCTTCGTCCCCGAGTTCAACGCGGGCGCCATGGAGAACCCCGGACTGGTCACCTTCCGCGACGAGTTCGTCTACCGCTCCGCCGTCACCGACACCGAGCGGCAGACCCGCGCCATGGTCATCGCCCACGAGATGGCCCACATGTGGTTCGGCGACCTCGTCACCCTCAAGTGGTGGGACGACATCTGGCTGAACGAGTCCTTCGCCGAGTACATGGGCTACCAGACCCTCACCGAGGCCACCCGCTTCCACGACACGTGGACCGACTTCGGCGTCAACCGCAAGGCCTGGGGCTACGACGCCGACCAGCGCCCCTCCACCCACCCCGTCGCCCCCGAGGCCGTCGACGACACCGCCTCCGCGCTGCTCAACTTCGACGGCATCTCCTACGCCAAGGGCGCCAGCGCACTGCGGCAGCTGGTCACCTGGCTCGGCGAGAAGGACTTCCTGGCCGGCATCAACACCCACTTCGCCCGCCACAAGTTCGGCAACGCCACCCTCGCCGACTTCATCGACTCCCTCGCCGGCGCCACCGAACGCGACGTCCACGCCTGGGCCGACGCCTGGCTGCGCACCACCGGCGTCGACACCCTCACCCCGCGCATCACCCCCGGCGAGAACGGCACCTGCGCCCTCACCGTCGACCGCACCGGCAGCCGCCCGCACCGCATCGCCGCCGGCCTGTACGACCGGGACCTCGGCGACGACGGCAGGCAACTCGTCCTGCGCACACGCCTCCACCTGGACCTCCCGCAGACCGACGCCCACCCCATCGGCAAGCGCCCCGCGCTGCTCCTCCTCAACGACGGCGACCTCAGCTACGCCAAGGTCCGCTTCGACCCCGAGTCCTTCGAGACCATCCGCAAGGACCTGTCCGGCCTGCCCGAACCACTCACCCGCGCGGTCGTCTGGAACGCCCTGCGCGACGCCGTCCGCGACGGTGAACTGGCGCCCGCCGCCTACCTGGAGACCGCCCGGGCCCACCTCCCGCTCGAGACCGACCTCGCGATCGTCCAGGGCGTGCTCGCCTTCGCGTCCACGTACCTCGCCGACCGCTACGTCAGGCCCGAGGAGCGGCCCGCCGCGCTCGCCACGCTCACCGAGCTGTGCCGCGACCTCATCCGCCGCACCGAGGACGGCGACAACCCCGGCCTGCGCCTGATCGCCGTACGCCACCGCATCGACGTCACCGCCCACCCGGACACCATCGCCGCCTGGCTCGCCGACGGCACCGTGCCCGGCGGCCCGGAGCTCGACCCCGAGCTGCGCTGGCGCGTCCTGGGCCAGCTCGCCGTCCTCGGCGCCACCGACGAGGCCGCCATCGCCGCCGAACTGGAACGCGACCCGAGCGCCACCGGCCTGGAAGGCGCCACCCGCTGCCGGGCCGCCCTGCCCGACCCGGACGCCAAGGCCCGCGCCTGGGAGTCGATGTTCGGCTCCGACGACCTGTCCAACTACCTGTTCACCGCCACCGCCCAGGGCTTCTGGCAGCCCGAACAAGCCGAGCTGGTACGCGCGTACGTGCCGCGCTACTACACGGACGCGGTCGCCCTCGCCGACCGCCGCGGCCCCGCCATCGCCGAAGCCGCCGGCCGCTGGGCCTTCCCCGCCGACGCCGTCGACCCCGAGAACCTCCGCCTCGGCGAGGAATGCCTGCGTCAGGCCGAGCCGATCCCCGCGCTGCGCCGCAAGCTCGTCGACCAACTCGACGACCTGGCAAGGGCGTTGCGGGTCCGCCAAGCAACGGAGTCCTAGGGCCTGCGACGGAGGGCGCGGGCGGGCCGGCTGGTCCCATTCGACGATGCGGTGGGCCGGCCGCCCTTCATAGCCTCGGACGGACAAGGACGATCAAGCCCGAGGAGCCCTTCATGATCGCAGTGACCGGTCCCACCGGAAACGTCGGCCGCGCCCTGGTCGAACGCCTCGCCGCCGCCGGACACCCCGTGCGGGCGCTCACCCGCGACCCGCAACGGGCCCGTCTGCCCGCGGGCGCCGAGGCGACACGGCTCAGCCTCGACGAGCCGGGCGCCCAGTTCGAGGGCGTGACCAAGCTGTTCCTTTACGTCCAGGCGGGCGGCGACCGCACGGCCGGCCTCCTGGCGGCGGCCCGTGCCGCCGGAGTGCGTCACGTGGTCCTGCTGTCCTCCGGGATCATCGGTTCGGGCGCCGACGAGACCCACCCGATCCACGTCATGCACGCCACCGCCGAGCAGCAGGTCCGCGACAGCGGCCTGGAGTGGACCTTCCTGCGCCCCAACGCGTTCGCCGCCAACGCCTTCCAGTGGGCCCCGCAGGTCCGCACCGGCGACACCGTCCGGGGCGTCTTCGCCGACGGACAGGCCGCCCCCATCCACGAGGACGACATCGCCGCCGTCGCCGAACGCGCCCTCCTCGACGACGGCCACGAGGGCGCGGCCCACCGCCTCACCGGGCCCGAGGCCGTCACCAACGCCGAGCAGGTCGCGGCGATCGGCCGGGCCCTCGGCCGCGAGCTGCGCTTCACCGAGATCCCGCCGGACGAGGCGGGCCCCGAACTGTTCCCCCACGTCCCGCCGGACATGCTGCGGGCCCTGATGGACTCCTTCGCCGCGACGGTCGGAACACCGCCGGAAATCACCGGCACAGTGGGGGAGATCACCGGCCGGCCGGCCCGTCCCTTCGCGGTCTGGGCCGAGGACCACGCGGACGACTTCAAGGGCTGAGACGGGAGAGGTACCTCCATCCGGATTTCCCGTACGGAGGTACCTCCATCCAGGTCCGATCGTTGGGCTTTCCGGGCGCGCCGCCCCCGCTCCCCGGAGGAACGCCCATGAGCACGCCACCCCTCGCCTCAGGCCCCGAAGGCCCGCGCGCCCTGCGGCCGTTGCTCGACACCGTGCTCCAAGCGCTGGACGAGGGCACCCGGGCCCGCGGCGGACCACTGCCGGCGGGCGGGCCGGAGGCGGTCGCGGCACGGATGCGGGAGGCGGCGGGGGAGGTCCTCCCCGACCACGGCGACCCGAACGCCCCACGCGCCCTGGTCCACGCGTTCGCCGAAGGCGCCGCCGACCCGGCCCACCCCCTGTGCGTCGCCCACCTCCACTGCCCGCCCCTGGCCATCGCCACAGCGGCCGACCTCGCCGCCTCCGCCCTCAACCCCTCCCTCGACTCCTGGGACCAGGCCCCGGCGGCATCGGAACTGGAGCTGCTGGTGGCGGCGGCACTGGCCAGGGAGATCTACGGGCCCGGACATAACCCGGGCACGGCCCCCGACTCCCTGATCACCACCGGCGGCACCGAGTCCAACCAGCTCGCCCTCCTCCTCGCACGGGAGACATACGGCGGCCCCGTGCGGCTCGTGTGCGGGACGAACGCCCATCACTCACTGACCCGGGCCGCCTGGCTGCTCGGACTGCCCGAGCCCGTCGTCCTGCCCGCCCCGGCCGGCACGCTCCACCCCGCCGCACTCGACGAGGCCCTCTCCCGCCTGCCCGGCCCCCTGCTCGTCGCCGCCACCGCCGGCACCACCGACGCCGGACTCATCGACCCCCTGCCCGAGATCGCCGCCCGCTGCGCGGCCCACGGCGCCCGGCTGCACATCGACGCCGCCTACGGCGGAGGCCTCCTCTTCAGCGACCGCCACCGCACCCGGCTCGCCGGCCTCGACACCGCCGACACCGTCACCCTCGACCTGCACAAACTCGGCTGGCAGCCGGTCGCCGCGGGCCTCCTGGCCGTCAAGGATCCCCGCGACCTCACCGCCCTGCGGCACCGCGCCGACTACCTCAACGCCGCCGACGACACCGAGGCAGGCCTGCCGGACCTGCTCGGCCGGTCCCTGCGCACCACCCGCCGCCCCGACGTGCTCAAACTCGCCGTCACCCTCAAGACCCTCGGCCGCAGCGGCCTCGCCACGCTCGTCGACCAGGTCTGCGCCCGGGCCCGAGAGTTCGCCGCCCTCGTCGACGAGCACCCCCGCTTCGACCTCCACGCCCGGCCCGTCATCAGCACCGTCCTGTTCCGGCCCGCCGGCGCCACCGACGACACCGTGGCCGCCGTACGGCGCGCGCTCCTCACCGACGGCCGCGCCGTCCTCGGCCGGGCCCGCCTCGACGGCCGGCTCTGGCTCAAGGCCACCCTCCTCAATCCCGCCACCGGGCCCGCCGACCTGGCCGCACTGCTGCACCTGGCAGCACGGCAAGCGACACTCGTGGAAGGACACACCCCCCGATGAACCCCGTGCCGAGTCCCCAGCCGCACGACGAGCCGAACCCCACCCGGGCCACCCCGCGCCCGCCCCACGAGCCGGCCGCCCCCCGCGACCTGGTCGGCATCGGCATCGGCCCGTTCAACCTGTCCCTCGCCGCGCTCGCCCACCCGCTGGGCGAACTCGACACCGCCTTCTACGAACAGCGCCCCGCCTTCGGCTGGCACTCCGGCCTGCTCATCGAGGGCGCGACCATCCAGGTGCCGTTCCTCGCCGACCTGGTGAGCCTCGCCGACCCCACCAGCCCCTGGACCTTCCTCAACTACCTCAAGTCCCGGGAGCGGCTGTTCCCCTTCTACTTCGCCGAGCGCCTCCACATCCAGCGCGCCGAGTACGACGCCTACTGCCGCTGGGTCTGCGACAACCTCCCGGCCCTGCACTTCGGCCACCAGGTCGACGCCGTCCACTGGAACCCCGAACGGGACGTCTTCGAGGTCGACTTCACCCAGCTCGACGCCGACGGAGGAGCCGAGGCCCTCGGCCGCACGTACACGCGGAACGTCGTCCTCGGCATCGGCACCGAGCCCCACGTCCCCGACCCCCTCAAGCCCCTCGTCGAGGCCCCCGGCGTGCCCGTCGTGCACGCCGCCGACTACCTCCACCACCGCGCCGCCCTCCTCGCCGCCGAGCACGTCACGGTCGTGGGCATCGGACAGACCGGCGCCGAGATCTTCCTCGACCTGCTGCGGGGCAGACCCGCCGGACGCGAGAAGCTCCACTGGCTGGGCCGCACCGAGGCCTTCGCACCGATGGAGTACTCCAAGCTCGGCCTGGAGCACTTCACCCCCGACCACACCCGCTACTTCCACGCCCTGCCCGAGTCCGCCCGCGACCGGCTCGTCGCCGGGCAGTGGCAGCTGCACCAGGGCATCGACGCCGTCACCATCGCCGCCATCCACGACGAGCTGTACCGCCGCTCCCTGCACGGCGGCTGGCCCGACGCCGTCCTCACCCCCGGCGTCCGCGTCCGCACCGCCGGCCGGGTCGCGACGACCAAGGTGGAACTGCACCTGGAGCACGGCCCGCAGGACAGCCGCTCCCGCCTCACCACGGACGCCGTCGTCCTCGCCACCGGCTACCGCGAACGACCCCTCGACTGCATCCTGGCCGGCCTCGACCCCTACATGCGCCGCGACAGCCGGGAGCGGCCGCGCGTCGACGAGGACTACCGCCTCGTCCTCGACCCGTCCGTCACCGGCACGGTGTACGTCCAGAACGCCGAGACCCACACGCACGGCGTCGGCACCCCGGACCTCGGCCTCGCCGCCTGGCGCAGCGCGATCATCCTCAACTCCCTGACGGGCCGGGAGGCCTACACGCTCCCGCGCCGCACCGCCTTCACCACCTTCGGCCTCACACAGCGGCAGCAGGTCCCGCCGCCCCGAGAGGCACCGGCACTGACCCCGCTCGTCGACGACCGAAGGTGACGAAGCACCCGGATCAGAAGACGGGCGTGCCGTTCCGCGTCAGCTTCCAGTCCACCGCCGCGAACACGGCCGGATCGACGGCCCCCTTCGCCTTCACCCAGGCGATCATGGTGTTGCGGATCTCCTCCGAGTTCGACCACAGCACCGGGGCGGCGGCGACATGCGGGAAGTTGCCGCCGCCGTTGGCCCGGTAGTTGTTCACCGCGAACACGAACCTCGCGTCGTCCGCGAGCGGCTGCCCCTCGAACCGCACGTCCGTCACCCGCGAACCGGCCGGCTTCGCGATGTCGATCTCGTACGAAAGCCCGCTCACCACGTCGTAGTTGTAGTCCGGTGTGCCGTTCGCGTTCGTCAGCTTCGCCGGATCCACCGGGGCGTCCGGCGGCGTCTGCACGTAGTAGTTCGCCGAGAACTCCAGATACGCCTTCATCTGCGCACCCGTCATCAGACGCGCCTCCAGGGTGTTCTCGAAGACGTACAGACCCGCCACGTCCCGGATCGTCACCTCGCCCGCCGGGATCCGGGCGGACCGCGAGAAGCACGCCGCCTGGGACAGCACCGGCAGCGCGGCGTGCTCCGTGCCCGCCAGGGCCTGCTTCACGGTGTCCGCCTGGATGTGGTTGATCAGATCGATGATCGCCACGTCCTTGTACGGCGCCTCGGCCGACGTCATCTCCGCCGCGTTCGTGCCGATGACCTGGTTGACGTACGCCACGACCTTCTCGTGCTCGTCCGCGAGCAGCCGGACGATCTTCGGGTCCTCCTCCACCGTGTTGGAGTTCAGGACCCGCGCGCCCACCTTCTCGACCGTCCAGCGGCCCTTGGCCCACACCAGCTCGAAGTCGAAGAGCGTCAGTCGCTGACCCCACTTGAGCGGCTCCGACAGCACGACCCGCTTGCCGGTCTCCTTGTTGGTGACGAAGTACTCGGGGATCTCCGTGTGCGCGTGCCCGACCAGGATCGCGTCGATGCCCGGCACCTGCTCCGCCACCAGACCGGCCGCGTTCTCGATGTACGGCAGCTGGTCACCGTAGGACGACTTCCCCGACGAACCGCTGTGCGCCGACACGATGACGACGTCCGCGCCCATCGACCGCAGCTTCGGCACCCACTTCGCCGCCTGCTCCTCCAGACCCGGGAACGTCATCTTCCCCTGCACGTTCGCCTTGTCCCAGATCGCGATGCCCGGGTTCGTCAGACCCAGCACCGCCACCTTCACGTCCCGCCCGCACGGCGTGCGCAGCCGGTGCATGCTGTAGGGCGCGAAGGCAGGCCGCAGCGTCTTCGCGTCCAGCGCGTTCGCGCCCAGCAGCGGGAAACGGCACTGCTGCTCGAACTTCCGCAGCACCGGGATGCCGTAGTTGAACTCGTGGTTGCCGAGCGCCGCCGCGTCGTAGCCCATGGCGTTCATGGCCTGCGCCATCGGGTGCACCGGCCCGCCCTCGGCCGTGATCGGGTCGACCTTCGCGTAGTAGTACGACAGCTGCGTGCCCTGGATGGTGTCACCCGCGTCGATCAGCAGCGTGTTGCGGCGGCCCTTCTCCGCACGGATCCGGTTGACCAGCGTCGAGACCTTGGCCAGCCCGACGTCGTTGTGGTCCTTGTCGTCGAACTCCTTGTCCGTGAAGTAGTCCCAGTTGAAGACGTTGCCGTGCAGATCCGTCGTCCCCAGCACGGTGAACGCGTACCGCTTGGTGCCGCGCTTCGCCTCGGCCGCCTGCGCACCCGGCGCCCCGACCGCACCGGCCAGCGCCACCCCCGCCCCGGTCACGGCGGACTTCTCCAGGAACTTCCGGCGGTTCAACGGCATGTCTGGCTCCTTGCGGAATCTGTGAACGACGCGCGTAGATAACGCGCGTAGATTCTGACCCGGACATGACCGAACGCAACAGTCCCCCCAGGTTGCGATCTGATGACTCGTCCCGCCGGCTCCACGCCTTCGGCCAGCCAAGACGTGACAGAGTGGGGCGTATGACCGCGCCCACGTCAGACGCCTCCCAGCCCGCCGTCCCCTACGGCACACCCGACGCCCCCCGCATCGCCGTCCGCGGCGAAGCCCGCCTCGAAGTCGACCCCGAGATCGCCCGCATAGGCATCACCGTCGCCGCCCGCGGCCGCGACCGCCGCTCCGCCCTCGACGACCTCACCCGCCGCAACGCCGGCGTCCTCGACCTCGTCAAGTCCTACGGCGACGCCGTCGAACGCCTGGAGACCGGCGCCTTCTCCATCACCCCGGAACTCACCAAACACGGCCGCGGAGAACGCGTCCGCACCTACCACGGCACCGTCCACGTCACCGCCGAACTCACCGACTTCACCGCCCTCGGCGAACTCACCACCCGCCTCGCCGACCTCGAACTCACCCGCGTCGACGGCCCCTGGTGGGCCCTGCGCCCCGACTCGCCCGCCCACCGCGAAGCCCGCAAGAAGGCCGTACGCGAAGCCGTCCAGCGCGCCCGCGAATACGCCGAGGCACTCGGCACCACCCTCTCCGCCCTGGTCGAACTCGCCGACATCGGAGCCGAGAACGCACCCCCGGCCTACCCCCAGGCCCCCGGCCGCGCACGCTCCGCCGCCTACGGCGCCGCCGAGAACGCCCCGGCCGCCCCCCTCGACCTCGAACCCCAGCGTCAGCGCGTCCACGCCCAGATCAACGCCCGCTTCACCATGGTGCCGCCGGAGCTCTAGCCGGCCCCTTTCCGAAAACCCGACCGAATTCCCCCGGGGTGCTCATCGGAGCACCCCGCCGCACAATTCAACACTTGTCAATAACGTTTCATGCAAAGTCTGTTGAGCGGACACCCACAACCAATTCTCTACCAGTCGGTAACTCATAGGCTCGGACCATGCGCCGAGCAAAAATCGTCTGCACACTGGGACCCGCCACCGACTCGTACGACCAGATCAAAGCCCTGGTCGACGCCGGAATGGACGTAGCCCGCCTCAACCTCAGCCACGGCGAACACGCCGAACACGAGGAGCGCTACCACCGGGTACGAAAAGCCGCCGACGAGACCGGCCGCAGCGTCGGAGTCCTCGCCGACCTTCAAGGCCCGAAAATCCGCCTCGGCCGCTTCACCGAAGGCCCCGTACTCCTCGAACGCGGCGACACCTTCACCATCACCGTCGAAGAAGGCGTCGAAGGCGACCGCCACATCTGCGGCACCACCTACGCCGGCCTCGCCGACGACGTCACCACCGGCGAACGCATCCTCGTCGACGACGGCAAAGTCTGCCTCGAAGTCACCGGAACCGACGGCCCCCGCGTCCACACCACGGTCGTCGAGGGCGGCATCATCTCCGACCACAAAGGCCTCAACCTCCCCGGCGTCGCCGTCTCCGTCCCCGCCCTCTCCAAGAAAGACGAGGACGACCTCCGCTGGGCCCTGCGCACCGGCGCCGACGTCATCGCCCTCTCCTTCGTCCGCACCGGCCGCGACATCCAGGACGTCCACCGCATCATGGACGAAGAAGGCCGCCGGCTCCCCGTCATCGCCAAGGTCGAAAAACCCCAGGCGGTGGAGAACATCGACGACATCGTCGCGGCATTCGACGGCATCATGGTCGCCCGCGGAGACCTCGGCGTCGAAATGCCACTGGAACAAGTCCCCATCGTCCAAAAACGCGCGATCAAACTGGCGAAACGCAACGCCAAACCGGTCATCGTCGCCACGCAAATGCTCGACTCCATGATCGACAACGCCCGGCCGACCCGAGCCGAAGCCTCCGACGTCGCCAACGCGGTCATCGACGGAACGGACGCCGTCATGCTCTCCGGCGAAACCAGCGTCGGCAGGCACCCCATCGAAACGGTCAGGACCATGGCCCGCATCGTCGAAGCCGCGGAGGAAGACATCCTCGCCAAGGGCCTCCCGCCCCTGACCGAACGCAACAAACCCCGCACCCAAGGCGGCGCGGTAGCCCGAGCAGCGGCCGAAATGGGCGACTTCCTCGGCGCCCGCTTCCTGGTCGCCTTCACCCAATCCGGCGACACCGCCCGCCGCCTCTCCCGCTACCGCTCCCCGATCCCCCTCCTCGCCTTCACCCCCGACCAGGCCACGCGCTCCCAGCTCAGCCTCACCTGGGGTGTGGAAACCTTCCTCGGTCCGGAGGTCGGTTCGACAGACGCGATGGTCGACCAAGTCGACGAACTGCTGCTCCGCTACGGCCGCTGCGCCAAGGGCGACACGGTCGTCATCACGGCCGGCTCCCCGCCCGGCGTCTCGGGCTCGACGAACATGGTCCGAGTCCACCACATCGGCGAGGACGACAGCCCGAAGTAGGGCGCCGTCAGTACTTGGGGCCGACATGGGCGTCCATGAGGGCTACGGAGGCTTTGCGGGCGATGGAGATATTGCGTGCGTTCGCCTGCTTCCAGTCGACGCCCACCTGGTCGAGGGCTCTGGTGAAGAGCCGGATGATGTCGGCCGAGAGGTTGGTGAAGAAGTACCGCGGATATTCGTAGCGCTTCCGCTCGCCGCCGACGATCCGCGTCGTCCAGTTGGTGATCCGGCAGCCGTCGGAGTGAATGAGTCCGCGGATGAACTCCCAGGGGTGGGCGTCGACGATGGCCTGTTGCCAGGGTTCAAGGGTGATCCGGCGTTCGTGTTTCACGCCGGGGCCGTGCTGGGGGAAGAGATGCGGCCAGTGCCTGCTGTAGCTGACCACCGAGACGTATCCCTGAGCTTGCGTGCGGAAGGCACATCCAGTCGGGTTGATGGTGCGCATCGCGATCTCGCAGGCGTCGATCAGGCCCGGCCATGAGTTCGCGCACGCGATCCTCAGGTAGTAGCCGGTGCTGCGAGGGTGGCCGCTGATGCAGCCATCACCGAGATAGAGGCCCAGCAGGTAGGCGTACGCGGCCTCATCGGCAGGTGGTCCGGGGTCAGGAGGCGCCATGCGGGGCAGCGGCTCGAGGCGGGCTTTCCAGGATCGAATCGCGGCCCGTGAGATGCCCGTTTCGCGGCTCACCGAGTTGAGGCTGCGGCCCTGGGCCACCAGTGCGAGTGCTCGCTTGCGTGTGCTGACGTCGTACATGTGGCCACTCTGTGCTACTGATCGTGACCGTGTGCAGCAAAAAGCGGATGTTCACGAGAACGTGAGCATCCGCTTCTCTAGTGCCCGGTGTGGGATTCGAACCCACATGCCCGAAGGCACGGTGGTTTGAGCACCGCGAGTCTGACCAGATTCCTCCAACCGGGCAGGCCAGGGGGCCGTTCAGAAGTGTACCCGCTCACCGTGTGTCCCCGCTGCTAGGTACCCTTCTGGGAGCAGTACCGGCCTGCCCCTACCAAGGAGCCCACGTGAGCGCCCCCGAGTCGCCCCAGCCTGTTGACGTGCCTGAAGACGACAAGTCGCACGTGCCTCCGATGACGACGCGGGTCGTCATCGCCGAGGACGAGGCCCTGATCCGGCTCGATCTCAAAGAGATGCTGGAGGAGGAGGGGTACACCGTCGTCGGTGAGGCCGGGGACGGGGAGCAGGCCGTGGAGCTGGCCCGTGAGCACCGGCCCGACCTGGTGATTCTGGACGTGAAGATGCCGAAGCTGGACGGTATCTCCGCGGCCGAGAAGATCGCCGAGGAGAGCATCGCGCCGGTGTTGATGCTGACGGCGTTCTCGCAGCGCGACCTGGTGGAGCGGGCCCGGGACGCCGGTGCGATGGCCTATCTGGTGAAGCCGTTCAGCAAGACGGATGTCGTGCCGGCGATCGAGATGGCCGTCTCGCGTTTCACGGAGCTGAAGGAGCTGGAGAAGGAGGTCGCGGACCTCACGCTGCGGCTGGAGACGCGCAAGCTGGTGGACCGGGCGAAGTCGATCCTCCAGACGGAGTACGGGCTGACGGAGCCGGCCGCGTTCCGGTGGATCCAGAAGACGTCGATGGACCGGCGGATGTCGATGCAGCAGGTCGCGGAGGCGGTCATCCAGGACGCCGAGGAGAAGAAGTCCAACAAGGGCTGAGAGAGCAGAGCGAGAGGCCCGCCCCCCTGCGAGAGGGGAGCGGGCCTCTTCGTGTGCGGGCTGGGCCTCAGTCCTCGCCGAGGTACGCCTTGCGTACCGACTCGTCGTGCAGCAGGTCCTGCCCCGTCCCGGAGAGGACGACGTTGCCGACTTCCATGACGTGGCCCTGGTCGGCGAGGGAGAGCGCCGCCTGGGCGTTCTGTTCGACGAGCAGGATGGTCGTGCCCTGGGACTTCAGCTCCGAGATCGTCGCCATGATCTTCTGCATCATGATCGGGGAGAGGCCCATGGAGGGCTCGTCGAGCATGAGGAGCTTGGGGCGGGACATGAGGGCGCGGCCCATGGCGAGCATCTGCTGTTCGCCGCCGGAGAGGGTTCCGGCGGCCTGCTTGCTGCGTTCCCCGAGGATGGGGAAGAGGTCGTAGGCGCGCTGGATGTCCTTCTCGATGCCTTCCTTGTCCTTGCGGAGGAAGGCGCCGAGCTGGAGGTTCTCCGCGATGGTGAGGCGGGGGAAGATGTGCCGGCCTTCGGGGGAGTGGGCGAGGCCGAGGGCGACGATCTTGTGGGCGGCGACGCCGGTCAGGGGCTTGCCGTCGAAGATGATCTTCCCGGATGTCGGCTTGAGCAGACCGGACAGCGTGCGCAGCGTGGTCGTCTTGCCGGCGCCGTTGGTGCCGATGAGGGTGACGACCTGGCCGGCCTCGACGCTGAAGGAGATGCCTTTGACGGCTTCGATCTTGCCGTAGGAGACCCGGAGGTCTTCGACCTCGAGGAGTGCGGTCACTTGGCTTCTCCCTTGGTGCTGCTGGTGGTGCTGGGCGCGTCGGCGGCTCCGGCTGCGGCTTCGGCTGCTTCGACCTCCGCGGCTTCGGCCTCTCCGGGGTCGCCTTCGAAGGGTTCGCCCAGGTAGGCGGCGATGACGCGCTCGTCGGCCTGGACGACGTCGGAGGTGCCTTCGACGAGCTTCTCGCCCTGGACGAGGACGGCGACGCGGTCGGAGAGGTTGAAGACGAAGCGCATGTCGTGCTCGATGAGGAGGACGGCGATGCCCTTGTCGCGGATGGCGAAGACGAGTTCCTCGGTGGCCCGCGTCTCCTGGGGGTTCATGCCGGCGGTGGGCTCGTCGAGGAGCAGCAGGCCGGGCTCGGAGGCCATGGCGCGTGCGATCTCCAGCTTGCGCTGTTCGCCGTAGGGGAGGTTGCGGGCGAGGTGGTCGCGCTTGTGGGCGAGGCCGATGAACTCGAGGAGTTCCATGGCGCGTTCCTCGCTGGCGCGTTCGGCTTTCTTGAAGCCGGGGCCGCGCAGGAGGGCCGACCAGAGGCCTTCCTTGGTCCGGGTGTGGCGGCCGACGAGGACGTTTTCCAGGACCGTCATGTTGGCGAACAGGCGGATGTTCTGGAAGGTTCTGGCGATGCCGGCCTGGGTGACCAGGTGGGGCTTGGGCGGCAGGACGGTGCCCTTGTAGGAGACCGTGCCTTCCGTCGGGACGTAGAGGCCGGTCAGGCAGTTGAAGAACGTCGTCTTGCCGGCGCCGTTGGGGCCGATGAGGCCGACGATCTCGCCGGAGTTGACCGTGAAGTCGACGGAGCGTACGGCGGTGAGGCCGCCGAAGCGCATCGTGACGTCGCGTGCTTCGAGTACAGGTGTGGTCATGGTGGTTACGCCCCCGCCTTGGTGACGGCCGGTTCGTCGGTCAGCGTGGTCTGTTTGGGTACGTCGAGTTGGCCGGTCTCGTGGAATTCGAGCTGGCGCCGGCGGTTGGCGATGATGCCTTCGGGGCGGAAGCGCATCAGCAGGATGAGCGCGATGCCGAAGGCCAGGAGCGACTTGTCCTGGAGGAACACCAGCTTTTCGGGGAGCAGGTAGAGCAGGGCCGCGCCGAGGAGCGGTCCGGCGACGGTGCCCATGCCGCCGAGGACGACCGCGGCCAGGAGGAACGCGGAGTTGGGCGGGGTGGAGCCGGCGAACTGGTACGGCGTGGGGACCACGCTGTAGGTGACGTGGGCGCTGACGGTGCCGGCGAGGCCGGCGAGGGCGGCGCCGAGGGCGAAGGCGACGAGTTTGACGCGGAAGCCGTTGATGCCCATGGCGGTGGCGGCGGTCTCGTCCTCGCGGATGGCGATCCAGGAGCGGCCGATGCGGGAGTCGGCGGCGCGGGTGTAGACGAGGACGACGATGGCCATGATGAGGACCATCAGCAGGTAGTAGTTGGCGAACCGGCCGAGGGTGAATCCGCCGATGTCGTGGGGCTGGCCGAAGTTGAAGCCGAGCAGGTTCAGGTCGGGGATGTTGGCGATGCCGTTGGGGCCGTTGGTGACGTCGGGTCCGGAGTCGCCGTCCATGTTGTTGACGGCGATGCGGAAGATCTCTCCGAAGCCGAGGGTGACGATGGCGAGGTAGTCGCCGCGCAGTCGCAGGGTCGGGGCGCCGATGAGGACGCCGAAGACGAGGGAGGCTGCGGCGCCTGCCAGGGCGGAGGCCCAGAAGGGCAGGTGGACGCCGGAGATGGTGGAGAACTCGGAGCCGGAGACGAGGGCGGCGGTGTAGGCGCCGACGCCGAGGAAGGCGACGTATCCGAGGTCGAGGAGTCCGGCGAGGCCGACGACGATGTTGAGGCCGAGGGCGACGGTCCCGAAGATCAGGATGTTGACGCCGATGTTGGCGTAGTGGTCGTCGGTCTGGGTGAAGGGGAAGGCGATGGCCGCGGCGAAGCCCATGGCGAGGGTGAAGCTGCGGTTGCCGGCGGTCAGGTGGGAGAAGCGGTCGAGCAGGCCGGCGGTGTGCAGCGCCCACATGGCGAAGGTGACGACGAAGAGGTAGCCGATGAAGAGTTCGCCGTATTCGGTGTCGATGCCGTAGGTGAAGACGCCGAGGCCGATGATGGTGACGACGGTGATCACGGCCCGCTGGACCCAGCCGCTGCCGAGTTGGGCGGCGGGGATGTGGTCGGGTTTGGCGATGTAGGCCTTGAGGGCTGCCTTGGTGCCGTCGGTGCCGGTCTTCTCCTGGGGGAGGGCGAAGGCGCCGAGGAGGGGCAGGAGGGAGGCGATGGCCGCGATCCAGCCGCCGGGTTCGAGGTTGACGACGCCGCCGAGTTCGACGCTGATGGCGACGACGGTGAACCAGGTGACGGCGAAGCCGCCGAGGGCGGTGAGGACGAGGGGTGCGTTGTTGCGGGCGGGCAGCAGCCAGCCGAGGCCGCGGATGCCGTATGAGGCGAGGGCGAACAGGGCGGTGAGGACACCGGCGGTGAAGGTGAGCCACTGCAGGCCGCCGGGGTAGCCGTTGATGGTGAGGTCGCCGGGGAACTCGGCGGTCCAGGTCCAGGCGAGGAACGCGGAGGCGGCGGTGGCGATGCCGCCGGCGAGCAGCAGGGCGCGGGCGGCCGCGGCGGGCAGGGGGATGAGACCGCGCAGGGCGGGCGTCGGGGTGGGGACGGCGTCCGGCGCTGGGGTCTTCTTGGTCGTCTCGGTCATGTGATCACGCCCTGTCCGCGACGCGCTCGCCGAGCAGGCCCTGGGGCCGGAACAGGAGCACGAGGATGAGGAGGCAGAAGGCCCACACGTTGGCCCAGCTCTGGCCGCCGAGCTGCGACATGCCGGGGATTTCGTCGATGTAGGCGGAGGCGAGGGTTTCGGCGATGCCGAGGACGACGCCGCCGAGCATGGCGCCGTAGATGTTGCCGATGCCGCCGAGGACGGCCGCGGTGAACGCCTTGAGGCCCATGAGGAAGCCCATGCGGTAGTCGACGTTGCCGTACTTGAGTCCGTAGGCGACGGCCGCGACGGCGGCGAAGAAGCCGCCGATGGCGAAGGCGATGACGATGATGCGGTTGGTGTCGATGCCCATCAGCTGCGCGGTGTCGGGGTCCTGCGCGGTGGCCTGCATGGCGCGGCCGGTGCGGCTGCGGCGCACGAAGAAGGCGAGGGCGGCCATGCAGGTGACGGCGGCGAGGATGAGGAAGATGTCGGCGTCCTTGATGGTGACGGAGCCGATGTCGTGGGTGGCGTCGAGGCCGGGGAAGGCGCGGGCGCGGTCGGCGCCGGGGTAGAAGTTGCGCACGACCTCCTGGAGCGCCAGGGAGAGGCCGATGGCGGTGATGAGCGGTGCCAGTCGTGGTGCTCCGCGCAGGGGCCGGTAGGCGAACCGTTCCGCTCCGACGGCGATGAGGATGGCCACGAGGGCGCCGCCGATGAGCATCAGGGGCACGGCGAGGGCCATCGAGGTGCCGTCGGGGAGGATGTAGAAGTAGACCGTGAGGGCGCCGAACGCTCCGGTCATGAAGATCTCGCCGTGCGCGAAGTTGATGAGCTGGACGATGCCGTACACCATCGTGTAACCGATGGCTATCAGCCCGTACATCGAGCCGAGAAGCAGCCCGTTGGCCAGCTGCTGCGGCAGGGTGTTCACCGCATGGCCTCCATGTCGCTGGTGGTCGTGTGCACTGGATGAGTGCGTGGTCGCGTGCTGTGGGGGTGTGGAAACGGGCCGCGCGGTCGGGGTCGTCCTCCCGCGCGGCCCGTGGTGCTGCGTACTGGGGGGCCGGAACTACTGGAGGTCGGCGGTGCCGGTCTCCACGGCCTTCCAGGCACCCTTCTCGACCTGGTACACCGTCAGCTGCTTGTTGGTGGTGTCGCCGTACTGGTCGAAGGAGACCTTGCCGGTGAGGCCTTCGAAGTCGGACTTCTGGACGCCGTCGACGACCTTGGAGCGCAGGTCGTTGATGTCGCTGGGCACCTTGCCGCCGTTGGCGTCGGCCGCGGCCTTGACGGCCTTGATGATGGCCGTGGTGGCGTCGTAGGCGTAGGCACCGTAGGCGCCGTAGTCGCCCTTGTAACCCTTGTCCTTGTACGTCTGGATGAACTGCTTGGCCGCGGGCAGGGTGTCGGCGGGGACACCGATGGCGGTGACGAGGTCGCCCTCGGCGGCCTTGCCGGCGGCCTCGATGTAGGTGGAGGCGAACATGCCGTCGCCGCCGAACAGCGGGATCTTGACGCCGGCGTCCTTGAGCTGCTTGGTGATCAGCGCGGACTCGTCGTACTGGCCGCCGTAGTAGAGCAGGTCGGCACCGGAGTTCTTGATCTTGGTGACGAGGGAGCCGAAGTCCTTGTCGCCGGTGTTGACGTGGTCGGTGGCGACGACCTTGCCGCCGAGCTTCTTGAACTGCTCGTTGAAGATCTTCGCGAGGCCGGCGCCGTAGGTCTGCTTGTCGTCGACGACGAAGGCCTTCTTCTTCTTGAGGCCGTTGTACGCGTAGCCGGCGGCGAAGCTGCCCTGGAGTTCGTCGGTGGTGGCGGTACGGAAGTACGTCTTGAACGGACGCTTCTTGTCCGTCTGCCAGTTCTTGCCCTGGGTCAGCTCGGGGGCGGTGTTCGCCGGGGAGATCTGGACCATGTTGGCCGAGGCGAAGACCTGCTGCATCGTCTGGGCGACGCCGGAGTTCAGCGGGCCGACGGCGCCGACGGCGGTCTTGTCGCCGGTGAAGGTGGTGGCGTTGGACTGGCCGGTGGCGGGCTGGGCCTTGTCGTCCAGGGCCTTGAGCTTGAATTTCACGCCCGGGACCCAGTTGTTCTTGTTGGCGTCGTCGACGGCGATCTGAGCGCCGTACTGGATGCCGAGGCCGGTGGTGGAGTTCTCACCCGACAGGGGGGCGTCGACGCCGATGGTCAGCGTGGTGCCGTTGCCGCTGTCTCCGCTCTTGTCACCGCTGTCGTCTCGGGAGCCGCAGGCGGTGAGAGTCAGAGCTCCGGTCGTCAGAACGGAGGTAAGAATCACCAAGGAACGCTGTCGCACAATCAGTCCTTTCACAGGCAGGCCCCGCCCTGGTCGGGGGGTGAGTGCCGCGCTGGTACCGAACTCCCGATGGAGCGGTGACTGGCCGTGACTCTAAGCCCGTGTGGAGGCAGGGTCAGCGGCGTGGGCTGGCTTGTGACTTTCTTGTTATGACGCGATGGATGCCCGGCTTCGGTGGCGGGCCCTCTCGGCGGGTTTGGTGGATTTTCTCCGTGGTCCGCATTCTGAGAACGCGCACTTCCGGTTGGCCGTGGCTGAGATCGTGCGGCCACCGGGGCGCGGGCGGCGCGAACGGGGGTGGGCGAGTCCCCGGGAGTGGGTGCGGCCGAAGGTGAAACTGTGCTGTTCTATTGCGCGCGCGTTACGGAGCGTTACGCCGGGAAAGGGGAGCGTCCGCGTCCGGGGGGAGTTCCGGCCCGGCGGAAAGGCGATCTCCGCGGTGATGCGGGGGGCCGGCTTGTCGGCCGGCTTGGTGAGGACCGGGTAAGCGCGGGGTGGGAACTGAACCGCTCGCTCGTGCGGGAGCCGGGAGCCGGAGCCGGGAGCCGGGGTCCGGTCGTCGGTGGTGAGGCACGTGAACGTGGCCGCGGCGACGGCGATCGTGGGAGCGGTCGGCGAGCCGGCCGGCCGGGCCTGTGCTGATGACGTCCGACTTCGGCACGAGTGGGCGGAGTTGCGGGGGCCGGAGAGCGAGGGAGGTGCCCTCGCCGCGCCCGGGGGCGGTGCCCCGCCGCACCACCAGGTGCGTGGTGCGGCGGGGCGGTCCGTCGGGCCCGGGGGCGCGGGGTTACGGCAGCTTCACGAACGGTGAGAGGAAGGCGCGGGCGCCGGGGGTGTCCAGGCGGTACGTCACGTTGGTCGCGTAGCAGGGGGTGTCGCCGGTGATGGTGGTGGCGGCGAGGATGCTCCTGCCGCCGATGACGGCGAAGTTGGGGCCGCCCGAGTCGCCGTAGCAGGCCCCTCCGTTGCCCTGTGGAGCGGTCATCGCCAACCGGGCCCAGGAGTTGTTGAGGGCGTCGAAGGTGACGGGTGCCTTCATGCGGACGCCGCCGCCGGGGTGGGTCTGGCCGCCGGGGCCGTTGACGGCTTCCTGGGTGCCGTAGCCGGCGACCAGCCAGTCGGTGGCGTTCAGCCCCTGCGGGCCGAGTCTGCCGAGCTGGTTCGCGGTGGGCAGGGTGGCCGGGGTGAAGCTCCAGCGGGCCTTGACCTTGGTGGCGGGCAGTTCGATCACCGCGATGTCGTGGGTGTCGGAGGCGGGCCCCGGATAGTCGGGGTGCGTGTGGGCGGTGCCCGGGACGGCGACGGCTGCCGCCTGCGCGGCCGGGTCGCCCGGGTACTGCTTCGCCGCCGCGTCGAGTCCGGACTGCACGTCCTGGTCCAGGGACACGTAGAACCGCACGTTGTCGGGCCAGTCGGAGGTGCAGTGCGCGGCGGTCAGGAAGGTGTCCGCGTCGATCATGGTGCCGGAACAGACCCAGTCGACCCGGTCGGGGGTCGCGGGGTCGCCGTCGTTGTCCCAGGTGGCCACGAGCGCGCCGACCTCGGTGCGTTCGGGGGCGGGCGTCGCGTTGTAGGAGTTGATGGCGGAGGACGGCAGCGCGGTGGCGAGCACGGCGGCACCGGCCGCGGCGGTGACGGCGAAGGCGCGTACGGAGGTCAAGAGAAACCCTTCTAGGGGTGGGACGGGTCTTCTCCTGTGGGGGTGGAGCGTCAGTGAAGCGCGCGGGGGCGGCCGCGACAAGAGCGCGCCCGCCCCTCCAGGGTTTTCCCTACGTCGTCAGCTCGCGGCGCGGATGAGCTGCTCGTCGCCCGGGTTCACGTCGCGCAGCAGACAGGTCAACCGGGCCGTACACACCCTTTTGTCGCTTTCGTCCGTTATGACGATTTCGTATGTGGCGGTCGAGCGCCCCCGGTGCACGGGCGTGGCCACACCGGTGACGAGGCCGGAGCGCACCCCGCGGTGGTGCGTGCAGTTCAGGTCGACACCTACGGCGATCTTGGAGCTGCCGCCGTGCAGCATCGAGCCGACCGAGCCCAGCGTCTCGGCCAGCACCGCGGAGGCCCCGCCGTGCAGCAGTCCGTAAGGCTGGGTGTTGCCCTCGACCGGCATCGTCCCGACCACCCGGTCCGCCGACGCCTCGACGATCTGGACGCCCATCCGGGTCCCGAGGTGGCCCGCGGAAAACAGGGCCAGGAGGTCGACGCCGAGCGCGGCGTACTCGTCGATGACCTCCTGCGGGAACTTCACATGCTGCTGCTCGCCCATGGGGCCCGGTCTCCGTTCGTCCAGATCATGCGGTTACCACTGTGGCTGAGCAAACGCTCAGTCGGCCGCCGATTGTTCCAGACGCACCACGACGGACTTGCTGGCCGGGGTGTTACTGGTGTCCGCCGTGGCATCCAGCGGCACCAGCACGTTGGTCTCCGGGTAGTACGCGGCGGCGCAGCCCCGGGCCGTGGGGTAGTGCACGACGCGGAATCCCGGCGCCCTGCGCTCCACGCCGTCCTTCCACTCGCTGACCAGGTCGACGTAATCACCGTCCGCCAGCTTCAGGGCCCGCGCGTCCTCGGGGTTGACCAGCACGACCCGGCGGCCGTTCTTGATGCCGCGGTAACGGTCGTCGAGGCCGTAGACCGTGGTGTTGTACTGGTCGTGCGAGCGCAGCGTCTGGAGCAGCAGGCGGCCCTCGGGCAGCTCCGGGTACTCCACGGGCGCGGCGGTGAAGTTGGCCTTGCCGGTGGCCGTGGGGAAGCGGCGCTCGTCACGCGGGGCGTGCGGAAGCGTGAAGCCGCCGGGCCGGGCCACGCGTGCGTTGAAGTCCTCGAAGCCGGGGATCACGCGTGCGATGCGGTCCCGGATCGTCGCGTAGTCCTTCTCGAACTCCTCCCAGGGCGTGGCGCTGTTCTCGCCCAGCACACGGCGGGCCAGGCGGCAGACGATGGCCGGCTCGGACAGCAGATGCCGGCTCGCGGGCTCCAGCCGGCCCCGGGAGGCGTGCACCATGCCCATCGAGTCCTCGACCGTCACGAACTGCTCCCCACTGCCCTGCAGATCCCGCTCGGTACGGCCGAGGGTGGGCAGGATCAGGGCACGCGCGCCCGTGACCGCGTGCGAGCGGTTCAGCTTCGTCGACACGTGCACGGTCAGCCGGGCCCGCCGCATGGCCGCCTCGGTGACCTCCGTGTCCGGGGACGCGGAGACGAAGTTGCCGCCCATGGCGAAGAAGACCTTCGCCTCGCCGTCACGCAGCGCGCGGATGGCCCGTACGACGTCGTAGCCGTGCTCGCGCGGCGGGGCGAAGCCGAACTCCTTCTCCAGAGCGTCCAGGAACGCCGGGGCGGGGCGCTCGAAGATGCCCATCGTGCGGTCGCCCTGCACGTTCGAGTGGCCGCGCACCGGGCACACGCCCGCGCCCGGGCGGCCGATGTTGCCGCGCAGGAGAAGGAAGTTGACCACTTCCTTGATCGTCGGCACCGAGTGCTTGTGCTGGGTGAGACCCATCGCCCAGCAGACGATGGTCCGCTCGGAGGTGAGGACCATGCCAAGGGCCTTCTCGATGTCCTCCCGGGTCAGGCCGGTCGCCGCGAGCGTCTCGTCCCAGTCGGCCGCGCGGGCCGTCTCGGCGAACTCCTCGTAGCCGTGCGTGTGCTCCCGGACGAACGCCTCGTCCACCGCGCCGTCCGTCTCGACGATCAGCTTGTTGAGGAGACGGAACAGGGCCTGGTCCCCGCCGAGGCGGATCTGCAGGAACAGATCGGTCAGCGCGGCGCCCTTGAGCATGCCCTGCGGGGTCTGCGGGTTCTTGAAGCGCTCCAGGCCCGCCTCGGGCAGCGGGTTGACGCTGATGATCCTCGCCCCGTTGGCCTTGGCCTTCTCCAGGGCGGACAGCATGCGCGGGTGGTTCGTCCCCGGGTTCTGGCCGGCGACGATGATCAGGTCGGCCTTGTAGAGGTCCTCCAGCAGGACGCTGCCCTTGCCGATGCCGATCGTCTCCGACAGGGCCGAGCCGGACGACTCGTGGCACATGTTCGAGCAGTCGGGCAGGTTGTTCGTGCCGAGTTCGCGGGCGAAGAGCTGGTAGAGGAACGCGGCCTCGTTGCTGGTGCGGCCCGAAGTGTAGAAGACGGCCTCGTCGGGGGAGCCGAGGGCGGCGATCTCCTCGGCGATGATGTCGAAGGCGCGCTCCCAGGTCACCGGCTCGTAGTGGGTGCCCCCCTCGGGGAGGTACACGGGGTGGGTGAGGCGGCCCTGCTGGCCCAGCCAGTAGCCGCTGCGGCCGGCCAGGTCGGCGACCGGGTGCGCGGCGAAGAACTCGGGCGTGACCCGGCGCAGCGTGGCCTCCTCGGCGACGGCCTTCGCGCCGTTCTCGCAGAACTCCGCCCTGTGCCGGTGCTCCGGCTCCGGCCAGGCACAGCCCGGGCAGTCGAAGCCGTCCTTCTGGTTCACGCTCAGCAGCGTCAGCGCCGTGCGCTTCACACCCATCTGCTGTTGGGCGACTCGCAACGTGTGCCCGATCGCGGGGAGGCCCGCTGCCGCGTGCTGCGGTCCGGCGACCTGCGGCGCGTCCTGAACCGGATCACTCTTGGGCGGCTTCGTCGCCATCGCACACTCCCCTTCGACCGCGCTGTGAGGTACGTCTCCGATCCTCGCACGCTGCGGTGACATCGCGTGAGGGGTGGGCCGGGGCGACGGCCCGCCCCGGGCGCACGCGTCGGGAGGACCGGGGCGACGGCCGTCCCGGGCGCACGCGTCGGGAGGACCGGGGCGACGGCCGTCCCGGGCGCACGCGGCGTCGGGGCCGGGACCGAGTGTCAGTGGGGCGTGGCAGGATCGGGGGCGTGGCAGAGACAGCATCGAAGACGACCGACCAGACCTCCGGCGGCAGCCGCCCGCGACTGATGCTCATGGACGGGCACTCGCTGGCCTACCGAGCGTTCTTCGCGCTGCCCGCGGAGAACTTCACCACCGCGACGGGCCAGCCGACGAACGCGATCTACGGCTTCGCGTCGATGCTGGCCAACACGCTGCGCGACGAGGCGCCCACGCACTTCGCGGTCGCCTTCGACGTCTCCCGCAAGACCTGGCGGTCGCAGGAGTTCACGGAGTACAAGGCGAACCGCTCCAAGACCCCCGACGAGTTCAAGGGCCAGGTCGAGCTGATCTGCGAGCTCCTCGACGCGATGGGTGCCGCCCGCTTCGCGGTCGACGGCTTCGAGGCCGACGACGTCATCGCCACCCTCGCCACGCAGGCCGAGGCCGAGGGCTTCGAGGTGCTGATCGTCACCGGCGACCGGGACTCCTTCCAGCTGGTCAGCGAGCACACGACCGTGCTGTACCCGACCAAGGGCGTCTCCGAGCTGACCCGCTTCACCCCCGAGAAGGTCTTCGAGAAGTACGGTCTGACGCCCGCGCAGTACCCCGACTTCGCGGCCCTGCGCGGCGACCCCTCCGACAACCTCCCCGGCATCCCCGGCGTCGGCGAGAAGACCGCCGCGAAGTGGATCAACCAGTTCGGCTCCTTCGCGGAGCTCGTGGAGCGCGTGGACGAGGTCAAGGGCAAGGCCGGGCAGAATCTGCGCGACCACCTGGAAGCGGTCAAGCTCAACCGCCGGCTCACGGAGCTGGAGCGCCGGGTCGAGCTGCCCAAGGGCGTCACCGACCTGGAGCGGACCGCCTACGACCGCAAGGCCGTCGCGATGGTCCTGGACACCCTGGAGATCCGCAACCCCTCCCTGCGCGAGCGGCTCTTCGCCGTCGACCCCGGCGCCGAGGAGGCCGAGACCACCCCCATCAGCACGGACGGCGTGCAGCTGGACGGCACGGTGCTCGGCACCGGCGAGCTGACCGGCTGGCTCACCGAACACGCCACCGGGCCCCTCGGCGTCGCCACGGTCGACGCCTGGGCGCTCGGCACGGGCTCGGTCACCGAGGTCGCGCTCGCCGCGCCCGGCGGAGCGGCCGCCTGGTTCGACCCCTCCCAGCTGGACGAGGCCGACGAGAGGGCCTTCGCGGCCTGGCTCGCCGACGCCGCCCGGCCCAAGATCTTCCACAACGCCAAGGGCGCCATGCGGGTCTTCGCCGAGCACGGCTGGAGCGTCGAGGGCGTGACCATGGACACGGCGCTCGCCGCCTACCTGGTCAAGCCGGGCCGTCGCTCCTTCGACCTGGACGCGCTGTCCCTGGAGTACCTGCACCGCGAGCTGGCCCCCGCCGCCGCGGCCGACGGGCAGCTCGCCTTCGGCGCCGACGAGGGCGCCGAGGCCGAGGCCCTGATGATCCAGGCCCGCGCCGTCCTCGACCTGGGCGAGGCCTTCGAGAGCCGCCTGGAGGAGGTCGGCGCCGCCGACCTGCTGCGCGAGATGGAGCTGCCCACGTCCGCGCTGCTCGCCCGCATGGAGCGGCACGGCATCGCGGCCGACCGGCCCCACCTGGAGGCCATGGAGCAGATGTTCGCCGGCGCCGTCCAGCAGGCCGTGAAGGAGGCCCACGCGGCAGCGGGGCACGAGTTCAACCTGGGCTCGCCCAAGCAGCTCCAGGAGGTCCTCTTCGGCGAGCTGGCCCTGCCCAAGACCAAGCGGACCAAGACCGGCTACACCACGGACGCCGACGCGCTCGCCTGGCTCGCCACGCAGACGGACAACGAGCTGCCGGTGATCATGCTCCGCCACCGCGAGCAGGCAAAGCTCCGCGTCACCGTCGAGGGCCTGATCAAGACCATCGCCGCGGACGGCCGCATCCACACCACGTTCAACCAGACGGTCGCCGCCACCGGCCGCCTGTCCTCGACGGACCCGAACCTGCAGAACATCCCGGTCCGCACCGACGAGGGCCGCGCGATCCGCCGCGGCTTCGTCGTCGGCGAGGGCTTCGAGTCCCTGATGACGGCCGACTACAGCCAGATCGAGCTGCGCGTCATGGCCCACCTCTCCGAGGACGAGGGCCTGATCGAGGCGTTCACCTCCGGTGAGGACCTGCACACCACGGCCGCCTCCCAGGTCTTCTCGGTCGAGCCGACCGCGGTGGACGCCGAGATGCGCCGCAAGATCAAGGCCATGTCGTACGGCCTGGCCTACGGCCTCTCGGCCTTCGGCCTGTCCCAGCAGCTGAACATCGAGGCGGCGGAGGCCCGTGCCTTGATGGACGCCTACTTCGAGCGGTTCGGCGGCGTACGGGACTATCTGCGCCGGGCGGTCGACGAGGCCCGGGCGACGGGCTACACGGCGACGCTCTTCGGACGCCGCCGCTACCTCCCCGACCTCAACAGCGACAACCGCCAGCGCCGCGAGGCGGCCGAGCGGATGGCCCTCAACGCACCCATCCAGGGCACGGCGGCCGACATCGTCAAGATCGCCATGCTCAAGGTGGACAGCGCGCTGAAGGAGGCCGGCCTCGCCTCCCGCATGCTGCTCCAGGTCCACGACGAAATCGTGCTGGAGATCGCTCCCGGGGAGCGGGCGGCCGCCGAGGAACTCGTCCGCCGCGAGATGGCGAGCGCCGTCCACCTCCGTGTCCCGCTGGGCGTCTCGGTGGGCGCGGGCTCGGACTGGGAGTCGGCGGCGCACTAGCGCGGAGCGGGGTGCCCTGGGCGGAGTCCTGAGTCGGGGGTGCCCGCCCCGCAC